>CAVQGR010000001.1:0-4368 GCA_963712105.1 uncultured beta proteobacterium
GGTAATGATGTGCTCGACGACCGGGTACGCGGGCATGAGAGTCTCCTTTGCACGTTTGCTGCGGCACAGGGCGCGTTGCGTGCGGCCCAGCGAAGTGCGGCGGCGGCGACGGGCACGAATCGCGTCATCGACCGGCCGCGGTTTCCACAATCCTGTCCAGCAACTTGGCATCGTCTGGCAACAGACCGACCTTGGCGATCCGCCGCGTCAGGGTGGCCCAGTTGCGGTTGGTCGCGAAGGCCCGTCGGAACAGTGGCAGCGATTCGTCCACGCGGCCCATGTTTACCAGCGCCACCGCATGCCAGTACGTCATCTCGGCGTTGCCTGGAAGGAGCCGCGAGGCCGCGCGATAGGACGCCAGCGCGCCCTCGTTGTCCTTGGCTTCCATTGCCTGGTCGCCCGCGTTCATGAAGTTGTAGGCGCGCTGCACGTTCACCAGTCGGCGCAGTTCCTGCAAAGGCTCAGTGCTGTCGTCGACCCGCACGTCGAAGACCCTGTCACCCAGACCTCCGCTCGCCTTTGCCGCGACCACGACCAGTGCTGCCGACTGCTTGCCACGGATGTCGCCGCCTGCAGCCTGCGCCGCATCGAGCGCCGCGAGCAGCCGATCGGCAAGTTCGCCCTTTGCGTCCTCGAAGGCGCGTGCCATCGCCGGCCACACCTTGTCGGTGAGCATCATGTTGGCTTGCGCCGAGTAGTTGGCGCCTGTGACGTGCCCGGCAGCCGCGATGTTCCTCTCGCCAGTGTGAGCCGCCACCCGACCCTGTGCATCGATCATCGCCACCTGCCGCACCTCGCGTCCACCGTCAGCGGCCAGCAGGGCGGCCAGGGCTTCGGGGGCGCTCTTGCCCGAGCGCATCAGCTGCAAGCCTTCCCGGCCGTACCTGGGGTCCGCGAACGATTGCGTCGCAATCGCCCCCACGCCCGGCTCGGCCCACGGCACGACAGGTCCGACCGCGAACCAGTGCGACTGCACCGCGACCCCGAGCTGACCCGTGGCCGGATCGCGGGCGACGATCGAGTAGGTGTGCACCGGGCGTGACGGCTGGACCGGTTCAGCCACGGCTGTCACTACATGCATGAACAGGAACGCCGACGCCACCGCTCGCGCAACGACTGATCGCATGTCCTCCTCCGTCTGAGATTGTCCATCCCGGCGGCGCAAGGGCCGGCGTTCCGGCACCCCCACATCGCGACGCCGCCACAGTCAAAGCCCTGGCAATGAACCGCAAAGCGAGCGCTCTCATCCCAGGCGATGCCCAAAGTCTGAGCTGTGCCGCCCGCTCGGGCATGGCTCGAGCGTAGGGTCAGGTGTCACCATGATCACTGCCGAGCAAGAACCACGTGAGTGGCAAGTGGCGAGCTTGCGTGCCTGGTGCAGACGTAGCCCAGTGCAGGAAGGTTTGTTCCTTCAAAGAGTCTTTCACCGGCGCCAAGCAGGACCGGCGCAATGGCGATGTGCATCTCGTCGATCAGGCGTTGGCGAAGATACTGCTGGATGACGTTTACGCCGCCGCCAAGACGAACATCCTTGCCTTCGGCCGCTTCGCGCGCTTGCACCAAGGCCGCGGCAATGCCTTCCGTTACAAAGTGGAAGGTCGTTCCTCCTTCCATGACCAGCGGCGCTCGTGCGTGGTTGGTCAGCACGAACACCGGGACGTGATAGACAGGATTCTCGCCCCACCAACCCCGCCAGCTCTCGTCTGGCCAAGGTCCGCGAACCGGCCCGAACATGTTCCTGCCGAGAATCCAGGCCCCGATGTTCTGAAAGCCTCGGGCGGCGAAATCATCATCGATGCCCGCTCCTCCGCCATCGCTACCGAACAGGTTCTTCTGGAATGTTCGTGTGGCCAGGGCCCAGCCATGAAGCGAGGCGCCGCCCACGCCGAGCGGGTTGTCGATGTCCTGGTCCGGGCCAGCGCCGAAGCCGTCGAGTGAGATGGTGAAGCTTTCTACACGAAGCCTGGACATGGCGATTCTCGCGGGTGCGGGTGACTACCAAGAACGGCCTGTGACGCCTGACGCTCGCCGGCTGCGCGTCGCTCGGGCCGCACGCCGGGAGCGGCGTCGGATCGAGGGTTCTGCCTGTGTTGCCCAACGAACGAGGGTAACCGAGGGTCCGCGGCGCAGGCGCAGTCGCGTCCGCGGTGCGTCCATGTTGACCGCGGGGTCAGGCCGGGCGTGCATCATGGCAAGGGGCCAATGCGCGCCAGGAGCGAACGCTTGCCACGCGTGGCGCTGAAGATTGCCTCAACCCCGAGGCCTCCGACGACCAGGGCGGCCAGGATCGATCCGGCCGTCGTTGGCTGATCCGACAAAGCCAGAATTGCACCCGCAAGGACGACGAAAAGGACGCCGCAAAGCAGATCGACAAGTCGACTCGATCTTGCCTTGCCGGTCCGCGTCGGAAGGTCGCTGTTCATGGGCCTGGCGTCCGAGCAAATCTGGCATCGACGGCGGGCCGCATAGGCCGGACTGGCGGTGTGCCGCACATCTTCTCCGGTCCCGGCTCGGCGGCCCACCGGGGTTCAGCTTGAGCGGCGGGGATTAAGCATCGCCGCCGGTCAGCCGGGAACTTCCGGCTCGACAAGTGTTGCGAGCTGCGCGAGGGACTCCTGCCAGCCGAGGTAGCACATTTCCAGAGGGATCGTCTCGGGGATGCCCTCCTGGGAAATGCTCAACTCCGTACCGCAAAGCACCGGCGCAAGGGATACCGTTACCACCATGACTCCTGAGAGGTTCGGGTCGTCAAACTTGTCCGTATACCGGATCCGCTCGTTCGGCGTCAGTTCGAGATACTCGCCGCCGAACGCGTGACTGCTGCCGCTCGTGAAGTTGTGGAATGACATCCTGAAGGTGCCGCCGACGCGTGCATCCATGTGGTGCACGGTGCAGGTAAAGCCGTAGGGTGGAATCCACTTCGCCAAGCCTGCGGCATCGGTGAAGGCGCGATAGACCTTCTCTGGCTTCGTACGCAGTACCCGGTGGAGTCGAACTGTGCGGTCGGTCATGGGCGGTTCCTTCGCTGGTGCGGTGAATTTTGGATTGCTGAACTCGTCGCGCGTCGTGGTGCGTGTTCCGCAATGCCTGACGGGGGAGGTAACCGGCAGGCTGCCCGCGGACACACATTTCCGCAGGGACGGACATCCGTGGTGACCGCCGGGCTAGGCCGCACTCGCCCCCCGCAGAATTTCTGCCGCGAGTCTGTCCAGGTTTTGCTCATTCGCCTCCGCCACGAAGCCCGCAATGCGCCCGTAGTGTGCGGCAGTGTCAAACGTCTGCCGCCAGTTCACGAGAGTGCTCGTTCCGCGGTCCAGAAGGTCGATGGTCAGCACGAAGTGATGATCTGACAGATGTTCGATCTCGAAAGTGCGGCCGGGGACCAGGCGCATGAATCGACTCTCGTTCGGGTAGTCCTTCCCGTCCGGACCATGCATCGTCAGAAGCCACCTGCCACCCGGCACGAACTCGAACTCGTGAATTGTGCTGGTGAATCCCGCTGGCCCCCACCACCTTGCAACTCGGACGGGATCGCTCATCGCGGCAAAGACCTCCGTGGCATTCGCCAGGATCAACCTGCCTCTCACGTCGGAGCGACTCGCTACTGGTTCCATCAGAATCGTTCGTGGACAGAACGCATGTCTTGTGCCGCCCAACGTCTGCATTCACCGGCCTGCGCGGCCATCTGCGCTGGGCCGGTGGAACGATGGGTTGGACTTGAACATGGCAAGTCATGCGAATTGCGTAAGAACGAGGGGCATCGCCGCAAATATCCCAAGCATTGCCAGGTAGATGCTACCGGAGACGGGATCCCGGTTGGCGACATACTCGCCCAGCGTTTGATCCTGGATTACAACGGCAAGCAAGACTTCGGCGGCGACCATCAGGCCCAGCGCGAGAAATCCGGCGCCCGCGCAAGCCCGAACATTTGCGGGGAGAGAGAAGCGCCTGATGACGAACCGCGCCGACACCAGTATCGCTACAAACATGAACGGCAATTCGATCAGTTCCGCTAGCCGTTCGCCGAGGCGCGGCACCAGAAACGGTACCCGTACGGATCCCAGCACAAAACCCGCGGCGAACACCAGCGCGAAGTAGGTTATGCCGGCCCTCATGGTTCTGGTGAAGAGATTGCTCATCTTTCGATCCTCGGCGTTGAGGGTGAGCGATTTCAAACAAGCACCGCCTGTACCGGACGTCGCAGCGAGGACGGCAGCTTCGGACCGCGCCCGAACCGAACGACAAGATCGGGTCTGCGCTTCCCTATGCTCAGGAAATCGGCAAACTGCGGCCGCAGCGTCGATACCTCCACGGGTTGATTGAGCATTGCATTGCGAATACGTACTCGGTCCAAAGGCTAGCCACACA
>CAVQGR010000002.1:0-368061 GCA_963712105.1 uncultured beta proteobacterium
CGGCTTCATGACCCTCGACTAGCGTCGAAGCAACAAGCACCAACGAAAAGCGGCCCCGCGGGGCCGCTTTTCATTTCAGGCCATTGCCTGGCGCGCAGGCGGAGGAATCGGCGGCAGCACGCGGATCTTCAGCCGCGCCACCAGCGCTTCGCTTTCGGCCACCACTTCCGCCGGCGGTGCGCGGCCCTCGCGCCGATGCGCCTCGATCAGCGAGCACAGCGTCAGCATCGTTTCCTGCAGGTCGTTGCGCACACGCGCTGCGGCAAGTCCCGCCTCCAGCGCCTGCCGGGCGCCAGCGTAGTCGCCCTGCTGCAGCAGCGCATGGCCACGAACGCGTTCGAGCAGCGAAATCGCCTTGGTGCCTGCTTTCGACGCTCGCGCCCGGTCCAGCGCGTCGTTCACCGCGGCGAGCCCGGCTTCGCCGTCGCCGTTGAACAGGCTGCACTCGGCCAGCCGCGCGTCGACGTCGAGCACCTCCTCCTCGCGCTTGACGTGCTGGAAGTGCGTCCTGGCTTCAGTGAGGCGCGCGATCGCCTCGTCGATGCGGCCGGCGCGCAGCGATACGCGGCCCAGCAGCCACAGGCATCCGCCCAGCAGGTAGCGGTAGCGGGAGGCCCGCCACAGCGGCAGCGTTTCCAGCAGCAGCGCCTGCGCCTCGCCCAGTTCGCCGCGGTCGGAGAGGATTTCGGCCAGGTTCATCCGCGCCAGCGTCGCGTCCAGCGTGTTGCCGAGTTTTTCGGACCCCGCGCGGCCGCGCTCGTAATAGTCCAGCGCCTCGTCCCAGCGTCCCTCCCACTGGCAGATGACGCCGAGATTCGACAGCAGTCCCGCCTGTCGCAGCAGGTTGCCCGAGCGGCGGTAGGCCTCCAGCGCGCGCTGCAGGAACGGCTCCGCGCCCTGCTTGCCGAGCGCGCCGTAGGCCCAGCCCATCACGAAGCACGCGGCGCCCAGCGCTTCGGGATCGTCGGCGGACTCGGCCTCGGCGATGGCGCGTTTGGCCCAGCGCATGGCGTCGGCGCTGCGGCCCTCCGCCTGCAGGACGTTGGCGTACCAGGCGCTCGACCGCGCGGACTGCCGGGCGGATTCCGCGCCGGTTACACCCTGGACCGCCTTGCCGGAGCGCGCCGCCCAGCGCAGCGCCTGCGCATACTTGCCGCGTTTTTCGTCCAGCTTGGATTGCTTGAGCAACAACTCCGACTCCGGCAGCGGACTGCCCGCGACCAGGCGACGCGCCGACGCGTAGGTGTCTGCGGCCTTGTCGAATTCGCCGGCCCGGTACAGGCAATCGGCGAGCGCCTCGTGCGCGACGGCCAGCTCGCGCTTCTCGAGCTCCGGCAGCCGGCGGCCGGCGTCGATCGCGCGCGTGTACATCCCCGCGGCTTCGACGAAAGCGTACGCGCCCAGCGCGCGCCTGGCCGCCACCGTCGCATACCGCCACGCCGGTCGATATTCGCCCGCGGCCAGATGATGCAGCGACAGGATGCCGGCCTCGTCCTCGGGCTGCTCCAGTTCCTTTTCCATGCGCGCCGCCACCGCGCCGTGCAGCCGCCGGCGCAGCTTGTAGGGCAGCCCTTCGTAGGCGGCGTCGCGCAGCAGCGAGCGGCGGAAGCGCAGGTAGCCGTCGCCCTCGGCGTCGAAGAATTCCTGCAAGCGCGCCGCAGCGCCGGCGTCGAGCCGCAGGCGCTGGCCTTCGAGGTCGAGCCAGTCGAGCATGCGCGGATGAAAGGTCAGCCCGAACACCGCGGCGTGACGCAGCAGCGCGCGGTCGTCGGGCGCCAGCGCGTCGATGCGCGCCATGGTCGCGGCTTCGGCGGAATCCGGCAGCCCGCCGGTCCCGCCGGTGGCGATGGCGGCCCGCAGCAGGTCGCGCAGGAACTGCGGATTGCCGCCCGAGCGGCTGGCGACGGTCTTCAGCACGTGCAACGGCAGCGGGTCCTGCTCGCGACGCCTGCTGCGCCATCCGCAGCGCGTCGGCCTCGCCGAGCGGCTTGAGGTCCACGCGGACGGCCGCCGGCGCGGCGGGCGCGATGGGCGCGCCGCCCGGCCGGCGCGCGACGCCGAACACCCACGGCCGTTCGCCGAGCACGCCGGCGACGTAGGCGAGCAGCTCGGCGGAGGCGAGGTCCATGTGGTGCGCGTTCTCGATCAGGAACAAGCCGGGACCGGGCGCGACGGCGGCGAGGAAGGCGGCGACGGTCTCGTGCAGCTTGGTCCGCCGGTTCTTCTCGGCGAGCATCTCCACTTCGGGCGTCGCCGGGAACTCGAGGCCGAAGGCGATGGCCAGCAGCGGCAGCCAGGGCTGCAGCTGCGGCAGGTCCTTCGCCACCAGCGCGCGCAGCTGTTGCGCGACCGCTTCGTCGGGGTCGTCGCGTCCGAATCCGAGCAGCTCGCGCAGCAGCTCCTGCCAGACCGCGTAGGGGGTCGACGCCGTGTAGGCTTCGCATACCGCGTGGTGCTGCCGGAAACCGGCAGCCGCCTCGCGCAGCGCCTCGAGCAGGCGCGTCTTGCCGATGCCGGCCTCGCCGGTGATGTCGACCAGCCGCCCGTGACCCGCCCTCGCCGCTTCCAGCGCCTCGCTCAGGATCGCGAGTTCCGCGTCACGGCCGATCAGCGGCAGCCGCTGCAGCGCGCCCAGGCGCGAGCGCGAGCCCACGGCGTCGCCGACGGCCCAGGCGCGGACCGGCTGCGCCTTGCCCTTGACCGCGAACGGTGCCAGTTCGGTGGTTGCGAACAACGTGTTGGAACGGTCGAGCACGTCGGCGGTCGCATAGATGTTGCCCGGCTCGGCCTTGGCCATCAGGCGTGCGGCCAGGTTCACGGCGTCGCCCATCACGGTGTAGGTCCGGCGGTAGAACGGACCGATGTCGCCGGCAAAGACGGCGCCCCGGTTGACGCCGATGCGGATCGAAACCGGAACGTTCGCGTCGACGATCCGGCGCAGCGCGAGCAGCATGCACTCCTCGTCGTCGCCGGTGCTGCCGGGCGCGCCAGCCGTCAGGATCAGCTTGCCGCCGTCGACGTCGACGTCGGACGACAGCAGCGCGATGCCCTGCTCCTCGGTGGCCTCCTCGACCGCGCCGACCAGCCGGTGCAGCGCCTCGGCCGCGGCCTCGGGCCCGGCGTGTTCGATCAGCGCATCGGTGCCCTCGATGCGGATGAAGGCGATGGTGACCGGCCGATGCTCGGAACCGCCACCACCGCCGCTGATGTGCGCACGAATCGCCGGCGACAGGCAATGCGCAAGCGTCTCGGTGGAAATCTGCGGCCGCGGGACCAGCGGCAGCTTTTCCATCTCGCCCGGAGGCTCGCGCGTCAGCAGCACGCCGGGACCCTTGGACTTGCCCAGACAACGACCGGGCAGGAGTGCCGCAGTCTCCGGACTGATCAGGATCTGGCCCGCACTCGCCTCGTGCTCCATCGTCACCACGCGGCTCCAGGCCGGCCCCATCGGCAGCAGTTCCACATGCGACGATCCGACGGCGAAGAAATGAAAAGTTCCCGAATGCACGCCCTGCGACATGCGCAGCGTCACCCTGGCACCGGGAATGTCGATCCGGCCGACGTCGCGCAGCACGCGGCGCATGCGGATCGCGGCGCGGCAGGCGCGAGTCGCATGGTCGGCATCCTGGAACCAGAGCAGCAGCGCGTCGCCGCCGAACTTGAGCAGGCTGGCGCCGTTGTCGTAGGCGACCGCCAGGATCGACTCGAAGCTGTTGCCGATCACCTCGGTGATCTGCTCCGAGCCTTCCCGGCCCTTGCGCGCGAGGCGCTCGGACAGCTTGGTGAAGCCCGAGATGTCGACGAAGGCCACCGAGCCGTCGACCGTCCACCAGCGTTTGTCCGGATGGTCGACCAGATGCTGCTGCAGGATGCGCGGCAGGTACAGGCCGAAGCGTTCGGCGGTGGATTCGGATTCGGGCACGCGGGTTTCCTTCGGAATCTGTGCTGCAAAACCCGTAAGTGTACGCAGGCGCGGGAAAACAGGCACGTCCTGGCGTTCCGGACGCTCGGCTCCCGCCCCGTACAATGCGCCATGTCCGCCGCCGCCCCCTACGCCACGCTGACGCCGGACCGCATCCTCGACGCGCTGGCGGGCATCGGCATGATCGGCGACGGCCGCCTGCTGGCGCTCAACAGCTACGAGAACCGCGTCTACCTGGTCTATCTGGACGATGCCCAACCCGTCGTGGCCAAGTTCTACCGGCCGCACCGCTGGACCGACGCGCAGATCCTCGAGGAGCACGGCTTCGTCGCCGAACTCGTCGCACGCGAGATTCCGGTGGTGCCGCCGCATGCCATCGACGGCGCCACGCTGCATCATCAGGGCGATCTGCGCTTCGCCGTCTACCCGCGCCAGGGCGGGCGCACGCCGGAACTCGACGACCCCGCGGCGCTGGAGTGGATGGGCCGCTTCATCGCGCGCATCCATGCCATCGGCGCGCTGACGCCTTTCGCACACCGGCCCACGCTCGACATCGCGACCTTCGGCGACGAGCCGCGCGAATTTCTGCTCGCGCAGGGCTTCATCCCGCCGGAACTCGCCGACGCCTGGACCAGCGTCTCGGCGATGGCGCTCGACGGCGTGCGCCGCGCCTTCGACCGCGCCGGCGACACGCCCGCGCTTCGCCTGCACGGTGACTGCCACTCCGGCAACGTGCTGTGGACGCAGGATGGACCGCACTTCGTCGACTTCGACGACGCGCGCATGGGTCCGGCGGTGCAGGACCTGTGGATGCTGCTCTCCGGCGACCGCGCGGCGATGACGCGCCAGATGTCCGACGTGCTCGCCGGCTACGAGGACTTCGCCGACTTCGACCGCCGCGAGTTGCATCTGGTTGAGGCGCTGCGCACGCTGCGCCTCATCCACTATTCGGCATGGATCGCGCGGCGCTGGGACGACCCGGCGTTTCCCGCCGCGTTTCCGTGGTTCAACACCATGCGCTACTGGCAGGACCGCGTGCTCGAATTGCGCGAGCAGATCGCGGCGATGGACGAGGCGCCACTGGTGGTGTGACGGGGCGGCTACGGACAGGCCGGCGATGCGCGCTGCATTGAAGCGCTGCTGGGTCGCACCGGCGACGCCCTGCACCACGCGCTTCGTCGCCGCGACCTGTGCATTTCGGCGCTAGGACTTTGCCAGCGCCGACACGTCGCGGTATCGCAACATGAGGCCGACACCGGCCAGTAGTGTGAACGCCGCGCCCGCGTAGAACGTGAACGCGGGACCGAAACTGTCCCACAACCAGCCGGCGAGCACGCTCGCCAGCAGCAGCGCCACGCCTGCGGCGAGATTGAACACGCCGAACGCGGTGCCGCGCAGATCAGCTGGCGATGCGCCGGCGACCAACGTGGCGAGCAAGCCCTGCGTCAGCCCCATGTGCAGCCCCCACAACACCGCGCCGATGAGTATCGACGCGGTTCCCGATGCCCGGGCGAGGACGAGGTCGGCGGCCAGCAGCGCCGCCAGGCCGAAGGCGAGCAACCAGGGTGCACCGCCACGATCGGCGGCCGCGCCGGCAGGATAGGCGACCAGCGCGTACACGGTGGCCATGACCACCATCACCAGCGGCGCGGTCGCCAGCGCAAAGCCGACATCGACCGCGCGCAGGATCAGGAACGCCTCGGAGAAACGAGCAAGTGTCAGCACCGTCGCGATCGCCACGATGAACCAGAAAGTGACGGGCAAGCGCCGCGCGTCGGCGAATCCCGGACGCGATTTGCGGTCCGCGAAGGCGATCGCATTGGCGGTCCTGCGATCGGGTTCGTCCACGCCGATCACGATCAGCAGCACTGCCAGCACTGCCGGAATCACCGCGATCCAGAACACCGCCTGGAAGTCACTGGCGAAATACGCCATCGCCGCGAGTGCCACCAGCGGTCCACCGATCGCTCCGACGGTATCCAGTGCCTGGCGCAGACCGAAGGCGCGCCCCCGCACGGCAACGGGCGTGATGTCGGCGATCAGCGCGTCGCGCGGCGCACCACGGATACCTTTGCCGACGCGATCGGCGAAGCGCGCCGTGATAACCCAGCCAAGCGTAGGCGCCAGCGGAAACACGAATTTCGACAGCGCGGCGAGACCGTAGCCCAGCAGCACCAGCGGCTTGCGCCGGCGCATCCAGTCGGACAACGCGCCGGAGAAGAGCTTGACCACCAGCGCGATCGCCTCGGCGATGCCCTCGACGACGCCGATGACCAGCATCGACGCGCCCAATGCGGTGGCCATGTACAGCGGCAGCAGCGCGTGGACCAGTTCGGAGGACAGGTCCATGCACAGGCTGACCAACCCCAGGACCCACACACCACGAGGAATCAGCGGTCGACCGGGTACGTGAGCCGCTGGTGAGGTCATCCTGCTGCCGGCAACGTGACGCTCGCGCGCACGGTGCCGGCGCGCTCGTGGCGCGCCACCAGGTCGATGCGCGCGCCCGGCGCGCCGCGCACCACCCACTCGACCTTGGCGCGGTCGCCGGTGACATTGGGATCGCCCCAGAACGACACGCCGGTGTGCTTGTAGGCGCGGCCTTCGAGTTGGCCCGCCTCCATGCGACGCTTGCCCTGCACCAGCGTCGCGCCCTTGGGCAATGCGATCTCGGCGATCAGTTCGCGCACCACCTTGCGTTCCAGCGCGCGCTTGGACGCGTAGGACGGCAGCCAGCCGGTGTTCTGCACGACCAGCGTCACCTTCCAGTTGCCGCCGCCTTCGTCGCGCACGCCGGCATGGACGAGTTCGAGCCTGGGCGAGAGCAGCGCCTGCCAGACCAGCCACTTGGGAAAACGCGCGAGCTCGCGCTCCAGCAGCGCCGGCGGCGGATTGGAAAAGGCGTTGAAGCGATCCCAGCCGCCGATTTCCACCGGACCCAGCTGCGGATGGTCGAAGGGCTTCCACGGAACATGCGCGGCGCCGCCCAGCGCGCTGTCGCTCCAGCGCAAGAGCTTCAGGTCGTCCTCGGGCGAATGGTCGCGGAACCAGTCGATGTACTTGTAGCCGGTGATGCCCGCTTCGCGCATCGGCGACCAGATCTCGACCACCCAGGCATAGATGCCCAGGTGCTCGTAGATCCAGTCGAAGGTGCCGCCGATCACCGACTTCGGGTGGTAGCGAAACTCGTGGTAGACCGAGATGTTCGGATAGCCGGTCAGCTCGGTACCTTTGGCGCCAACCGCCTGGTAGACCCACAGGTCCTCGGCGTGCATCTCCTCGTCGGGCTGGTGCTCGAACGGGCGCAGCAGCACCCCGCTCCAGGTGTGGAAGGTGGTGCCGCCGCTGATGTTCGGATGATGGGCGATGAAATCGACAACCGCGCGCACCTCCGGTTCCGATACCGGATAGGGACCCGCGCCCAGCTGCTCGAATTCCTGCCGCCACGATGCAGGGAAATTGCGATTGAGGTCGAGTCCCTGCGGCGGCCTCTTTACGCGAATGGTGAAACCGTCGTAGTCCTCGAGCGTGCCCTCGGGCAGCACACGGTAGTAGGTGCCGCCGGTCTCGACCGGATCGCGCCGGATCAAGAGGCGCGGCTCGTCGGGATGCGCCTTCCACACACCGTTGGGATCGGCAATGCGCATCTGCAGGATGCGGCCATCGCCGTCGACGTCTTCGACAGTCAGGCCCTCGATGTCCTCGTCGTGGTGCGGATAGGATCGCGTGCTGGAACGGATCCAGCGCGGATTCTCGGCCAGTGCCCATTCGGCGCCGTCGGGATTGATGCGCGGACAGATGTAGAAGGCGCGCGTGTCGAGCGCGCGGGTGAGGTCCGCATCGTGACCATAGCCGGTGACCAGCGTGTGCAGCAGATACAGGTTCGCCGCGGACGCCGCTACCTCGGTCGCATGGATGTTGCCGTCGACCCAGAACGCGGGCTTTTCTGCCGCGGGACCGGTCTTCGTCTGGGTGACCGTCAACAGCCAGATGTCGCGGCCTTCGTGGCTCTTGCCGATCGATTCGATGGCGACCAGGTCCGGATGCGCGCGGGCCAGCGCATGCAACACCTCGGTCAATTCGGCGTAGCGATGGAAACGGTCGAAGGCGATGGCGGGTGTGGGCGATGGCATGGGCGGTGGGCGGTTTTGCGAACGGATGCACAGGTGCGCCGGGTTGCGGCTCCGGTCGGTGATTGCTGTGTGGATGAACGCACATCTTACGAGATTGCGGCAAAGCTGCGCCGACCGCAGCGCCGCGATACCGCGGGCCGGTCGCGCGACCGCCACGGATCGGCTGCACGGGCAGCCCGCAGAACCGAAAACGTAACTGGGTGGCCGATTTCGGCGTGCAGTGATGGCGACCCATGCTGCAAACATGATACCGTATATATATACGGTAATCATCCTGCCCTCGCCCGCCCGCCATGCTGCCCCCCTACGCCGAACTGCACTGCCTGTCCAACTTCTCCTTCCTGCGCGGCGCCTCGCATCCGGAGGAACTGGTCGAGCGGGCGCAGGCGCTGGGCTATGCCGCGCTGGCGCTGACCGACGAATGCTCGCTTGCCGGCGTGGTGCGCGCGCACCTGGCCGCGAAGGACGCCGGCCTGCCGCTGGTCATCGGCAGCGAGTTCACGCTCGCCGACGGCCTGAAGCTCGTTCTCTACGCCACCGACCGCGCGACCTACGGCGACCTGGCGCAGCTCATCACCCGCGGCCGGCGCAATGCGGTCAAGGGCAGTTACGCGCTCACCCGCGCCGACGTCGCGGCGCTGGCGCCGCGCTGCCTGGCGCTGTGGCTGCCGCCGGCGTCGATGACGGCGTGGCGGCGACCGGATCCATCGGACGGCATCGGCAATGGCGGGACATCGCCCGCGCCGGAAGGCGGACAGCGTCCGGCACGGACGATGGCGACCCCTTGCGCTGGCTGGCCGAGGTCTTTCCCGGCCGCGCCTTCATCGCCGCCGAACTCTTCGCCCGCGCCGGCGACCGCGACCGCCTCGCAGCGCTGACCGCGCTGGCCGAAGCCGCCGGCCTGCCGCTGGTCGCCGCCGGCGACGTGCACATGCACGCGCGCGCGCGCCGGGCGCTGCAGGACACGCTGACGGCGATCCGCCTGGCCACGCCGCTGGCCGACTGCGGCCACGCGCTCCATCCCAACGGCGAGCGGCACCTGCGTTCGCGCGCGCGGCTGGCCACGCTCTATCCGCGCGCGCTGACCGACGCCACGCTCGACCTCGTCGCGCGCTGCGCGTTCTCGCTCGACGAGCTGCGCTACGAATATCCGGAGGAAGTGGTGCCGCCGGGCGCCACGCCGGCCTCGCATCTGCGCGCGCTGGTCGAGGCGGGACTGGCGCGGCGCTATGGCGGCAACGGCGCACAGCCAGCCCCCTGCCCCGCCGACGTGCGCGAACTGATCGAGCACGAACTGGCACTGATCGCCGAGCTGCGCTACGAGCCCTACTTCCTCACCGTCCACGACATCGTCGCCTTCGCCCGCGCGCAGGGCATCCTCTGCCAGGGCCGCGGCTCGGCGGCCAATTCGGCGGTCTGCTACGCGCTGGGCATCACCGAGGTCGACCCGGCGCGGATGAACATGCTGTTCGAGCGCTTCATCAGCCGCGAGCGCAACGAGCCGCCCGACATCGACGTCGACTTCGAGCACCAGCGGCGCGAGGAGGTCATCCAGTACATCTACCGCAAGTACGGCCGCGAGCGCGCCGCGCTGGCGGCCACGCTCATCACCTACCGGCCGAAAAGCGCGGTGCGCGACGTCGGCCGCGCGCTGGGGCTCGACCTGGCGCAGGTCGACCGGCTGACCGGCGTGTTCGCCTGGTGGGACGGCCGCAAGGTCGATCCCCTGCGCATCCGCGAGGCGGGCTTCGATCCCGATTCGCCGCTGCTGCGGCGGCTGGTCGTGCTCACCGGCGAGCTGATGGGCTTTCCCGCGCCACCTGTCGCAGCACGTCGGCGGCTTCGTCATCGCCCGCGGCCTGCTCGAACGCATGGTGCCGGTGGAAAACGCGGCGATGGCCGAGCGCACGGTCATCCAGTGGGACAAGGACGACCTCGACGCCATGGGCCTGCTCAAGGTCGACTGCCTGGCGCTGGGCATGCTGTCGGCGATCCGCGGCGCGCTGGCGATGATCTCGCAGCGGCGCGGCGTCGAATTGCGCATGCAGGACATCCCCGCCGAGGACCCGGCCGTCTACGCGATGTGCCAGCGCGCCGACACGGTCGGCGTGTTCCAGATCGAGTCGCGCGCGCAGCAGTCGATGCTGCCGCGGCTGAAGCCCGCATGCTTCTACGATCTGGTCATCGAGGTCGCGATCGTCCGGCCCGGTCCCATCCAGGGCGGCATGGTGCATCCCTATCTGCGCCGCCGCCAGGGGCTGGAACCGGTCACCTATCCCAGCGCCGCGGTGAAGTGCGTGCTCGAGCGCACGCTGGGCGTGCCGATCTTCCAGGAGCAGGTGATGCAGCTGGCCATCGTCGCCGCCGGCTTCTCGCCGGGCGAGGCCGATCACCTGCGCCGCTCCATGGCCGCGTGGCGGCGCAAGGGCGGGCTGGAGAAATTCGAGCAGCGGCTGATCGACGGCATGGGCGCGCGCGGACTCTCCGAAGCCTTCGCGCGGCAGATCTACCAGCAGATCCTGGGCTTCGGCGAATACGGCTTTCCCGAGTCGCACTCGGCGTCGTTCTCGCTGCTGGTCTATGTGTCGGCCTGGCTCAAGCTCCACCATCCGGCCGCCTTCTGCGCCGCCCTGCTCAACGCGCAGCCGATGGGCTTCTATGCCCCGGCGCAACTGGTCGGCGACGCGCGCCGGCACGGCGTCGAGGTGCGCAGCGTCGATGTCACAGTGAGCGACTGGGACTGCACGCTGGAGGATGCGGACGCGACGGCACCTGTCACGCCTGCGCCCGCAGATGCGGATGCAGCGCAGGCAGGACCGGAATCGATACGTCGAGAATGCCCTTCGCCGGCCAGCGATGTTTCCGCGCGGTCGACTGCAGCCCCCTGCCCCGCCGCGCTGCGCCTCGGCCTGCGGCTCGTCGCCGGCCTGTCGCAGGCAGGCGCGCAACGCCTCGTAACGGCGCGTGCGCAGCGTCCGTTCACCGACGTCGCCGACCTCGCGCAGCGTGCGCGGCTGGACCGTGGCGACCTGACCGCGCTGGCCGCCGCCGGTGCGCTGGCCGCACTCGCCGGACATCGCCACGCCGCCGTCTGGGATGTCGCCGGCGTGGAAAAACTGCCGCCGATCTTCGCCGGCGCCGGGACCGGCGCCACCTTCGTGGAAGACGTACCAGCGCTGCCCGCGCCGACCGAGGGCCAGGACATCGTCGCCGACTACCGCGCGCTCGGCCTGACGCTCGGCCGCCATCCGCTGGCGCTGCTGCGCCGGCAGCTGGCGGCACAGCGCCTCATTCCCGCAGCCGAGGTCGCGCGCACGCCGCACGGGCGCATCGCCCGCACCGCCGGCATCGTCATCGGCCGGCAGCGACCGGACACCGCCAGCGGCGTCATGTTCGTGACCCTCGAGGACGAGACCGGCGCGACCAATGTCATCGTCTGGCGCGACCTGTCCGACCGGCAGCGCCGGGAACTGCTCGGCGCGCGCCTGCTGGGCGTCTACGGCCGCGTCGAGCGCGAGGGCGAGGTCGTGCACCTGATCGCCGGGCGGCTGGTCGACCTGACGCCGCTGCTGGGCTCGCTCCCCACCCGGTCGCGGGACTTTCACTGAAGGCCGTTGGTCGAATCCGCGGCGCGCACCCGACTGCAGGCTCCAGATCCCCCTATACCGCCAGGATCTCGCTCCGAGGGCCAGGTCGACCTCACGCCTACCGAATTTCACTCAACCACTCAGTTCCGCTCAGTTCCGTATGGGCGCTTGCCCAACCGCAGGCAATCGCCTAGCCTGTCTGGCTTGCGGGCCCAGGTGCCGCTGCCCGCAGGGAGTTCCCATGGACCGGGAAGCAAAGGCCGTCAAGACCAAGGCGCGGGCCAAGGCGCCCGCCGCCGGACCGCCGCGCGGACACAAACCCTCCGCCGACCGTCCGGTCGATCAGCGCCTCGCCGATGCGCTGGCGCAGCAGGCGGCGACCGCCGAGATCCTGCGCGCGATGGCCGCGTCGCCGGCCGACGCCCAGCCGGTGATGAACGCCGTCGCCGAGCAGGCCGCCCGCCTGTGCCAAGCGCCCTTCGCCTACGTGCTCCTGTGCGACGGCGAGGTGATGCGTGCGCTGGCGCATTACTCGGCGGACGACACCATCACCATGCACGCCCAAGTCGTGCCGCTGCGGCGGACGACCATCACCGGCCGCGCCGTGCTGGAACGCGCAACCATTCATCACGCCGACGCCGTTCCCCTGCTCGACAGCGAATACCCCGACGCACGCCCGCCCGCCGTGGACAACAAATTCCGCGCCGTGCTGGCGGTGCCCCTGTTGCACAAGGACATGGCTATCGGCGGCATCTTCCTGTGGCGCCGCGAGCCCGGCTTGTTCGCGCCCGACCAGGTCGCGCTGGTCGAGACCTTTGCCACCCAGGCGGCCATCGCCATCGACAACGCGCGGCTGTTCCATGCCACGCACGAGGCGCTTGAGCAGCAGAAGGCCACCAGCGAAATCCTGCGCGTCATCAGCCGCTCGCCCACCGACACGCGGCCGGTGTTCGACACGATTGTCCGCAGCGCACGGATGCTATGCAACGCGACCTTCAGCGCCGTCTATCTGGTCGACGGCGACAATCTTGACTTTGCTTCCGTCGATGGCATGTCACCCGAGGACCTCGCGGAATGGAGCAACGGCTACCCGCGCATGCTCGGGCCCGACACCGTGTCCGGCCGTGCGGCGCTCGAGTGCAGGGTGGTCCAGACGCCGGATCTTGGCGCCGACCCCGATTATTGCCTTGCCCCTGGGACACGGATCAACGCCAGGACCGTCCTGGGCGTTCCATTGATCCTCGGCGGTCGAGCCATCGGCTCGATCGGCGTCTGGCGTTCGGAAGTGATGTTGTTCTCCGAGAACCAGATCGCGCTGCTGCAGACCTTTGCCGACCAGGCGGTTATCGCCATCGAGAACGTCCGCCTGTTCACCGAGCTCGCGGCGCGTAATCGCGATCTGAGCGAATCGCTGGAGCAGCAGACCGCCACCAGCGAAATCCTGCGCGTCATCAGCCGGTCGCAGACCGATGCCCAGCCGGTGTTCGACACGATCGCCGCCGCGGTGCTAAAGCTCTGCCGGGCCAGCGCGGCGAACGTATTCACCTTCGACGGCCGGATGGTGCATCTGGTGTCCACGGTGAATCCGGTGAATCCGGAATATTCCGAAATGCTGAAGACCTACTATCCGCAACTGCCGAGCCGGCGAACGGCAATTACGCGGGCGATCCAGACGCAAGACGTGGTCGAGATTCCCGACGTCCTCGAAGACAGCGAGTACGCGATCAGCGAGGAGTCGAATGCGCGGCGGCTTCCGCAGCATTCTCGCCGTGCCGCTGATGCGCGACGCCCAGGCGATCGGCGGGATCGCCGTTCGGCCGGTCCGGCCCGGGCCCTTCCCGGAAACCCAGGTCCAACTGCTCCATACCTTCGCCGATCAGGCGGTGATCGCGATCGACAATGTCCGGCTATTCAGCGAGGTCAAGGCACGCACCGCGGCAGCTCATGCAATCGGTCGAGGAAATGAGCGCGCTTGGCGAGGTCGGCCAGGCGGTCAGTTCGACCCTTGACCTGGAGACCGTGCTGCCACGGTCATCACCCACGCGGTGGAACTGTCGAAGGCCGACGCGGGCGGCACGATCTATGAATTCGACGAGGCGTCCGAAGTGTTCGTACCTGCGCTCCAGCCACGGAGTGAGCGATGAGATGCTTCGAAACCTGCGTGCTGGCGCCGATCCATAGGGCGAGGACGTCGCTGGGAAGCCGCCGAGCGGCGGGCCCCGTTTCAGATCCTCGACGTCACGGAAGAGCGCCTATCGACCCGGTACGCGACCTGCTGCTGCGGAAGGCATACCGTCGGTGCTGGCGGTGCCGCTGCTGCGCGAGGATCGGGTGATCGGCGGGCTGGTGATCCGGCGCAAGTCGACCGGGGAGTTCGAGCCGGACTCGATCGTGACGCTGCTGCAGAACTTTGCCGCGCAGTCGGTACTGGCGATCCAGAATGCGCGGCTGTTCCGCGAAATCGAGGCGACCAGCCGCGAACTGGAAACGGCCAGCCGGCAGAAGCGCGAGTTCCTCGCCAACATGTCGCACGAGCTGCGCACACCGCTGAACGCGATCATCGGCGTCACCGAGGTGCTTGCGGAGCGCATGTCGTCGACCTGAACGACAAGCAAGCGGAATACGTGACCGACATCGTCGAGTCCGGCGCGCCACCTGCTGGCGCTGATCAACGACATTCTCGACCTGTCGAAGATCGAGGCCGGGCGGCTGGAACTCGACCTCAGCGAATTCGCGATTGCGCCGGTGGTCGACGCGACGTTGAGCCTGATCCGCGAACGCGCGCAACGCCGTGGCGTCACCCTGCATTGCGCGATCGATTCAGTTCTGACGACGCTGCATGCCGACGAACGCAAGCTGCGGCAGGTCCTGCTCAACCTGCTGACCAACGCCATCAAGTTCACGCCCGAGGGTGGACGCATTGACGTCCGCGTCACCGGCCACAACGACCGTGTCGAGTTCTCGGTGACCGACACCGGCGTGGGCATTGCCCCGGAAGACCAGGCGGCGGTGTTCGAGGAGTTCCGCCAGGTCGGGACGATGTCGAAGAAAATCGAAGGCACCGGGCTCGGGCTGGCGATCTCGCGCAAGTTCGTCGAACTGCACGGCGGCCGGATCTGGGTGGACAGCGTGGTCGGCCGCGGCTCGACATTCGCTTTCAGTTTGCCGATCGGCGCCTGAGCTGATCAAGAATTCCGGGCAACACACGGTCGCGTGACGCCGGCCCCCGAGTTGCCCGGCATCGCACGAATTTGCGGCCCTTGGCACCCGAATATCACGACCGGGTGACAGCGGCGCGCAGTATCGCTAGCATCTGCCCGTTCGCCCGCATCGATTCGACTCCCCGGCCAGCCGCCCCATGTCCGACACCTACGTCCCCGCGTCCGCCCACCGTTCGCTGCGCGAACGCGTGCTGCCGTGGGCGGCGGACTATCGCCGCCGGGACGTCCGTTACGACGTGCTGGCCGGCAGCACGCTGGCCGCATATGCGATTCCCAGTTCGATCGCCTACGCGCAGCTCGCCGGCATGCCGGTGCAGACGGGGTTGTACTGCTACTTGTTCGCAGGGCTGGTCTACTGGCTGTTCGGAATGTCGCGCCAACTCGCGGTCGGCCCGACCTCCAGCGTCGCGCTGACGTTGGCCGCGACGCTGTCGGTATTCGCCGCCGCCGACCCGACCCGTTACGCCACGCTCGCCGCCGCCACCGCGTTTTTCGTCGGACTGATCGCCTTGGGCGCGTGGGCAATGCGCTGGGGGGCGATCGTGCACTTCATTTCGGAGACCGTGCTGACCGGATTCAAGATCGGTGCCGGAATCGTGATCGCCGTTAGTCAGTTGCCTCTGCTCTTCGGCATCAACGGCGGCAAGCACGGGCTCTGGGGTACGCTGACACATCTGGCGCAGGAGATCGGCAGCACCCACATGCCCACGTTCGCGCTGGGACTGGTGGCGCTGGTTGCGCTTCAGCTCGGCCAGATGCGTTTTCCGCGTTGGCCCGTGCCGCTCATTGTCGTCGTGCTGTCGCTGGTCGTGATGTCGCTGCCGGGTGTCGAGGCTTGGACCATCGCCACCATCGGAACCATCCCACGCGGAATTCCCTTGCCCGCGCTGCCGCATCTGGACTTGGCGGAACTCGACACGCTGCTGCCGCTGTCGCTCGCCTGCTTTCTGCTGGCCTACAACGAAGGCATCGCTGCGGCGCGGCTGCTCGCCACACGGCATGGCTACGCGGTCGACCCCAATCGCGAACTGCTGGGCCTCGCCGGAGCAAATATCGCCATATCGGTCGGACACGGATTCCCGTCAGGAGGCGGTCTGTCGCAGTCGCTGGTCAACGACCAGGCCAGGGCCCGTTCGCCGTTGTCGCTGGTGGTCTGCTCGGCGTGGATCGTCGTCGCGCTGCTCTTCCTCACCAATCTGTTCGAGCGACTGCCGCAGCCGCTGCTGGCGGCGCTGGTCCTGGCTTCGGTGCAGAGCATGTTCAAGCTGGACGAGATGCGCCAGATGCGCCGGGTGAGCAAGCCGGAATTCGTGATCGCGCTGGTGACCATCGCCGCGGTGCTGGTGCTGGGGATATTGAAGGGCGTGCTGGTGGCGTGCATCTTTTCGCTGGCGCTACTGATCCGGCGCCTGGCGCAGCCCGAATGCGTGGTGTTGGGCAAGATTCCGGGAACCATGCACTTCGCCTCGCTGGTCCGCCATCCGACCGCGCAACCCGTGCCCGGAATCCTGGTCTTCCGCGCCAACGCCGCACTGCTCTATTTCAACGTCGACACGGTGCGCGAGCATCTGAATCTGCTGGTCGACGGCATGTCGGAATCGCTGCGCCGTATCGTCATCGACCTTGCCTTCACCACCGAAATCGATCTGTCGACTTTGCGCGTGTTCGCCGACCTGGCGCGACGGATGCACGCCAATGGCGTGGAGCTGCGCCTGGCCGATGCGCACTACCGGGTCCGCGCCCTGTTGGCCGCGCATAGACTCGAAGCGTTCCTCGGCGACCTCTCGCGCGCCTACTCGATCGCCGAGCAGGTGGAGGCGCCGTTCGCGGATGTGCTGCAAGCCGCAAATGCCACGGCGGGCTGAACGCCCACCGGCACCGAAAGACACGGACTCACCCGTGTACCACGCCGACGACCGCCCTATCGCTCAATTCACGAAAACACCCTGTCGGCACGCACCAGGATCTCGCCCGGGATCGTCAGGCCGAGCCGTTTGGCGGATCCGAGATTGACCGCCAGCTCGATCTTCGCCGGCTGTTCGACCGGGAGATCGGCAGGATTGATTCCCCTGAGCACCTTGTCGACATAGCGCGCGACGCCCTTGAAATACTCGCGGTAGCTCACGCCGTAGCTGACCAGGCCGCCGGCCTGCGCATACTCGAGAAAGCCGTAGACGCCCGGAAGCCGGTGTCGATTCGCCAGCGACACGATGCGCTGCACTTCGTTCAGGAAATAGGCGTCGATCATCAGGACGAAGGCACCCGCGCGCTGCTCCACCATGCTCGCGAAGGCGCGATCGAGGCTCGCCGCGGAGTGCGCCTCCGCGCGGACGACTTGCACTTGAACGCTTTTCGCCGCCAGTTCCGCATATGCCCACCAGTATTCGTCGCCAACACTTTCCGGGTTTGCCAACACTGCGACAGTGCGCGTGCCGGGGACCGTTCTGGTGACGATTTCGAGCCACTTCGGAACCAGTTCTTCGAACAGCGTCCATGTGCCGGTGACGTTCGCACCGGGACGCGCGAAGCTTGCCACCAGCCCGGCCTCGACCGGATCGCCGTTCACCGACATGACCACCGGAATGGTGGAAGTCGCGTTCTTGGCCGCGCGCGTCGATGGGATGCACGTGCCCACGATCACGTCCGGGTTGCGCCTGACCAATGTCGCCGCGACTTGCGGAAACTCCCATGGGGGGGGCCCAGTGCACGTCGACGATGATGTTCCTGCCGTCGATCCAGCCAAGTTCGCGCAGTCCGTCCCTGAATGCGCCGAGAAAAGCACCGCGGGACTTCTCCGAACCCTGGGTCAGGTAGACGATGCGCCGGATCTTCGACGCCGGCTGCTGCGCCAGGAGGGCAGCCGATGCCGTGAGCGCGCTCGCTCCAAGCGCCAGGATTGCTCTGCGACGAGTATTCATGCTTCCTCCGACAGATCGAAAGAATGCTCGAATGGCCGAATATGCTATTCCTTCGAGCCGAACGGCGCGCCGATCCGGACCTGCGTGCGCTCCGGCAGGTCGGGCCTCAGCCCACGTCAACCGGATAATCGGCGTCGACGGTTGTGGATTTCCAGGCGTCGAAATCGCTGCGCATGGAATCGAGCTTCTTGTGCGCCAGTTCGAACGCGGCCTTTCCGAGCAGCAAACGCAGCGGCGGCCGATCCGACAACGCGGCGTCAATGATCGCCTGCGCGGCCCTCACCGGATCGCCCGGCTGCTTGCCGCTGCGTGCGCCGACCTGCCTGCGGCGCTCGCCGGCAGTTGCGGCGTAGGCGTCGATGTTCGTCGCCGACTGCGTGATCGACGGACCCGCCCAATTGGTGCGAAAGGCTCCCGGTTCGACGATCAGCACGTCGATACCCAACGGCTTCACCTCGAGCGCAAGCGATTCGGAGATGCCTTCAACCGCGTATTTCGTGCCGTGATAGTAGCCTGTCGCCGCGAAACTCGTGATCCCGCCAATCGACGAGACGTTCACGATCAGTCCGCTGCGCTGCGCGCGCATCACCGGAAGCACGGCCTTCGTCATGTCGATCAGCCCGAAGACGTTGGCCTCGAACATCGCACGTACCGCCTCGTCTTCGCCCTCCTCGATGGCGGCGAGATATCCGTAACCCGCATTGTTGACCAGCGCGTCGATGCGGCCGAAATGCCGCATCGCCTGGTCGACGGCCGCAGTGATCTGGTTGCGCCGGGTGACATCGAGCGCCAGGACGAGCGCGCGCTCATCGTGACCTTCGGCGATGTCCGCCACCTTCGACGGGTCGCGCGCGGTCACGACGGCTCGCCAGCCCCGCGCGAGCACTAGTTTCGCCAATTCGCGGCCAAAGCCTGTGGAACAGCCGGTGATCAGCCAGACGGGATTTTCGCGATTCATCATTTCCGATACCCCTGTTGACATGGTAAAGACTAACAGCCGGTAAGCGCATTGAAATCAGCCGATCGGCCGCCATTGGACCCTGCCGCCGCGCGCCGCGCGCTTGGCGTGCGCCAACGCATCGGCGATTTTCTCCAGTGGATAGCTGACCTCGATGCCGACGTCAATTGTGCCATCGATCAAGCGTCCGGCGAGCTTGACGTACATCGCCTGGATCTGGTCGAAGGGCATCATGCGCATCAACCGGGCGAGCCAGAAGCCCGTCAGCGAGATATCGCGGAACACGAAGTGGAAGGCGAAGTGGAAGGCGAAGTGGAACGCGAAGTGGAAGGCGGCGATCTCGCACGGCTTGCCGGAAAGCAGCCCCTAGTTCACTACCGTCCCGCCCTCGGAGACGCATTCGATCAAGCGGCCGATGTCGGTGAGTTGTGCTGATTTCATGGCGAACCTTCATTTCCGGTTGCGCCGGCCGATGCCTGTCTCCTGGCAGCCGTCCAGCGATCGAGCTTCTCGCGCGCGCCGTTGCGTGCCGGGTCCATGGCACCAGCGTGGTTCGGGGTCCGGGCCGCGAGTTCGATGACATAGCCATTCGGATCGCGAAAATAGATGGAGTGGATGAAGCCGTGGTCCGAGATGCCCCGCGTCTCGATGCCCGCCGCCTTGCCCTTGGCCAGCATGGCGTGCAGCGTCTTCAGGTCGACCTCCAGCGCAATGTGCAGGTCGTAGTCGTGCTGCGCCTTGAACTCGAACGGCAGGTCCGGCGTCTCGAAGAACGCCAGAAAGGAACCGTCGCCGAGCTGGTAGAACGTGTGCAGCGCGCTGGTCTTGCGCCCGCTCATCGTCTCGCCGATTTCCAGCGTTCCGGCCAGCGGCAAGCCGAGGAAGTCCTCGTAGAAGCGCCGCGTCTCCTCGGAATCGCAGCAGCGATAGGCGTTGTGGTGCAGGCCGCGGATCATGTTATCCCTCCTCGACGCAACGGGCCCATGCGAGCTCGACCGCGTTCCAGTCATTCGTCCCAGTCGAAGCGCTTGACTGCGATCCAGGCGAATGCCGCGCTGAACGCCAGCATCACGCCGATAGGCATCAGCGCAGCCTCGAAACCCAGCCCGCGCCAGGTCATCGCCTCAAGCCCGTCGATCGCCCAGCGCGTCGGCACCACCTGCGTGGCCGTTTGCAGCCAGCCCGGAAAGACAAAAGTCGGTACCCAGGCGCCACCAAGCATGACCAGCAGCAGCGTGACCACGATGGCGATGCCGCGGGTGGCTTCAGGCGTCCTGCCGACCGCGGCGATGAGCAGGCCGAAGGTCGCGGTGAGCAGCGCGAAGGCGAGCGCGACGCCGACAAAGCCCGCGAAACTTCCGTCGATGCGCACGCCGAATACGGCAATCGCCGCGGCGTAGATGCCGATAAACAGGACGATGGCGATGACCGTTCCGGAAACGATACGGCTGCCGAGCAGCAACGAGCGCGAAACCGGCGCGGCGCGCAGCCGCTTCCAGATGCCCTGGCGGCGCATTAGCAGCACGCCGATGCCCAGGTCGATGCCCATGAACAGGATGAACTGCACGCCCATTCCCGCGAAGGCGTGCGCGTAGCCGTTGTACTTGCGGTCGACACCAGAGGTGACTTCCAGGTCGCGGGTCGCGAAGGGCATCGAGAAGCCGGGCGTTGCGCCACTCTTCGCTGCGCCGGCAGCGGGCACATTGTCATTTTGCACCCGCGCGATGCTGTCAAAGAGCTGCAGCAGGTTGCGCCGCGGCGCTTCGTCGAGCGTGGCGCTCTTGCGCACATCGTCGCGCAGTCCGTCGAGCAGCGGCGCCCCTGCCTCCGGCGAGAATGCCGCGCTGCTCACCGCCTTCATCACCTGCTCCGTGAGCAGGCCCTTCACGACCGACAGTGTCATCGCCTGCGACGGATCGTAGTGCACGGTGATCGCAGGTTTGGTCGCGCCCGGCTGGAACAGCGCGCGTGCGGCGGCATCGCCGAAGCCTGCCGGAATCACCACCGCGGCGCGCACCTTTCCCGTCCGCACCAGGCTGATGGCCTCGGGTTCGGCCAACGCCTGCATATCGAAGCTGACGTCGGCTTTCATTGCATCGACGATATTCTTCGCTACCGCGCTGGAATCGAGGTCGACGACGGCCAGTGGAATGCGCGTCGGCTGCTTCGGTGGACCACCCATGACCGAGCCGAAGAACGCCGCGATCAGGATCGGAGCGGCCAGTGTGACCAACAGCGCCCGGCGGTTGGACAGGTACAGCACGATATCGGCACGGGCCAGCGCGAGCAGCGGCTTCATGATCAGTCGCGCAGCTCGCGTCCGGTGAGATGCAGGAACACCTCCTCGAGCGACGGCCCCGACGACCCTTCGCGAACAGTGAGGCCGTGCCCTGCCAGCCACGCCAGCACCTCCTCGTCCACGACGCCCTCCATCTCGATGCGCCTGGTCGCCGCCGGCGGCAACAGCCGGTGCAATCCCGCCAGTGTGTCGGCGGCAATGACCTTGCCGTGGTCTACGATCACGACGCGGTCGCAGAGCCGCTCGACCTCCTCCATGTAGTGGGTCGTGTAGACCAGCGCCTTGCCGCGCGAGCGCAGCACCTCGAGATTGTCGAAAATGGCGTTGCGGCTTTGCGGGTCGACGCCGACCGTGGGCTCGTCGAGGATCAGCAGGTCGGGATCGTGCACCAGCGCGCAGGCGATATTGAGTCGGCGCTTCATGCCACCACTGAAGGTGGCGGGCTTAGCCTTGGCGCGATCGGACAATCCGACCAGATCGAGTGCTGCCGCGCAGCGCTTCTCGAGAAGGTCTCCTTCGACGCCATAAAGCGCGCCGAAGAGCCGCAGATTGGCGACGGCAGGCAGTTCCTCGTGCAGCGATATTTCCTGCGTCACCAGTCCGATGCGGCGCTTGACGCTGTCGGCGTTGTCACCGATCGGCTCGCCGTCTAGAGTCACCGTGCCGCGGTCGGGCCGAAACAGACCGCAGAGCATGGCCACGGTGGTCGATTTGCCGGCACCATTGGGACCGAGCAGACCGAGGATCTCGCCGCGCTCCGCAGCCAACGATACTCCGGCCACTGCGGGCTTGCTGTCGTAGGATTTCCAGAGGTCCGCGGCAAGCAGCATAGGTTGCATCCAGGGAAAACGGCGACCCAGGGATATCGAATCCGGCCGGAGCGAAATCCGGGCGCATTCGGACCGGAAGGGCTCGCGCCGAGGAAGGTCTTCTCCTTCTTCGGCGCGATGATTCAGCAGGCGGTTCTCAGCAGCCGGTCTGACACTTCCCGTTGCCGTCGAAGGCCATGGTCTTGCCGCTCAGCGGAACATGCGTTGCGACATTGGTCGCCTTGATGAACGTGTCGGTTCGGCTGCCCGGCACCACCTTGCCGTCCTTGGTCGCAACCTCGTTCGCGTGCGAGGGAATCGCGGCGTTGGGCATGACCATGTCGTTGATCACATAGGCCGCCTCGGTCGGGCCGGTGGTGAACACGTCGCCGATGTTGATCACCGCCAGCTTCGCCTTGTAGTGCCGTCGCACGACCAGATCCTGCTCCGCGGTCATCCCCGTGTCGCCGGACAGGTAGACCACCAGCCCGTTGGTGAAGGTGAGGACATATCCGCTGGGCGGTCCGACATAGGCCGTCAGGCCGTTCGCCTTCAACGCTTCGCCGTGGTTATGGTCCAGAAAGTCCGAGGTCAGCCCGTTGGAATGTACAGCCGGGACCGTGGTCACCTTGACGCCACCGACCTTGGCCATGGCGCCGTAGCGAACCAGCCTGACTTGCTTGGGATCGCCGCCGGCAGACTTCACCTTCGTGGCGAAGAGCGACCCCATCTCGGCACCGACGAGAAGGTCGGCCTTCTTGCCGACGGTGATGTTCACGGTGTTTGAATTGGGGGTGTCTTTTACCGAAAAATCCGGATTGCCGCAGGCGCCGGCGTTGGCGGCCGGCTGATGCGCTGCCCCAAGATGGTCCGCATGGACATGCGTCAGCAGCACGCCATTGATCTGGCCTAGCCGCGGGTCGTTCGCGCCACGCACGGTAAATCCCGCGTCGTAGAGGATTCTGGTGCCGTCTGGATCCTCGAACACCATCGCCCGGTCGCGCGAGCAAAACTCACCGTCATGGCTACCCAGCGGCGTGACCTTCACCACGCCCGGGCCCGACGGTTGCGACATGGTGCCGGCGCAGCCTGCCACGGCCAGCGCGGCCAGGACGATTGATAGTTTTTTCATTGCCCCCCCAAATTCAAACGTGGTCGATGTTGTGCATCTTAAGCAGAACTTCGGCAAAGCTACAACCCTGTCGCGCCCGAACAGGACGACATTCAGCCGTTCGGCCGCAATTGCACCTTGCCGCCGCGTCCCTCGCGTTTGGCATGCGCCAGGGCATCGCCAATTTTTTCCAGCGGGTAGCTGGCCTCGACGTCGATGTGGATGGTGCCGTCGATCAGCCGCCCGGCGAGGTGCTCGTACATTGCCTGAATTTCGCTGAACTGCATCCCGCGCATCAACTTGGCCAACCAGAAGCCGGTGAGCGTGATGTCGCGGAACACGAAATTGAACGGGTTGACCTCGCAGGGCAGGCCCGAGAGCAGTCCATAGTTGACCACCGTACCGCCGTCGCCGACGCAGTCGGTCAGGCGCCCGATGGCAGGACCACCGACCGCGTCGATGCCGAGCTTGATCTGCGCGTCACCGCTTTCTTTCCTGACGCGTTCGACGAGGTCGGCGCCGTCGACGACCACCACGTCGGCGCCGAGCTTTTTCAACGGCGCGATCAGGTCCTCGCGACGTACGACGTTGACGGTGCGGATGCCTTCGGCATGTGCGAGACGAATCAGATTGATGCCGACGCCGGAATTGGCCGCGTCCTGGATGACCCAGTCGCCCCTGGAGAGCGACACGTATTTGGTCAGCATCAGGTGCGCGGTGGCAACGTTGACCTTCAGCATGGCTGCCTGCGCAAGGTCCACCTCCACCGGCAGGCGGACGAATGTTTCCGCCTTGCCGCGCAGCTGCTGCATCCAGTTGGCGCGGCCCAGGCTCATCACCTTGTCACCAATCTTCAGGCTGGAAACGCCGGCGCCAACGGCCAGTACCCGTCCAGCACCTTCGATGCCGACCTCGCACGGTGTTTCCGGTATCGAGGCGTAGTTGCCTTCGAACATCAGAACGTCGGCGGGATTGATCGAGCAGGCAACGACTTCGACCAGAACTTCGCCGTCGCCGGGAGCTCCCGGATCAAGGACATCGATGCATTTCACGACGGTTTCTGCGGGACCGATGGCGGTAAGTTGTGCTGATTTCATGGCGAACCTGTGGTTGAGTTGCTGCGCGTGTCGGAGGATGACGCGACCGTGCAAGCCAGGGAAATTCGGCGAACGTTGCGCAGCCGGGAGCTACAAGCATACCCGCTTCGAACGGGTCAGCCGACCGATACGGCGGTGACTTCGCAAATCGTCGCCCTCGCCCGACCGGACGCCGCAAGCGCCCCGGGCTGATGCGCGACGCTTGCAACCAGACCGGCCAGTTGACCGGCAAGCATTTCATCATCGTCATCGAGGAAGGTGATCCAGTCACCCGTCGCGGCGCGCATGCCGGCATCCGCGGCTTCCGCCCGCGGTAAGCTGTTGGCACGGCGCAGTTCGTGAATCGAATGCGGACCGCAGGTGTCGGGAATGGACGGATGTGCGTCGCCCGTTGCCGCGACAAGGACGACCTCACCGACGGATAGCCCTGCGCGGCAATCGAGGCCAACGCCGGCGCCAGCATTGGTCGCCCGATGCTGCGGACTATGATGCTGATTTTCGGGATGCTCATGGCGTCAGTGCGCCATGCGCCTCAGCGCGATTCCCGCCTGCGTGGATTCGCCCGCCAGTCGCCAGGTCCCTCGGCGTCTACCCCCGCCCCGCCCGCTTGCGCCACTGCAGGAACACGACCATGGCGATGGCCAGACCGATCGCGTAACCGAGAATGCTCGCGATTACTTCGGGCTTGGCGTTGTTCAGCGACGCGATCAGCAGCGCAAGTCCGGGATTGCGCATCGCGGCAGCGACCGCAGCGGCCGGACGCACTTCCGGGACGCGAAAGGCGAACGCCGCGCCGACGGCGAGTGCGGTGATCGTCATCCCGAAACCGGCGGCGCTGGGGATCCAGCCGATCTGCCGGATGATCGACGGCAGGTCGACCAGCGCCATCGCACCGAGCACGAGCAGCAGTGCGTTGCCAGCCCGCGCCATGCGTGGCTCGAGCGCCTTGGCAAGCGCCGGCTTCCAATGGCGCAGCGCCGCGCCCAGTGCCAGCGGCAGCAGTTGCGCGAAGAACACCTGGCGCGCGACGTCCAGTGCCGACACGTGGAACTGCGCGCTGAAGATCCAGTCGAGGATCTCGACGCTGACCGGTACGGTCACCACGGCAAGCATGACGATGGCCAGGTGCAGCGCCGGCGCGAAGTGGGGATCGCCACCCGCGTCGAGCGCGCGGCGTAGCGCCACCGGCGCGCCCGGGGAAATCGCCATCAGGACGATGCCCGCCGCGATGGCGGGTGACAGATCGAAAACCCTGACCACGAGCACCGCGAGCACCGGGATCGGCACCACGACCGCGAATATCACCGCGGTCAACACGACGCGGCGCGCCAGCGCCGCCGCGATCTGCTCCCGGCCGAGCATCAGGCCCAGCGTGAACATCACGACGAACACAGCGCCGATCGCGAAAAAACCTATCCACTGCAGAGGAATGATCATGGCAGGCGTTTCCCGGTCATCGATCGCTGACGCGATGGCGGGCAGGATACAAGGCGCCCATCGCCATTGTCCAATGACGTCCACGGATCGCCTGACAGTTCAGCGACCTCCCGATAGACCGCCAACGCCCACGCCAGGCAATCACGCCGCCACGCTGATGCCGGCCGCAACCCTCTGTAAGATCACAGGAACGCGTTTCGACCCAGATTCACGGCCCGGCGCGGTTGGGGTGTACGGCTGTACCCTCGCAAGTCCAAACAAGGAGGTGTTCTTGTCCCGACCCGAATTCGACCTGGTGGTCATCGGCGGCGGTTCTGGCGGCCTGGTCGTCGCCGCCGGCGGCAGCACGTTGGGTGCCAAGGTGGCGCTGGTCGAAAAGCACCGGTTGGGCGGAGACTGCCTGTGGACAGGCTGCGTGCCGTCGAAGGCGCTGCTCAAGTCGGCGCGCATCGCCTACGAAATGCGTCACGCCGAGCGTTGGGCACTCACCGCCGCGGATCCGCAACCCGATCTGGCCCGGGTGATGGAACGAGTACGCGCGGTCATCGCCAAGATCGAGCCCAACGACAGCCCCGAGCGCTTTCGCGGCCTGGGGGTGGATGTGACCTTCGGCGATGGGCATTTCATTTCGCCCGACTGCTTCGAGGTCGGCGGACGAAAGCTGCGCGGCAAGTCCTTCGTCATTGCCACCGGCTCGCGTGCCGCCGTTCCGCCGATTCCGGGCATCGAATCGGCGCCCTTCCTTACCAACGAAACCATTTTCGACCTGCGCCAGGCAGTACCCTCGCTGCTGGTCGTCGGCAGCGGCCCGATCGGCAGCGAAATGGCGCAGGCCTTCTGTCGCCTCGGCAGCGAGGTCACGGTGATCGACATGGCGCCGGGCATTCTGCCGCGCGAGGATCCCGACCTTGCCGCCGTCGTGCACCGGCAACTGGTCGGCGAAGGCATCCGCTATCACTTCGATGCAACCATCGTCCGGGCAGAGGGCGGCAAGGGCGCGGTCGCAATGCTGGTGAAGGGCAAGGATGGCAACGAGCAACGGCTGGAGGCGACGCATCTGCTGCTCGCCGCCGGACGTCGCGCCAATGTGGAAGGCTTGGGGCTGGAAGCCGCCGGTGTCGCCGTCGAACGCGGGCGCATTACCGTCGATGCCAGGTTGCGCTCGTCGCAACCGCACATCTACGTAATCGGCGACGCCGCCGGTGGCCTGCAGTTCACCCATGTCGCCGAACACCATGCCGGCATCGTGCTGCGCCAGGCGCTGTTCCGCATGTGGTGGGCCGCACCGACCAAGGTGATCCCCTGGTGCACCTTCACCGATCCTGAACTTGCGCGGGTCGGACTGTCGGAGACCGAGGCAAAGCAACAGAACATCGACCACCGCGTATATCGCTTCGCCTACGATGAACTTGACCGGGCGATCTCCGAAGGCGAGACCGAGGGCCTGGCCAAGATCGTCACCGATCCCAAGGGCAAGCTGCTCGGCGCGGCGATTGTCGGCGCGCATGCGGGCGAACTGATCGCCGAATATGCACTGGCGATCACCAAGGGCATGAAGGCGGCTGACATCTCCGGGACCATCCACACCTATCCGACCTTCGCGTCGATCAACCGGCGGGTGGCGGATCAGCGCATGAAGGAAGGGTTGACGCCGTCGGCAAAGACCTGGATTAAGCGAATTTTCCGATTGCAGGGAAGCTGACGTGTCCAGTCCGACCGATGGCGCCAAACCACCCGCCGAACGAGGCTGGCTGAAATTCGTGATCCTGGCGTTGTTCGTCGGTGTCGTGGCTGCGTTTTTCGTGCTGGACGGCCAGCGCTACCTCACCCTTGAGACCATCAAGGCCAACCGCGCGGCTTTGCTCGCCTACACCGAGGCGCATTTCACCGCCGCGCTGGTGATCGCCTTCCTGATCTACGCCGGCTCGGTGGCGTTCAGCCTTCCCGGTGCGCTGGTCCTGTCGCTGGCAACCGGCTTTGTCTTCGGCCGCTGGGTGGGCACGGCGTTGGTGGTGGTCGCCGCCACCGTCGGTGCGACCATCGTCTTCCTCGCCGCGCGCTATGTCTTCGCCGAGGCTGCGCGCAAGCGCCTGGGTTCGCTGGGCGAGAAGATCAACGCCGGGTTCTCGGAGAATGCGTTCAATTACCTGCTCTTCCTGCGTCTGGTCCCGCTGTTTCCGTTCTTTCTGGTGAATTTGGCACCCGCATTCACGTCGGTACCGGTACGCACCTTCGTCGTGGCTACGTTGGTCGGCATCATTCCGGGAACCTTCGTTTTCGTGAATCTCGGCCAGACGCTGGGCAGCATCGACTCGCTGCAGGGACTGGTCTCGGCGGAGACGCTGGGCGCCTTTGCGCTGCTGGGCGCGTTTGCGCTGGTGCCGATCGCGATCAAGAAATGGAAATCCCGGCGTAATTCATCCCCATGATCGACCGACCCACTCGGATGACCATGACCATCGATCGCACCCGGGAAGCCGCTGCCCGAATACCGCAGCGCATCGGGCAATCGCTCGTCGCGCTGCTCATGTTGGCCTTCGCGCTGCAATTCGCCCCTGCCGGCGCCCAGGGGGTCGACCATGCGCCGTTCGACGCGCTGCTCAAGGCCAATGTCAGGAACGGCGAGGTGAATTATCCGGCTTTCCAGGACAGCGCCGCCTTCCGCACGTATGTGGAAAGCCTCGCCAAGCCGGTCAAGCTCGACAACAAGGCGGACAGCCTGGTCCATTACATCAATGCCTATAACGCGCTGGCCATTGCCGGCATCCTCGAGGGCCTGTCGCCTTCGACATTCCTGGGTCGCGCCCGATTCTTCAAGTTCAAGGACTGGCCGCTGAATGGCCAGAACATCAATCTTTACGATCTCGAGCACAAGATCATTCGTCCGCTGGGCGAACCGCGCATCCACTTCGCCATCATCTGTGCGTCGAAGTCCTGTCCGTTCCTGCGCAGCGAAGCCTATGCATCGGCACGGCTCGATGGCCAGCTCGACGAGCAGGCGCGCCAATTCGTCAACGACAGCTTCCGCAACCGCTTCGACCAGGCGGGCAAGACCGCCAACCTGTCGGAGATCTTCAAGTGGTTCGACGAGGACTTCAGCGGCGCCGCCGGCTCGGTGCAGAAATATATCGCGCGCTATGTGGCCAATCCCGAGATCGCCAAGGGCCTGACCGCGGACGGCTACAAGGTCGAGTGGATCGACTACGATTGGTCTCTCAACGGCACGCCGCCACGGAGCCGGTGAACCGCCAGCGCACCACTTTGTCTGGATGAGACCATGACAATTTCGGTCATCATTCCCTTCCTCGACGAGGCGCAGGCGCTCCCGGCGACACTGGCACAGCTTGACCGTGAGCGCTCGCGCACCTCAGGCATCGAGGTCATCGCCGTCGATGGCGACAGCCGCGACGAGGGTCCGGCGATGCTCCAGCGCACCGGCTGGGTCCGTGTCCTCACGGCACCACGCGGGCGGGCGCAGCAAATGAACGCCGGCGCCCGTGCCGCCACCGGCGACGTACTGCTGTTCCTGCATGCCGACACCGCACTGCCCGAAGGTGCGCTGCAGGCAATCGAGGTGGCCGCGCGCGCGCCCGGATTCGCCTACGGCGGCTTCCGGCACCGCTTCTCCGGTAAAGACTGGCGGCTTGCCGCCATCTCCGCGCTGCACAACTATCGCTGCGCCAAGGCCCGTACGTTCTATGGCGACCAGGCGATGTTCGTCAGTGCCGCCGCCTTTGGTCGCGCGGGCGGATTCCCGCTGGGCGTGGCCGAGGACATCGCGCTGTCGCAGCGGCTGCGCACGCACAGCGACCCCGCGTTCCTGCCGCTGACCGTCACGACCAGTTCACGCAAATTCGAGCAAATGGGCATCTGGCGAAGCTTCGGCCGCGTCCTGGCCATTTTGCTATGCTTGCGTGTGGGACGCGAGCCGCCGCGCGCGTTCTTTGCCGACATTCGCTGATGCCTTTTCCTAGAGACCACTCCGCACCCACCAGGGGCGCTCACCGTTGATGCGCCTGTCGATCATCATCCCCACGCTCGACGAAGGGTCCACGCTGACCGATGCGCTTGCCGCGCTGGCGCCGTTGCGCGCCGCCGGACATGAAGTGATCGTCGTCGACGGCGGCAGCATCGACACCAGCCATGAGGTCGCTGCGCATCTTGCCGATCGCCTGCTGGTGGCGCCGCGCGGACGCGCCGTGCAGATGAACGCCGGCGCGCGGGAAGTGCGCGGAGACGTCCTGCTGTTCCTGCACGCCGACTCGCGTCTGCCCGGTAACGCGGCGGATGCCATTGCCGAGGCCTTGCGCAACGGTGCGCGTTGGGGTCGCTTCGACGTCGTCATTCGAGGCCACCCACGCATCCTGAAACTGGTCGCCGCGATGATGAACCTGCGCTCGCGTCTGACCGGCATCGCCACCGGCGACCAGGGAATATTCGTCACCCGCACGCTGTTCGACAGGGTTGGCGGCTATGCGGCGATCCCGTTGATGGAAGATGTGCAGCTTTCGCGAACGTTGAAGCGCGCCGGTGGCCGCCCGGCCTGCCTCGCCGCCCGCATCGAAACATCGGGGCGGCGCTGGGAGGCTCGTGGTCCGTGGCGAACCATCGTCATGATGTGGCGGCTGCGGCTGGCCTATGCGCTGGGTGCCGATCCCACTGCCCTCGCCCGGCACTACCGATGATCGAGGCACGCCTGCCCGTTCCTGCGCTGCTGGTCTTCGCCAAGGAACCGACGCCCGGAACCGTCAAGACCCGCCTCGCCCGGACGCTGGGCGCCAGCGAGGCCGCGGACGTGTATCGCGAACTCACCAAGGCGACGCTGGAGCAGGCGGCCGGGGCCTGCCGCGCCAGCGTCATCGGTGGGATCGAATTATGGTGCGCGCCGGACCCCGACAGTGACTACTTTCGCAATCTGGCCGCATCCGTGGGCGCCGTCCGACATCTGCAGCAGGGCGGCGATCTGGGTGAGCGCATGGCGCAGGCGCTGGCCTCGGCGCTGTCTCGCGCCGACGCGGTGTTGCTCATCGGCACCGACTGCCCGAGCCTGGACGTCGCCTATCTGCAGCAGGCGCGCGAGGCGCTGGTCGAGCACGATGCCGTGCTGGGACCGGCCGTCGACGGCGGCTTCGTGCTCGTCGGCGCGCGACGCCCGCTGCACTTTCCGGGAGTGCGCTTCAGCAGCGCGCACGCGCATGCGGACACCCGAGCCGCATTTGCACGGGCGTCGATCCGCTGCATCGATCTGCCGCTGTCATGGGACGTGGACGAACCCGCCGATCTCGAACGCTGGCGGGCCCTGTCGGCCAGCTTCGCTACGCCATGAAGCCACGACTTCTGTTCCTGTTTCCCGACGGCTGGGATGACCTGGCGCTGGCCGGCGCCGCCGGGCAGTTCAGCGAATTCGAAATCGTTGGCGAAGGCTTCGACCTCTTCCGCTTTCCGGAAAACGCCAAGCTGCTCTGGTTCGATGCACGCCGCTGGATCGACCGCCTGGTACGCAAGTATCGGCACGCCGGACTCGCCGGCGTGGTCTCCACCAACGAGCAGTTCGGCGCGCTGATCGCCGCCGTGCTCGCCCGCCGCCTGGGCCTGCCCGGAACCGACCCGCGCGCCATCGTCATGGCGCAACACAAGTTCTACGCGCGGCAGGCGCTCGCGCAGGCGCTGCCCCAGGCGACACCCCGCTTCGCGCTGCTGCCCTATGCGTTCGGCCGTACCGCCGTGGCGGACGCCGCTCCCGCCCTGCCCTATCCGTTTTTCGTCAAGCCGGTCAAGGCAGCGTACTCGGTCCTCGCCCGCCGCGTGGACAATGCGCTGGACTTGCAACGTCACATCACGTTCCAGCCATGGGAAACGCACATCATCAAGCGGCTGGTGCGTCCGTTCGACGACCTGATGCGCGAGCATGGCGATTTCACCGTCGGCGCGGAAAGCATGTTGGCCGAGACCTTGCTCGACGGCATGCAGATCAACGTCGACGGCTGGGCCCAGGCCGGTGCGTTCAATTTCTTCGGCGTGGTCGACGCGGTGATGTATCCGGGCACGTCGGCGTTCCAGCGCTTCGAGTATCCGAGCCACCTGCCCGCCGAAGCCCAGGCGCAGGCGTTGTCCGTCGCCGAGCAGGCGCTGCGCGCGATCGGATTCGATCACGGCGCCTTCAATGTCGAGTTGTTCTGGCAGCCGGCGACCGGGGCGCTGCACATCATCGAGATCAATCCGCGACTCGCCGCGCAGTTCGGCGACCTGTACCAGAAGGTCGACGGCACGCATACGTATTCGGTGCTGGCGGACCTCACGGTCGGCAGATCCGTGCGCTGGACCCGCGGCCAAGGCGGCTTCGGCGCGGCGGCGAGCTTCGTGTTCCGCGAATTCAACGGCGCCGTCAAGATCGCGCCGGAACGCGCCCAGATCGACTGGATGCACTCGAAGTATCCGGGAACACTGCTGCAGACCTTCATCAAGCACGGCAACAGCCGCGCCCGCGAAGCCAAGTGGCTGGGCAGTTATCGCTATGCCGTGGTCAACATGGGCGGCGACGATCATCGCGACCTGCTGCTGCGACACGCGGAACTGTGCCGCCAGATATCGTTCGAGCGCAACGCCACGGCTTGTTTCGATCCGCGCCTCGACGACGTTCGTCCCGGCGGCTAGCATCATCGGGGAGCGCGTCGTCACGCGCCCCATTGGGAGGTGACGTCGTCCTGCCGCCTGGATTCAGGCGAGCGGGCCTGCCTCTAGGGCAGCGTCATGCCCACGGTCCACAACATCCCGGCACCGCCGAACAGGATCATTTCCGCACAAAACCGTTTATAGCAGTAGCCCACTCCGGGTACGATGCCCGGCGACCAGCCATTGTGGTTGTAGGGAACCTTGTCCTCGTATTCGCCGGTGTAACCATGCAGCACGCCAGCTGCCACCTTGATGTAGAACTCGGGCGCCTTTTCAATCGGACGCCAAAGCACGCCGCCGAAAACGAACTGCGACGATTGCCCGAAGGAATTGTCGAATGCCGAGGCACCGATGATCGGCTGCCCCTCCAGCCAGCGAAACGGAAGGCGCCATTCCCCGTAGATCAGTTGCTGGGTATTGTCGTGATTCGGGTCGGAGTTGAAGTGGACCGTGGCCACGCTGGTCTGGATGTAGAAGCGGTCGGTGCGCCACGGCTCGGGCGCATCCCAGACCGAGGCCGACGGATCCGTCGGCGCCGAGGCCATGGGCGCGGGTTGCGGCGTCCACTGCGCAGCGACCTCGCCAGCAGGGACCGCGACGGCGATCGCGAGCGTCACCGCCATCGCCGTGGAACGCAAACCTGCCCGTAGCGTGGACGGCGCGCGGCCACGGGGCGGAAAGACGGGATTCGGAGCGGTGAGAAACGGCGTGGTCGGGCGAGTACAACGAATAGGGTCGAGCATGGGACCTCGGCGTGAATTGCCCCGAACATTACCATGCGTGGCGATTTCCTGCCGTTCCGGCCCACAGTCCCGGACCGAAGCATCGCAGACACCGCTCCGCCATCGTTTGCCGAGTCGCTTCGGTCGACTGCCGGGTCACCTTCGGCGACGAATTCAGTTGGTCGTACAGGCCGGCGTGGGAGTGATTCTCTCCTTGGCGCCGGCCACCCGCACCGCGTCGGGAAGCACGAGGCCATTCTTGATCGCGGTCACCTCGGCGAGGATCGAGATCGCGATCTCGGGCGGCGTCCGGCTGCCGATATACAGGCCGATCGGCCCATGCAACCGGGCGATCTCCTCATCGGTCACATCGACTTCGCGCAGGCGGACGCGGCGCTTGGCGTTGTTGGCGCGCGATCCCAAGGCACCAACGTAGAAAGCGCGCGACTTGAGCGCCTCCATCAAGGCGAGGTCGTCGAGCTTGGGATCGTGCGTCAGCGCGATCACCGCACAGCGCTCGTCCAAATTCATCGCCTTCACCGTGTCGTCGGGCATGGTGCGCACCAGCGTCACGCCGGCGATGTCCCAGGTCTCGGTGTACTCGTCGCGCGGGTCGCAGACGGTCACCTGATAATCGAGTCCGACAGCGATCTGCGCCAGGTACTTGGACAACTGCGAGGCGCCGATCACCAGCATCCGGTAGCGCGGACCGTGGATGGTCGTTAGGGTCTTGCCGTCGTACACCAACCCGTCAGTGGCGCCGGCCGGATGCAGCGTCGCATCGCCGGTGGTGATATCCAGCCGGCGCGCGACCAGGTGGCCGGCCTCGATCTCTCGCAACAGCGCGCGGATTCCCGATTCGCGCGTCAGCGGTTCCACCACCAGCCGGATGGTTCCGCCGCAGGGCAGCCCGAAGCGACGGGCCTCGTCCGCGGATACCCCATAGGTGACCGCCTCGACCTGTGTCTGGGTCATGCCCAGGCGGCGTGTGCGATCGATGAGATCGTCCTCGATGCAGCCACCCGAGACCGAGCCTGCCACCAGGCCGTCCTCGCACACGGCGAGCATCGCCCCTTCCGGACGCGGCGAACTTCCCCAGGTATTCACGACGGTGACCAGCAGCACGCGCTTGCCGTCGTCGAGCCACTGTGCGCTGCGTTTCAGAACTTCGAGATCGACGCTGTCCATGTTCGGCTCCCGCCCGCATCGCCGGGCTAATGTGCATTTTACGCCGTGTGCGTGGACCGCACCAAGGGCAGGCACCATGGCAGGAATCCACCGACTTGACCGGTTCCCGCGCTTCGCGTTTACTTGGTGGGCTCCATCACCACGAGTCAGTCCAGCTTGGCCACCTTCCTCCGCCTGCTTCTGCCAGTGTCGTTCATCGCCGTGTTCATCGGACTTGCCACGGTTGAACTCGCGCGCCCGGGATTCCATCACGACGAGGTGAGCTTCGTGCCGGTGGCCTTGCGGGTGCTTGGGCAATGCGACGTCGATGCCGCCGTCACCCTGGGCTGGGGCTGCCTGCCGATCCTGCAATCGCCGGGGTACGTCGGGGCGGTAAAGGCCTGGCTGCACGCGCCGCTGTTCGCAGCCTTCGGCGTCGACGTGTGGACGGTGCGATTGCCGTCGATCCTGTTCGCCGCGGTCTCGCTCGGTGTCCTGTGGAACTTCCTGCGTCGCGAACTTGGCAGTGCCTGGTCACTGCTGGCTCTGGTCCTGCTCGCGACCGATCCGGTCCTGGTGAGTCATGCCCGCATCGACTGGGGCCCAGCGATGATCGCCACGCTGATGCGCGTGTTCGCGCTGGTCGGCCTGTGGCTGTGGCTGCATTCGGGCCAGACGCGCTGGTTGTTGTTGCTTTGCGTTGCCTTTCTCGTGGGCTTTATCGACAAGCTCAATTTCCTCTGGGTGATTGCCGCATTCTCGGGCGCCGCCCTTCTGGTCGCCGGCAGGACGGTTTTCGAGCGCCTGCGCGCCGGGGCGCCCTGGCAACCGCTGGTTGCCGCGGCAACGGCGCTGCTGCTGGCCTGGGGCGTGGCAACGTTGGTCCGGCACGCCGTCGCCGAGGGCGTAGCCGGCGGCGGACACGCGCTCGACCCGATCGGCCAGTTCGCCAAGGTCTGGGCCCTCTATGCGGCCACCTTCAGCGGCACGTCGGTCATGCACCGGGTCTTCGGGATCAACGCACCGGTCACCGCGGCGTTCAATGTCCTGGCGCTGGTGCAGATCGCCGTCGCCGCCTACCTGCTCGCCGTATGGCGCCCCTGGACGCCGGCGCGACGGCTGCTGGCGTTCCTGACCGCCGCGACGGTACTGCTGTTCGCGGCCATCGTTGCCACGCCGCAGGTCGGCGGCACGCATCACCTGATCATGCTCTGGCCGCTGCCCACGTTGCAGCTGGTCACGCTGCTCGCCATCGTTTCGCAGCGTCCGAACGACCGCCCGGGCGGGCGGCGTCCCGGGCATCGCGCAACCGTGGCGACCATCGGCGCCATCGTCTGCGGCGCGCTATTGGCGTGGAACGTCGGCATCGCCCTGCGCTATGTCGATTTCTGGCATTACGACACCGACTATCGCGTTGAGTTCGACTCGTCGATCGACAAGCTTGCGCGCCGGCTGGGCGAACTCGGCGTCGACCGTGTCATCAGCATCGACGGCAGGTTGCATGCTCCGCTGATCGCCAGCTCTCCACGCGCGCGCGCCGCGACGTTTCGTAATGCCGCCGAAGCGCTCGCCGGCGAACCGAAACGGGAACGTGAAACGATCGACCGCATGGTCGGCGAAAGCCTGACCGGCCGATCCGCGGCCTTTGTCTTCTACGTGCCGACTGCCGGCGACGCAAATGACAGCCGCGCTCGTGTCGACGAGCTTCTACTACGCCATCCAGTGTGCTCGCGCAGCGAGGAATCGATCGCCGGCGCTGGAGGCCGACCGCTGTATGTCGTCGTCGTCGTCGACAATCGCGCACCCTGCGCCGGCACGCGTCCAGCCACGAACTGACGGTTTCAATTTTCCGGCAGAACTGCTCCGGCCTCGCCGCGGAGCAACCCGCGATCAACGAAAGCCGCGTAGCGCCAGGTAGGCGATCACTGCGACGATGGCGGCCAGTGCCGCATATCGAATCCAGCGCTGACCGGAAGGCGCCTCGCCTGCCGCGACAACGGTGCCTGCCGTCTCGGCGCCGACAGGCACCAGCGACTGCGCGAATCGCGCAAAGAAATCGTCGGCAAGCTTTGCCGCCGCGCCGTCGACCAATCGTGAGCCGATTTGCGCCAGTTTGCCGCCGACCTGCGCCTTGACCACGTAGGTCAACGCCGTCTGCGCCTCACCCGAAGGCGCGAGCGACACCTCGGCCTGCCCTCGCGCAAAACCGGCGGCGCCCCCCTGCCCCTCGAATTGCAGCGTGTATCCATTCGGCGGATGGCTGTCGGTCATTTTCATCGTGCCGTTGAATCGAGCCGAGACCGGGCCGATTTTCGCGGCCATCACCGCGCGCCACTCGTTGTCACCGATCAGGTCGAGAGAATCGCAACCCGGTATGCAGGCCTTGAGCGTGACCGGATCGTTGAGCGCGGTCCAGACTTGTCCGGGCGGCGCCGGAACGATGCGGGTATTGGACATTTCCATTCGGGATCACTCCTGTTGCTCCAGTGGCCGGCCAGGACAGGCGGACGACATCTTCCGCAATGACACGCCGGCCCGCAGCGGCAAGCGCGAAATCCTCGCCACGTCCGCCGCATTCGAACCAATGCCGGCATTCTGCATTGTAGTGTGCCCCGACCGAGTCGCGAAGCCACGCGCCCGCGCCGGACCAGGCCGCCGCCCCGCGCAGGCGTGTCGCTTTCGACGCGTGCAACTAGCGGCCGGGGGCCGGCGGATGCGCTGCCAGCCGTCGTGGCTGCATGCGCCGCGGATCGAGCGCAGCCGACAATTCCCGCAGCGACGCGACGTTGTGCACAGGCAGGAAATCGTCGACGTGGGGCAACATCGCGCGGATACCTGCGGGTCGGGCCTCGAAACCCGCGTAGCGCAGCAGCGGATTGAGCCAGATCAGCCGGGCGCAGGACTTCGACAGGCGCTCCACCTCGAAGGCAAGACCTTCGCCACCGTCGGCGTCGAGGCCATCGCTGATCAGCAGGACCACCGCGTTCTGCCCCAGCAGGCGCCGCGACCAGCGCCGGTTGAATTCGGCGAGGCAGGCGCCGATGCGCGTGCCACCGGCCCAGTCGTCGACGGCGGCGGCGACGCGCGCCAACGCCACGTCGACGTCGCGATGCGCAAGATGGCGGGTGATGTTGGTCAGACGCGTGCCGAAGACCAGCGTGCGCACGCGATGGCGGTCGTTGGTGATCGCGTGCAGGAAATGCAGCAGCATGCGCGAATAGCGGTCCATCGACCCGGAGATGTCGCAGAGTACGACCAGTGGCGGCGGTCGCCGCAGGCGGTTGCGATAGGCCAGTGGCGCGACCGCGCCGGCGGCGCCGGTCATTTGCCGCATGGTTGAGCGCAGATCTACCCGCGGGCCGCGCCGCGCCGGTCGCGTGCGGCGCATCGGGCGTTCGGGCAGCGGCAACCGCAGCTTTGCGAGCATGGCCCTGACCTCGTGCAACTCATCTGCGGTCATGGTTGCAAAGTCCTTGCGCTGCAGGATCTCGCGCGGCGAGAACGACAATGCGGCGTCGAGTTCGACCTCTTCCATTTCCTCGGGACGCTCGTCCGGCCGTTTAGGTGGTGCCAGCGCCTGCGCCAGACGCGCGGCGATTTCCGGCTCCTGCACCTGCTCGCCGGTACGGCCATAGACACGAGGCAACAGCGCGGCCACCATTTTCTCGAGCAGCTTCGGGTTTCGCCAAAAAAGATCGAAAGCCTGCTCGAACAGCGGCAGGTGTTCATGACGCGAGACCAGCACGGCCGCCAGTGCCTCGCGAAAGTCGGTCTTGTTGGCGATGCCTACCGCCTCCACGGCCGCCACCGCGTCGATCACCTTCGCCGGTCCGACCGGAATTCCGGCCGTGCGCAGCACCCGGACGAAATGCAGCACGTTTTCCGCCAGCCGCCCGCGCGGCAGCGGCACCTGTCCGCTGCGCGTTGCCAGCGTCACAATTCGATACCTTCCGCCTCCACCTCGGCGACCAGGCGCTGCGCCACCTCGGGCGTCAGCGCGCCGACATCGTCCTGGTACTTGAGCAGGACGCCGAGCGTATCGGCGACGGTCTGCGGGTCGAGCGCGACGCGGTCAAGCGTGAGCAGTGCCTCGGCCCAGTCGAGCGTCTCGGCAATGCCCGGCGCCTTGAACAGATCCATCCGGCGCAAACGCTGGGTGAAGGCGACGATCTCGCGCGCGAGGCGCTCCGGCGCGCGCGGACACTTGCGACGCAGGATCTCCAGTTCGCGCAGCGCGTCCGGGTAATCGACCCAGTGGTAGAGGCAACGCCGCTTGATCGCGTCGTGGATTTCGCGGGTACGGTTGGAGGTTATGATCACCACCGGCGGTTCCTTGGCGCGCACCACGCCAAGTTCGGGGATCGACACCTGGAAGTCGGACAGCACTTCGAGCAGGTAGGCCTCGAAGGGCTCGTCGGCGCGGTCGAGCTCGTCGATCAGCAGCACGGGCGCAACGCCGTCGTCGGGATCGATCGCCTGCAGCAGCGGACGCTTGAGCAGAAATTCCCGCGTGAAGATGTCGTTCGACAGCCGGTCGTGCGACACGGCGCCGGCCGCCTCGGCCAGGCGAATCTCGATCATCTGCCGCGGGTAGTTCCACTCGTAGACCGCGGCGGCGGTGTCCAGGCCCTCGTAGCATTGCAGGCGCACCAGCGGCTTGCCCAGTCCGGCGGCCAGCACTTTGGCGATTTCGGTCTTGCCTACGCCGGCCTCGCCTTCCAGAAACAGCGGGCGACGCAGCTTCAGCGCCAGAAACACGGCGGTAGCGAGACGGCGCTCGGCGACGTAGTCCTGCGCGGTCAGCAGGTCGACAGCGGCGTCAACGGTGGCAGGCAGTTCTGCAGGCTTCACGGCAGCGCATTCCAAATGAATCGGGCGGAGGAGTCCCCCGCCCGTAGCATAGCAAGCCGATCGCGGCTAACCCGCCGCCGTCACTGCCCGCGCCGCCATCACCGCGACCAGGTGCGCACGGTATTCGGGCGAGCCGTGCAGGTCGTTGTTCATTCCCGCCTTGTCGACCTTCACCGCCTTCGCCGCATCGGCCGTGAAGCTCTTGCCCAGCGCGTCTTCCAGCGGCTTGCAGCGGAACACCCCGCCGCCCGCCGCGCCGGTCACCGCCACGCGCACGCCGTCCGCCGCCTGCGCGACGAACACGCCTACCAGCGCAAAGCGCGACGCCGGCTGCACGAACTTCATATACGCCGCCTTCTTCGGTACCGGGAAACTCACCGCGGTGATCAACTCGCCTTCGGCCAGCGCGGTTTCGTACATGCCCTTGAAGAATTCATCGGCAGCGATCTTGCGTTTGTTGGTGTGCACGGTGGCCCCCAGGCCCAACACCGCCGCCGGATAACAGGCCGCCGGATCGTTGTTGGCCAGCGCGCCGCCCAGCGTGCCCATGTTGCGCACCTGCCGGTCGCCGATGCCCTCGGCCAGCGCGGCCAGCGCGGGAATCGCGGCCTTGACCTCCTTCGAGGCCGCCACCTCGGCGTGGCGGGTCATTGCGCCAATGACGATCGCATCACCTTCCTTGCGGATTCCCTTCAGCTCGGCGATGCCGGAAAGGTCGACCAGCGTGCCCGGCTGCGCCAGGCGCAATTTCATCGCGGCAACCAGACTTTGCCCGCCGGCCAGCGGCTTGCCGCCCGATTTCGCCAGCAAGTCAGCGGCGGCGGCAACGGAGTCGGCTTTTTTCAGTTCGAATGCGTACATTTGGATTCTCCGTTTCAGGCGCGCGCGGATTGAATGGCCTGCCAGACGCGATGCGGCGACGCCGGCATGTCGATGCGCTTGACCCCGAGTTCGGCCAGCGCGTCGTGCACGGCGTTCATCAGCGCCGCCGGCGAACCGATGGCACCCGCCTCGCCGCAGCCCTTGGCGCCCAATGGATTGTGCGTGCAGGGCGTGACCCGCGTCTCCACCTTGAAGGTCGGCACGTCGTCGGCGCGCGGCATCGCGTAATCCATGTAGCTGCCGGTCAGCAGCTGTCCGCTCTCCGGATCGTAGACGCAGTTCTCCAGCAGCGCCTGGCCGATGCCCTGGGTGAGGCCGCCGTGCACCTGTCCGTCGACGATCATCGGATTGATGATGTTGCCGAAGTCGTCGCAGGCGGTGAAGCTCGCCACCTTGACCACGCCGGTTTCCGGATCGATCTCGACCTCGCAGATATGCGTTCCGGCAGGATAGGTGAAGTTGGTCGGGTCGTAGAACGCGGTCTCGTCGAGGCCGGGCTCAAGCTTGTCCAGCGGATAGTTGTGCGGCACGTAGGCGGCGAGCGAAATTTCGGCAAAGGCCTTGCTGCGATCGGTACCGGCGACGGTGAACTTGCCGTCCTTGAACTCGATGTCGCCCTCCGCCGCCTCCAGCAGATGCGCGGCGATCTTCTTGCCCTTGGCGATCACCTTGTCCAGCGCCTTGACGATCGCCGTGCCGCCCACCGACAGCGAGCGCGAGCCGTAGGTGCCCATGCCGAAGGGAATGCGGCCGGTGTCACCATGCACGACTTCCACATTTTCGATGTCGATGCCCAGCCGCCCCGCCACCACCTGCGCGAAGGTCGTCTCGTGCCCCTGACCGTGACTATGCGAACCGGTGAACACCGTCACGCTGCCGGTCGGGTTGACGCGCACCTGCCCCGCCTCGAACAGGCCTGCCCGCGCGCCCAGCGCGCCGGCGATGTTCGAAGGCGCGAGCCCGCAGGCCTCGATATAGGACGCGTAACCGATTCCACGCAGCTTGCCGCGCTTAGCCGAATCGGCCTTGCGTGCGGCGAAACCGGCTACGTCGGCGGTCTTCATCGCGCCGTCGAGGGTCGCGTCGTAGTTGCCGGTGTCGTAGGTAAGCGCCACCGGCGTGGCATAGGGAAAGTCATGGATGAAATTGCGCCGGCGGATCTCGTCCTGCGCAATCTTCATGTCCACTGCCGCCTGATGCACGATGCGCTCGACCACGAAGGTCGCCTCGGGCCGGCCAGCGCCGCGATACGCATCGACCGGCGCCGTGTTGGTGAACGACGCCGTGACCTCGCAGTAGATCGCCGGTGTCGTGTACTGCCCGGCGAGCAGCGTCGCGTACAGGATGGTCGGGATGCAGGTGGAAAATGTCGACAGGTAAGCGCCCATGTTTGCCGTGGTGTCCACGCGCATCGCCAGGAACTTGCCGTTCTTGTCCAGTGCCAGCTCGACGTGCGTGACATGGTCGCGGCCATGCGCATCGGTGAGGAAGGATTCGCTGCGCTCGGCCGCCCACTTGATCGGCCGGTTCACCTGCCTGGACGCCCAGACCATCGCGGTTTCCTCGGCGTACAGGTAGATCTTGGAGCCGAAGCCGCCGCCGACGTCGGGCGCGATCACCCGCACCTTGGACTCCGGCAGGCCAAGCACGAATGCGGTCATCAGCAGGCGCTCGACGTGCGGATTCTGGCTGGCCACATAAAGCGTGTAGGAGTCGTCCGACCGGCTGTAGCTGGCCAGCGCCGCGCGCGGCTCGATGGCATTGGGAATCAGCCGGTTGTTGACGATGTCGAGCTTGGATACATGCGCAGCCTTGGCGAATGCCGCCTCGACGGCTGCCTTGTCGCCCAGAGCCCAGAGATAACATTTGTTGCCGGGCGCCTGCTCATGAATCTGCGGCGCGCCGGGTTTCAGCGCGTCGACGCAGTTCACCACTGCCGGCAGCACCTCGTAGTCGACGTCGATCAGTTCGGCGGCGTCCTTGGCCTGCGTCGCGGTCTCGGCGATCACCATGGCCAACTGGTCGCCGACGTGGCGCACCTTGCCCTGCGCCAGCACCGGATGCGGCGGCTCGTTCATCGGCTTGCCGTCGGTGCCGGTGATCAGCCAGCCGCAGGGCAGGCCATTGACGCCGGCCATGTCGGCGCCGGTGAAGATGGCCACGACGCCGGGCGCGGCCTTGGCCTTCGTGGTGTTGATGCTCCTGATGTTGGCGTGCGCGTGCGGCGAGCGCAGGAAGCAGGCGTAGGTCTGCCCGTGCACATCCACGTCGTCGGTGTACTGTCCGGCGCCGATCAGGAAGCGATGGTCCTCCTTGCGCCGTATCGGTTGGCCGATCACGCCCTGGTCGTTGGCTCCCATGTCAGCCTCCCTGCTTGGCCATCGCCGCGGCGCCGGTGGCGACCGCGCGGACGATGTTGTGATAACCGGTGCACCGGCACATATTGCCTTCGAGTTCCTCGCGGATCGTCTGCTCGCTGGCGTTCGGATGTCGGGCCACGAGGTCAATGGCGCTAATCACCATGCCCGGTGTGCAGAAACCGCACTGCAGGCCATGGCATTCCTTGAACGCCGCCTGCATCGGATGCAGCGTGCCGTCGGCCGCGGCAATCCCCTCGATGGTCACCACCTTGGCGCCGTCCACCTGCGCGGCAAGCACGTTGCAGGCCTTCACCGCGCGACCGTCGACCTGCACGGTGCAGGCGCCGCATTGCGCGGTGTCGCAGCCGACGTGCGTGCCGGTGAGATTGAGATGGCCACGCAGCAGATCTACGAGTAGCGTACGCGGATCGACATTGGCGCTCACCGCCTTGCCGTTGACGGTCAGCGAAAGTGGAATCGACACAGTGATCTCCTTCGGACATGTCGCACGGCGACAACTGCACCGGCGGACTCTTGGGGGGTGCTTCAGGGTACAGCGGGACTGCTTAGAATACTGCGCGCGCGTCGCCGCGGCAATCCAGCAGCGGCTGCCGCGGTGCAGCATCGCCGGCGGCGCAGGCGATCGCGTCGTGTACGATAGCCGGTATCCGCAGCACCCTCGCAGCGCCCGACCTTGCCGCTTCAACAATGAGTAACCGCCTGACGCGACTACTGCTGATCGGCGGCGGGCACAGCCATGTCGAAGTCCTGCGCCGGTTCGCGCTGCAACCGGATCCTGCAATCGAATTGACGCTGGTCTCGCCCGACGCCCTGACCGCCTATTCCGGAATGCTGCCGGGTCTGGTCGCCGGGCACTACACGCTTGAGGAAGCGCATATCGCGCTGCCGCCGCTTGCGCGATGGGTGGGTGCACGTTACCTCGCGGACAGCGTGGAGGCCATCGACCTCTACACCAGGGCGGTCACTCTCGCCTCGGGCCATCGTGTCGCGTTCGACCTGGTTTCGATCGACATCGGGTCCACTCCCGATGCCGAGGTCCCCGGCGGACGCGAGCACGCGCTCGCGGTCAAGCCGGTCACCTTCTTTCTACGGGAGTGGACGCGCATTCAGGCGGAGGCCGCAGAAGGTCGTGTACGCACAATCGGCGTGGTAGGCGCCGGCGCAGGCGGCGTCGAGGTTCTGCTGGCGATGCAATTCCGACTGCAGGCAACGCTCGGCGCCAGCGCGCCCCGCTTCGCACTGGTCACCGACTCGGCGCACTTGTTGCCACGCCACCCTGGCACTGTGCGCGCGCGCCTGGGGCGCATTCTTGTCGAGCGCGGTGTTGTTCTGCATCTCGAAAGCGGCGCCGTCGCCGTCGAACCAGGCGCGGTAATCGTCACCGGCAAGCGGCGCGTGGCCATGGACCGGGTCATCTGGGCGACGTCGGCCAGCGCACAGCCCTGGCTCGCCGCGGCGGGATTGAACTGTGACGAGCGCGGCTTCGTCGAAGTCGACGCGCATCTGCGCTCGACGTCGCATCCATTCGTCTTCGCCGCCGGTGACTGCGCGTCGCAACGCGATCACCCGCGGCCGAAATCCGGCGTTTTCGCTGTTCGCCAGGGGCCACCGCTGGCGGCGAACCTGCGGCGCAGCGCGAACGGCAAGGCACTGCTGCCCTATGTCCCACAGCGCGACGCGCTGGCGCTGATCTCCACCGGGGGAAAGCACGCGATCGCATCGCGCGGTCCGTTCGCGTTGGAAGGCGATTGGGTCTGGACATGGAAGGATTGGATCGACCGCCGCTTCATGGCCAGGTACGTGGTGTCCGGGGACCGCGGTGCCACCCCGGTTCCGTCGCAGGATTAGAATGAGGACCGTGCCGAGCCAGATACACGCCCTTGTCCGGATGTTCCGCCGCATCGGGTTCCTGCTGTTCGCTCTCTGGGTATCCGGAGCTGCCGCGCAGTCGGCCTCGGAAATCGTACTCACGCCGCGCCAGGTTTCCGCGCATGGCTGGTATTTCCAGGGCGATCCCGGCATGGCCAGCGTGCAGAACAAGGGCTTCATGTCCAACGCCGGATTCGTCGTCACCGACGACGGCGTCGTCGTTTACGACGCGCTGGCCACGCCGGTGCTGGGTCGGGCGATGCTCGAGGCGATTCGGCGGGTGACGCCGCAGCCGATTCGCCGCATCGTCGTCGGTCACTACCACGCCGACCACGTCTACGGCCTGCAGGCACTCAAGGCAACCGGTGTGGACGTCTGGGCGCACCGCAAGGCGCAGGCCTACCTGACGTCGGGCCAGATGGAAGCACGGCTGGCGCAGCGTCGCCGGGATCTCGCCCCATGGGTCGACGAAAAGACGGTGGTGGTCGTGCCCGACCTCTGGCTCGACGGCGACACCAGTTTCCGCCTGGGCGGTCTGACGTTCCGCATCGTGTATTCCGAAGGCGCGCATACGCCGGAAGATCTGATGCTGTTCGTCGACGAGGATCGGCTGCTGTTTGCCGGAGACCTGATCTTCTCGGGCCGCGTGCCCTTTGTCGGAAACGCCGACAGCGCCGGCTGGCTGAAGGCGATGGACAAGATGATCGCGCTGCGTCCGACGGTCGTCGTGCCCGGCCACGGCCCGGCATCGACCGACGTCGAGCGCGACTTGGTGCTCACGCGCGATTACCTGGTCTTCCTGCGCAAGTCGATGGGCCAGGCGGTCAGCGACCTCGAATCCTTCGATGATGCCTACGCCAGGGTGGACTGGTCGCGCTTTCGCAACCTGCCCGCGTTCGAACAGGCCAACCGGATCAACGCCTATGGCACCTATCTGCTGATGGAGCAGGAGGCGCTGAAGGCCGCCAAGCCATGACCGAACCGGCCGGCGATATTGTCCTTGCTGTGGCTGAGCGCGCCGCGCGCCGCGCCGCCAGCGTCATCGCCGACGCCGCGCGCGATCTCAAGCGTCTGCCGACTTTTTCAAAGGAACATGGGGAAATCGCCACGTCCGCCAGGATGGAGGCCGAGGACGCCGTCGTCGCGACCATTCGCGCGGCGTTTCCTGAGCATGCGATCCTCGGCGAGGAATCGGGCCACATCAAGGGTGCCCGCGATGTCGGCGGCCACAAGTGGATCGTCGATCCGATCGACGGCATGGTCAATTTCCAGCATGGGTTCCCCTACTACGCAGTGTCGATCGCGCTTGCGCACGGCACCGAGGTCACGCATGCCGTCGTGCTCGATCCCGTGCACGACGAAGCGTTCACCGCGGTGAAGGGCAAGGGTGCGCATTGCAACGGCATCGCGCTGCGGGTGTCGGCGTGCCTGCAGCTTGTCGACGCGTTGATCGCGACGGTGATCCCACCGCAGGCAAGTCCGAAGCTGGTTGGCTACCTGCCGATCTTTCACGCGCTTCACAGCCAGTGCGCGGGGCTGCGCCGGACCGGCGCCTGCGCGCTCGACCTCGCTCATCTCGCAGCCGGTCGCCTCGACGGCCTGTGGGTGATGAGCCTCAAGCCTTGGGACGTCGCCGCCGGCGCGCTGCTGATCAAGGAGGCCGGCGGTCGTGTAGGCGACTTCGCCGGCGGCACCGATTTCCTGCGCGCGACGGACACCATCGCCGCCGCGCCCGGCTTGTTCAATCCGCTGCGCGAGGCCATCGCGGCAGCCGGCCGTCAGAGCGCTTCGAGGTAGTCGACGAGCGCCTGAGAAACCGTGATGCCTGCGGTCGCTGCCTGTTGCGCCAACGCGTCGCGGCGATAGCCGGGCAGGCGCACCCCGGCGTCCGCCGTCATCGCCGAGATCAACGTCTCGACACGCTCCAGGTAGGACTCGCTTCCCGCAAGCGCGCCCGGGTCGACCACCAGGAACGCCTGGCCGATGCGCGGACGATTGCCGGCATCGACAAAGAACGAGTCGGCCTCGAAGCCCATGGCCGCCCCGGTCAGCGCGCAGGCGAGCAGTTCGACGATCAATGCCAGCATCGCGCCCTTGGTGCCACCCACCGGAAGCATCGATCCTTCCATGCCGGCCTTCGGATCGGTGGTTGGATTGCCTTCACGATCGAGCGCCCAGCCCAGCGGAATCGAGCGGCCCTCCTTGGCGGCGACCATCAGCTTGCCGCGCGCGACCTCGGACAGCGACAGGTCGATCGACAGCGGCGCGCCGTCTCGCCGCGGGAACACCGCGGCGATCGGATTGGTTCCGAACAGCGCCCGCTTGCCGCCGGCCGCCGGCATCGCCGCGGGTGAATTGCCGAAAGCGAGGCCGACCATCCCGGCCTCGGCCACCGGCCGCAAATGGTAGGCAGCAACGCCGAAATGATGGCTGTTGGTGACGCCGGCAAACGCGACGCCGAATTCGCGCGCACGCCTGATCGCTTCTGCGACAGCGAACGCGCAGGCCGGAAACGCGAGGCCACAGCCGGCATCGACCAGCACCGCCCCACCCCGCTCGCTCGCGATCACCGGGACCGCTGCGCCGTCGGCGCGGCCGTTGCGCAGATGCGTCGTGTACTGCGAGACGCGCGATAGTCCGTGCGAAGGAAGGCCCTGCGCTTCCGCGTCGACCAGCGCGCGCGCTGTGGTTTCGGCCATTGCCGAACCGGCACCCGCGTGGGTCAATCCGCGCACGACCAGCGCCACCGCGGCATCCATTGAATAGCTTGGCATCGGCGATATCCTCAGTGTCCCGGGATGTTCCTCGGTTTCCTTCAGTTTCTCCCGGTTTTCATCAATGCGATTGCAGCGCCGCCGCGACCCTGTCGGCAATCAACGAAGACACGCGTTCGTTGGACTCGCGTGTGATGCCGGCCACATGCGGCGTGAGCACGAGGTTGGGACAACCGGCCAGCGGCGATCCCGCAGGCAGCGGCTCGGCGCCGAACACGTCCAGCGCCGCCCCACCCAGTGCGCCGCTGCGCAGCGCCGCGGCGACCGCCGCCTCGTCGACGACGCCGCCGCGCGCGGTGTTGACCAGGATCGCGCCAGGCCTCATCCGGGCGAGCCGCGTCGCGTCGACCAGGCCGCGCGTGTCCCGCGTCAGGGGCACGTGCAGCGTCACGACGTCGCTTTGCGCGAGAACCACATCGAGCGGCTGCCCGCTGGTCTGCTCCGCCGCCCAGATCGGGGAATCCTCCGGCACCTGCGGATCATGCCCGATCACCCGCATGCCGAGCGCGCGGGCCAGCCGACCGGTGAGCCGGCCGATGCCGCCGAAGCCAACCACACCGAGCACCTTGCCGGCGATTTCGCGGCCATCGGACAGCGCAGTCCGCGGCCAGGCTCCGTCGCTCACGCTGGCGGTGGACTGATAGGCGCCGCGCAGCAGCAGCATCGCCGTGCCGATCACGTATTCGGCGACCGCCTGCGCGTTGGCGCCGATCGCGGGAATCACCTCGATGCCACGCGCGGCGCATGCGGCGGTGTCGATATTGTCGAGTCCGACACCGAGCCGGCCCACGACCTTCAGTCCAGGTGCAGCCGCCAGCAGGTCGGGGTCAACCCGGGTGCGGTTGCGCACGATCAACGCATCCGCTTGCGCCAGTCGCGACAGCAGCTCGTCGCGACGATCGACAAGGTCGGGGTCGTAGGCGACGTCGAAGCCCGCCGCAAGCGCGGCGACGGCGGCGGCGTCCATGAATTCAGTGATCAGGATATGCATCGATGTCGGGTTCCTGGATGGATAGGACCTGGGCGAGGCCGGAGCGATGCTCCAGCCCTCCACCGGTGAGCAGCAGGCGGGCCGGAATCAACGCTGCCAAGGCAGCCGTTCGAGGTCGACATTGCCACCGGTCAGGATAACGCCGACGCGGGCGCCCTCGACCACCAGGCTGTGTTCGAGCAGGCAGGCCAGCGGAACCGCGGACGACGGCTCGATGACAATCCTCAGGCGCTCCCAGGTCATGCGCATCGCGCGCACGATCGCCTCCTCGCTGCAGGTACCGAACTCGTCGACATATTTCCGAATCGCCTCAAACGTGCGCGGTGCAAGGGTCGTGCGCAGTCCGTCGGCGATGGTGACGGTCGGCGGCAGCGGCTCGATCCGGCCCGAACGAAAACTCGCGGCCGCATCCCCGGCATTGGCTGGCTCCGCACCGAATACACGAATTGCCGGGGCGATGCCCTTGGCCGCGATCGCGGTGCCCGAAAGCAGTCCGCCACCGCCGCAGGGTGCGATCACGATGTCGAGGTCAGGCACCACCTCAATCAGCTCCAGCGCGGCCGTCGCCTGACCCGCGATCACCTGCGCGTCGTCGAACGGATGGACCAGCGTCGCGCCGGTCTCCTCTGCGACCTGGGCGCAGGCCGCTTCGCGCGCCGCCACGTTGGCCGCACAGAAGCGGACGGTGCCGCCGAAACTCTCGACATTCGCGACCTTGATCCTGGCCGCGTTCTCCGGCATGACCACATAGGCCGGAATGCCGCGGCGCTGCGCCGCATAGGCGAGTGCGGCGCCGTGATTGCCCGACGAATGCGTCACCACGCCACGCGGCGCAATGTCAGCGGCCAGCGAGAAGACTGCATTGACGGCGCCGCGCGCCTTGAACGCCCCGACCCGCTGGAGATTTTCGCACTTGAAGTGCAACGACGCGCCAACGACCTGATCGAGCGCGTCACTGGTCAGCACCGGCGTGCGCAGGACATGCGGACCGATGCGCGCGTGCGCGGCCCGGATCGCCACCAGATCGGGCAGATCCATCTCGACCCGCGCCGCGTCAGGCGCTCTCGTAGAGCCTGGTCAGCACGAACTCGCGATGACCGAGCGCCTCCGCCGCGGTCAGCCGGCCATTGGCGGTGCGGAACATCATGTCGAGCAGCTTGTCGCCAGCCTCGCCCATCGTGATCTCGCGCTGCAGCAGGCCCGAGGTGTCGACGTCGACGTGCTCGCTCATCGTCCGCACGGTGCGCGGATTCGCGCAGATCTTGATCACCGGCAGGATCGGGTTGCCGATGACATTGCCCTGTCCAGTGGGGAAGAAATGCACGACATAGCCGGAGGCCGCGCACAGCGTGACCATCTCGGCGGCGGCCGACGAACTGTCCATGAACCACAGGCCGGGATGCGTCGGCGCTTCGGCCTTGTCGATCACGCCGTCGACCGTACATTTCTTGCCGATCTTCATGATGTTGCCCAGCGCCTTTTCCTCGATCGTCGTCAGGCCGCCGGCGATATTGCCCTTGGTCGGCTGCGAGTCGGAGAGGTCGCTGGTCTTGTGACGGTTGATCACTTCCTGGTAGCGATCGAACATGCGCATGAATTCGGCACGAACCTTGTCGTCCTTGCAGCGCGCCGCGACGATCGACTCGCCACCGGTGAGCTCGGTGGTCTCGCCGAATACCAGCGTGCAGCCCGCGGCGTGCAGCTTGTCGAAGGCTTCGCCCACCGTCGGGTTGGCGCCGCAGCCGGAAGTCGTGTCCGACTCGCCGCACTTGGTCGACACCCACAGGTCCTTGACGTCGCACTCGACCCGGTGCAGCTCGCTGGCCGCCTGCAGGAACGACTTGGCCGCCTTCGACGCGCGCATGATCGTGTCGTGATCGCCGTGCAACTCGATGCCGAAGCCGACCACCGGCTTGCCGGTGGCGGCAATGCCGTCGACGACCTTTTGCGTCCACTGCTCCTCGATGCCGATGACCACCACCGCGGCGACGTTCGGATTGCAGCCGGTGCCAATCAGCGTGCGGAAATGCAGGTCCAGGTCGGCGCCGAATTGCAGCCGGCCATAGGGGTGGGGAATGGCGAGCGTGCCCTTGATGTTGTTGGCCACCGCCTCGCAGGCCGCATTGGCCAGGTCGTCCACCGGCAGGATGATGACGTGATTTCTTACGCCGACGCGGCCGTTTTCGCGGCGGTAACCCCAGAATTTCTTTTGCATGGTCATGTTTTCCTTGGCGGTGACGATGGCAGGGCGACGTCGCCGCTCACCACCGCTTGGTCTTGATGTTGTGCACGTGCGCGTGCTGGCCACAGGCGATGGGCTGCACGACCTTGCCGATGTCGATGCCGTACTTGATGACCGTATCGCCGACCGCCATGTCGCGCAGCGCGACCTTGTGGCCGAGCGGGATGTCCTGCACGCAGGGCAGCGAGATGGTTCGGTTCTCGTCGAGGATCAGTCCGGTGAGCGTGGCGCCGGACTTGACGCCTTCAACGACGACGACCGCGACCGAATCGTCGGGGTCGTGGAGCACGCAATGGATCATGGAAACACTCCGGGAAACACCTTGAGGGAGCGACGGCGATTCGACGGCGGCAATTGCCCCGTCTTCTCGGGTCGCGAGTTGATGATATTAATCCCGCGGCCCACCCGAGTCAACTAGATCATCTATATGATTTGCATCACTTGACCACCGAGGCTAGACTCGGGGCAAGCGGTCAGCGACCCGGCGAACCGGCGACCGACCCACAGTCAAGGCCACGATGAACGACGCCACCTCTCCCGGAGTTCCCCTGTCCTCGCCCCTGTACAAGGAAATCAAGCGCCAGCTGATGGAAGCGCTCACGCAGGGCGAGTGGAAGCCCGGTGAAGCGATCCCGGCAGAGCGACGTCTGTCCGAGCGCTACGGCATCAGCATAGGGACGGTACGCAGGGCCATCGACGAACTGGTCGCCGAAAACATCCTCATTCGCCAGCAGGGCCGCGGCACCTATGTCGCCAGCCATACGCGCGATCGCCTGTTGTTCTACTTCTTCCACATCGTCCCGGAGTCCGGCCCCAAGGCCTACCCCGAAGTGGAGCTGGTCTCGTTCACCAGGACACGCGCCGATCGCTTCGTCGCCGAGCGACTGTCCATCAACGCCGGAGACGCGCTGTTCCGCATCAGGAATCGCCTGCACCTCTCCGGGACGCCGGTCATGGTCGACGATATTGCCTTGCCCGCTGCGCGTTTCCCCGGACTCACCGAGGCGCGCGTGCGCCATCGACCGTCGACGCTGTATCACCTGTATCAGGATGCCTTCGCCATCTCCGTCGTGCGCAGCAGCGAACGCCTGCGCGCGGTCGTCGCCGACGCCGAGATTGCCGAATTGCTGGCCGTTCCCCGTGGTTCTGCGATGCTGCAGATCCGCCGCGTCGCGCAGACCTACCACGACGCGCCCGTCGAATACCGCGTCTCGCACGTCAACACCGCGCACCACGAGTACTGGGCGGAGATCGGCAGCTGAGGCCCGCGCCGGGTCGCCGCATTGGCGCCGTCGGAGCGCTCAGATTTCGAGACGCGACTGCGCCACCGGCGCGAAACTGCGCCGATGAATCGGGCAGGGGCCGTGGCGAACCAGCGCTGCCAGATGCGCGGCGGTCCCATAGCCCTTGTTCTGCGCAAAGCCGTAGTGCGGATAACGGGCATCGAGTTCGATCAGCAGCATGTCGCGTGCCGTCTTGGCGAGAATGGAAGCGGCGGAGATGGCGGCGACATCGCGGTCGCCCCTGATCACCGCACGCACCGGGCAGGCAAGGCGCGGACAGTGATTGCCGTCGACCAGGACCTGCTGCGGCGCAATCGCCAGCGCCTCGACCGCACGCCGCATGGCCAGCAACGTCGCCTGAAGGATATTCAACGCGTCGATTTCAGCCACGTCCGCCGACGCCACTGCCCACGCGGCGGCCTGCTCATGGATGGTGACAGCGAGTTGCCCGCGCCGACGCGCCGACAACAGCTTGGAGTCGCGCAAGCCCTCGATCGGCCGCGCAGGATCCAGGATGACCGCCGCAGCGAACACCGGCCCCGCGAGCGGGCCGCGCCGGCCTCGTCGACCCCGGCGATCAGCACGTCACGCCGGCCGCACTCAGCTCCGCCACCACGGCGTCAGCCGCCAGCGCACCGGTATCGACAGACAACTCAGCGGCGAAGCCCGCGAACAGCGCCTCGAGCCGCCTGCGCGTCACCGAGTCGTCGAACAGATTGAGCGCTGCCTGCGCGAGATTGCCTGCCGTCGCATCCTCCTGAAGCAATTCCGGTACCACGAAACCGCCGGCCAGCACGTTGGGCAGGCCGACGTAGGGCAGGATCAGCCGGCGGCGCACGATTCGCGCCGTGATCGCCGACACGCGATAGAAGATGATGTGCGGGCATCGGGCCAGCGCGGCCTCCAGCGTCGCCGTGCCGGAAGCGACAACGCCAACGTCGGCGGCGCGCAGCGCGTCCTCGGCGTGTCCGTAGAGCAACGTCAGCGGCAGCTTCTGGTGTCCAGTCCGGTGCATCACGGTCTCGAAGGCATTGCGGGTTGCGCGGGTCACGAATGGCACCAGGAACTGCGCATCCGGTCGCGCCTCGTGGATGCGCGCCGCGGTATCCAGGATCAGCTCGCCGTGCATCTCCACCTCGGACATCCGGCTGCCCGGCAACAACGCGAACACCGGTGTCGCCGACTTGAGTCGAAGCAGCTCGCGGGTTTCGCGACGGGTCGAATGCGAGGCCGCGTCGGCCGCCATCGGGTGGCCGACATAGGAGACAGGGATGCCCGCCGCTTCGTACAACGGCGCCTCGAATGGAAAAAGCGTCAGCATGCGGTGAACGCTTCGGCCGATGCTTTTCAGGCGCTCGCGCCGCCAGGCCCATACCGACGGGCTCACGAAATGCACGGTGCGCACGCCGCAGCGTTTCAGTTTCGCCTCCAGGCCCAGATTGAAGTCGGGCGCATCGACACCAATGAACAATTGCACCTTCGCGGCGAGCAGCCGTCGGCGCAATTCCCGACGGATGCGAAAGAGTTCCGGCAGATGCGCGATCACTTCGACGAATCCACGCACCGACAGTTTTTCGACCGGATACCACGCATCGCAGCCGGCGGCCTCCATCTGCGGTCCCGCGATGCCGACAAAACGGACCTCCGGGCGCCTAGCGCGCAGCGCCCGGATCAGCGCCGCGGCAAGCGCATCGCCGGAAGCCTCGCCGGCGACGATGCCGATGGTCACCGGCGTCGCACCGGACTGCAGCCCGTCGAGCATGGTCGAGTCGACTCCCCGATCAGCGCACGATGCCGCGACCCGCACCGGCGAGGAACTGCGCCAACGGCGCCAGCGCGGGAGTCGTGGCAGCGGCCGAGGCGATGCGATCGCGCGCCTCCTCCAGCGACAGTCCTTCGCGATAGAGCACCTTGTACGCGCGGCGGATCGCCAGGATGTCGTCGGCCGAGTAGCCGCGCCGGCGCAGGCCCTCGTTATTGGTGCCATGCGGCTTGGCGGGGTAACCCTGCACCGTCACAAAGGGCGGGACATCCTGCAGAATGACCGCGAACGCCGCGACCATCGTGTGCGCGCCAACCCGGCAGAACTGATGCACACCGGCAAACGCGCCCAGCACCGCCCAATCCTCGATCCGCACATGCCCGGCGATCTGCGCGTTGTTTGAAAATGTCGTGTGGCTGCCGACCACGCAATCGTGCGCCACGTGCGTGTAGGCGAGAAATAGGTTGTGATCGCCGATCGACGTGTCACCCCGGTCCTGCACCGTGCCGCCGTGCACGGTCGAGTACTCACGGAACACGTTGTCGTCGCCTATGGTCGTCGTCGTGGGCTCCCCCGCGTACTTGCGATCCTGTGCAATCTCGCCGATCGACGCGAACTGAAAGACCCTGTTGCGCGCGCCAAGACTGGTGCGCGCACCGATCACGACATGAGGTCCGATGATGGTTCCCGCACCCACGGTCACATTGGCGCCGACGATCGAATACGCGCCGATTTCGGTGTCGGTGGCGAGCCGTGCCGTAGGGTCGACGATTGCGGTCGGATGAATACTGGCCATTGGTGACCTAGCCTTGTGTCTCGTCGGACGCCAGCACCAGCCGGGCCTCGGTGGCGACCTCGCCGTCGACAGTCGCCTGCACCGTGAAGCGGCCGTCGCCGTCCATTCGCGACTCGAGGATCAACTGGTCACCCGGCAACACCTGCCGCTTGAAGCGCGCACCGTCGATGCCTTGCACGCGATGCGGAACCCCCTGCCCCGACGCATGCGACAGCAGCGTCGACAGTTGCACCAGCGCTTCGAGCACCAATACTCCGGGCATCACCGGATAATCCGGGAAATGACCCTGGAAGAAGGGCTCGTTGTAGGTCACGCACTTCATACCCCGCGCCGACTGGCCCGGTACGCATTCAATCAGCCGGTCGACCAGCAGCACCGGGTAGCGTTTGGGCAGCCGCGCGAGCAGCGACTCCAGCTGTTCAAGCGTCGTCACGTCGCGACTCGTCGTGGCGGTGCCGGACGCAGCCTGCTCACTGCGACTCGCCTTCCGGTTCCGTGGGCCCTGACGACGCGCGTTCCAGTGCCGCCACCCGTCGGCTCAATTCGCGCAGGCGCCGCAACTCGGAGGCGACGTGGCGCCACTCGCGATGCGGCAGCGCCGGAAAGGTTCCCGTATAGACACCGGGGCGGTCGATCGACATGAACAGTTGCGACGCGCCGGAAATCACCGTGTTGTCGACGATGTTGAGGTGTCCGGCGATCATCGCCGCACCACCTACCTTGCAGTTTCTGCCGATGGTCGTGCTGCCCGCCACACCGACGCATCCGGCCATCGCCGTGTGCGCGCCGATGCGGCAGTTGTGGCCGATCTGGATCTGGTTGTCGAGCCTGACGTCGTCCCCGAGTACCGTGTCCTCGATCGCGCCACGGTCGATCGTCGTACAGGCGCCGATCTCGCAATCTGCGCCGATCACGACGCGCCCGATCTGCGGAATCTTCAGCCAGCGGTCACCGTCCTCGGCGTTGCCGAAACCGTCGGCGCCGATCACCGCACCGGAATGAATGATCGTCCTTGCGCCAACGACACAACCGGCGTAAATAGTCACCCGCGGATGCAGCAGGACGTCCTCGCCCAATTCCACGTCGTCGCCGACCACGGTTCCGATGCCCACGACCGCTCGCGCACCGACCTGCGCCCGCGCACCGATGACCGCGTAGGCGCCGATCGAGGCACTGCCGCTGATCCGTGCGCTATCGTCGACGACGGCCGTCGGATGCCGCCCGGCCGAAGGTGGGGGCGGGGCGTGCAACAGCGTCGCCACGCGCGCATAGATAAGATAGGGATTGTCGTGCACCAGCCGAGGCAGCGAAACGGTGGACGCGACATCCGGAGTCAGGATGACGGCGCCGGCTCGCGTCGTGGCGAGCTGGGGCCGGTTGCGTGGGCTCGACAGGAACGTGATCGCATCCGCGCCGGCGTGCTCGAGCGAGCCGACCCGACGGATCAGCACACCGCCGTCGCCCTCGAGCGTGGTGCCCGTCCGCACGGCGAGATCTGCAAGCGAGTACCCGGACGAGGGCATGGCGTGTCGGCGCGTTCCGAAGCGTACGGATGCGCTGGCAGCGGCTACTTGTCCGCCAGCGCCTTGATGACTTTTTCGGTGATGTCGATGCGCTGGCTCGCGAAAACCACCGGATCCTGAAGAATCAGGTCGAATTTCTCGGCGTCGGCGATTTGCAGGATGACCTTGTTGGCGCGTTCCTGCAGGCTCGACAGTTCTTCGTTGCGGCGAAGGTTGAGATCCTCGCGCATTTCGCGCTGCAATCGCTGCAGATCGCGGGTCTGGTTTGCGAGGTCACGTTCCTTGTTGCGCCGCTCCGACTCCGCCAGCGTGGGTCCGTCCTTGTCGAGCAGCGCCTGGAGTTCGCGCACCTGCTTGGACAGACGCTGGATTTCCGCATCCCTGGTGGCGAATTCGCGCTCGAGTTTCTGCTGCGCCCGCTTGGCCGGCGCAGCCTCGCGAAACAGGCGCTCGGTGTTAACGAAGCCGATCTTGTAATCGGCGCCGTGGGCCAGACCGGCCAGAAGGAACAGCGCGGCGGCGGCAAGTTGCGTCATGCGTTTCAATGCGTTCTCCTGCGTCGTGCAATACAGCCAGATCAGAAAACAGAGCCGATCTGGAACTGGAAATTCTGGATCTTGTCTTCTGGAATGTTGTTGATCGGGAACGCGTAGCTGAATTTCAGCGGTCCGATCGGGGAATTCCAGGCCAACCCGACGCCGGCCGAATACCGGAAATTCTCGAACTGCGGCTGGAGGCCATCGACGTAGATCTGCCCGATGTCGAAGAACCCGCTGATCCGCACCGATCGCTCACCTTTGAGGACCGGGTAGAACAATTCCGCGTTGCCGACGATCTTGCGCTTGCCTCCAAGTGTATTGCCGTAGAGGTCCCGCGGTCCCAGCGACCCGGTCTCGTACCCGCGCACCGACCCGACGCCCCCGGCGTAATACGCCTTGAAGAACGGAAACGGCTTGCCTGAATAGCCGTCGCCATAGCCTAAGTCTCCCCGCAGCATCAGCACAAAATCGCCGTACACCGGCCAGAACGACTGGTTGATGTACTGAAGCTTGTAATACGGGACGTTTCCGAACGGCAGCCCCACCTCGATCAGCGCAGACTGCAATCGCCCGAACGTAGGATAGAGGATGTCGTCGCGAGTGTCACGCGACCACCCTCCGGACAGGATATAGCTGTTGGTGACCCGGCCGAATTGCTCGACGAATTCGTAGTAGATCGGAGGACTGCTGGTGAACAGTGTCAACCCCGTCTGTTCGGCGCGAAACCCGTAGTTGATGGTGTCGATCTCGGACACCGGCACGCCGAACCCGATCGCCCCGCCGTAGGTATTGGACGCATACTGCGACACCGACAGCGACGAGGGATCGATCGTCTTGTAATAGGCCTCGAGCGTCCGCGACACACCGTCGACCGTCCAGTAAGGTTCGGTGTAGGCCAGAGAAATCGTCCGGTTGACCTGACTGGTGTTGACCGAGAGCGCCAGCGCGTTGCCGGACCCGAAGATGTTCTGTTGCGAGACGGAGCCATTGAATACCACGCCTTCCGAACTCGAATAGCCAACCCCTGCGAGGAGGTTGCCGGTGTTCTTCTCTGCAACGGAGATTTCAATGTCGATCTGATCATTGGTCCCCGGGACAGGCGGGGTCTCGAGGTTGACGCTTCCCTCTTCGAAATAGCCCAGCCGCCGGACGCGTACCTTCGAGCGCTCGATCCGCGTACCGTCGTACCACGCGCTCTCCAGCTGCCGGAATTCGCGCCGGATCACCTCGTCGCGGGTCTTGGGGTTGCCACTGATGTTGATCTTGCGCACATAGACGCGGCGGCCGGCATCGACGAAGAAGGTGAACGCCACGGTCGCCTTCTCGCGGTTGAGTTCCGGAACCGCGTTGACGTTGGCAAAGGCATAGCCTTCGACTCCGAGTCGCTCACTCAGCGCCTTGACCGAGGCCTGCATCGCGGAGCGGGAAAACACGTCGCCTGGCTTGACCGCGATCAGCGCGCGCAATTCCGGCTCCGTCACCACCAGCTCCCCGGCGACGTTGATGGCGGACACGGTGAACATCGGACCCTCGGTGAGGTTCACCGTGACGAAAACGTCTTCCTTGTCGGGCGAAATCGACACCTGCGTCGACTCGATGTTGAACTCCAGATAGCCGCGGTTCTGATAGAAACTGCGCAGCGCTTCGAGGTCTCCCTGCAGCTTCTGCTTGGAATACTGGTCGTCCTTCGTGTACCACGACATCCAGTTCGGCGTGGAGAGTTTCATCTCGGAGCGCAGGCGACCTTCCGAGAAGGTCTTGTTCCCGACGATGTTGATCCGCGCAATGCTGGCGGTATCGCCTTCCTCGATGGTGAAGTTGATGGCGACGCGATTGCGGTCCTGCGGCGTGACCGTCGTCTGCACCCGAGCCGCGTACTTGCCGCGAGTGATGTACTGACGCTTCAACTCCTGCTCGGCGCGCTCAAGCGCCGAACGGTCGAAGATGCGCGCCTCGGCGATTCCGACCTCCTTCAACGCCTTCTTTACGGTCTCGGTGTCGAATTCCTTGTTGCCGACGAAGGTGAGCGAGCTGATCGTCGGGCGCTCGTGCACGTTGACGACCAGCACATCTCCCTGGGCCTCGATGCGCACATCGCGGAAGAAACCGGTTGCGTACAGCGCCTTGACCGCCATCGCGATCTTCTCGTCGTCGACCGTCTCGCCAACCTTGATCGGCAGGTAGGAAAAGATGGTTCCGGCCTCGGTACGCTGGACCCCTTCGACGCGAATATCGCGCACGGTGAAGGGGTCGAAGGCCAACGCCGCCACCGGGTGCAACGCCACGATCAGCGCGGTGACCAGTGCGGGCAACAGCCGCCGACGAGCGCGCGCATTCCCGCTGCCGCAGGACAGCGTAGCCGCGCAAGGCGCCGGAGTGTCAGAACAGTCGGGAAACGTCATTGAAGAGTGCGAGAGCCATCAGTACGGCGAGCATCGCCATGCCGATGCGCTGGCCGACCTCGAAGGCGCGGTCGGATACGGGGCTTCCCTTAAGAATCTCGGCGAAATAATACAGCAAATGCCCCCCATCCAACAGCGGAACCGGGAGCAGGTTCAGAACGCCGAGACTGATGCTGATCAATGCAAGATAACCGACGAAGACCAGCGTTCCCGCCTGCGCGGACTGACCGGCGAAATCGGCGATGGTTAGCGGTCCGCTGATGTTCTTCAGCGATGCTTCGCCGGTGACGATGCGCCCCAGCATTTTCAGCGTGAATACCGACAGTTCCCAGGTCTTGCGTGCACCCTGCGCCAGCGCCTCGACCGGGCCGTGGCGCACCACGACGGCAAGGCGTTGCGCCGAGGCGGGATCGACCTTGAGCCGAAGGCCGGCGATGCCGACGACCCGTGAGCCCTGCTCGACGGCCTCCGGCGTCACGGTGAATTCTTCCGCGCGTCCACCCCGGTCAACGCGAAACGACAACGGACGCGCGGGATTGGCGTTAGTGATTGCGGCGACGTCACCCGGCGAAGACACCGCGTTACCATCGATCGCGACGATGCGGTCGTCCGCCCGCAACCCGGCCCGCTCGGCCGGCTTGCCTGCAACCAACTCGGCGACTAGCGGCGGACCGAAATCAGCGCGCAGGCCCAACGCCGCCGGCGCATTGCCCTCCCATTCCGCCGGCTTCATTGCCGCAATCGACAGCACGCGCTGCACCGGGGGATCGCCGGCGCGCGGTCCAGCGGGCTCCACCGACAGGGTGACCGCCTCGCGTCCCTGCGACCTGGTCAGCCTCCAGCGCAAGTCCTGCCAACTGGTGACCGGCTCGCCGTCCAGCGCCACCACCAGTTCTCCACCACGAATACCCGCCGCCGCCGCCGCGCTTCCCTTCACGGGCTCGGCGACGAACGCACGCTGACCCGGTATGCCCGACATGAAGGTGCCGGCGAACAGCAGGACGGCAAGCAGGAGATTGGCCAGCGGCCCGGCCGCCACGATGACGATTCGTTTCCATACGCTTTGGCGATTGAACGCACGTTCGCGATCCGCCGGATCGACGTCGCCTTCCCGTTCGTCGGCCATTTTCACGTAGCCGCCCAGCGGAATGGCCGATAGCGCCCATTCTGTGCGGTCCCGGCCAAGCCGGCGCGACGCGACGACCCTGCCAAAGCCCACCGAAAAGCGCAGCACCTTGACGCCGCACCAGCGCGCGGCCAGGTAGTGGCCGAGTTCATGAAAGACCACCAGCACGCCAAGCGTCACCAGAAACGCCAGGGCCTTGTAGGTGATTTCGATCATGCGCTGTGTCTCCGTGACGGTGACCGTGATGCCAGCCACGCGGCTGCCACGCGGCGGGCAGTGGCGTCCGCAGCGAGCGCATCGTCGATGCACGTCACCTCGCTGCTGGCCACCCGCTCGAGCGACGCCGAACAGGCGGGCGCGATATCCGTAAAGCGGATGGTACCCGACAGGAATGCGGCGACCGCTACCTCGTTTGCCGCATTGAGGATCGCCGGCGCGGTACCGCCGGCGGCGAGGGCTTCGTAGGCCAGGCGCAGGCAGGGAAAGCGCACCAGGTCGGGCGCCTCGAATTCGAGTGCGGATAACCGGGCAAGATCGAGCGCGGACACCCCTGCGTCGATGCGGTCGGGGTAGGCGAGTGCCTGCGCGATTGGCGTACGCATGTCCGGGTGCCCGAGTTGGGCGAGCAGCGAGCCATCCGCGTATTCGACCAGCGAATGGATCACACTCTGCGGGTGAATGACGACGTCGATCGAATCGCCGGCGACGCCGAACAGATGATGCGCCTCGATCACCTCCAGCCCCTTGTTCATCATCGTGGCGGAATCGACCGAGATCTTGCGGCCCATCGACCAGTTGGGATGCGCGCAGGCCTCGTCCGGTGTCACGTCGTGCAGTTCCTCGATCCGCCGGCTCCGGAATGGGCCACCCGATGCCGTCAGCAATATCCGCCGTACCCCGGCAGCCGACGGATCCCCGGAATAATCGCTGGGCAGACACTGGAAGATCGCGTTGTGCTCGCTGTCGATCGGCAACAACCTTGCCTTTCCCTCGCGCGCGGCCGCCATGAACAGCGCGCCGCCGACGACCAGCGCTTCCTTGTTGGCGAGTAGCACGCGCTTGCCCGCACGGGCGGCGGCCAACGTCGACGGCAACCCGGCTGCACCGACAATGGCCGCAAGCACGGTGTCGACCTCGGGCAAGGTCGCCAGATCCGAGAGCGCAGCGGCGCCGCTGCCAACGCGCGTTGGCACGCCCTCCGCAGCGAGAATGCGCTGCAATTCGAACGCAGCCTGCGGTTCGGCCATCGCCGCGTGCGCTGGACGGAACTGCCGGCACAGCGCCGCCATCTTCACCACATTGGACTGCGCGGCCAGCGCGACGACGCAGAATCGATCCGGATGTCGCGCCACCAGATCGAGCGTCGACGCGCCGATCGAACCCGTCGCCCCGAGCAACGTGAGCCTGCGCATCATACGACAGACCTTGCCAGAACCAGATGCGCCGCAAGTCCCGCCAGCGGCAATGCCGCCAGCAGTGCATCGATGCGGTCGAGCACGCCGCCATGTCCGGGCAATACCCGGCCACTATCCTTGGCGCCGGCATTGCGCTTCAGCAACGACTCGAACAGGTCGCCCATGATCGATACCGCCGCGATCAGCAGCGCGAACGCGACCCAGGCGGCGACGCCAGCGACTCCGAGGTCGCCGCCCATTCCGGCCGCCGACGCAAAGGGTACGAGCAGCAACGCGTAGACGGCGACCGCCGCGCAGCCGCCGTAGACGCCTTCCCAGGTCTTCCCGGGACTCACTGCCGGCGCGAGCTTGCGGCGACCGAACGCACGGCCGGAGAAGTATGCCGCGGTGTCGGCAATCCAGACGATCGCCATGGCCGCCAGGGCAAGCCACGCCGAGCGCGCCTGCAACTCGACCAGCGCAACCCACGCACCGAGCAGCACCAGCAGGCCCAGTGCGAGGACAGGACCCGGCCGCCGCGTCGACCAGCGACCGCGCAGCCACAGCGGCACGGCGACCAGCCAGAACAACGCCGCTGCTCCGCAGATCGTGTAGACGATGGCGTCGGGCCAGCCTTGCGCCAATCCGCCGGCATTCGCGATCACCAGGACCACGCCGCTGCCGCCGACAAGCAGCGCGTAGACGGCCGCGCCTGCACGCGCGAGTCCGGTCAGGCGCGCCCATTCCTGCGCCCCAACCGCGATTGCGATCAGCGTAATGAGCGCGAAGCGTGTCGGTGGGAGCAGAAACAGCGCAGCGAGCACCAACGGCACCAACACCGCGGCCGTCAGCACCCGCAGTTTCAGCATCCGTTGCCCTGGCCGGTGCGCAACTGCTCGCTGGTTCTTCCGAAGCGCCGTTCGCGTCCGCGAAAGGAGGCGATCGCGGCATCCAGCGCGTCCGCGTCAAAATCCGGCCATAGCAGGTCGGTGAAATGAAATTCCGTATAGGCAAGTTGCCAAAGCAGAAAATTCGAGATGCGCTGCTCGCCACCCGTGCGGATGAATAGGTCGGGCTCCGGCGCATAGCTGGTGGACAGATAGGGCTCGAACACTTCCGGTGTTACCGGTTCGCCGGTCACCGCCGCTGGATGCTCGGCGAAGTATCGCTGCGCGGCGTTGGCGATATCGCGCCTTCCGCCGTAATTGGCGGCAATCGTCAGCGTCAATCGCGTGTTGTTCTCGGTGAGCGCTTCGCCCGCTGAAATCAGTTCGCGAATCTGCGGCGCGAAGCGCGCGGTGTCGCCGATGACCTTGAAGCGAATCCCATTGTCGTGCAGCTTGGCCACTTCCTGTTCCAACGCACGCAGGAACAACTCCATCAGGATCGAAACCTCCTCCTCCGGCCGCCTCCAGTTCTCGCTGGAAAAGGCAAACAGGGTCAGATACTCGATGCCATGGTCGATGGCGGTGCGTACAGTCGCTCGCACCGCTTCGACGCCCCTGCGATGGCCGGCAACGCGGGGAAGCAAGCGCTTCCTGGCCCAGCGGCCGTTGCCGTCCATGATGATTGCGACATGGCGCGGCACGTCCCGCGTCGGCGGAATTTCCCGGGTGGAGCTTTCGAACATGGGTCGGTGGTCTGGCGTCCAGGCGACAACGTGCCGAATCCCGGCACGGCTGCGGCTCAAATCGCCATCAGATCCACTTCCTTCGCCTGCATGATGCGTTCGATCTCGGCGATGAAACGGTCGGTGAGCTTCTGGATGTCCTGCTCGGCGTGGCGCTCGTCGTCCTCCGAACACTCCTTGTCCTTGAGTGCCTTCTTGAGGTGCTCGTTGGCGTCACGCCGGATGTTGCGTACGGCGACCCGGGCGGCCTCCGCCTCCTTGTGCACCACCTTGGTCAACTCGCGGCGCCGTTCCTCGGTGAGTGCGGGCATCGGTATGCGGATGACGTCGCCGCTGGTGGCCGGGTTGAGACCGAGGTCGGCGTCGCGGATGGCCTTCTCCACGACCGGGATCATCTTCTTTTCCCACGGCTGCACGGTGATCGTTCGTGCGTCGGCGAGCGACACACCGGCAACCTGGGCAAGCGGCATCTGTGAGCCGTAGTAGTCGACGTGGATGTGGTCGAGCAGCCCCGTGTGCGCCCGACCCGTGCGAATCTTCGACAGGTCGGCGGTCAGCGCATCGACGGATTTGGACATCTTGTGTTCGGCGGTTTTCCTGATTTCGTTGATCATCCCAGCGCCCCTTCGGCGAGTGAACTACAGCGGTTCAGCAATGCACAAGCGTGCCCTCGTCACCGCCCATGACGACGCGCTTCAACGCGCCCGGAACGAAGATCGAGAACACCTTGAGCAGCATGTTCTGGTCGCGGCACAGCGCCAGCGCCGTGCCGTCCATCACCTTGAGATTCTTGACGATCGCCTCGTCGAAGGTCAGCGACGGGTATCGGCGCGCGGCCTTGTCCTTCATCGGATCGGCCGTGTAGACACCGTCGACCTTGGTCGCCTTCAGGACGATATCGACGCCCATCTCGCGGCCGCGCAAGGCGGCTGCGGTATCGGTCGTGAAGAACGGGTTGCCGGTGCCGGCCGCGAAGATCACGACCTTGCCTTCCTCGAGATGGCGCAACGCGCGCCCGCGGATGTACGGTTCGGCGACCTGGTCGATGCGCAGCGCCGATTGCACGCGCGATTCCACCTCCGCCCGGCGCAGTGCATCCTGCAGCGCCAGCGCATTCATCAGCGTCGCCAGCATGCCCATGTAGTCGGCGGTCGCACGGTCCATTCCGGCGGCACCGGGTGCGACCCCGCGAAAAATGTTGCCGCCACCGATCACGATGGCGATCTGCACGCCAGAACGCAGCACCTCGGCAATTTCGGCAACGATGCGGTCGATGGTCTCCCGCTCGATGCCGTAGGCGTCATCGCCCATCAGCGCCTCGCCCGAGAGCTTGAGCAGAATGCGCCGGTAGGCGGGCCCATCAGTTGGCGAAGCCGCGAGCGCCGGCGCGACGGTCGCAAGCTGCGCGGTTGAGGCGGCGGTAGGCGAATTCATGCGGGCTCCTCGTGGTGGTCTTGCGGCCGGCGCTGCTCGAAAACGCTTGGGGTGTTGCGTCGCGCACAGGCGGACAGCGCCGCCCGCGCGCGGCCATGCATGTCTAGGTCTTGGCCATCGCCGCCACTTCGGCAGCGAAGTCGTCCTTCTTCTTCTCGATGCCTTCCCCGACAACGTAGAGCACGAATGACTTCACCGTCGCGCCCTTCGCCTTCAGGTGTTTCTCGACCGTCTCGTCGGGGTTCTTGACGAACGGTTGGCCGAGCAACGTCACCTCGGCAAGGTATTTGTTGATGCGGCCATCCACCATCCTGGCGACGATATCCGCCGGCTTGCCGCTTTCGGCCGCCTGCGCCGTGTAGATCGCACGCTCGCGCTCGATCAGGTCGGCGGGCACTTCCGCCCGCGACACGCACACTGGCCGCACCGCGCCAGGCGCGGCGCCTGCGGCGACGTGCATGGCGATGTCGCGACCCACCTGCTCGTCGGCACCGTCGTACTCGACGGTCACACCGATGCGACCACCGCCGTGCAGATACTGGGCAAGGCGCCCGGCCGACTTGAAGCGGACGAATCGCCGGATCGACATGTTCTCGCCAATCTTCTGCACCAACACCTGACGTGCGGACTCGACAGTGCCACCATCGAGCGGCAGCATGCCAAGCGCTGCGATGTCGGCAGGATCATTCTCCGTAACCATTTGCGCCAGCTTGCGCGCATAGGCAACGAAGTCCTCGTTGCGCGAGACGAAATCGGTTTCGCAATTCACTTCGACCATTGCGCCCGACTTGCCATCCGCCGCAACGTAGGCCCCGACGATGCCATCCGCCGCCACGCGTCCGGCGGCCTTGGACGCCTTGGCGCCGCTCTTGATGCGCAGGACTTCCTCGGCCTTTGCCAGGTCGCCATCGGTTTCCTTCAGCGCGTTCTTGCATTCCATCATGCCAAGACCCGTGCGCTGACGCAGTTCCATCACCATGCTTGCGGAGATATCCGCCATATCGCGACTCCATGACTATTGTTCGTAAAAGCCGCGCGCAAACCGTACAATCAGGTCGGGCACGCCGACAGTGAAACCATGCCGGGCGAAGACGCCGGCTGGACTGCGGGGTCGTCGACCGACCCCTGCCTCTGAAGCGTCGGCTTACGCCGAGGCCTCCTCTTCCTTGATTTCGACGAATTCGTCGCCCGTCTGGACGATCTCCTGGATGACCGTGCTGCGGCCCTCGAGGATCGAATCGGCGACGCCACGTGCATACAGGCGGATTGCCCGGCTCGAATCGTCGTTGCCGGGAATCACATACGAGATGCCGTCCGGCGAATGATTGGTGTCGACCACGCCGATGATCGGCACGCCAAGCTTCTTGGCCTCGGTGATCGCGATCTTGTGATACCCGACGTCGACGACGAACATCGCGTCCGGCAATGCGTTCATTTCCTTGATGCCGCCCAGGCTCTTGGCGAGTTTCTCCATCTCACGCGTGTTCGACAGCGCCTCGCGCTTGGTCATGCGCTCGAACGTGCCGTCGGTGGCCATCTGCTCCAGATCCTTCAGGCGTTTGATCGACGCCTTGACGGTCTTGAAGTTGGTCAGCATGCCGCCCAGCCAGCGGTGATCGACGTAGGGCATGCCGGCGCGCTGCGCCTCCTCAGCGACGATCTCGCGCGCCTGGCGCTTGGTGCCGACGAAGAGCACGGTGCCGCGATTGCTCGCGAGCTGCTTCACGTACTTCATGGCATCCTGGTACATCTGCATCGTCTTCTCGAGGTTGACGATGTGAATCTTGTTGCGGCTGCCGAAGATGTAGTCGGCCATCTTCGGATTCCAGTAGCGGGTCTGGTGACCGAAGTGCACGCCGGCTTCCAGCATTTGACGCATCGTGACTGACATTTCTATAAACTCCTTCAGGGTTTGGCCTCCACCGGCGGATGCGATCCTTCCCCGAGGGGACGGACAACCCGAAGACCGCGCGGTGTGCGGATTTCCCGATCGGCGCTCCTGACCCAAAGCTGCAGCCGGCGCGCTGTTCGCGCCCGTCCGGGGAATCCGGCGAGGCGTGATCGAGATAACTTGTTATTCTAGCACGCTTTAGCCTCTTTCGGCCAGACCACTATTGCGCCGCACACTCTGCCCATGACCATCGTCCACGCTCCCTCTTCCGCCACACTCGGCCCGGCTTTCACGGCCGAGCTTCCCGACATCGGGCTGCTTGGCTTCGACGGTCCGGAAGCGGCCGCGTTCCTGCAGGGCCAGCTTTCGAGCGACGTGTCCGCACTGCGGCCAGGAGATGCGCAGTGGTCGAGCTACAACTCGCCCAAAGGCCGGATGCTGGCCACGCTGCTGCTTTGGCGGGAAGGCGAGGAGTCGTTTCGCGCCTCGGCTTCAGCGGACCTCGCTGCGGCGCTGGCAAGACGGCTGTCGATGTACGTGCTGCGCGCCAAGTTGCACGTGAGCGACCTGTCGGGGACCGGCGTTCGCCTGGGTGTGGGCGGCGCAGACGGGTCCGCGGCGGTGGCCGCCGCGCTGGGCGCGGCGCCGTTGCCGGGACATGCGGAGACTGCGAGCGGCGCCAATGTGGTCGCTCTGCCCGATGGTCGGCTGCTTGTCTGCGTTCCCGAGGCTGCCATCGAGTCCGTGCGTGCGGCGCTTGCCGCCCATGCTCCGATCGTGCCGGCGGCGCGCTGGCATGCGCTGGGCATCGCCGCGGGCATCGCCCGCATTACGCTTGCCACCCAGGACGCCTTCATCCCGCAGAACGCCAACTGGGACCTGATCGGCGGCGTCAACTTCAAGAAGGGCTGCTACCCGGGACAGGAGATCGTCGCGCGCATGCAGTACCTGGGCCGGTTGAAGGAGCGCCTGCAGCGATTCACCGTCGCCGCGCCGCCGCCGGCGCCCGGAACCCCGCTGTACGGCGAAGCGTTCGACGAGCAGGCCTGCGGCACCGTCGTCGAGGCCGTAGCGCTGCCCGAAGGCGGCAGCGACCTGCTGGCGGTCGTGCAGTGGGCCGCGCTGGAGGGCAAGGCGTTGACGCTCGGTGCGCCCGACGGACCGACGCTGGCGCGCGCCACCCTGCCCTACGACGTGCCCGCGCCCGCCGCCCCGAACCGGCCACGACCGTCGTGAACGGACCACCGACCCACTATTACATCTGGTACCGGGTCAAGGGCGACCCGGGCGCCGCGCGAGCCGCGATCGATGCGCTGCTCGCCGACATCTTCCGCCACGCAGGCGTGCAGGGCCGCGTGCTGGTGCGTCTGGACGATCCGCGGACCTGGATGGAGGTCTACGAGCACGTTGCCGACACCGCGCTGTTCGAAAACGCGCTCACCGCCGGCGTCGAGCGACATCGGGTCAACGACTGGGCGGAGGGAAGCGCGCGCCACGTCGAGCCGTTCATCGCCGAACTCTGACGCCGCAACCCGCCGCCCACCATGTGCCTCGTCGTCGTCGCGCTCGAAGCGCATCCTCGCTACCCACTGGTGATCGCCGCAAACCGCGATGAGTATCATGCCCGTCCGGCCGCACCCGCCGCCTGGGGATGCGCGGCGCCGTTCAGCGGTATTCTCGCCGGCCGCGACCTTTCCGCCGGTGGCACCTGGTTCGGCGTGCGCCGCGACGGGCGCTGGGCGCTGGTCACCAATGTCCGCGACGGGAAACCGGCATCGCCCGCGGCGCCGTCCCGCGGCAACCTGGTGCCGCAGTGGCTCAACGCCACCGACCCCGACCAGGCGCTGGCCGCGATCAACGCCGGCCGCATGGATTACAACGGATTTAACCTGCTGGCCGGATCAGTCGCCCGTGCAACGTATGCGTCCAACCGTGCCGCCGGAATGGCGCCGCTTGCCAAAGGCCTGCACGGGCTGTCCAACGCCACTCTGGACACGCCGTGGCCGAAACTCCTGCGCGGGCAGCAGGCATTGGCGCAGTGGATCGACGCCGACGACACCGACCCGAAGCCGCTGTTCGCAGCGCTCGCCGACCGCCGCCAGGCCGCCGAAGCCGAACTGCCTGAAACCGGCGTGCCGCCGGATTGGGAGCGGATGCTCTCGGCACCCTTCATCGTCAGTGCCAATTACGGCACCCGCTGCTCGACGGTGCTGACCATCGACTGCGATGGCCGGGCCGAGTTTCGCGAACGCAGCTTCGACGCCGCCGGCACCGCAATCGGCGAAGCCACGGAAGCGTTCACGCTGGACTGATCAGCGCAGCAGCCGCTCCATCGCGCGGTGCGCGATGCCCGCCTCGTCGAATTCTTCGCCAAAGGCGGTGAATCCGAAACGTGCATAGAACGGCATGGCGTGCGTCTGCGCATTGAGCAGCACCCGCTGGTCGCCGCGCGCCCTGGCCCGTTCGACCAGATGGACCAGCAATGCGGCGCCCACGCCTCGCCCGCGCCATCGCGCCAGTACCGCCATCCTGCCGATGTGGCCGTCTGGCAACAGGCGCCCACAGCCGATCGGCGTGCCGGTCGCATCGTCGGCGAGCACATGCAGGCAATCGCCATCGACGCCATCCCATTCCAGTTCTTCGGGTACCTGTTGCTCAACGACAAACACCTGTGTTCGCACTTCGCGCAGCAGCGCCGCATCGACGGGCCAGATCGCGGCGCGTACGCAGAAGGCACTGCCAGGGTCAGCCGCCATAATTGGAAAATGCCAGCAACGCCGCGCCATCGCGTACGCGCAGTGCGCAGCGCCCGCCCACCGGCAGCGTCAGCTTGTCGGGAACGTGACCGAAGGGCATGCCGGTGAAGATCGGAACGCCGGCGACGTTGCGCAGCTGCGCGATTGCCGCATCGAGGTCGTAGCCGCCGTCGTTGGGCGACAGCGCGTATTCGGTAAAACATCCGAGCAGTACCGCGCGCTGCCGGGCCAGCACACCGGCATGATGCAGCTGGTAGAGCATGCGCTCGACGCGGTAGGGCGTTTCGCCGACGTCCTCGACGAACAGGATGCCGCCGGACACGTCCGGGAAATGCGGCGTCCCGACCAGATGCGCGACCATCGCGAGGTTGCCGCCCCACAATGTTCCGGCGCAGTCGACGTCCGGCCCTTCGAGCGCGCAGCCGAGCTCGTATTGCGTCGCACCAAGCAGGCCGAAGCAATGTTTGAGGGTGAACGCCGACGGCTCGGCCGCACCGAAGTCGCCGACCACCGGCCCCGCGAAGGTGACCATGCCCGCCCGCGTCAGCGCCGCCAGCTGGAAGGCGGTGAAATCGCTGTAGCCGAGCCAGCGCTTGTCGCGAAGCCGCCAACGCGCGGAAATCCAGATGCGGCAGCAGCCGGGTCCAGCCATAGCCACCGCGCAAGGTGATCGCCAGGTCGACGCGCGGATCGCCGGCCATGCGCAGCACGGCGGCAAGGCGCTCGTCGTCGCGTCGCGGCGAAGCGCTGCCAGCGTCCACCACAGGTCGGATCGACGACGACGCCGTGTCCCCGCGCCCGCAGGCGCTCGACGGCGCGGTCGACTGCCGCGGGATCGAGCGCAAATCCGGACGGGGCGTAGAGCCCGATTCCGAAACCGTGTGCGTCCAACGCCGCCTCCGTCAACGCCGCGCCGCGAAGAACGCGGACAGCAGGCTTGCGCATTCCTCACCGCGCACGCCGGACTCGACCACGGCGTGGTGGTTGAGGCGCGGCTCGGTGAACAGGTCGATGACCGACCCTGCCGCACCGGTCTTGGGATCGCGCGCGCCGAAGACCACGCGTCCGATGCGCGCATGGAGGATCGCGCCCGCGCACATCGCGCAGGGTTCGAGCGTGCAGTAGAGCGTGCAGCCAGGCAGACGATAGTTGCCGGTGGCCCGCGCGGCGTCGCGCAGCGCGGCGATCTCGGCATGTGCCGTCGGATCGTTGCCGGCAATGGGGGCATTGCCGCCGCGGCCGATCACCACGCCGTCGCGCACGACCACCGCGCCGACCGGGACCTCGCCGCGCGACTCGGCCTCGCGGGCGAGCGCCAGCGCAGCGTCCATCCAGAGAAAGTCAGACTCGAATGCCAGCATGAACTCAACCTCCGTGCCGGGCGCAGCTGCTACTGCACCAGGATGCAGGCAGAAATCCCCGCGAAACACCCGCGTCCGGCGGCGGCCTGCGCTTCGCGTACTTCACGGGTCGCCCGCCCCGACCACTGCATCGGCCTCGATCTCGACCAGCATCTCCGGCGCGACCAGCCGGGCTACCTCGACCATCGAGCACGCCGGCCGGATGGCGCCGAAGACCTCGCCGTGCGCGCGGCCGACCGCTTCCCATTGGCCGATGTCGGTGACGTAGATGCGGGTGCGCACGACGTCCTCCAGCCGCGCTCCCGCGCGTTCGAGCGCCGCTTGCAGATTGGCGAGGATCTGTCGCGTTTGCGCGTAGGCGTCGCCGACGCCGACGATGGCCCCATCGGCATCGGTCGCCGTGGTGCCGGAGACGAAGACCTGATCGCCGACGCGCACCGCGCGCGAGTAGCCGACCAGCGGTTCCCACGGCGTGCCCGAGGCGAAGTTCCGGCGCGACATGCTAGGCGCCTGCGGACGTCAGGCGCCGGGATCGGTCGCGCGGATTCATTCCCACTCGATTGTCGCCGGCGGCTTGCCGGAAATGTCGAAAACCACGCGGTTGAAGCCGCGCACCTCGTTGGTGATGCGGTTGCTTATCCTGGCCAGCAGGTCGTGCGGCAGCGGCGCCCAGTGCGCGGTCATGAAGTCGGTGGTCTGCACGGCGCGCAGCGCGACGGCGTGTTCGTAGGTGCGCCCGTCGCCCATCACGCCCACCGACTGCACCGGCAGGAACACCGCGAAGGCCTGCGCGGTCTTGTCGTACCAGCTCTGGCCATCGGCATCGCGCGCCATGCGCAACTCGTCGATGAAGATGGCATCGGCGTGGCGCAGCAGTTCGGCGCGCTTGCGCGTCACCTCGCCCAGGATGCGCACACCCAGCCCCGGACCGGGGAACGGATGGCGGAACACCATCTCACGCGGCAGGCCGAGTTCCAGTCCCAGCACGCGCACCTCGTCCTTGAACAGCTCGCGCAGCGGCTCGAGCAGCTTCAGATGCAGCGACTCCGGCAACCCGCCGACGTTGTGGTGCGACTTGATCGTGTGCGCCTTCTTGGTCTTGGCACCCGCCGACTCGATCACGTCAGGATAGATCGTGCCTTGCGCCAGCCATTTGACGTTGGTGATCTTCGCCGCCTCGCGCTGAAACACCTCGACGAACAGTCGGCCGATGATCTTGCGCTTGGTCTCCGGGTCGGTTATGCCGGCGAGCGCGTCGAGGAATTCGGCGGCGGCATCGACGTGGATCACCCGCACGCCGAGGTTCTGCGCGAAGGTGTGCATGACCTGTTCGGCCTCGTTGAGACGCAGCAGGCCGTGGTCGACGAACACGCAGGTCAGCCGGTCGCCGATGGCACGATGGATCAGTGCCGCGGCAACCGAGGAGTCGACGCCGCCGGACAGGCCCAGCAGCACGTCCTCGTCACCGGCCTGCGCGCGCACCGCCGCAATGGCCTCTTTGGCATAGTCGTGCATGTTCCAGTCGCGCCCGCAGCCGCAGATGTCGTGCGCGAAGCGGGCGAGCAGCGCCTTGCCCTGCGTGGTGTGCGTCACTTCGGGGTGGAACTGGACTGCGTAGAAATGCCGCGATTCGTCAGCCATCGCTGCGACTGCGCAGGCCTCGGATGAACCGATCAGCTTGAAGCCCGGCGGGAGTGCGGTCACCTTGTCGCCGTGGCTCATCCAGACGTCGAGCAGACCATGCCCCTCGGCATTGACGTGGTCCTGGAGGTCGCGGAACAGCGCCGAGTGACCGCGCGCGCGCACCTGCGCATAGCCGAATTCGCGCACCTTCCCGCTCTCGACCGCGCCGCCCAGCTGCGCCGCCATGGTCTGCATGCCGTAGCAGATGCCCAGCACCGGCACACCCAGCGTCCATATGGCGGCGGGCGCACGCGGCGTGTCGCCGTCCGTCACGCTGTTGGGGCCCCCCGAGAGCACGACGCCGTTCGGCGCGAAGGCGCGCACGAACGCATCGTCGACGTCGTAGGGATGGATCTCGCAGTAGACGTTGGTCTCGCGCAGCCGGCGCGCAATCAGCTGCGTGTACTGCGCGCCGAAATCGAGAATCAGGATGCGGGAATGGGAAGTTGCGGCCATCGTTGCTCGGGACCGGTGGAGTTGGTGGGATTCGGGGTGCCGCAGGTGCGGCCGAACGGACTTCCGGTCAGCCGACGCGATAGTTCGGTGCTTCCTTGGTGATCTGCACGTCGTGCACGTGCGACTCGCGCACGCCCGCCGAGGTGATCTCGACGAATTCGGCACGGGTCGACAACTCGTCGATGGTCGCGCAGCCGCAATAGCCCATCGCCGCGCGCAGGCCGCCCATCAGCTGGTGGATCACCGGTCCGAGCATGCCCTTGTAGGGGACGCGGCCCTCGATGCCCTCGGGCACGAGCTTCTCGGCCGCGCCCTCGCCCTCGGAATCCTGGAAGTAGCGATCGGAACTGCCCTCCTGCATGGCGCCCAGCGAGCCCATGCCGCGATAACTCTTGTACGAGCGGCCCTGGTAGAGCTCGATGTCGCCCGGTGCTTCCTCGGTGCCCGCGAACAGGCTGCCCAGCATCACGCAGGAGGCACCGGCGGCGATCGCCTTGGCGATGTCGCCGGAATAGCGGATGCCGCCGTCGGCGATCACCGGAATGCCACCCTTGGCGGCGCCCTCGATGGCCGACTGGATGGCGCTGATCTGCGGCATGCCCACCCCGGCCACGATCCGCGTCGTGCAGATCGAGCCAGGACCGATCCCGACCTTGACCGCATCGGCGCCGCTGTCGGCCAGCGCCTTGGCGCCGTCGGCGGTGGCGATGTTGCCGCCGATGACCTGCACCTGGGGAAAGCGTTTCTTGACCGCGGCGACGCGCTCGAGCACGCCCTGCGAATGCCCGTGCGAGGTGTCGACGACGACGACGTCGACGCCCGCAGCCACCAGCGCCTCGACGCGCGCGTCGGTGTCGGCTCCGGTCCCCACGGCCGCGCCCGCGCGCAGGCGACCCAGCTCGTCCTTGCAGGCCAGCGGGTGTTCGGTGGCCTTGAGGATGTCCTTGACGGTGATGAGTCCGCGCAGCTCCATGGCGTCGGTGACCACCAGCACGCGCTCCAGGCGATGCCGGTGCATCAACGCCTTGGCTTCCTCGAGGTCGGAACCCTCGGCCACAGTGACCAAGCGGTCGCCCTTGGTCATGATGTTGGCCACCGGCTGGTCGAGATTGGTCTCGAAGCGCAGGTCGCGATTGGTGACAATGCCGACGACCTTGCGGCCTTCGAGGACCGGCAGGCCGGAAAAGCGGTGCAGCTGCGTCAGCGCGATCACTTCGCGCACCGACATGGTCGGCGGAACAGTGATCGGGTCCTTGACCACGCCGCTTTCGAAGCGCTTGACCTTGGCCACTTCGGCGGCCTGCTTGGTCGGCGACATGTTCTTGTGCAGAATTCCCAGTCCGCCCTCCTGCGCGATCGCAATGGCAAGGCGAGCCTCGGTCACGGTGTCCATCGCCGCCGAGACCAGCGGGATGTTGAGGGTGATCGACCGGGTGAGGCGGGTGGCGAGGGCAACGTCGCGGGGAACGACGAGGGAATGTGCGGGAACCAGCAGGACGTCGTCGAAGGTCAGTGCTTTCCGGACGACACGCATCGACATTTCTCCTCCGCGCAAAACGCGATTATACCCGCGACGCCGGCTTCTCCGAAGACCCTTGCTGTCCGTCTCCCGACCCGCTCGCGCAACGGTGAGCGAGGTTTTCGACCCTCCGAATCAACGGCTTATTGACGCCCTCCCCATCGCTGGAGTACCTTGCCAATGTCATAAACCGATTCGAGGTCACCTTGAGGCCTGAACTGCCCGTCCGCCCTGGGTCCATCGCGTCCATGTACCCGCGAAATCCTGGTTTGCTGGCGTACATGGCCATGGCGATTTTGCTTGTCTGCGTTCCGACCGTCGCCAACGCCGCACTCTACAAATGGACCGACGCCAGTGGCCGGGTCGTGTACTCGGACCAGCCGCCGAACTCGGACGCGAAGACGGAAACCATCCAGGCACCCGCGCCCATCGGCAACGCCGATGCGGTCAAGAGTCTTGCCAACCGTGATGCCGAGTTCCGCAAGCGACAGGCAGAAGCCGCGGAGAGCACCAAGAAGCTGGATACGCAACGTTCCGACGCCGCAAAACGCAACGAGCAGTGCACACGCGCGGCGGGCCAGATCAAGCTGCTCTCATCGGATCAGCTTGCCCTCGTGCGCCAGAACGAGAAGGGCGAGGTCGTCCAGATCGACGACGCCATGCGCCGCAAGGAGCGTGGCGACCTCGAGACCTGGATCAGGACCAACTGTCCGCCGGCCTGACCGGCACGTCCACGCTGCATGATCGAAAACGACGGCCAGCGGCCGCCGTTTTTGCACTCCCACCGCCGGTATGCGGCGCTGACCCGGATCAGCGCTTGTCGAGATTGGCCTGATTGAGCTTGACGTCGGCCTTGGCGCGCAGACTGGCGAGATAGGCGGTGAGCATTTCCCGACCGATCTGTTCCGACAGTCGTGCCGACGCCTGGTCGAGGCGAGCCTTGTCGGTATCTGTGGGCTTGATCACACTCAGCAACTTGACGATCGAATAGCCGCCTTGTTCGTTCTGACCCCCGGTGTACACCGGCAGCTTATCGGTGCCGGTCTGGAACACCCGCGTCAGCAGCGCCGGCGGCAATCCGGGCTGAAACTGGCTCCGGCCGACCTTGGCCGGTACGGCGAAGACCACGCCGGCCGCCTTGGCATCTTTGCCCTCCTCCAGCAGCTTGAGCTTGAGTGCGCCTTCCTTCTGCGCCAACTCGCCCGCCGCACGACGAACCAGCTGCTCGCGAATGCGTTGCGCAACGTCGGCAAACGGCATCACCGCCGACGGCTTGTACTCGACGATACGACCGGCGATCAGTGTTCCCGGTCCGACTTCGATCGCCTCCGTATTGCGCTTGCTCTGGGTCGATTCCGGCGAAAACAATGCGGCGACGAATTTGGGACTGCCCAGCCCGATCGCCTGCGCCTGCTCGCGGTTGATGAACGGCGTCGTCTCGACCTTGAGTTCGAGTACCTTGGCGACTCCGTTCAATGTATCTGCCTGCTCGTAGACAAGATTCTGGAATTGCTCCGCCGACGTCGCGAATTTCTGCGTTACCTTTTGCCGCTTGAGATCGGCCTCAATCTGCGCCTTGACCTCATCGAAGGGCAGCGTGCGCGCCTCGCGGACATTGCCGACCTTGATCACATGCCAGCCGAAGTCCGACTGCACCGGGGCGAGGAGGTCACCCGCCTTGGCAGCGAAGACTGCATCCTCGAAGGGCTTCACCATCGATCCGCGCGCAAAGCTGCCAAGGTCTCCACCCTGCTCAGCCGAGCCCGGGTCCTTCGAATACTCGCGGGCAAGATCGGCGAATTTCGCCGGTGCGGCCTTTGCCTTGGCGTAGACGTCGTCAGCCTGCTTCTTCGCCGCAGTTTTCTCGTCCTCCTTGGCATCCGGCTTGACCGGGATCAGGATGTGCGCGGCGCTGCGCTCCTCGTTGGCGGTGTACTGGCGGACGTTGGCGTCGTAGGTCTTGCGCACGTCCGCCGCGTCGACCATGGTCTGCGCGATCAGCGCCTCCTGTGTCAGCAGCAGGTATTCGATACGCGCCAGTTCCGGTGTCTGGAACGCCGTCGGGTTCTTGTCGTAGAACTCGCGCACCTGCGCATCGTCGACCTTGACGTCCTTGGTGAACTGCTGTGGGTCGATCAGCGCCAGCGCAATTTCGCGTTGCTGTTCGAGCAGCCCGACGAACTGGGCTACCGATTGCCGCGCGACGATATTCGACGACGCGACGGGCTCCTGAACGGCGCCAAGCAGCAGATCCTGACGCAGCCGCTGCTCGAACATCGTCGGCGTCAGGTTCTGCGTCGTCAACATCTGGCGGTAGCGGTCGGCCGAGAACTTGCCGTTCTCCTGGAACGCCGGAAGCGCGCCGATGAACTGCTGCAGCTGCGCGTCGGTGACCTGGAAACGCTCGTCGCGCGCCTTGGTCAGCAGCAGCCGCTGGTTGATCAGCTGCTGCAGCAACGCAAAGCGCACTTCCGGATTGTCGAACATCGCCGGATCGAAATTCTTGCCCAATTGCTGGCGCATCTGATCCTGCTGCTCGCGGATCGACTCGGCAAACTCGCCCTGCGTGATCTTCTGACCGCCGACGGTCGCGACGGCACCGTCCGCCTGGTCGCCTCTGAAGTAATAATCGACGCCGAAGAAGGCGAAGGGAATCATGATCAGCGCCAGAATGATCTGGGCGATGAGCTTGTGCTTGGTGACGAGTTCGAACATGCGATGCGGATTCCCTTTGCGATCAAAAAAGGGCGAACCCGCGTTCGCCCCTCACCAACTGTCCCGGATGTCCCGGTCAAGCGCTTGTTTTGACGAAATTATAGCAGGCTCGGCAGCACCGGGCCGTGACAATGGGAAACGCGCGGCAAAGGCGTGAAAATGGCGAACTCGCGTTCGCCTCGGGGTACTGCGATCCGTCGCCGGATCCTGTGCGGTGGTTGGCGGAGTGGACGGGACTCGAACCCGCGACCCCCGGCGTGACAGGCCGGTATTCTAACCAACTGAACTACCACTCCGTTTTCGAGCGAGAGGCTGGCAGGTCGTTCGACAGCGGCATGAATGGTGGGTGCTGAGAGGCTCGAACTCCCGACATTCGCCTTGTAAGGGCGACGCTCTACCAACTGAGCTAAGCACCCTTCTTTGCCGGCGCTGCCATCCGGAATCGAATCGCAACGCCTAACCGCCAGCCAGCAAAGTCCGTCAGTTTAGCGCATCCTTCAGCGCTTTTCCAGCCCGGAACTTGGGCACTTTTGCCGCGCGGATGCGAATCGCCGCGCCGGTGCGCGGATTGCGGCCGGAGCGCGCGGTGCGCTTGCCGACGTAGAAGGAACCGAAGCCGACCAGCGTGACCACCGAGCCCTTGCGCAGCGACCCGCGAATGGCATCCACCGTGGCGTCGAGCGCCCGCCCAGCCGCCGCCTTGGAGATGTCTGCATGCCTGGCGATGGCGTCGATGAGTTCAGATTTGTTCACGTACGTCCCCTTGTTGACGGATCCGCGTGGGCGCGGAAAGATCTGCAGCGAAAAATTCTGATTCGGGTAATCGAGCAAAGCGTGCGGCGTTGCGCCGAGGGTTTTGTTATAACGCCCGCGATTTCATAGTGTCAAGACCGCTGACCCGATGAAAATGCGTCGAAACGAAAGGCGCCATCGCATGCCAGTTCGCAAGACACTCGAACTTGCACGCGCAGCACACTGACGCGACGTGACCTGACGGGTGCGGGGCGATATGCGCGCCGCCGGACCGAAACGACCGCAGCGCGAGTGGGTGGCCGGCGCACGCCAGCCCGCCTTCGCGCCTGCGGCGCCTAATGCTTGAGCGTGAGCGCCTTGTCGTCGGCGGCGGGCACCGGCGGCGAGGCAGGCGTATCGGCCTTGTCGTCAGGCAGCGGCATCGGATGCCGTTCCAGCGCCGCCTCCAGTACCTGCTCGATCCAGCGCACCGGGTGGATGTCGAGACGATTCTTGATCTCGTCGGGGATCTCCACCAGATCCTTCACGTTCTCTTCCGGGATCAGCACCGTCTTGATGCCGCCACGGCCTGCCGCGAGGAGCTTCTCCTTCAGTCCACCGATGGGCAGCACCTCTCCGCGCAGCGTGATCTCTCCGGTCATCGCCACGTCGCAGCGCACCGGGATGCCGGTCAGGATCGACACGATCGCGGTGACAATGGCGCCGCCCGCCGACGGACCGTCCTTGGGCGTCGCGCCTTCGGGCAAGTGGATGTGCAGGTCGGTCTTCTGGTAGAAGTCCGCCGGGATTCCCAGCTGTTTCGAACGGTTGCGCACGACGGACAACGCGGCGGCGATCGACTCGTTCATCACGTCGCCCAGCTTGCCGGTCGACGTGGTCTTGCCCTTGCCCGGCAGCGCCACCGCCTCGATGGTCAGCAGATCCCCGCCGACCTCGGTCCACGCCAGCCCTGTCACCTGCCCGATCTGGTTCTTCTTCTCGGCGATGCCGTAGGTGTAGCGGCGCACGCCGAGGTACTTGTCGAGATTCTTCGAATTGATCTCGATGGGGTTCTTGTTCTTGCGCGCTTTGCCGTCCGCTTCCTTCAGGACCAGCGCCTTGACCACCTTGCGGCAGATCTTGCTGATGTCGCGTTCCAGGCTGCGCACGCCGGCCTCGCGCGTGTAGTAGCGGACGATGTCGCGCAGTGCGGATTCGGCCACGTGAAGCTCTTCCGGCTTGATGCCGTTGTTCTTCATCTGCTTGGGCGTCAGGTACTGCTTGGCAATGGCGATCTTCTCGTCCTCGGTGTAGCCGGACAGACGGATCACCTCCATGCGATCGAGCAGCGGCGCCGGGATGTTCATCGAATTGGCGGTGGCCACGAACATCACATCCGACAGGTCGAACTCCACCTCGACGTAATGGTCGACGAACGTGTCGTTCTGCTCGGGATCGAGCACCTCGAGCAGCGCCGACGACGGATCGCCGCGGAAATCCTGGCCCATCTTGTCGACTTCGTCGAGCAGGAACAGCGGATTGCGCACGCCGACCTTGCTCATGTTCTGCAGGATCTTGCCGGGCATCGAGCCGATGTAGGTGCGACGGTGGCCGCGGATCTCCGCCTCGTCGCGCACACCGCCCAGCGACATGCGAACAAACCTGCGGCCGGTGGCCTTCGCCACCGATTGCCCGAGCGAGGTCTTGCCGACCCCGGGCGGCCCGACCAGACAGAGGATCGGCGCCTTCAGCCGGTCGACCCGCTGCTGCACCGCGAGATACTCGACGATGCGTTCCTTGACCTTCTCGAGCCCGTAGTGATCGGCGTCGAGGACCTTGATCGCCTTGGCGAGGTCCTTGCTGATCTTGCTCTTCTTGCGCCAGGGCAGCGAGGTGAGCGTGTCGATGAACGTGCGCACGACCGTCGCCTCCGCCGACATCGGCGACATCATCTTGAGCTTCTTCAACTCGGACATCGCCTTGGCCTCCGCCTCCTTCGACATCCTGGCGGACTTGACCTTCTTCTCCATCTCGTCGAGGTCGGCGTTCTCGTCGCCCTCGCCCAGCTCCTTCTGGATGGCCTTGACCTGCTCGTTAAGGTAATACTCGCGCTGGCTCTTTTCCATCTGGCGCTTGACGCGGCCGCGGATGCGCTTCTCGACCTGGAGGATGTCGACCTCGCCTTCAAGCACGCCAAGCAGATGCTCGAGGCGCTTGCCGACCTCGACCATCTCCAGAATCTGCTGCTTCTGCTCGAGCTTCAGCGGCAGATGGGCGGCGATGGCGTCAGCGAGCCGTCCGCCGTCGTCGATGCCGGACATCGACGTCAGGATCTCCGGCGGAATCTTCTTGTTCAGTTTCACGAACTGGTCGAACTGCGCCAGCAGCGCCCGGCGCATCGCTTCGATTTCGTTGGCGCTGCCGGTATCGGCCGGCGAGGGTACCGCCTCGGCGACCAGGTAATCCCCGCGGTCCTCGACACGGCCAACGCGCGCGCGCTGCGCGCCCTCGACAAGGACCTTCACCGTTCCGTCCGGGAGCTTCAACATCTGCAGCACCGTGGCGATGCTGCCGATCTCGTACAGATCCTCGGCGCCCGGGTCGTCCTTGGCCGCCTGCTTCTGCGCCACCAGCAGGATGTGCTTGCCGGCATCCATCGCGGCATCGAGCGCCTTGATCGACTTGGGCCGCCCGACGAACAGCGGAATCACCATGTGCGGGAACACGACCACATCGCGCAGCGGCAACAGCGGCAGCGCGGAAAGGTCAGCGGGAAGCTTTGCATCTTGGGACATGGGAGCTTTCGAACGGGATCGATTCAAGCAAAATGGGGGCAAGGGACCGGCCTGTCAAGCCGCCCTGCGTGAGATTGCACAAATTCGCGAATTAAAACAGGACGTTACGAATGCGAAGCCGCCATCTTGGGCGGGTCGGCAAACATCAGCAGCGGCTTCCCGTCATTGGTGATCGTCGACTCGTCGACGACTACGCGGGAGAGGTTGGACAGCGACGGCAAATCGTACATGACGTCGAGCAGCACCTGCTCCAGGATCGAACGCAGGCCACGGGCGCCGGTCTTGCGGGCCAGCGCCTTCTTGGCGATCGCGCGTAACGCTGCCTCGCGGATCTCCAGCTCGACGCCTTCCATGCGGAACATCTTCTGGTACTGCTTGAGCAGCGCGTTCTTCGGTTCGACCAGGATCTGGATCAGCACCGCCTCGTCAAGTTCGTCGAGGGTCGCCGCCACCGGCAGGCGACCGACGAACTCCGGAATGAGGCCGAACTTGATGAGGTCTTCGGGCTCGGTATTGCGCAGCAGGACGGTCATGCTCTTGCGGTCGTCCGGGCTCGCCACTTCGGCGCCGAAGCCGATACCGGTCTTGGCGGTGCGCTGCCGGATGATCTTTTCGAGGCCATCGAAGGCCCCACCGCAGATGAACAGGATGTTGGTGGTGTCGACCTGGACAAATTCCTGGTTCGGATGCTTGCGCCCACCCTGCGGCGGCACCGAGGCGATCGTGCCCTCGATTAGCTTGAGCAGCGCCTGCTGCACGCCCTCGCCCGATACATCACGGGTGATCGACGGGTTGTCGCTCTTGCGCGAGATCTTGTCGATTTCGTCGATGTAGACGATCCCGCGCTGCGCCTTGTCGATGTCATAATCGCACTTCTGCAGCAGCTTCTGGATGATGTTTTCGACGTCCTCGCCGACATAACCCGCTTCGGTGAGCGTCGTCGCGTCGGCAATCACGAACGGCACATCGAGCAACCTCGCCAGCGTCTGCGCCAGCAGCGTCTTCCCCGAGCCCGTCGGTCCGATCAGCAGGATGTTCGACTTGGACAGTTCGACCTCGTCGTCCTTGCCGCCCGATTCCAGCCGCTTGTAGTGGTTGTAGACCGCGACCGAGAGGATCTTCTTCGCCGGCTCCTGGCCGATCACGTACTGGTCGAGGCTCTGGCGGATCTCGTGCGGCGTCGGCAGCTTGTTGCGCTCGGTGCGCGCGGCCTCGCCGCTTGAGCCTTCCTCGCGGATGATGTCATTGCACAGCTCGATGCACTCGTCGCAGATGAACACCGACGGGCCCGCAATCAGTTTGCGGACTTCGTGCTGGCTCTTGCCGCAAAACGAGCAATAAAGCAGCTTTTCGCCGGTAGATTTATCGGCCATTCAACAACCTGTGCAGGGAACCTGTTGAGGGACTTTACGCGCCATCGGTCCGGTTCTGCAAGACCTTGTCGACAATGCCATAGTCGCGGGCCGCATCCGCCCACAGGAAATTGTCGCGATCATGGTCGCGCTCGACCTGCTCGACGCTCCGCCCGGTGAAACCCGCCATCAGGGTGATGAACCGATGCTTGAGGTCGATGACGTAGTGGGCGTGACGCTCGATGTCCGAGACCTGTCCCTGAAAACCACCGGAGGGCTGGTGGATCATGATCGTGGAATTCGGCAACGCGAAACGCTTGCCCTTTGCCCCCGCCGCCAGCAGGAACGCTCCCATGCTGGCCGCCATGCCGACGCACAACGTCGACACGTCGGGCTTGATGAACTGCATGGTGTCGAAGATCGCCATGCCCGCCGAGACCGACCCGCCGGGAGAGTTGATGTAGAAGTGGATGTCCTTGTCCGGGTTCTCGGATTCCAGGAACAGCATCTGGGCGACGATCAGGTTGGCCGTGGAGTCGTTGACCGGACCGACCAGGAACACCACCCGCTCCTTGAGCAGACGCGAGTAGATATCGTAGGCGCGTTCGCCGCGCCCGCTTTGCTCGATCACCATCGGGACCAGGCCGAGCGCGGATGGCTCGGTGGTCGTGTTCGGTTGCTGAAGCGGTACTTGCATCACGGGATCGGTTCCTGCCGGTGGTGCGCAGACTATTGTGGGATACAAACGGGGACCGCCTGCGCGTAGCCACCGCTTCCAAGATGGGGCCTTACGGTGGGGGCGTCAAGCCAGCCTGACGAACGCACCACCGCCGGGGCGCAACGGAGCCGACCTGCGTCAGCCTCGCGGCGGGGTCATCAGCGCGTCGAATGGCGTCGGCACGTCCTTGACCTGTGCACGGCCCAGCACCCATTCGACCACGTTGTGCTCGACTGCCAACGCCTCGAATTCAGCCAGTCGCTCGGGCTTTTCGTAGTGCCAACGCACGACGGCTTCAGGCTGTTCGTAGGTCTGCGCGATTTCCTGGACCATCGTTTTCACCTGCGTGGGCTTGGCCTGCAGATTCTCCGTCCGCACGATCTCCGACAGGATGAGTCCCAGCGCCACGCGTTCCTCGGCCTGCGTCCGGAACATGTCCGGCGTCAGCTTGATGTCCTCCGGCTTCATGCCCTGACGCTGCAGGTTCGCCGCCATCCCCCGCATCAACTGCACGGTTTCCATCTCGACCAGTGACTTGGGCAGCGTCAGCCCGGCCTGCGCCCGCAGTCCCTTCATCGCCTGTTCCTTCAGCACCGACTCGATCTTGCGCTTGAGCTCAAGCTTGAGGTTCGACTCGACTTCGGTGCGCAGGTCTGCCACACGGCCCGACTTGACGCCGAATTCGCGCGCGAACTTGTCGTCAAGTTCCGGCACCAGCGGTGTCGTCACCTGTTTCACGGTCAGCACGAATTGCGCAGTTTTTCCCGCGACATCCTTGCCGTGGTAATCGGGCGGAAAGGTCAGCGCGAATGTCCGCGTATCGTCTGCGGCGACGCCTTCCAGCGCAGCCTCGAATTCCGGCAGCATGCGGCCCTCGCCGACGGTGATCGCGAAGTCCTTGGCCTGTCCACCGGGGAACTCGACGCCGTCGATGGTCCCGGTGAAATCGACGAGCACACGGTCGTCCTTGGCCACCGGGCTTGTCGACGGCTGGTACACGGCGCGCTGGCGGCGCAGTACCTCGAGCGTGCGGTCGACATCCTCGGCGGTCACCTCGACCTGCGGACGCTCGATCGACAACGCCGAAACATCGCCAATGGTCACCTCCGGATACACCTCGAACACCGCCGAGAACTCAAGCTGGTCCGGCGACGGCGAAGCGCCGTTGGACGGTTCGATGCGCGGATAACCGGCGACTTTGAGGTTCTGTTCGCGCACCGCTTCGCTGAAACTGTTCTGTACGGCGTCGGAAATGACATCCGAACGCACCTGCGGTCCGTACTGCTGCGCCACCATTTTCAGTGGAACCTTGCCGGGCCGGAAGCCCGGGACCTTGGCCGTCTTGGCCAGCTTGACGAGCCGCTTCTCGACCTCGCCATCGATGGCCTGCAGCGGCACCGCCATCGAAAGCCTGCGTTCGAGCTGGCCCAATGTTTCCAACGTGCTAGACATGCGCGTTCATTCCTTGCTGAAGTCTCTCGGGTGGTGCGAAAGGGGGGACTCGAACCCCCACGGGCTGCCCCGCCAGCTCCTAAGGCTGGTGCGTCTACCAATTCCGCCACTTTCGCGGTGCAAAGGTTCGGGCGGTAGAAGGAAAGCCGGTTTCGCCGAACGGGTTAGTATAGCGGATCGGGGGCCTGCCTGCCAACGAAAACCCGTCCGCATCCCCTGCCCGGGGACGCTTCGATAGCATGCTCATTTCGTCCGCTTCCTGACCGATCGCGTGTCCGTCGGCCATTACGAGAATTTTCCGGTTGCATCATTGCTGGTGCCGCGGCGTCTGCGGCCGGCGGTGGTCGCCGTGTACCGGTTCGCGCGATCGGCCGACGATCTGGCCGACGAGGGCGACGCGTTGCCGGCAGCGCGCCTCGCCGCGCTGGCCGCCTACGACGACGCGCTGGCGGCGATCGGCCGCGGCGAAACCCCGGTTGCGGAACCCTTTCCGGCGCTGGCCGCGGCGGTGCACGCTCACGCATTGCCGCTGCCGTCCCTGTCCGACCTGATCAGCGCGTTTCGTCAGGACGTCCAGGTCACCCGCTACCCCCGCTACGACGACCTGCTCGATTACTGCCGGCGCTCTGCCAATCCGGTAGGGCGACTGATGCTGCGGCTGTACGGCGCCGACAGCCCCGCCAATCTGGCTGCCAGCGACGCGGTCTGCACCGGCCTGCAGCTGACCAATTTCTGGCAGGACGTGGCAAGCGACTGGACCCGCGGCCGCGTCTATTTGCCACTGGAGGACCTGGCCCGATTTGGCGTCGCCGAAGCGCAAATCGACCAGGGCCGATGCGACGCCAACTGGCAGTCGCTGCTCGCCTTCCAGGTTGAGCGAACGCGGTCGCTGCTCGACGCCGGACGCCCGCTGGCCGCCCGCCTTCCGCTTCGGCTGGGCCTCGAACTCGGCGGCGTTCTCGCCGGCGGGCTGCGCATCCTCGACCGCATCGACGCGGTCGGCGGCGACGTATTCCGCAACCGGCCGATGCTGCGCAGCTTCGACTGGTGCGCGGTCGCGTACCATGCACTGCGGCTGCGCCTCTCCGGTTGATACGCGCGGCGCATCGAAACGCACACCGACGCATGACGCCAGACGAATATTGTCAGCAGAAGGCCGCGCAAAGCGGTTCGAGTTTCTATTACAGTTTTCTGTTCCTGCCGCCCGAGCGCAGGCGGGCGATCACGGCGTTGTATGCGTTCTGCCGCGAAGTCGACGACGTCGTCGATGAAGTCGCGGACCCCGCGGTCGCGCGAACCAAGCTTGCGTGGTGGCGGCAGGAGGTGTCAGCGATGTTTGCAGGCAAGCCGCAGCATCCGGTCGCGCAGGCGCTCGTCCCCGTGGTCCATCGTCATGCGCTGCCGGAAGCACATTTTCAGGCGGTCATCGACGGCATGGCCATGGACCTAGAGCAGACAGGCTATGTCGATTTCGCCAGCCTTGAACTGTACTGTCACCGGGTCGCCGGGGTGGTCGGTTTGATGTCCGCCGAGATTTTCGGGTACACCGACGCCAGGACCCGGGGCTACGCGCGCGATCTCGGCATCGCCTTTCAGCTGACCAACATCTGTCGCGACGTCGGCGAGGACGCGCGGCGTGGGCGCGTCTATCTGCCGCAGGAGGACCTGACGCGATTCGGGGTCACGACCGCTTCGCTGCGGCAGGCCGAGTATTCGCAGGCCTTCGCCGCGCTGATGACCTTCGAAGTCGAGCGCGCGCAGTCCTGGTATGCACAGGCGCTGGGCCAACTGCCGGAGTCCGATCGCCGGACGCAGCGTACCGGCCTTATCATGGCCGCGATCTACCGGACGCTGCTCTCGGAGATCGCGCGCGACGGCTACCGGGTCCTCGACCGCCGTACGTCGCTGACCCCTCTGCGCAAGCTGTGGATCGCCTGGACGACCTCGCGCCGGCGATGAGCGGCCGCGGTCCGGTCGCGGTGATCGGCGCCGGCTGGGCCGGATGCGCGGCCGCCGTCACACTGGCCGATGCCGGAGTCGAGGTCGCCGTGTATGAGGCCGGCACGCTACCCGGCGGGCGGGCGCGGCGGGTCGAACGTGACGGCCTGCCGATCGACAATGGCCAGCATCTGCTGCTTGGCGCCTATTCGAATACGCTGGCGCTGCTCGAACGCGTCCATGGCGCGGCGGCAGCGCGGCGATCGCTGGCGCGCCGTCCGCTGGCGATTGTTCCGTTCACCGCCGGACAGACGGATGCGTTGACGCTTCAGGCGCGCATCGCTCCCGGACGGCTCGGCCTCCTTCTGGGACTACTGAGTGCGCGCGGCCTGACACTGCCCGAACGCTTGTCCAATCTGCGCTGGTTCCGTCGCCTCGAGCGGGAAAAATTCATCCGTCCCGCCGGCGAGACCGTCGCGCGCATGCTTGTCCCATTGCCCGCGCGCGTCCGCGGCCTGCTGTGGGAGCCGCTGTGTATCGCCGCGCTGAATACGCCGATTGCAAATGCCTGCGCGCAGACGTTCGCCAATGTGCTGCAGGCGGCGTTCGCTGGCGGGAGCGCCGCCGGTGCCGCCGACTTCGTCCTGCCCGCCACCGACCTGACAACGCTCTTTCCGGAATCGGCGATACGCCATGTCGTCGCCCGCGGCGGCAGCATCCAGTATGGCGCCAAGGCACGGATCCTGCGCACCGACCGGGACAGCGTCACCCTCGCGGTTCGCGACCGGGCCATAGTGGTGACCGCGGCGATCATCAGTGTCGGACCGCATCAGCTGCGCGCCGCGTTTGCACCGGAAGTTCTGGACCAGCATCGGTCACTCGACGCTGCGCTGGAAGTGATCGACACGCTTTCCTATGAGCCGATCACGACCATCTGGCTCGGCTATGCCGAACCTGTGCCGATGCCTGCCCCACTGGTGCGCCTCGACGACGCGCCGGGTCAGTGGCTGGTCGATCGGCCCGACGTGCTGACCGCAGCGGCGGCCGATCCGGCCCGGCCGCCGCTGCGCTCGCTGCTCGCGGTGATCGTCAGTACTTCGGGGCCTCATACAAAGCTCGCGCCGGATGCCCTCGCGCTCGCCGCCGATGCGCAGCTGCGCCGCCTGGTGCCCACGCTTGCACCACTCGCCTGGTCGCAGACAATCACGGAAAAACGCGCAACCTATGCCTGCGTTCCCGCACGCGCGCGGCTCGCTTCGCCGGCCCTGGTGCCGGGGTTGCTGCTCGCCGGCGACTACGTCAACGCGGAGTTCCCGGCGACGCTGGAGGCCGCGGTGCGAAGCGGCGAGTCGGCCGCGACCTGCTTTCTCGCGCAGCGTCGATGATCGGAGTCCGCGCTACGGCGAGGGTTCCGGCGCGCGATTGTCGGGTCCGCTCAACACGACCACGCCGGCGCATGCGCGCTGCCTGGTGGCCAGGAAGAAACGAACTAGCGGTTGCGCAGCAGACGTTGCTGCTCCCGGTTCCACTCGCGCTCACGGATGACTTGACGCTTGTCATGCTGCTTTTTGCCCTTGGCGAGGCCAACTTCGAGCTTGATGCGACCGCTCTTGTAGTGCAGGTTGAGCGGTTTCAGCGTATAGCCGGCACGCTCGACCTGGCCGACCAGCCGGTTGATCTCCTCGCGATGCATCAGCAGCTTGCGCGTGCGCGTCGGATCCGCGCGTACATGCGTGGACGTCGAGGTCAGCGGCGTGATGTGCGAACCGACGAGGACGATCTCGCCATTCTTGATCACGACATAGGCCTCCTTCAGGTTGGCGCGCCCGGCCCGGATCGCCTTGACCTCCCAGCCTTCGAGCGCCAGCCCGGCTTCCAGGCGTTCCTCGATAAAATAGTCGTGGAATGCCTTCCGGTTCTCGACAATGCTCATGCTCCGCCCGATCCCGCGCGCCGACCGGCACGCCTCGCCGCATTCTAGCAACCCGCCTGCGCCTGGCCACTGACGCCGCATGCAGCGGGTGATGAAATCGGTGCTGGTGATGCACAGCGCACAGCAGATGTTCGCGCTGGTGGATGATGTCGCCCGCTATCCCGAGTTCCTGCCCTGGTGCGGCGGCACGCAAGTCCTCGAACAGCGCGACAACGGCAAGACCGCGCGCATCGACATCGACTACCACGGCGTACGCGCGCATTTCACGACCGACAACGCCAACGTTCCGGGTGAATCGATCATGATCACGCTCAGGGACGGGCCGTTCCGTCACCTGCATGGCGAGTGGACGTTCCGCGCGTTGACTCCCGAGGCCTGCAAAGTCGAGTTCACGCTGGCCTACGAATTCTCGACCCACATTCTCGAAGGTATCGTCGGCCGGGTCTTCGCCCATATCGCCAACACCTTCATCGACGCATTCGTGAAGCGTGCCGACCGAGTCCACGGGCAGGCACCATGACCCGCCGCATCGCCGTGACCGTGGCCTGCGCGGCGCCCGGTTTCGAGTCGATCGTCGGGCTCGAACTGGACGCCACCGCGACAGTCGCCGAAGCCGTCGCATCAAGCGGCCTGCTCGCCCGCCATGCGCTGGCGCCGGAACACACGGCCTTCGCCATTTTCGGTCAACGCGTTGCTGGCGACACCCCGCTGGCCGAAGGGGACCGGGTCGAAATCACGCGACCGTTGCAGGTCGACGTCAAGGCCGCGCGTCGGGCCCGCGCCGCCGCACAGTCGAGCCGACCGCAGCGTCCGCCGCGCCCGGCGCAGCGCTGAGGCCGGCGTCCCTGCCGCTTTGCTCTGCCCTCGGAAATTGGCGATAATTGCAGGATGACCAACGCCTCGACCGCCTGCCGCCTGGCGCTGGCTCTCGCCATAGCCGCGACCTCTTTCGCGTCGCCGCCCGTCCAGGCGCAGGCGAGTCACGGTTCCCGCTCGTTCGCGTCGGCGGCCGCCGATTCGGTGGGCAAGGTGTGGAGCGACGCGCAGGATGTCGCCGCCTACGCTTTGGGTCTGATCGGCGTCGACTACCGTTTCGGCGGCAATACGCCGGAGACCGGGCTCGACTGCAGCGGCCTCGTCCGCTACGTGTTCCAGGAAGTGACCGGCTTCACGCTGCCGCGCACGTCGAAGCAAATGAGCGCGCTGGGAGAGAAGGTTGCCGCCGACGACCTGAAGGTAGGTGACCTGGTGTTCTTCAATACCCGGCGCTTCCGCTACTCGCATGTCGGCATTTATCTTGGCGACAATCGCTTCATTCATGCGCCGTCGCGCGGCAAAGAGGTGCAGATCGCGCAACTGTCCGAATCGTACTGGCGCGGCCATTTCAACGGCGCGAGGCGCCTGGTCGGCGTGCTGCCGGCGCTGGTGCCCAGCATGATCACGCAGGCGATGGCGAGCACGGTCGACGAACCCACGCCATCCACGTCGCCGGCCGAGAGCGCGCCCTAGCGGTCAGGGACACGCCGGGCGGCGGATCAGCATTTTCTTCGGGACACCCATGTCTTTCTGTCGTTTCAATCGCGTCGTTGTCGCGGCGCTTGCAGTGTCGCTCGGCCTTCTTCTGTCCTCCGTCGTCCATGCAACGACGGTCAGATTGACGACTTCGCTCGGCGCCATCGACATCGTCCTCTACGACGACGCCGCGCCAAGGACAGTGGCCAATTTCCTGGCCTATGTGAACAGCGGCGCCTACAAGAATTCATTCTTTCATCGCAGCGTTGCTGGCTTCGTCATTCAGGGCGGCGGCTTCGTCTGGAACGACGCCACGAACAGCGCGCGCGCAGTGCCGACAAATCCACCGCTGGTCAATGAGTTCAGCGCCAGCCGGTCGAACCGGCGCGGCACCATCGCCATGGCCAAGCTGGGTGGCAACCCCGACAGCGCGACCTCGCAGTGGTTCATCAATCTTGCCGACAACAGCGCGAATCTGGACAACCAGAATGGCGGTTTTACCGTTTTCGGCGAGGTGACTCCCGGCAGCATGGCGGTCGTCGATGCCATCGCCGCGTTGCCGCGGGTCAACGCGGGGTCGCCGTACGACGCGTTGCCGATCGTCAGCACGGTGACCAACGGCGCCGTCGCGAAATCAAATCTGGTGCTCGTCAGCGCGGCTACGGCTGTGCCGGTCAACTACCAGGGCTTGTGGTGGAATGCCAACGAATCGGGCTGGGGGATGAGCGTTACCCAGCACGGCGACATCATCTTCGTCGCGATCTACACCTACGATGCTGCCGGCCTGCCGATCTGGTACGTGATCACCAATTGTCCGGTGACGGCCACCGGCTGCACCGGCGACATCTACCGGGTGAATGGCGGTACCACGCCGACGCTACCGTGGGCCGGTGCGGGCAGGGTCCTGACCAAGGTGGGGACGGGGACGCTGGCATTTGCCAATGCAAGTACCGGCGCGTTCAATTTCACCATCGACAACGTTGCCGGATCCAAAGCCATCAGCCGGCAGATATTCGCAACCGGCACGTCCGCACCGAGCGTCGACTACACCGACCTCTGGTGGAACAAGAACGAGTCCGGCTGGGGCGTTTCACTGACGCAGCAGTTCGGCATCATCTTCGCGGCCTGGTACGCGTATGACGCTGCCGGCAATCCGGCCTGGTATGTCGCCACCAACTGCCCGGTCAGCGGCCCGGGCTGCACCGGCGTGCTCTATCGGGTCACCGGCGGCGCGCCGCTGACGTCGGCCTGGACGGCCGTCAATCCGGCAACGGCGGTGGGCAGTGTGACGTTTGCGTTCACCGATGCGGTCAACGGCACCTTCCGCTACACGATCAACGGCATCGAATCCAGCCGCATGATCGCCCGCCAGGTCTATTGACCGACAGACCGGCCAAGGCAAGTCAGTCCCGGGCGCCCGCCCGGCGCAGTTCGGACGCCACCGCCTGTTCGTTGCCGCGTGTCGCCCACGCCAGCGCCGAAGCGCCGTTTTCGTTGCGCTGGTTGACATCGGCGCCCCGCTTGATCAGCAGGCTTGCGGTCGCGCCCTTCCCCTCGCGGACCGCCATCATCAGCGCCGTCGTGCCGTTGGGCGAGGCGGCATTGATGTTCGCCCCCTCGGCGAGCAAATAAGTCACGATCGCGTCATGGCCGCCGGTCGCCGCATAGATCAGCGGCGTCCAGCCCGGTCCGTCGAGTTGCGCTCCGCGCGCGCGCAGTTGCTTCACCAGTTCGAGGTGTCCACCCAGCGCTGCCATCATGATCGCGGTATCGCCGAGGCGGCTTTGTGCATTGACGTCGGCGCGGGCCGAGAGCAGCGCGGCAATCATCGCCGGATTGGCGCTGCGCGCGGCCACGACCAGCGCGGGCTCGCCGTCGGCGCTGCGGGTGTTCGGGTCCATTCCCTTGGCCAGGAATTCCTTGACCTCGCCGACACGGTCGTTGGCCACAGCGATAATGAAATCCTCATTGGTCTGGGCGCCGGCAGGAACAGCGGCGAATGACAGGACGGCGAGACAGGCGGCGAGCGTGGCGCGCAGGCCACGAAGTTCAGGCAGCAACAGGTAGGTCATGGGCATCGATCGAAAAAAGTTGGAAGAAATTGGCCGACGTGGCGGCTGCGAGCGCCTCGGCCGGAATCCCGCGCAGTCGCGCGACCTCCTCGCCGACGTGACGCACCCACGCGGGCTGATTGCGCTTGCCGCGAAACGGCATCGGCGCCAGGTAGGGACTGTCGGTCTCGATCAGCATCCGATCGAGCGGGACGCGCCGCGCGACATCCTTCAGCTCGACCGCGTTGCGGAAGGTGACGATGCCGGAGAAGGAGATGTGAAAGCCCAGTTCGAGCGCCTGCTCGGCGAACTCCCACGATTCGGTGAAACAGTGCATGACGCCGCCGACCTCCCCGGCATTCTCCTGGCGCATGATCGCCAGCGTGTCTGCGGCCGCGCTGCGGGTGTGGATGACCAGCGGCTTGCCCGTTTCCCTTGCCGCGCGAATGTGCCGGCGGAAACGCTCGCGTTGCCATTCGAGATCGCCTTCGAGGCGGTAGTAGTCGAGGCCGGTCTCGCCGATGGCGACGACCTTGGGCGTACGCGAGCGGTCGACCAGTTCGGCGACCGACGGTTCAGGCGTGTCGACGTAGTCCGGATGCACGCCAACTGTCGCGTAGAGGTTTGAATGTTCGCGCGCCAGCGCCACGACGTTCGGCCAGGCCGGGAGGTCGACGCCGATGCACAGCGCATGCGTGACCGCGTTCTCGCGCATGGCCGAGAGCAGCGCCGGCAAATCGGCGGCAAGTTCCGGAAAATCGAGATGGCAGTGCGAATCGACGTACATGGACAGTGGGGTTCGGCGCGCGATGGCCAGGAAAAGCCAACGGAGGACCGGGGCGCGAATCGGGTGGCGAAGTGGCCGGAACGCCTTCGCGCAGCCGCGTTACATCGTATGCGTCGGCCGCGTAGACGCCAGCGTTTCGCCCAGGATTTTCTCGATTGTCGCACGCGCCGCGGAACCGGTTTCGTCGAGCGTGAACTGGACGCCGATGCCCTGGGTGCGATTGCCCTGGACGCCCTCGGGCGTCAGCCAGACCACCTTGCCCTGCACGGCAAGACGGTTGGGGTCGTCCATCAACGACAGCAGCATGAACACTTCTTCGCCGAGCATGTACTGCCGCGACGTGGGGATGAATATCCCGCCGCCCTTGAGAAAGGGCATGTAGGCCGCGTACAGCGCCGCCTTTTCGCGGATATTGAGCGACAGCACGCCGGGACGGGCCATGCTGGCAGCGGGCGGCGCGGTCGGTGCCTTGCGTTCTACCATGGTCAGTGGAACAACTCCCTGTAGCCAATCAGCAGCGCCTCGGCCACGAGACGCGGTTGCAGCGGGTGGGCAAGGAGAGCCCGTTGTCGCAACAACGACCGATGATAGCGAAACAACGGTATGGACGCCACCGCGTGTGCAAGCGCCGCCAGCGCCGGCGCGAAATCGGGATTGCGGGCCGGCGCACCACCAGCGGCAACTCGACCCAGATCGCCCGTCCAGGCCAGCAACCAGTCGATGGCCAGACCCAGGCGCTCGCGGCGCTCGTCCTTGGCCGCCGAGTCGATGCGGGTCGCCAGCGCGACCGGCGACATTGCGCGCGGTTGCGCGAAGGCCTTGAGCCACAGCGCTCGCTCCTGTTGCCATTGCGGATCGGCCAATGCCAGCGCCGCCAGCGGCACGCCGCCTGCCTGCGCCAAAGCCGTCCCAGCCTCGCCGACCCCTTGCGCGCTCAGCCAGGCGAGCGCACCGACGCGATCCGGACGTGGCGCGGCAAAGCGTCGACAACGGCTGCGCAGCGTCGCGGGCAGGCGGCCCGGCGCGTGCGCCACCAGGATGAGATAGGTATCGGGGCGTGGTTCTTCGAGCGTCTTCAGCAGCGCGTTCGCTGCCGCGGCGTTCATCGCTTCGGCCGGCACGATCACCGCCACCTTGGCGACACTTCGATGCGCACTGAGCAGCGACCACTCGATCAACGCGCGTACCCGGGCCACCGGTATCGCGTCGAGCGGCTTCGCCAGTCCGTCGTCGTCGTACTCGAAGGGCTCGACCAGTTGCAGGTCGGGATGCTGTCCGGCGTGGACATATCCACAGCTCGCGCAGGTTCCGCAGGCGGTGCCGTCGGTCCCCGGCGTCTCGCACAGCAGCGCACGGGCGAAGTTCAGCGCAAGGATGCGCTTGCCGGAGCCGCGCGGACCGTCGACCAGCAGTGCGTGCGGCCAGGTGCCGCGTGCGCGCAAGGCTTCGAAGGCAATCTGCGACTGCCACGGCAGCAACGCCGGCCAGGTCGCGGCAGTCGACACCGCGCCGACGGCCTCGGTCATGCGAACGCGACCAGCATCGCCGCGAGCGTTTTGCGCACCGTCTCGAGCGGTTGCGTGGAATCGATGACGCGAATCCGTTCCGGATACTTTGCCGCCCGTTCAAGGTAGACGTTGCGGACGCGTTCGAAGAACTTGCCGCGCTCGCGTTCGAACTTGTCCAGTTCGCGTCCTTCCGACTGCGAACGCTCGAGCCGCTGGCGCGAAACGGCGAGCGGCACGTCGAACAGCAGCGTGAGGTCAGGCTGGCAATCGGGATGAACGAAGCGCTCGAGCTCGGCAATGCGCGCCGCGGGCACGCCGTGGCCGCCGCCCTGGTAGGCGTAGGTCGCGTCGGTGAAGCGGTCGCAGACGACCCAGTCGCCGCGCGCGAGCGCGGGTTCGATCACCTGCGCGACGTGCTCGCGCCGCGCGGCGAACATGAGCAGGGTCTCGGACTCGTGCGTCATCGGAGCATTGAGCAACATCCCGCGCAATTCCTCTCCCATGGCGGTGCCGCCGGGCTCGCGCGTCGTCACCACGCGCTTGCCGCGCGTGGTCAGCGTCGAGGCAAACCAAGCCACGTGCGTACTCTTGCCTGCGCCGTCAATGCCTTCGAAGGTGATGAAGCGGCCGCGCATGTTCACCGATGGTTGCCCGCATGATTGGAATGGCCTGCCGCGCGCATCAGCGGCCGCCCTTCTGGAATTTTGCCACGGCGCGGTTGTGGTCGGCGAGATTGGTGGAGAACTGCGAGTTACCGTCACCGCGGGCAACGAAATAGAGGTACTCGGTTGCGGGCGGGTTGAGCACCGCGTCCAGCGAGGCCTGCGATGGCAGCGCAATCGGCGTCGGCGGGAGTCCCGCCCGCGTATAGGTGTTCCACGGCGTGTCGGTTTCCAGATCGCGCCGGCGCAGATTGCCGTCGAAGCCTTCGCCGATACCGTAAATGACCGTCGGGTCGGTCTGCAGCCGCATGCCCAGGCGCAGCCGGTTGACGAAGACCGAGGCGATCAGCGGCCGGTCCGCCGCACGTCCGGTCTCCTTTTCGACGATGGAGGCGAGGATCAGCGCCTCGTAGGGCGTGGCCAGCGGCAGATTCGGCGCACGCGATTTCCACGCCGCCGCGAGGCGATCCTCCAGCGCGCGATGCGACCTTGCCAGCAACGCGAGATCGGTGCTGCCGGCAGCGAAGAAGTAGGTATCGGGAAAGAACATACCCTCGGGGTTTCGTCCGGGTGCGCCAAGCTTTTCCATCAGCGCGGCATCGGGAAGCTCAAGCACGGTGTCGCGCAGGGCGGCGTTGGCGCGCAGCGTTCGCTTGAGATCGGCGAAAGTCACGCCTTCGACGATGGTCAGCGAGGTCTGGGTCACGTCGCCCTGCGTCAGCATCGCCAGCAGGCGTGGCAGCGTCGTGCCGGTCTCGATTTCGTAGCTGCCCGCCTTGATGGCGCGATCCTCACCGCGCAGGCGCGCCAGTCCCGACAGCAGGTGCGGAGACAGCAGCACGTCGTCGCGCGCGAGTTCACTGGCAACGGCGGAAAGTGAAGCACCGGGCCGGACCTCGAATGCATAGGGCGAGCGCGGCAGCGGCAGCGGCCGCACCCACACCACCCATGCGAACGTCGCGCCCAGCACGAGGTCGGCGACCACGATCAGGGCAACCCAGCGGAGCACTCGATGGCGCGGCATGGAAAGGAGCGGGAGGCGGCGGGCCCGGGGATGCCGGCGGGCGCCGGGTTCGACGTCGGACGACGCATTATAATCGTCCGATGCCTCCACCGACCGCCGCAAATCGTCCCGCCGCCGTGCCTCGCGCAGACGGCTTCACCCTGATCGAAATCATGGTGGTCATCGTGATCCTCGGCGTACTGGCCGCCTTGATCGTGCCGCGGGTGCTCGAACGCCCTGACGAGGCGCGCGTCATCGCGGCCAAGGCGGACATCGCCACCATCATGCAGGCGCTGAAACTCTACCGGCTGGACAATCAGCGTTATCCGACGGCCGATCAGGGATTGCCGGCGCTGATCGCCAAACCGGAATCCACGCCGGTGCCGCCGAACTGGAAGAATGGCGGTTATCTGGATCGCCTGCCCAAGGATCCCTGGGGTCGTCCCTATGTCTACGTGAACCCGGGCGTGCGCAACGACATCGAGGTTTTCAGCTTCGGCGCCGACGGCCAGCAAGGCGGTTCGGGCATCGATGCCGACATCGGTTCGTGGGATCTCTAGCGCGACGACAGTCGTCATGCGGCGCGCCCGGCCGCCGCGGATTCACGCTGCTCGAGGTACTGGTGGTGCTGGTGATCCTGGCGCTTGCCGCCGGACTGGCGAGCGTGGCATGGGACGGCGACGAACGCGGCGGCGCGGAACGCCAGGCCCGGTTGTTTGCCGGCGCGCTTGAACATGCCGCCGCACGGGCAGCGGTGCGTGCTGAAACACTGGGCGTATCCACCAACGGCACCGGCTGGCGATTCTGGCATCGCGAGCCGGGTCGGTCGGCCTGGGCGCCCATCTCGGATGACGACGTGCTCCGGCCGAAATCGCTGCCGCAGGGACTGACGCTGGCGGCCCAGAGCTACGCCGGCGCGCCGATCGCGGCCGACACAATGGTGCTGCTGCGCGCGACCGGTCGCAACGAACCGTTCGAATTCGCGCTCACCGGCAGGCATACCCGCGTCGTGCTCGCAGCCGATCCGCTGAACCGGATCGCGCTCACCGTCACCGCGCAGGATGGCGCGCCATGAGTCGACGCCGCGGCTTCACGCTGGTCGAGATCCTGGTCGCGCTGGCAATCGTCGCTGTCGCGCTCGCCGCCGGTATGCGCGCGCTGGCGCAGTCGACGCAGACTGCGTCGACGCTGAAGGCGCGCACGCTGGCGCTGTGGGTCGCGCAAAATCGCCTCGCCGTCGCGCAGATCGCCAATCCCTGGCCGGAAATCGGCAGCGATGCGGGGGAAGCAGACCAGGCCGGCGCGCGCTTCCGCTGGACATCCAGCGTCGGGACGACGCCCAACCCGGCCTTTCGCCGCATCGAGATCGTGGTCGCTGAACCAGACGCCCCCGACTATGCGTTGGCCCGCATCGTGGGCTTTCTCGGTCGCCCGGAGCCCCCGCAATGATCGGCGGAAGCTGCCGACGCGACCGCGGCTTCACCCTGGTCGAGGCGCTGTTGGCGTTGGCGATTTTCGGTGTGATCGCGATACTCGCCTACCGTGGCACTTCTGCGCTGACCGAGGGTGAGGCCAGGCTTTCCACGGAAGCGGCACGCTGGCGCTCGCTCGAGGCGCTGTTCACCCGTTTCGAAGCCGACATCCGCCAAGCCGTTCCGCGCAGCGTTCGCGCCGGCGACGCGCAGGAACCCGCCTGGCTGGCCACGGGCACGGCCGACGGCAACAGTGCGCTGGTGTTCACCCGCGCCGGCTCGGAATTCAACGACGAACCCCAGCCGGCCGGACAGCGGGTCGGCTACCGGATGCGCGATGGCAGCGTCGAGATCGCCTACTGGGCGCGACTCGACCATCCAGCGGAAGCTCGGCCAGCAGTATTCACGCTGCTCCGCGACGTGGCCGGATTCCGGCTTGAGTACCTGACGCGTCACGGCCAGTGGACCGACCGATGGCCGCTGCTGGGCGAGGCCGATTTGCCGCGAGCGGCAAGACTGACGCTGACGCTCGCCGATGGCGTACGCATCAATCGCTGGTTTACGCTGCGATGACTCGCCGTATTCGCGGCGCGGCACTGGTCCTGGCGATGCTCATCGCCGCGCTGGCGGCGGCCGTCGCCGTGGCGCTGGCCGCGGAGCAGCAGCGCTGGCTGGCCGACGTCGGTCACCGTGGCGACCAGGTGCAGGCACAGTCGCTGGCGCTGGCCGGCGTGCAATGGGCGCGACAGATCCTGCGCGATGATGCCGCCGCCGGCACGATCGATCATCTGGGCGAGATCTGGGCGTTGCCGCTGCCGCCGACACCGATCGCCAACGGCGTCATCGAGGGCCGCATCGAGGACCTGCAGGGCAGGATGAATCTGAACAACCTGGCGCTGGACAACGCGCTGGCCACTGCCGAGCGGCGGCGTCTCGAACGTGCGCTGGCCTCGCTGCAGATTTCGCCGGTCGCGCTCGACGACGCCGCCGACTGGATCGACGCCGACCAAGCGCCGCGCGCCGGAGGCGCCGAAGATGCGGTGTACGCACAGCAGAATCCGCCGATGCTTGCGGCCAATGCACCGCTGCTGCGCATCGCCGAACTCGCCGCGGTGCGCGGTTACTCGCCGGCGCAGGTGGCCGCGCTGTCCGCGTTGCTGACGGCACTGCCCCCCGGGACTCCGCTCAACCTCAACACCGCCTCTCCGCAGGTATTGGCGCTGGCTATTCCCGGACTCACCGAGGAAGCCCTCGCCAAAGTGCTGGCCGAACGCGCGCGCAGCCCTTTCCGGACGGTCGCGGAGTTCCGGACGCGACTGCCGCGCGACATTGCGCTTCCCGACCAGGCGTCGTTCGCGGTGGCCAGCCGCTTTTTTCTGGTCAGCGTCCGCTCCCGGCAGGGCGAGGCCGTCGCCCAGGCGCGCGCGCTGTTGCGTCGCGAAGCTGGCCGCTGGCCCGAGGTCGTCTGGCAGACGCTCGAGTGAGGTCTCGCGGTTACACTAGAGCGCCCAAGATCCGCTCCGCCTGCGTCCGTCGATGTCCATCCTTCGCGTAGTCCTTAACGAACCACTGTCCGCAACGACCGTGGCGGCATGGTCGCTGTTCGACGCGCAGGGGCGGGTCAGGCAGCGCGGGTACGGTGCGCCTGCGACCTGGCCACAGTCCGACAGCCGCGAAGCCGTTTGCGCAGCCTCGACCGTGCGCGTGGTAAGCCTCACGCTGCCGCCGATGCCCGCAGACCGTATTCCGGCCGCGGTGGCCTATGCGCTCGAGGATCAGCTGGCCGGTCCGGTGCAAGCCCAGCATCTGAGCGTTACCGGCCGCGACGCCCAGGGTCGGATTCAGGTGGTCATCGCCGATCGGAAATTCGTGGCTGCGCTGCATTCGGGTTTCGCCCGGATCGTCGCCGAACCGACGCTGCCACCGCTGCCAGCCGCGGGACGCTGGCGCTGGTTCGCCTCGGCCGGCGGCGGCGGCTTCGTGCGCAGGTCGGATGGCAGCGCATTCGCAGTTGGAGCAGCGGACACCGGCGGCCCGGTGCCCGACGACCTGGCGCTCGCCATTGCCCACGCCAAACGATCGGGGCAGGCGCCCACTGCCATCGACGCCGCTTTCGCCGTCGATGCCGCCGGCCTTGCCGCCTGGACCGCGCAATGCGGAATTGCCTTCGCGCATGCCGACGCCTGGCAATGGGACGATGATGCGGCGCTGATTGCCGTGGCACCGGAACTCGTCGACCAAAGCCGCGACGCCAAAAACGCCGACAGGCCGGACGCCAGGACCGGGCGCGGCTGGCGCATGGCGACAGCCATCGCCGGCGCCGCATTGGCGCTGCATATCGGCGCGACCATCGCGCAATGGGCGATTCTGCGGGTCGACTTGTGGCGGGCCTCCCGCGAAATCGTCGCAGTGGCGGCCCGATCCGGTGTCGACGCCCCCGATGCGGCCGGGGCGGCTACCGGGCTTGGAAAACGATTTGCCGAAGCGCGGCATCGTGCCGCACTTGCCGCACCTGGTGATGCGCTGCCGCTACTCGCCCGCGCGGCGCCGGCACTGGGCGTACTTCCGCCGGGAACCTTGCGCAGCGCGACCTATGCGCCCGAACACTGGACCTTCGATATGTCGAAAATAGACCCGGCAATGCAGTCCACGCTCGACCGGAACCTCAGCAACGCCGGACTGGCGACCGTCCAGGCCGTCACGGCCAGCGGAGTCCGCGCGCGCATCGCACTCGCCCCTGGTGCGGGAATTCCCCGATGACCATCGACCTGCATCGATTCTCGCCCGCGTTGGCCGGCGCCTGGGATCGCGCCTCGACACGCGAGCGGCGAATGCTCGTGGCGGCGATCCTGGTCGTCGTCGCAGCGCTTGGCTGGAGCCTTCTCTGGCAGCCGATCGCCGCCGACCTGGCTCGACTCGAACGCGATGTTCCGCGCGAACAGGCAATTCTCGCCGCCGCGCGCGCGCAGTCCGACGCCATTGCCGCACTCGAACGAGCGCCACGCGCCATGCGCAGCGCTGACGCAAGAACGGTGGTCGAACGCGTACTGGTGGAGCGCGACCTGCGGCAGGCGGTAGGCACGCTCGACGCCCAGGACGGCGGCGTGCGCATCACCTTTCCGGCGGTTCGCTTTGACGACCTGGTGTCCACGCTCGATGCGCTCGCGCGCCAGGATGCATTGCGCGCCGTCGCCGTCACGCTGACCGGCCGCGTCGAGCCGGGCATGGTGCGCGCCGAACTGACGCTGGTGCGCTGAGAGATCGATCAATGCGTGTAGCCGCCTTCCTCGTTGCCGCAATTGGTCTGTTCGCCGCCGCCATCGCGGCATTCGCACCGGCGACGCTCGTCGACGCACGACTGGCAAGCTTGTCCGAAGGTCAACTGCGTATCTCCGACGCCAGCGGCACTATCTGGTCCGGACATGGCGCGCTCACCGACATGGGTGGCACCTGGCGCATGCCGCTGGCCTGGCGCCTGTCGCCGATGACGCTCGCTCGCGGTGCGCCGGCGGTCACGCTGTTGCCGGTCGCGGGCGCCACGCCGGCGGGGACGATAAGCGCCGACGGCAACGGCGCTTCACTGTCGCAATTCAGCGCCGAGCTTCCCGCGCATGCGCTGGCAGCGCTGCTGCCGGCGCGCGAGGCCATCGCCCTCGGCGGCACGATCGCCGTCGCGGCGGCGGCATTCTCCTTCGACGGCACGCGAGGAGCCGGTGCACTCAGCGCAACCTGGCGAGGCGCGCGCGTGCAGGCGGGCGGTCGCTCGCTCGATCTGGGCACCGTTCAGTTGGCGCTGTTGCCGCAGGACAGGCGCCTCTCCGGGACCATCAGCAACAGCGGAGGCGACGTTCGGATGAACGGCACCGCAACGCTGGCCGACAATGCGCTCACGGTCGACGGCACGCTCGCCCCCACGCCGAACGCCGCCGCGGACGTCGCGGGATTGCTCTCGACGCTCGGACCGGCCGACGGCAATGGCGCGGTCCGCGTCGGCTACCGCGGCAAGCTGCGATGACTTCGCCGCGGCGTCGGCAGGCCGTCGAGCCGCCGGCGGCGATGCCATCGGCGGCGGCAGCAGCCGCGGCCAATGCCGGGAGCGGTCGTCTGCGCGGACTGGATGCGTTGCGCGGCATCGCGATCGTCGCGATGATCGTCTACCACTTCGCGTTCGATCTGCGTCTTTTCGGATTCACGACGGCCGATTTCTATCGCGACCCGTTCTGGCTCGGTTCGCGCACGCTGATCCTGTCCTCATTCCTGCTGCTCGCCGGTACAAGTCTGGTGCTGGCGCAACGCAGCGCCACCGGTCGCGCGGGCTTCCGGCGGCACCTGCTGCAGATCGGCGCCTGCGCATTGCTGGTCAGCGTCGCGTCCTACGTTGCATTTCCGGCGCGATTCATCTGGTTCGGCGTGTTACACGCCATCGCGGTCTCGCTGCTGCTTGCCCGTCCGCTGGTGACACATCCGCGGACCGCGCTGGCCATCGGCATCGCGGTGATCGCCGCCGGCAATCTGCTCACCTCGGCGATGTTCGACAACCGGATGCTGGGATGGATCGGCTTTATGACCTTCAAGCCGGCCACCGACGATTACGTGCCGCTGTTCCCATGGACCGGCGTCATGCTGGTCGGCATCGCCGCCGGCCACGCCCTCGTTCGCCGGAATTTCCGCGCCCTCGCGCCGTTCGCGAAGCTGCCCAGGTTCCTGTCCTGGATGGGGCGGCATGGTCTTGCCGTCTACATGCTCCACCAGCCGTTGCTGCTTGCGGCTTTCCACATCGGTACCCAGCGCTGAAGCGTCCTGCGCGATCTTCATCGCCAGGCATGGCGACAGCGGACTGTCGCAACTCCTGATGGGAAGCGACACCCGGAAGGTACTGGCGCAGGCAGACCTTCCCGTCATCGGAGACCGCTGGTCCCGGCGAGCGATGATCGACTCAACCCCGCCCCCGGAGCGCTCACGCTGCGCGCCGATGGGACGCGCGCACTAGCAGCTTGCGCAATTCCTCCGCCAATAGCACGACGCCGGCCACTGCGACGATCGACAACAGGTCTGCCGGCGGAATCGGCACGGTGTGGAACATGGTGCCCAGCGGCCCCCAGTAGAGCACGGCAACCTGCAGGATGACGCCAAGCGCCAGTCCACCCAGCAGCCATGGATTGCGCAGGAGGCCAAGGCTCAGCGCCGAGCGCGTCGCCGATTGGCAATTCAGCACGTTGAACCACTGACATACCGCGAGCAGCGTGAAGGTCTCGGTGCGCACCAGGTCCAGCGCTGCCCCGGACTCCAGTCTCCACGCAAACCAGCCGAAGGTGAGCACCACCGTGACCGCAACCATCAGCGCGATTCTGCCGAGCATATTGCGGCTCAGGAGGCGATCGTCGCGCGGTACCGGTGCGCGACGCATCTCGTCGCCTTCGGGCGGCTCCATCACCAGGTTCACCGTCAGCGTGCCCTCGGTGACGATGTTGATCCACAGAATCTGCACGGCGGCCAGCGGCAGCGGATAACCGGCCAGGAGCGCCAGCAGCAGGACCAGCACTTCATCGATCGACGTGGCAAACAGGTAGAGGATCACCTTCTTCAGGTTGCCGTAAACGACCCGGCCCTGTTCGATCGCAGCGACGATGGTCGAGAAGTTGTCATCGGTGATCACGATCCTCGCCGCGCTCTTGGCCACGTCGGTGCCGCTGATGCCCATGGCGACGCCGACGTCCGCGCGGGCCAGCGCCGGTGCGTCGTTGACGCCATCGCCGGTCATCGCCACGACCTCCCCGCGCGCCTGCAGCGCTTCGACGATGCGCAGCTTCTGCGCCGGATGCACCCGAGCGAACACGGCGATGTGACCCAGTTCCATGGCGAGTTCACGATCGTTCATGCGTTCCAGCTCGTCGCCGTCCACGGCTCGATCTTCTTCGCGCGCGATGCCCAGCGCCCGGGCGATCGCAAGACCGGTGAGCTTGTGGTCGCCGGTGACCATTACCGTGCGGATGCCGGCCTCGCGACATTCGGCAACCGCCTGCCTGACCTCTTCGCGAGGCGGGTCGATCTGGCCGACCAGACCCAGCAATCTGGCGTGGCCGATGAGTCCTTCAAAGCCGGCAGAAGTGTCGAGCGTCTCCTCGACCAGCGTCGCCACGGCGAGCACCCGCAGCGCTCGTGCCGCCATCGTCTCGGCGGCCGTGCGCGCGGCCTGGTTGGCGGCGGCGCCGTCGGGCGTGCAAAGACGCAGCACCGTTTCCGGCGCGCCCTTGACGACCGCGCGACGCGGCGCGTCGGCGCCGCAGTGACAGGTCGCCATCATTCGGGTGTCGGAGTCGAACGGCAGCTCGGCCTCGCGAGTGGCCGACTCACGCAGTGATCGCCAGTCGACGCCGGCCTTGGCGGCGACGACCAGCAGCGCGGCCTCGGTTGGATCGCCAAGAACCGTCCACGGCGCGTGGTCGTCCTCAGGCGGCAAAATATCGGCGTCGTTGCACAACACCGCGGCTTGCAGCAACGCCGCAACCGATTCGTCGGCGGGATCAACGGCTTGACCGCCTTCGGAGAGAGTGCCTTCCGACGCGTAGCCGACGCCATCGACGTCGATTTCCCGGCCGGCCGGGAGCCACAGCGCGCTGACGGTCATTTCATTGCGGGTCAGTGTGCCGGTCTTGTCGCTGCAGATGACCGTGGTCGAGCCCAGCGTTTCGACCGCAGCGAGGCGGCGGATGATCGCCCCCTTTGCGGCCATCCGCTGCATGCCGACGGCAAGCGCGATGGTCATGGCCACCGGCAGTCCTTCGGGCACCATCGACACCATCTGGCTGATCGCGACCATCAGGACCTCGTCGAGCGGCAGTCCGCGCAGCAGGCCCAGCAGCAACACCACCACGAACAGCACCAGCGCGGCAGCCACCAGGTAGCGCCCGAACTGCGCGATGCGCAATTCCAGCGGCGTCTTCTGCTCCTCCGCCTGCTCGGTCATCCGGGCGATACCGCCGACCTCCGTGTTCGCTCCGGTTGCGGTGACCACCGCGCGTGCGTGCCCGGTGGACACATAGGTGCCCGAGAAGACCATGTTGTGACGATCGGCAAGGCCGGTGCCTTCCGGCAACGCCGCCAGCCCCTTGGTCACGGGCACCGACTCCCCGGTCAGCGCCGCCTCGGCCACGGTGAGCGCTTCCTGCTCGATCAAGCGCGCGTCGGCGGCGACCGCATCCCCGGCGGCAAGCAGCAGCACGTCGCCGGGCACCAGCTCGAGCGCCTCGATCTCCTGCTCCTGGCCATCGCGCAGCACCCGTACACGCAGCGCGGACAGCTGGCGCAGCGCTTCCATCGACCGCTCCGCCCGGCCTTCCTGATAGGTCCCGATCAGCGCATTCACCAGTACCACGGCGAGGATCACTGCCGCATCGCGGGGGTGGCCGAGCACCGCAGCCAGCGCCGCGGCGACGAACAGGATGTAGATCAGCGGGCTGGTGAACTGGCGCAGAAACACCATGAATAACGGGCGTTTCGGCGGCTCGGGCAGCGCGTTGGCGCCGTGTTCTGCGCGGCGCGTGACGACCTCGTCGGCAGGCAACCCGCGCTCGGAGTCGCTGCCGAGACGCCTCAGTGCCGCTGCGGCATCGAGCGCATGCCACGGACGGAGGGTTTCCGCGCTCTCATCCATCGCCGGCATATAGCAGCATGAAGAAATTCATCACGTAGATCACCACCAGCGACAGGCTCACCCAGCCGATGGTCTTCAACAACCGCGTTTCCGCGCGATAGAGCAGGCCGACGATGGCGGCACCGATCATGATCATCGCCGAGACGGCGGTGACGGCGTGCAGCGGCGACGCGTGCGCCAACAGCGGCCCCTTGACATAGAGTAGGTCGTCGACGGCGAGCACCAGCACGTTGAACAGCACACTGCCGAACAGGTTGCCGATGGCCATGTCCAGCGCTCCCAGGCGCAGCGCGCTCACGGTGACTACCATCTCCGGAAGCGTGGTCGCCAGCGCGACAAACACCGTGCCGACGAAGCTCTCCTGCCAATCCATGACCTGCGCGATGTCCCTGGCGATGAAGGGCAACAGCGCGCCGGCGGCGACGATCGCGATCGACGCCAGAATAAAACCCACGATGGCCCGGGACAACGGCATATCCTTCGTCTGCCGCACGACCACTTCGCTTGCGACGCGAGCCTCCCGGCGTTCGTAGCCCGCCACTGTGCGCAGCGCCAGGAAATACAGCATGGCGATGATTGGCGTGTAGAGCCCGATGTGGCCGTAGGCGAACGGCGGCCCCGTCGCCGCAATTACAAGATTGGAGGCCACGACGCCGAGCAGGATGAGGCCAAAGGCAGCGCTGATCACGTGGCTCTGCCGTGCGCGCGTGTAGACCGACTCGCTGCGGTGCAGGAAGTCCAGGACGACGATCATCAGCAGGTTGAAAACGCAGGCGCCCAGCACGTTGCCGACGGCGATGTCCGGCGCATCGGCCAGCGTGACCGACGCGACCCCGGTCACCAGTTCCGGCAGCGATGTGACGCTCGCCAGCAACACCAGACCGACCCCGCTGTCACCCAGGTCCGTTTTCCTCGCAATCACATCGCCATAGCGCGACAGGCGCCCGCCAGCCACGGTGATCAGCGCGGCGCAGAGCGCGAATTGCAGCCAGGCGACGAGCGCAGGCGTCAAGGCGTCAGGGCCCATCGGGCAGCGTCACCCCGATTCGCGCTCATTTCACTAGCGTGACCGGAACGTCGACCAGGTGCAGCACCTTGGTGGCGATGGAGCCGAGCAGTAGTCCCTGGATCAGTCCAAGGCCGCGAGTTCCCATCACGATGGCATCGATACCCGCATCCTTGGCAAACGCGGCGATGGTATGTGCCGGCTCGCCTTCCAGCAGGTGCTCGGTATGAGCCAACTTCGCCTCGTCCAGCACCCCGCGAACGCTTCCGAGTGCCTTGCGGCCAGCCAGTTCGTGCATGCGCGTCGCCATCTCGATGTTGACCAGGGCGGAGATTTCACCGGCGAGGATCTGGGGCTGCACGTTGACCACATGCACCTCCGGCGCGGGCAGACCTCGAACCATCCGGACCAGAAACTCCGCCGCGCGAACCGAACACGGCGAACCATCCACGGCAAGCATCAGCTTTTGCATGACCATTCCTTCGCGTCGACACAGCGACTTCCCGTGCGCCGACCGACCGAGCGGTCAACGCCGGGGGCCGCCTCCATTGGACCGCGATCCCGCGCCGGCCATGTTCACCTGGATCAATTCAGCAACCGATCCCGTCCCGGCCGAACGTCCGATCCCGGGCAACCAGCCACCAACGGCCGCGCCAGATCGTCCGGTCGCACGCAGCCGGCGCGTTGACCCTGTCCGAGGGCAGACGACGCGCGACCTATCGCTGCTCGTGTGGCACCTGGTTGTGCACGCGCTCGGCGACGGAACTGCGGGACGCAAGGAAGAAGCAGGTCGCACTGGCAAGTGCGACCAGCGGCACGATGCGCATCGCCACATCGAGGCCTGCCACATCGGCCAACACACCTGTCAGAAAGGGTCCGGGGGCGAGTCCGGGCAGGTTTTTGGCCAGCGTCAGCGTGGCAAGGACCGTCGCCCGGATCGCCGGGTAGGTGACGTCGGCGACGACCGCGCCTGCAGGATCGGCAAAGCCGATGCCGAGCAGCAGGCCGAAGCCGAGCAGCGTGAACTGCGAGAGGCCTGATGGTAGCAGGAACACTCCCATGAGAATGATCCCTGACGCCACCGTGCCCAGCGCCGGGATGACCAGTCGGTTCTTGGGCTGGCCGACGCTGAGGCGATCGACGACGCCGCCGCCGAGCGTCATTCCAACGCCGGCCACCAGCACCAGGACGCCAGCCCGCACGGCCGAGTCGGCGGGATCAAGTCCGTGGAAGCGGTTCAGGTAGCTCGGCATCCAGACCACGATGGAACCCTGGACGAACATCTGCAGGCCGGACGCCAGGTAGGTGAATCTGACCGTCCGGAACCGGAACAGCTCGCGGATGACCTCGCGCAGCGGCATGACCGACGCGCCCACGGCGTGCTCGTTGTGCGTGCCCATGCGTTGTTCCATCCGCCCGCGGTTGCCGGCGCCTTACCGGCGAACCGGACGACCGCGTTGCCCCGGCTGGCGGTTCGGCGGCATGCCCAGCTCGCGCAGCGTCTCCTCGACGCTGTCGTACATCACGCCGATCCTGTACATCGCCCCGTGCCTCATCGCCGGTGGCGACGTCGCGACCCCGCTTGTTCGCGATATCCACGCACCACTGGATCTGCTCGGCCGAGGTCATCCGTTCGTAGCGCGGACCCCGGAGATTGCACTCGACGCCGACCCGCACGTGATTGCCCATGGCGATCGCCATGGCGTTGGTCGGATGCGCTGTGCGCATCAGCGACTCGTTGGTCAGTACGGCGCCACCGGGCGTGCGCACGGCGAACTCGACCAGATCCGACGGATGCCGACCCGCGGCACCGTTGCCGATCGCCACATAGGTCAGGTTCAGCGGTCCCATGTACGTGCCCTTGCGGACGATGTGCTCGACGGTTTCCAGCTGATGCACGTGACCGGGCATGAAGTAGGCCTGGATGCCGGCGTCGCGCAGCAGCTTGAGATGCGTCTCGTAGAACGTCGGGCCCGCCTCCAGGAACATGTCGCCGTACGCTGCCTGCATCTCGGGCTTCGCCAGCGAGGTTCCCGCCACGTCGCGCTCGCTCATCAATTCCATCAGGTGCATGCCCGAGGTACCGATGGCGATGGTCACCTGGTCGGGCTTCGGGGTCAGCGAAGCCAGCGCATGGCGCACGTCGTTGCGGGGCCAGGCCGCCTCGTTACCGGGCTCCGGCGCAAACGAGATCGAACCTCGGACTGATCGCGCTGGCGGCACGCGAGGAGCCGACGGCGCGCGATGCTCTGCAATGCCTGCAGCGCACGCTGCATCTGCATAACGAGGCGCTGCGCGTCGACATCGAGGAGGAAAACGATGTCGTGGTGCTGCGCGAGCAGATCCTGGCGCAGGTGCAGAGCTCGATGCGCCAGGGCGTCGATTTGTCGATCGGCGTCCCTTTTTCGGATCGTGAAAGAGTTTCTCGGCGAGAACTGGTCGCCGATGGCGGTCTGCTTCACGCACAGCGTACCGCGCGGCGTTCACGTCTACCGCAAGGCGTTTGGCTGCAGCGTGCAATTAAACAGTATGCTGAACGGAACGGCCTCACCTGCCGGCGTCGCGACCTCGACCGGGAGATGCCGCGGGCGGACCCGCAGTCGCTGCGAACGATCCAGCAGTATCTCGATGTCGCCGCACAACGCCAGCCGACACAGGGCGAGCGCACGATCCATCTGATCCTCGGCCTGCTGCCCAGCGGCCGGTGCACCGCGGAAATCGTTGCGAGCTATATCGGCATCGACCGGCGCACGCGGGTCGGAGCGACCCCAGCGGATCAACCCGACCCGCTGGGAACGCGGCGCGCGTGAGGAGGGTTTCTTTCTAGTTCGACCGCCGGCCGACGATGCCGAGCACGCTGCGCGTGACCCATTTGGGCAGCGCGCGCCCCGCCACCGTCATCAGCACGTTGACGCCACCCGGCACCCGGATCACCTGTCCCCGCATGCACGCGTCGTAGCCCGCCTCGGCGACTTCGTCGACATTCAGCACAGTGGCCCCGATCAGGCGGACGAATTGCGGATTGGTGGCGGCGATCGTGTCCATCATCGGCGTCGCCGTCACGCCGGGACAAAGCGCGCTCAAGGAGACGCCGGTGCCCTGCAGTTCCTCGCTCATGGACTCGGTCAGCGAAAGCAGGTAGGCCTTGCTCGCGGCGTAGGTCGCCATGAACGGCACCGGCAGGAATGACGAGGTGGATCCGACGTTGAGCACGCGGCCGTGGCCCCGCTGCACCATCGGTGGGACGAAGTGCCCAAGCATCGCGGTGGCGGCGGCGATGTTGACGCGGATGATCTCCTCGTGCGCGGTCGGCGCCATCTTGTGAAACGACCCCTGATGGTTGACGCCTGCATTGTTGACCAGGATGTCGATGGCCAAGCGCCGCCGTTTCAGTTTCGCGGCTAGCTTGCCGACTTCGCCCTCCTGCGCGAGGTCCGCCGCGATCACCGTGGTGCGCACGCCATGGGACTTGGTCAGTTCCCGGGCAAGGGCATCGAGTTTGTCGACGCTGCGCGCCACCATTACCAGGTCGTGCCCGGCACGGGCAAAGCGCCGCGCCAGCGCGGCGCCGATTCCCGCCGAAGCCCCGGTCACCAGCACGCGCTCGGTCTGCCTGGTTCGAGCCGTGTTCATGTCGTCGCCCTCATTCTAGAGTCATGGTTGCCGATGTCCGAACGGTCGGGCAATCTTCCCACGCGGTTGTTCCCGGAACGGGAAGGCCGAGCAGGCGGTCACCGAAGCCATGATACGGCAGGCGAGCGAGCCGAGCCTCGCTGGCACAGTTCGCAACCCATCGAACAGGGTGTCGTCCCGGTCCATCGGGTCTGCCAGAAGCGGCAGTTCCACCAGTCAAATCGATTGTTGTCGGGTTGGCGCGGTTCGGCTAAAATTGCGCGTTGTTTGCAGGCGCGTAGCTCAGCTGGTTAGAGCACCACCTTGACATGGTGGGGGTCGTTGGTTCGAGTCCAATCGCGCCTACCAATTTCTCGGCTGTCCGGTCCGGACAGCATCGAAACGAACGATTGGCGCGGAACATCGACCATGGTTATGACACCGCTGACGTGCCTGGAGACCCACTGACCCGAGAGCGATTCCGCGCGCCTGTTGTTCGACTGTTTCCATAAGAAGTGCGGCATTGCGACCGCACTTTTTTGTTTCTGGAGTCCACAAGATGATTTCGATCACGCTGCCCGACGGCGCCGTCCGTCAATTCGATGCGCCGCTGTCCGTCAGGGACGTCGCCGCCTCCATCGGTCCCGGACTCGCCAAGGCGGCGCTGGCCGGCAAGGTCGACGGCAAGGTCGTCGACACGTCCTACCTCATCCAGCGCGACTCGAAGCTCGCCATCGTCACCGACAAGGACGCCGAAGGCCTGGAGGTGATCCGGCACTCGACCGCGCATCTGCTTGCCTACGCAGTGAAGGAACTCTTTCCCGATGCGCAGGTGACCATCGGCCCGGTGATCGAGGACGGCTTCTACTACGATTTCGCCTACAAGCGTCCGTTCACGCCGGAAGACCTTGCCGCCATCGAGCGGCGCATGGCGGAACTCGCAAAAAAAGACGAGTCGGTCGAGCGCACGGAAATGCCGCGCGACGATGCGGTGAAGTTCTTCGAAGAGATGGGCGAGCACTACAAGGCGGAACTCATCGCCTCGATCCCGTCGAACGAGCCGATCTCGCTGTACCGTGAAGGCGGGTTCATCGACCTCTGCCGCGGCCCGCACGTACCGTCGACCGGCCGCCTCAAGGTGTTCAAGCTGATGAAGCTCGCCGGCGCGTACTGGCGCGGCGACTCGCGCAACGAAATGCTGCAGCGGATCTATGGTACCGCCTGGACGAAGAAGGAGGACCTCGACGCCTACATCACCCGCATCGAGGAGGCGGAACGCCGCGACCACCGCAAGCTCGGCCGCGCACTGGACCTTTTTCATCTCGCCGACGAATCTCCGGGGATGGTGTTCTGGCATCCGAAGGGCTGGTCGATCTGGCAGCAGGTCGAGCAGTACCTGCGCGACGTCTACGAGGACAATGGCTACCAGGAAGTGCGCGCGCCGCAGTTTCTCGATCGTTCGCTGTGGGAGCGCTCCGGTCACTGGGAGAATTTCAAGGAGAACATGTTCACGACGGAGTCGGAGAAGCGCGACTACGCGGTGAAGCCGATGAACTGCCCGGGCCATGTCCTGATCTTCAACTCGAACATGCGCAGCTACCGCGACCTGCCGCTGCGCTACGGCGAGTTCGGCAACTGCCACCGCAACGAGCCCTCGGGCGCGCTGCACGGGATCATGCGCGTGCGCGCGTTCACGCAGGACGACGGCCACATCTTCTGCACCGAGGAGCAGATCCGCAGCGAATGCGTCGCCTTCAACCGGTTGGCGCTCGACGTCTATCGCGACTTCGGCTTCACCGAAATCGCCATCAAGATCGCGCTGCGACCGGAGATGCGCCTGGGCGACGACGCAAACTGGGATCGCGCCGAGGACGCGCTGCGCAGCGCGCTGGCCGAATGCGGTGTCGAGTGGAGCGAACTTCCCGGAGAGGGCGCGTTCTACGGACCCAAGATCGAGTACCACATGAAGGACTCGATCGGCCGGCCGTGGCAGTGCGGCACCATGCAGGTCGACTTCCAGATGCCGGGTCGCCTGGGCGCCGAGTACGTGGCCGCCGACGACACCCGCCAGGTACCGGTGATGCTGCACCGCGCCATCGTCGGTTCGCTCGAGCGCTTCATCGGCGTATTGATCGAGCATTACGCCGGTGCGTTGCCGCTCTGGCTGTCACCGCAGCAGGCGGTGGTGTTGAACATCACCGACCGGACGGCCGACTACGCAAACCAGATCGTCGGGGCCCTGAAGGCGGCCGGTTTCCGGGCGTCGGCGGATTTGCGCAATGAGAAAATAACCTATAAAATTCGGGAACATAGCTTGCAGAAGCTCCCTTACCAGCTCATCGTGGGCGACAAGGAACTGCAGGCACGAACGGTGGCCGTGCGTACCCGCGGCGGCGAGGATCTGGGGGCAATGCCCTTGGATGCCTTGCTAGAGCGCCTCCGCAAGGAGGTCGCGGCGCGTCACTAAAGTCTTGATTCAATTGAATTAAGGCGTGACGCGCACCTCGGGGCATGGCCGTTTTTTGTCGTCAATGGAGAATCTACAATAGCCCTCGAAAAGCAACAGCGGATCAACGCGGAAATCACCTCTCCCGAAATTCGCTTGGTTGGTGAAGATGGTGAGCAGCTCGGAATTGTTCCCCTCGCGGATGCCCGGTCGCGGGCCGAAACGGCGGAACTCGACTTGGTCGAGATCGCGCCGACGGCCAAGCCTCCGGTTTGCCGGATCATGGATTTCGGCAAGTTCAAGTATCGCGAAGCGAAAAAACAACACGAAGCCAGGCTCAAGCTCAAGCAGATCCAGGTCAAGGAGGTGAAGTTCCGACCCGGCACCGACGAGGGCGATTACCAGATCAAGATGCGGAACCTTGTCCGGTTCCTGGGGGAAGGCGACAAGGCCAAGATCACGCTGCGCTTCCGCGGGCGGGAAATGGCGCACCAGGAGTTCGGGGTGCGCCTGTTGGAACGCATCAGGAACGAGCTCGAGCCGCATTGCGTCGTCGAATCGTTCCCGAGGCTCGAAGGCCGGCAAATGGTGATGCTGCTGGCCCCGAAGAAGGTCGTCGTGACCAAGCCGGTCGCGGCAAAGCATCCTGCAACCAAGCCCGAGGTGGGTGCGGCAAAGCCCGCAAAAGCCTCTCCGGCCGCAACGCCGGAGAGCACCCCCGAAAGCAGCAAACTAGAAAGCCAGGAAGGAAACTGAGCATGCCGAAGATGAAGACCAAGTCGGGCGCGAAGAAGCGCTTCCGCGTACGCGGAAGTGGTTCGATCAAGCGTTCGCAGGCGTTCAAGCGCCACATCCTCACGAAGAAGTCGACCAAGTCCAAGCGACAGCTTCGTGGTTCCGCCGAGATCCACAGCACCAACATGGTCTCGGTCAAAGCAATGATGCCCTACGCGTAAGGAGCGACCATGCCCAGAGTCAAACGTGGCGTAACCGCCCGCGCGCGGCACAAGAAGGTCCTGGAACAGGCGAAGGGCTACCGCGGCCGCCGTTCCAGCGTATTCCGGATCGCCAAGGAAGCGGTGATGAAGGCCGGGCAGTACCAGTACCGGGACCGTCGCCAAAAGAAGCGCGAATTCCGCAGGCTGTGGATCGCCCGCATCAACGCCGCCGTGCGCGAGCTGGGGATGACCTACAGCACGTTCATCAACGGTCTGACAAAGGCGTCGATCGACATCGACCGCAAGGTCCTGGCCGATCTGGCCGTGCACGACAAGGCGGCGTTTACCAGGATCGCGGAGCAGGCCAAAGCCTCTCTGGCCTGATCGACTCCGCGAAAAAAACGAGGGAGGCGCGACCCGCCTCCCTTTTTTTTTGCCACGACACGAACGACGACAAGGCGAACCCGATGTCCGAGCTTTCCACTATCGTCACCCGCGCCCGCGCCGAGTTCGACGCCTGTGCGGATGCGACGGCGCTGGAGAACGCGAAGGCGAAATACCTGGGCAAGGCCGGCGCGCTTACCGACCTGCTCAAGGGACTGGGCAAGCTCTCCACGGCCGAGCGACCGGCTGCCGGCGCGGCGATCAATGCGGCCAAGCTGGCTCTTGAGAACGCTCTTGCCGCGCGCCGCGGCGCGCTGGCCAACGAAAAGTTATCGCGGCAACTGGCCGCCGATGCGCTGGACGTGTCACTGCCCGGCCGCGCGCGTGGCACCGGTTCGCTGCACCCGCTGACGCGAACGCTCGAGCGCGTCGAGATGTTGTTCGCCTCGCTCGGCTTTGCCGTGGCCGACGGGCCGGAGATCGAGGACGATTTCCACAACTTCACCGCGCTCAACACGCCGGAGAACCACCCTGCCCGCTCGATGCAGGACACGTTCTACGTCGAGGGTGGCATGGTGCTGCGCACGCACACGTCGCCGATCCAGATCCGCTACATGGAAACGCACGCGCCGCCGATCAAGATCATTGCACCGGGCCGCGTCTACCGCGTCGACAGCGACGCCACGCACTCGCCGATGTTCCACCAGGTCGAAGGCCTGTGGATCGACCGCGACGTCTCCTTCGCCGACCTGAAAGGCGTGATCAGCGAATTCCTGCGCCGGTTTTTCGAGCGCGACGACCTGAAGGTCCGCTTCCGTCCATCGTTCTTCCCGTTCACCGAGCCTTCCGCCGAAATCGACATGGCGTTCGGCGACGGCGGCTGGCTGGAGATCATGGGTTCCGGACAGGTCCATCCGAACGTGCTGCGCGCGGTGGGCATCGATCCCGAGGAATTCCAGGGCTTTGCCTTCGGCATGGGGCCGGACCGGCTGGCAATGCTCCGCTACGGCGTCAACGATCTGCGCCTCTTCTATGAAAACGACCTGCGTTTCCTCGGGCAGTTCGCCTAGCGGCCGACAGCGATGAGATTCTCCGAACACTGGTTGCGTACGATGTGCAATCCGCCGATCCCGGCCGCGGAGCTCTGCGATCGCCTGACCATGGCCGGTCTCGAGGTCGAGGAAGCGGTTTCCGCGGCGCCTGCCTTTACCGGCGTCGTCGTCGGGCGTATCGAGGCAGTCGCGCCGCACCCCAATGCCGACCGGCTGTCGATCTGCACGGTCGATGTAGGCGCCGGAGCGCCGCTGTCGATCGTCTGCGGCGCGCCGAACGCCGCTGCCGGCATGCTGGTGCCCTGCGCGCTCGAAGGTGCGGCGCTTCCCGGCGGACTGGCGATCAAGCGCACCAAGGTGCGTGGCGCCGATTCGCAGGGCATGCTCTGCTCGGCAAAGGAGCTGGGCATAGACGAGGATGCCAGCGGACTGCTGGCGCTCGACCCGGCCTTCGCCCCGGGCACGCCGCTGCGCGATGCGCTGGCGCTCGACGACACGCTGATCACGCTCAAGATCACGCCCAACCGCGCCGACTGCCTGTCGGTCGCGGGCATCGCCCGCGACGTGGCCGCCGCTACTGGCAGCCCGCTCACGTTGCCGGCCAACGCCGCGACCCCGGTAACCTTCGACGGCGTTCGACCGGTCCGCGTCGACGCGCCCGGCGCCTGCCCGCGCTTCGTTGCGCGCCTGATCGACGGCATCGACCCCGGGGCGCCCACGCCGGCCTGGATGAAGCAGCGACTCGAGCGTTCGGGCCTGCGCAGCATTTCGGCGGTGGTGGACATCACCAACTACGTGATGCTCGAACTCGGGCAGCCGTTGCACGCCTACGACGACCGCCTGCTCGACGGGTCGATTGTCGTGCGTTTCGCCCGCGAAGGGGAACAACTGACGCTGCTCAACGCCGACGTGCTCGATCTTTCCGCCGACCTGCTGCTGGTCGCCGACGAGGGCAAGCCGCTGGGCCTCGCCGGAATCATGGGCGGCGAGCACTCGGGCATTGCCGACGACACGACTCGTGTCTATCTCGAAGGCGCGTTCTGGAGCCCGGCGGTGATCCAGGGCAAGATGCGCCGCCTGGGCTTCACCAGCGACGCCGGTTACCGGTTCGAGCGCGGCGTTGATTTCAATGGCTGCGCCGTCGCTGTCGAGCGCGCGACGCAGTTGATCATCGCCATCTGCGGCGGCCGCGCCGGACCGTTGACCGATGTGGCTGCGGCGGCGGAATTGCCGCGCCGCGATCCGGTGCGCGTGCGACCCGCGCGGATCGCACGCATTCTCGGCATTTCGCTGGACTCCGAGGCCGTCGCATTGGCGTTCACCCGACTCGGTCTGCCGTTCACACGCGATGGCGACAACTTCATCGTCACCCCGCCATCGCGACGCTTCGATCTGGCGATCGAGGAGGATTTTGTCGAGGAAGTCGCCCGCATCCACGGCTACGACGCCATACCGGCGACGGCATCCGCGCACGTCCAGCAGATGCTGCCGCTGCCGGAAGCTCGCCGCTCGCGCCACGCGCTGATGCGCCGGCTGGCCGCGCTGGGCTGGCAGGAGGTGGTGACCTTCGGTTTCGTATCGTCGGCCATCGAGAACGCGATCGATCCGGCCGCGGATCCCATCCGCGTGCTGAACCCCATCGCCGCGCAGCTCGACGTCATGCGCACGTCGCTGCTGCCCGGCCTGCTCGAGGTGCTGGCGACCAACGTCAACCGCAAGGCGCCTCGGGCATGCATTTTCGAGGTCGGCCGGATCTTTCATCGTGCCCCTCCGGGCCACGATCAGCCTCTGCGTCTGGGAGGGCTGGCCTACGGCGGCGCTGTACCCGAGCAGTGGGGCGAGCCCAAGCGTGACGTCGACTTCTTCGACGTCAAGGGTGACCTGGCCGCGCTCGCCGCGCCGTGGTTACTCACCACCAACCGCCTCGCGCATCCGGCGCTGCATCCGGGACGCAGTGCGCAGATTCTGCTCGAAGGCAGACCGGCCGGATGGCTGGGTGAGTTGCATCCACGCCTGGTGCGTGAACTGGGTCTGCCCAAGGCTCCCATCGCCTTCGAAGTCGACCTGAAGCAGCTCGAGGAAGGTGCGGTTCCATCCGGCAAGCCCGTATCGCGAACGCCGGTGGTACGCCGTGACCTGGCCCTGGTCGTCGATGCCGCGTTGCCGGTGCAGACCCTTCTGGACGCTTTGACCGCGGCAAAGCCGCCGCACGTCATCGCGTTGGCACCGTTTGACGTCTACCACGGCCACGGGCTGCCGAACGGTAAAAAAAGCCTTGCGATTCTGGTGCTTATGCAGGATACTTCCCGTACTTTAACGGACGCCGACATCGACGCGACGGAGCGTGAATTACTCGCGGTCGCGAAAGACAAGGTCGGCGCAGCCCTTCGCCAGTAGGTTTATCGATGACGCTCACGAAAGCCGAACTCGCCGACCTGCTCTTCGAGCAACTCGGCCTCAACAAACGCGAAGCCAAGGACATGGTCGAGCGCTTCTTCGAGGAGGTGCGTATCGCTCTCGAAGCGGGCGACTCGGTCAAGCTGTCCGGCTTCGGGAATTTCCAGTTGCGCGAAAAGCCGCAACGTCCCGGACGCAATCCCAAGACCGGCGAGGAAATTCCGATCACCGCGCGCCGCGTGGTGACCTTTCACGCCAGCCAGAAACTGAAGGCCATGGTCGAAGCCGCGAACCATGCCGGACCCCAGCCGAGCTAACGCCGATCTCCCGCCGATTCCCGCCAAGCGTTATTTCACGATTGGCGAGGTCAGCGACCTGTGCGCGGTCAAGCCGCACGTGCTCCGTTACTGGGAGCAGGAGTTCGCGCAGCTGAAACCGGTCAAGCGACGCGGCAATCGCCGCTACTACCAGCACCATGAGGTGCTGCTGATCCGTCGTATCCGCGACCTGCTCTACGAACAGGGGTTCACCATCAACGGCGCCCGGCATCGACTGGAAAGCGAGCCGGCGGAACCCCGTGCCGCAGCACGAGCGGCGACCAGTACCGCCAAGGTGGTGAACGTGGCGCCCGAGAACACGTTGGAACCTGCCGAGATTCGGCAGGAGTTGGAGGAAATCCGGCACCTTCTTGGCTCGTCGTGACGGCTCCGCAGGCGGTATAATCCGCAGTTCGGTCGGGGCGTAGCGCAGCCTGGTAGCGCACCTGCATGGGGTGCAGGGGGTCGGAAGTTCGAATCTTCTCGCCCCGACCATTGAGTTCTGTCGTACCGGTCAGGGGCCGGCCCACCGAGGGGTGGGGCCGGTTTTTTTTTGGCTGTTCCGGCTGCGAGAGTGAGGCAAACCAGTGGACATGGCAATGGAACGGCACGGGCGGAACGGGACTGCGGGGCCTTGCAAGGGCGCGGTCGGGACTTTCCTGCGGGAGATGGCATCGTTGTTGCTTGCAACTCCTGGTCGCAGGCAACGAACAACGTCAGGGGGAAACCCATGAGTGCACAGCCTCGTCCGGCGCAAGCCGGCTCCAGCGTCGTTTCTGAACTCGCGTTTGCGCGCGCTCAGCGCAACACGGTACTGATCATCGACGACCTCTTCAGCAGCCGCCTGTTGCTGGCCGAAATCGTTCGCCAGATCGACGGCAAGCTCAACCTGGAGTTGTTCGACACGCCATCCCGGGCACTGGAATTCGCGCGCAACAACCGGGTCGATATCGTACTGACCGACTACAAGCTGCCGGAATTCGACGGCATCGAACTGGTCAAGCAGATCCGCGCCCTGCCCCACTGCGTCGATGTTCCGATCGTCGTCATCACCGTCGTCGACGACCGCAAGATCCGTTACGACGCCCTTGAAGCCGGTGCGACCGATTTCCTGATCAAGCCGCTGGACGAACACGAGACGCGTGCTCGTTGCGCTAACCTGCTTGAACTGCGCCGGCACAAGATCGTCCTGTCGGATCAGGCGCGGGTTCTGCAATATCAGGTCGACAAGTCGGTGGCGGAAATTTCCGAACGCGAACTCGAGACGCTGGCCAAGCTGGCCAAAGCCGGGGAGTTCCGCGACAAGACGACCGGCAATCACCTGATGCGCATGGCCAAGTATTCGGCGCTCATCGGCGCTCATCTCGGCCTCGGCGCGGAAATGGTGCACGTGCTGGAAGTGGCCGCGCCCATGCACGACATCGGCAAGATCGGCATTCCCGATTCCGTGCTGCTCAAGCAGGGACCGCTGTCCGGTGGCGAGCTCGAAATCATGAGGACCCATCCGCGAATGGGCTACGACATCCTGAAGGGGAGTCCTTCGAAGTATCTGTCGATGGGCGCGATCATCGCGCTGGGCCATCACGAGAAATTCGATGGTTCCGGCTACCCCAACGGCCTGCACGGCGATGACATCCCGTTGGTGGCGCGTGTGGTGGCCGTGGCCGACGTGTTCGACGCATTGGTGAGCGAGCGGCCCTACAAGCATGCATGGGCGATCGAGGAAAGCATCGATTTCGTGCGCGCCCAGCGCGGCAAGCACTTCGATCCTGCCTGCATCGACGCCTTTCTCGCCGACCAGGCGAAGATCCAGGCCATCATCGACGAGTTCGGCGACTGATTCCACCCGGGCGCCGGGTCGGCGCCCGCATCAGGATGGTGGTTGCACTCGGTCGAGCGACAGATCCTGATAGGACACCGGATCCTCGCGCGGTTCGATGTGCGTGGACACCGTGGCGCCTTGCACCTGCTCGGAAATCTCTCGTTCAATGGCCTCCGCCAGGTCGTGACCGCGTTGAACGGTCCACGCGCCAGGTACCAGCACATGCATCGACACGAACGAGCGACCTGCGGCCGCGCGCGTGCGCAGGGCATGGAATCCGACTTCCGCGGATCGATATCGGGCGAGGACTTTGTCGATGCACTCGATGGCATCGCGCGGCAATGCCCGATCCATCAGCCCGAACGCCGAACGCCGCAGCAGTGACATTCCCGTCCAGACGATGTTCAGCGCCACGGCGAAGGCTATCAGCGGGTCGAGCCACAGCCATCCGGTCAATGCCACGGCGATGACGGCAATGACGACGCCCACCGACGTCCAGACGTCGGTCATCAGGTGCTGTGCGTCCGCTTCCAGCGCAATCGAGCGATAGCGCTTGGCCGACCGGGCCAGCAGCCGGGCCACCACGAAATTGATGCCCGTCGCAACTATGGACACCACCAACCCGACGCTGACCTGTTCGATCGGCTGTGGATGCAGCAGGCGGTCCACCGCCGCCCAGGAAATTGCCGCAGCCGCAACCAGGATCAGCGCACCTTCGAACGCGCTGGCGAAGTACTCCGCCTTCGAATACCCGTAGGCATACCTCTCGTCCGGCGGCCGGGCCGAGAGCATCAGCATCCACAGCGTGGCCATCGCCGCGACCAGGTTGACGATCGACTCGAGTGCGTCGGACAAGAGGCCCACGGAACCGGTGACGTACCACGCCAGAGTCTTCAGCGTGATCGTGGCGATCGCCGCGGCGATCGACAGCAGGGCGAAGCGTGTCAGGTGTGATCGGTCCATGGGACCTCATCCGACTTGCCGCGCCCGGCTTCATCGCGCCTCGCGAGGCGCAGTGCGGCCTTCGCCAGCAGGTGCGCCGACACCGGCGCTGTCAGGAACACGAACATGGTGATCAACAGCTCATGCACCGATACGCCGGGCCCGCGCAAGGTGAAATAGACGAGCGAGGCAATCAGCATGCAGCCGACACCGAGTGTCGTCGCCTTGGTGGGGCCATGCAGGCGCTTGTAGAAGTCGCCCAGCTTGGCGAGTCCCCAGGAGCCGATCAGCGTGAACGTCGCGCTGACGACCAGCAGGAAGGCGAACAGCGCGTCCGCCCAGAGGGGCAGTTCGTCTGCGGCGATCATTCGACGATGTCTCCGCGGTCGAGGTACTTGGCGAAGGCGACGGTGCTGACGAAGCCGAGCAGTGCCACCACCAGCGCGGCCTCGAAATAGAGCTGGGTGTCGTCGCGGATGCCGAGCAGGATCAGGAGCGCGATCGAAATCACGTACAGCGTGTCCAGCGCGAGCACACGATCCGGCAGCGAGGGGCCGCGCACCAGCCGCCAGACGGCGAGCGCCAGCGCCGCGACGAGCGCTGTGACGACGTAGGGGAGAACGGCCGCAGTCATCGAAATATTTCCTTGAGTGGGGCTTCGTAGCGGGACTTGATCGTCTCGACCAGCGCGGCCGCATCGTCGACGTGCAAGGCATGCACCAGCAGGTAGGCGCCGTCGTCCGCCACGTCGGCCGTGAGCGTTCCCGGCGTCATGGTGATGATGCCGGCCAGAGCGGTGATCGCCCAGCCGTCGGTGAGTTCCAGAGGCACCCGCACGAAACCGGGCCGGATCGCCGCTTCGGGACCCAGTATCCACCGCGCCACCTGGATGTTGGAAACGACGATGTCGTAGAGAAACACCACGCCCAGCCGGATGATCAGATCGGGCCGTCGCAGCCGTGGCCACGGACCGTCGATCAGGTGGAACGACGCCAGCGGAATCGCCCAGCCGAGCAGCGCGCCCAGCACGACGTGCGCGGCGTCGACGCTGTTGTTGAGCATCAGCCAGACCACCCACAAACCGAGCGACAGGAACGGGTGTGGCAGCAGGCGCTTCATGGCATGCCCTTTCCCGGCGGCGGCACCGGCGCCCTGCTGCGCACCGCATCGACATAGGCGCGCGGCTGCGCAAGCTGGGCCGCGGCGTCGCTCGCATAACGGATGGCCGGCGCTGCAAGAATCAGCCAGGCTACGCTTGCCGCCGCCAGCAGCGCCATGCCCGAGGTGACCATCGGCGTCGAAGCCGACGCCAGCGCGGGTCCGGTGGTCTTCCAGAATATCCTGGTCCCGGCGCGCGCGAAACAGAAGATCGCGACCAGACCGCTGCCCAGCAGGCCCGGCCAGAACCAGGCCGTCGCCGCGGTTCCCGCGGTACCGGCAAGCATCAGCGCCTTGCCGATGAAGCCACCGAACGGCGGCAGGCCAGCGATCGCGGCGCCGGTCAGCAGGAACAGCCCGCCGAGCAGCGCCGGGCGCGCGACCGGTGGCCCCGCGCCGAAGCGGTCGCCCCAGTCACCGCGTTGCCCGCCGATGGCGCCGGCGATCAGGAACGCCAGCGCAGCGACCAGCGTGCTGTGGACCAGGTAGTACAGCGCGCCGCCGAGCACCGGCGGACCCAACGTGGTTGCAGCCACCAATGTTCCCGACGATATCAGCATCACGCTGCCGACCAGGCTGGTCAGGCGCGTTGCCGCCAGCGCGAACAGCGCGCCGAACGCCGCCGTCGACAATCCGGCCGCCAGCAGCGCCGTTGCGCCCCAGCCCTGTAGCATTCCCGCATCGGCGCCGAAGGCGAGCATCGACATCCGCACGATGCCGTAGACGCCGACTTTGGTCATCACCGCGAACAGCGCCGCGACCGGAGCGGGCGCCGCGCCGTAGGTCTCGGGCAGCCAGAAGCCCAGCGGCAGCACCGCCGCCTTCAGCGCAAAGACGACCAGCAGCAGCATGGCCGCGGCGCGAGCCAGTCCCGCATCTGCCACCGGCAATTCCGCCAGCCGGACCGCAAGATCAGCCATGTTGAGCGTTCCCGTCACGCCGTAGAGCAGGCTCACGGCTACCAGGAACAGTGCCGAGCCGACAAGGTTGATCACGACGAAATGCAGGCCGGCGCGCAGCGCCCGTGCGGGTGCGCCGTGCAGCAGCAGCGCATACGAGGCGGTCAGCAGCACCTCGAAGAATACGAAGAGATTGAACAGGTCGCCGGTGAGGAATGCGCCGTTGAGCCCGGCGAGCTGTACCTGGAAGAACGTCTGGAAGTACGGACCACGGCGCGCGACGGTACCCGAAGCGAGCAGGCTGCCCAGCGCGACGATCGCGGTCAGCAGGACCATCATCGCGCTCAGGCGGTCGAGGACGAGCACGATGCCGAACGGTGCGCGCCAGTTGCCGAGCAGGTAGACCGAGGTCGCGCCGCCGGCCGCGAACTCGACCAGCCGCCAGGCCAGCAGCGCCAGCGCGCCGGTGGCGGCGATGCCGATCCATTCGCCCAGACGCGGCTGCTTGCGCGCGACAACCAGCTGCAGCGCGCCTACCAGCAGCGGACCGGCGACGGCCAGCAGCATCCAGTGTCCCGGATCGGTCACTGCGGGTCCCTTGGAACGTGCACCTGCTCGTCCGACAACGGCGGATCGCAGGCGTCGCTCGCGGAGGCAACGTTGGCCTTCAGCGCCAGCGCAAGCAACAGCGCGGTCATCGCAAAGGAAATGACGATCGCCGTCAGGACCAGCGCCTGCGGCAACGGATCGGCGTAGTTGGCCAGCGTGGGCGCTGCCTCAGGCCGGAGAATCGGCGGCACGGAAAATGCCAGCCTGCCCATAACGAAGATGAACACGTTGACGGCATACGATAACAGCGTGAGTCCGAGTACGACATCGAAGGTACGAGCGCGCAGCACCAGCCAGAGTCCGCAGGCGGTGAGCACGCCGATCGCGGAAGCAACCAGCCACTCGGTCATCGCGCGCTCCCGGAGATCCGGCCATCGGGCAGCAGCCCCGGGGATAGCGCGGCGAGCAGCGTTGCGGCGACGACAGTCACGAACACGCCGAGGTCGAACAGCGCCGCGCTGGCGATGGGCAATTCCCCCAGCAGCGGCACCACCGGATGCGCGAACACGCTGGTCAGGAATGGATAGCCGACGATCAGACTGCCGACACCGGTGAGGCCGGCGACCACCAGCCCGACGCCGATCCACGCCGGATAGACGAGCCGGTCCGGATGGTCCAGCGGCACCCCGCCGTCTGAAATCCGCAGCAGGATCAGCGCGCAGGCGAGCGTCAGTCCGGCGATGAACCCGCCTCCGGGCAGATTGTGTCCCCGCAGGAACAGGAACACCGCCAGCAGCGCGGCCAGCGGCAGTACCAGTCGCGCGATGATGCGCAGTATCCACGGGTCCCAGGGCTTCGCGGCGGCGCGAGCGGCGCCGGCAGCACCCGCGCGCACCAACCGCAATTCGCGCAGCAGCGCGTGCACGATCAGCGCGGCCATGCCCAGCACGGTGATCTCGCCCAGCGTGTCGAAGCCTCGGAAATCGACAAGGATGACGTTGACGACGTTGGTGCCGCCGCCCTCGGTCAGCGCGCGCTCGAGGAAGAATGGCGAGATCGACGTGAACGGCCGCGTCAGGACGGCGTGCGCAACAACCGTCATGCCGACCCCGGCAACGCCGGCGATCGCCGCGTCGCGCCAGAGGCGAAGGCGCGATGGCTCCGCCGGCGAGGACTGCGGCAGGAAGTGCAACACGATGAGGATCAGCGCCACCGTGGCGACCTCGACCAGCAGCTGCGTCAGCGCGAGATCGGGCGCGGAGAGCAGCACGAAGCCCAGGCTCACCGCAAGGCCCGTGGCGCCGAGCAGCAGCACCGAGAGCACGCGCCGGCGGTAGCACAGCGTCGCGGCGATCGCACCACTGACGCTCAGCCCCCATATCAGCACGGCGAGCGTTGGCGGCGGCGTCCCAACCAGCTTGACGCCAGTCGCCGGGCTGCCGAACCCCAGCGTGAACAGCGGCCAGGCCATGGCCGCCAGCGCGGCCAGCACGATCCAGGTCAGCGCGCGCGGCAGGCTCCCGGTCGGCGACCAGGTGAGTACCGCGCGTCCGGCAACCTCGATCGCCGCGACCGATCGGTCGAACAAATGCTTGCCACTGACCGGCAGGCGGGTCACCGAGTGCAGGTTGATCCAGCGCTGCAGGCCGAAGTAGAACGCCACTCCTGCCGCGGTCGCGATCATGCTCATCAGCAGCGGCAGGTTGAAGCCGTGCCAGATCGCCAGATTGTAGGTCGGCGTCGCGGCGCCCAGCGTGCCGCGGGCAGCAACGGCCAGGATCGGTCCGACAGTCAGCGCCGGCAGCGCACCCACCGCGACGCAGACCAACACCAGGAATTCGACGGGGATGCGCATCCAGCGCGGCGGCTCGTGCGGCGTGCGCGGCAGGCCGACCGGCTGGCCGTTGAAGAACACGTCGTGGATGAAGCGCAGCGAGTACGCGACGGCAAAGGCGCCGGCCACGGTAGCCGTCAGCGGCACCACCACCTCGACCAACGGGTGCGTGCCCAGCGTCAACGTCTGCGCGAAGAACATCTCCTTGGACAGGAAGCCGTTGAGCAGCGGTACGCCGGCCATCGCCGCCGAGGCGACCATCGCCAGCGTCGCGGTGACGGGCATGAACTGCCATAGCCCATTCAACTTGCGCATGTCGCGCGATCCACACTCGTGGTCGATGATGCCAGCCGACATGAACAGCGATGCCTTGAACGCCGCGTGGTTGAGGATGTGGAACAGTCCGGCGACGATCGCCAGCGGCGCATCGAGGCCGAACAGCAGCGTAATGAGACCGAGATGGCTGATGGTCGAGTAGGCGAGCAGTCCCTTCAGGTCCTGCTGGAAGATCGCCACCGCGGCGCCCAGCGTCAGTGTGACCAGGCCGGTACCGGTGACCAGGTAGAACCAGATATCGTTGCCGCCCAGCGCCGGATACAGGCGCGCGAGCAAGAAGACCCCAGCCTTCACCATGGTGGCGGAATGCAGGTAGGCCGAAACCGGCGTGGGCGCCGCCATCGCGTGCGGCAGCCAGAAATGAAACGGAAATTGCGCGGACTTGGTGAACGCGCCGAGCAGGACCAGCACCAGAGCCAGCGGGAACCACGGGTCGCCCTGAATGCGCGGCGCGGCGGCGAGCACGATGTCCAGCGAGTAACCGCCTGCGGCCTGCCCGATGAGGACGACGCCGCCGAGCAGGCACAATCCACCGCCGCCGGTGACCGCAAGCGCCATCCGCGCGCCCTGACGCGCATCGGCGCGGTGATTCCAGAAACCGATCAGCAGAAACGATGCGAGGCTGGTCAGCTCCCAGAACACGACCAGAAGAATAAGATTGTCGGCAACCACGATGCCGAGCATCGCGCCCATGAACGCCAGCAGCAGCGCGAAGAATCGCGCCGGCGGATCGGTCGGCGCCAGGTAGTAGCGGGCATAAAGAACGACCAGCGCACCAATCGCGTAGACGATCAGCGCGAAGGTCCAGGCAAGTCCATCCAGACGGAAGCCGAAGGACACGCCGGGAAACCACGCGACGGCGGCGGCGGGAACTTCGCCCGAGAACACGGCCGGCGCAAACACGCCCAGCAACGCGCAACCGCCAAGCGCCACGGCGCCGGCCAGCGCCGCCGTGGCGTTGCGCGCCGTATTCGGCAGCATCGCGCAGGCGATGGCCGCAGCATAGGGCAGCAACACGAGCGTGAACAGCATCATTGCGGGACGGCCCGCTTGCAGCGCCGCCTCAAATACGCGAACGAATGTGTACGGCGCGTCAAACCTCAGCCGATGAGCAGGAGATGGACGCGATAGGGACCGTGGGCGCCGAGAACGATGGTCTGCTCGATGTCACCGGTGCGAGACGGCCCCGAGACCATGTTGACCGCGCGCGGCATCGTAGTTAGCTCGCTGCGGATCAGCGCAAACGCCTCCTCCATGCCGGAAACGATACGATCCGCGCGCACCACCGCCACATGCGTATCGGGAAGCAGCATCGTCGCCGTCGGCGTGTCGGCACCGGACAGGAAAACCAGCGTGCCCGTCTCGGCAATGGCGCAGAAGCAGCCGGTTACGCCCAGCCGGTCGTTGCCCACGGTCGGGCGCGCCTCGATCCTCAGGCCCGCACCGGCCCAGTCGAGATCGGCGAATTCAGGCCAGCAGATGCCCTCGTGTGACTTCTGCGCCGCCAGCGCCGGCGGCAGCTGCAGCGCGTCGAGATAACGCGCGATAGCCTTCGGGACGAGGACGACGTCGTCGAGGCGCTCGACCGTGCTTGCCATGTCGGTCGCCCGCTGCAGGAAGCGCGTCGTCAGGTCCGCCGGCATCGCCGGTCTTGGCCCCTGCGCGTGTTCCGCGACGTAAGCCTGCGCTGCGGCGCGGGCGGTCTCGCCGGTGCCGATGCGGCCAAGCGCACCGCGCACACGTCCGAGGATGGCGTCGCGCGAAGCCTTGTTGTCGTCGATCTTCGTCATGGCCGGAAACCTACTTCGCGCCCTTGCGCACGAACGCGTCCAGGCGTTCGACCCCGCGCTCGATTGCCTCGTTGGAAGCCGCATACGAGAAGCGGATGTGCTGGCCGTCGCCGGGAACGCGCCGGCCGAAGTGGATGTCGGCCAGGACGGCGACGCCCGCCTCGTGCAGCAGGCGCTTGCGAAACACTTCGGAATCGGCGCAGCCGGTGAGCTTGCAGGCCTCGGTGACGTTGGGCCACGCATAGAATGCGCCGCCAGGTGTTGCGCAACGGATGCCCGGAACGTCGTTGAGCAGGCGCACGATCAGATCGCGCCGCTCCAGAAATCGGGCGCGCATGTGGTCGGCCGCGTCCTGCGGCCCGGTGATCGCCGTGACCGCTGCCCACTGCGAAATCTGCGATGCGCAGGACTCGGTATTGGTGATCCAGCGCGTGAACACCGGCGCGAGAGCGCGATTGGCTGCGTAGCCGATGCGCCAGCCGGTCATCGCCCAGGTCTTGGATGCACCATCGCTGATGATCGTGCGCTCGAGCATGCCCGGCCGGGTCGCCAGCGAGTCGAAGCGGCCGTCGTAGACCAGTCGCGAGTAGATCTCGTCGGCGAACACCCAGACCTGCGGATGGCGCGACAGGATGTCGGCGATCGCATCCAGGTTCTCGCGATCGAGGATGCCACCCGTCGGGTTCTGCGGCGTGTTGAGGATCAGCAGGCGAGTCTTGGGGGTGATCTTCGACTCGAGTTCTGCCGGATCGAAACCGAAGTCGCGCGACTCGCGCAGGTAGATGGGGACGGGCACCGCGCCGTTGGCAGCGATCTGCGATTCGTAGATCGGGAATCCGGGCACCGGGTAGATCACTTCGTCGCCAACGCCATAGTCGGTGACCGAGGCGATCGTGTAGGCGATGAAGGGCTTGGCGCCGGCGCCGATGACCACGTCCTCGGGGGCGATCGTCAGCTCGCGCCTTGCGGACAGGTCTGCCGCCGCAGCCGCGCGGAGCTCGTCGATCCCGGCGCTGGGCGTATAGCCGTGGCGACCCGCGCGAATCGCCGCGATTGCCGCTTCCTGCACGTGCCTTGGCGTCGGGAAGTTCGGCTGGCCGATGCAGAATGACACAATGTCCTTGCCCTGGCGCTGCAGCGCGTTCACCTCCGCCAGCACGACGAAGGCGTTTTCGGTACCCAGCGACTCGGCGCGGCGCGACAGTCGCGGTGGCGCTGTGTGGCTGCTGTGCGGCGTGCTCATGCCCGGCGACCTCCTGCTGCATTGCGCCGGGCGTAGAGGTCACGGAAGGTGCGGCCGGCCGGTGCCGGCATGTCGCGTCCGTCGGTCCAGCCCGTCGCGAGCGGCAACCTGCGGATCATGCCGTCCGGCCCCGCCAGCATGCGCATCACGCGCACGCCCAGGCGGGTGGCCATCGCATAGAGCGCCGGTCGTCCGGCGAACCATGCCCATAGCCGGAATCCGGCTCGCTCGTACCAAGGACGAAGCGCGCGCTCGAATTCCTTTTCGCGGAGCTTGCGTTGCAGGTCGGGAAGCGGAATCCGCACTGGGCACACGACGCCGCACTGGTTGCACAGCGTCGAGGCCTCGGGCAGGTCAAGCGCATTTTCGAGTCCGACATACATCGGCGTCAGGATCGAGCCGATCGGCCCCGGATACACCCAGCCATAAGCGTGCCCGCCCACGTTCTGATAGACCGGGCAATGATTCATGCAGGCACCGCAACGGATGCAGCGCAGTGCCTCCTTCACATCGCTACCAAGTACCTCGGTGCGACCGTTGTCGACAACGATGAAGTACATGTGGTCGACGCCGTGAAACTCTCCCGCCCCCCTGGGTCCGGTGAGGATGTCCACGTAGTTGGAAATCGACTGCCCGGTTGCCGAACGCGGCAGCAGGCGCATCAGCGTGGCCACGTCCTCGAGCGTCGGAACCACTTTTTCGATGCCCGAGATCGCCACGTGCACCTTCGGCAACGTGGTGGTGAGCGTCGCATTTCCCTCATTCGTCACGAGGACGACCGAGCCGGTCTCCGCCACGAAGAAGTTGCCCCCGGAGATGCCCATGTCGGCGGTCAGGTAGTGATCGCGCAGCACCCCTCGCGCCTCGAGGCACAGGTCCTCGATGCCATCCTTGCGCGGCGTACCGTGCTTGCGATGAAAGAGCTCGGCCACTTCATCCTTGCTCTTGTGCAGCGCCGGACCGATGATGTGCGATGGCGGTTCATAGTCGTTGATCTGCAGGATGTATTCGCCGAGATCGGTCTCGACCACCACGAGTCCCGCCGCCTCGATTGCGTGGTCCAGCGCCGACTCCTCGGACACCATCGACTTCGACTTGATGATCTTGCGCACACCGTGGCGCGCGGCGATCTCGAGCACCAGCGCGTTGACCTCGGCCGGCGTCTGCGCGAAAAGCACGGTCGCCCCACGTGCGGTCGCGCTGGCCTCGAACTGCTCAAGCCAGATATCAAGATCGTCGAGCGCACGCTGGCGGATCGCCATGCCGGCATCGCGGGTGCCCTCGAAATCGTCGAGTTCGACCAGCGAAGCCCGGCGCTTGGCGACGAATTTGCCCTTGAGTTTCTCGAGATTCTTCCGCAGCAGTTCGTCGTCCAGCTTGACGCTCGCCCGTTTCTTGAAATGCATCGACGCGATCTGCATCGCTACTCCGTCAGCATGGGAGGTTCATCGCCGGCAAGCACTTCGGCCACGTGCCAGACCCTGGTCGTCGAGTCGCCGCGTCTGCGCAGCCGGCCCTCGATGTTGAGCAGGCAGCCGAGGTCACCCCCAACGATGGCGCCCGTCCCGGCATTGGCGATGTGCTGGCACTTGTTGTCGGCGAGCCGGGACGAAATTTCACCGAACTTGATCGAGAATGTGCCGCCGAATCCGCAGCAGGTCTCGCATTCGGCCATCTCCACCAGTTCGAGTCCGGGCATCCTGCCCAGCAGTTCCCGCGGCTGTGCCTTCACGCCCATTTCTCTCAGCCCGGCACAGGAGTCGTGGTAGGTGATCTTTCCGGTGAGCGTGCCGGGGACCTTCTCGAGCCTGGCCACGTTGACCAGGAAATCGGTCAGTTCATGGGTCTTTGCGGCCAACTCCTGCGCGCGCGCCAGGAACACGGGATCGTCGCGGAACACATCGGCATAGTGGGTGCGGATCATCCCGCTGCACGATCCCGATGGCGCCACCAGGTAGTCGCAGCCTTCGAACTCCATGACGAGCTTGCGCGCCAGCGTGATGGTGTCGGCGCGATCGCCGGAATTGTAGGCCGGTTGTCCGCAGCAGGTCTGCGTCGGTGGAACGTACACATCGGCACCAGCCGCCTCGAGCAGACGCAGCGAGGCAAATCCGATCGACGGACGCATAAGGTCGACGAGGCAGGTGACGAAAAAACCGACGCGCATGAGTGTTTCCGGAAATGGCAAATGATGTTAGCACGGCAGGCCACCCGGCATCCCCGGTCAGGGGCGCGCAGCGCCGACCCGGAAAGCGGTGCGGCGGATGGTCGCCGGCTAGTAGTATTGCGAATGGACCAGCGCCAGTGCGCACAGGCCCATCAACGGCTGCGGCAACACGCCGAGAACCAGCAGCACCATGCCGTTGGCAGAGAGCAGCAGTCGGGTGTCGGTGCGCGCTTCGATCGGCAGGCGTTCCTTCGGCTCGTCGAAATACATGAGCTTCACCACGCGCAGATAGTAGAACGCACCCACCAGCGCGGCCAGAACACCCACAACGGCAAGCCAGAGAAAATCGGATTTGATCGCCGCCTGCAGCACCAGCAGCTTGGCGTAGAAACCGACGGTCGGCGGCATGCCGGCGAGCGAGAACATCACCACCAGCATGACGAACGCCCACCAGGGCGAGCGCTGATTCAGGCCCTTGAGATCGTCAAGGTGGTCGGCTTCGAAACCGCGCCTGGACAGTAGCATCAGCACCCCGAAAGCGCCCAGCGTCGTCATGACGTAGGCGACGATGTAGAACATCGCCGCCGAGTACCCGGTGACATCCGCCGCGAGGAAGCCCATGAGCACGTAACCCATATTGGCGATGGTCGAGTACGCCAGCATGCGCTTGATGCTGGTCTGCGCAATGGCAACGACATGGCCAAGCGTGACCGAAAGGACCGACAGGACGACCAGCATGCCCTGCCAGCCGAATTCGGCGCCACCCAACGCTCCGGCCAGCAGCCGCAGGATCAGCGCGAATGCCGCGAATTTCGGCGCGGATGCGATCAGCGTGGTGATGGCCGTTGGCGCACCCTGATACACATCGGGCACCCACATGTGGTACGGCACCGCGCCCAGTTTGAAGGCGATCGCCGAAACGATGAACACCAGCCCGAAAATCAGCAGCACCGGATTTTCGGACTGCCCGATCAACGCCTGTGCAACCTGATCGATTTGAAGCGAGCCGGTCGCGCCATAGACCATCGACATCCCATACAGCAGGAAGCCCGAGGCGAGCGCACCCAGCACGAAGTACTTCATTGCGGCTTCGGCACTCGCCTGATCGTCACGCTGAATCGCAACCAGCGCGTACAGCGACAGCGACATCAGCTCGAGGCCAAGGTAGAGCGTCAGGAAGCTGTTGGCTGTGATCAGCACCTGCATGCCGAGCAGCGAGAACAGGATGAGGACAAAGGTTTCTCCGCGGAACAGTCCGCGAACCTCCATGTAGCTGCGTGAATAGAACAGCACCAGCGATACGGCAAGGAAACTGAAGATGCGCAGGAAGTCGCCGACCAGGTCGTCGATGACCAGGTTGTGGAATGCGCGCACGACATCGATGCTCATCGTGCGCATCGTCGACCAGGCGGCGACCAGCAGCGTCAGCTGCGCCAGCCAGTAGCCGATGTGGCGCCGGCGGTCGGTCAGGAAGAGGTCCAGCAGCAGCACGGCCGACGCCCCGACGAGAACGACGATCTCGGGCAGGACGGAAATGATGTTCGGGGTCATGATCGTTTCGCTGCCTCAGAGCTTGCTTTTCGCCACGTGGGCGAGAAGGTCGGTCACCGAGACATGCATGACGTCGATGAAGGGCTTGGGATACACACCCATGAACAGAACAGCCACTGCAACCGTTGCCAGCAACCAGAACTCGCGCCGCGAAAGGTCGGACAGACCTGCCACGCTGGCATTGCCGATGGCCCCGAAAATCACCCGCTTGTACATCCAGAGCGTGTAGGCAGCGCCAAGGATCAACGACAGGGCCGCCAGAAACGCCAGCCAGAAATTCACCTGAACCGCGGCCAGGATCACCAGGAACTCGCCGACGAACCCGGAGGTCGCCGGCAGGCCGGCGTTGGCCATCGCGAACAGCATCATGAATGCCGCGAACTTCGGCATCGTGTTCACCACCCCGCCGTAGTCGGCGATCATGCGCGTGTGCATGCGGTCGTAGAGCACGCCGACGCAGAGGAACATCGCCGCGGAGACGAAGCCGTGCGAAATCATCTGCACCAGCCCACCCTCCATGCCGAGCTGATTGAACAGGAAGAAGCCCAGCGTCACGAACCCCATATGCGAGATTGACGAGTAGGCGATCAGTTTCTTCATGTCGGCCTGCGCCAGCGCGACGAAGCCAATGTAGACAATCGCTATCAGCGATATGGTGATGACGAAACCCGACAGGTAGTGACTTGCGTCGGGAACGATCGGCAGGATGAAGCGCACGAAACCGTAGGCGCCGATCTTGAGCGTGATCGCCGCCAGCACGACCGAGCCTCCGGTTGGCGCCTCGGTATGCGCATCGGGCAGCCAGGTGTGCACCGGCCACATCGGCACCTTGACCGCGAACGCGGTGAAGAATGCCACGAAGATCAGCACCTGCGCCTTCAGCGAGAGCGGCAGCACATACCAGTCGGCAAGCGACCAGCTGCCGCCGGACTGCTGGAAGAGATAGATGAACGCCACCAGCATCAGCAACGAGCCCAGCAGCGTGTACAGGAAGAACTTGATCGCCGCGTAGACGCGGCGCTCGCCCCCCCAGATGCCGATGATCAGGTACATCGGAATCAGCATCGCTTCGAAAAATACGTAGAACAGGATGGCGTCGAGCGCGGCAAAGGCACCGTTGATCAATCCGGACATGATCAGGAACGCCGCCATGTACTGCGCCACCCGGGTCTGGATCACCTCCCAGCCGGCCCAGACCACCAGAACCGTGGTGAAGCTGTTGAGCAGGATGAACAGCACGGAGATCCCGTCGACGCCGAGGTGGTAGTAGATGTCGAAGTAGGGAATCCAGCTCGCGCGCTCGACAAACTGCATTGCCGACGTCGTGGTGTCGAAGTGCCTGTACAGCGGGATGGTGACCAGGAACCCGGCCAGCGCACCGATCAGGGCAATCCAGCGCGCGCGGCCGGCATCGCGATCGCGACCGAGTACGAGCACCGCGACCGCGGCGACGATGGGAACCCAGACAGCGAGGGAAAGATAGGGCGTCATGACGCTTAGCGGACGACCCACCAGGTCAGCAGCGCAAACACGCCGATGATCATGGTGAACGCGTAGTGATAGACGTAACCGGACTGGACCTGGCGCAGCAGCGCCGAACACCAGCCGACGAGACGCGCGGAGCCATTGACGAAGAAGCCGTCGATGATCGTCTTGTCCCCGACATTCGACAGGAAACCGCCGACGCGGCGCGCGCCGCCCGCGAAGAACCAGTCGTTGAACTGGTCGAAGTAGTATTTCTGGTCGAGCAGCGTGTACAGCGCCCCCGCCCGCTCCTTGATCCTCGCCGGCAGCGCCGGGTTGACCAGGTAGCAGTACCAGGCCGCGGCGATACCCGCCAGCGCCAGCCAGAACGGCAGCGACAGCACGCCGTGCTGGATGAACGCCATTACGCCGTGCCACTCGTTCTTGAGTTCCCAAAGCACGGCGTGCTCCGGACGCACGACGATCGAATTCCCGAAATAACTTCCGAAGAGCATCGGCTCCATGTACGTCCAACCGGTGAACACCGACGGAATGGCGAGCAGGATCAATGGCACGGTCACTACCCAGGGACTTTCACGCGGTGGGCCAGCGTGGTGACCATCATCGTGGCCGTGCCCGTCTTCCCCCGCGCTAACTGTGTTGGCGTGCCCGCCGTGTCCGGTTTCTGTCACTTCGAAACGCGGCTCGCCGTGAAAGGCCAGGAACAGCATCCGGAACGAATAGAAGGCGGTGACGAAGACGCCGGCCATCACGGCGAAATAGGCGTATCCGTGTCCTGGGATCGTCGACAGCTGCACCGCCTCGATGATCGCGTCCTTGGAGAAGAATCCGGCGAACGGCGGGATGCCCGCCAGCGCCAGCGAACCGACCACTGCGGTGATGTAGGTGATCGGCATGTATTTGCGCAGGCCGCCCATCCTGCGCAGGTCCTGCTCGTGGTGCAGCGCGATGATCACCGAGCCGGCACCGAGGAACAGCAGCGCCTTGAAGAACGCATGCGTCATCAGGTGGAAGATCGCCGCGGAATACGCGGAAACGCCCAGTGCGACGGTCATGTATCCAAGTTGCGATAGCGTCGAATACGCGACGACACGCTTGATGTCGTTCTGGATGATGCCCAGGAAGGCCATGAACAGCGCCGTGGTCGCGCCGATCACCGTGACGAAGGACAGCGCGGTCTCCGAGAGCTCGAACAGCGGGCTCATCCTGGCCACCATGAAGATCCCGGCCGTGACCATCGTCGCCGCATGGATGAGCGCGGAGATCGGCGTCGGGCCTTCCATCGAGTCCGGTAGCCAGACGTGCAGCGGGACCTGGGCGCTCTTGCCCATTGCGCCGACGAAAAGGCAGATGCAGGTCAGTGTCATCAGCGAGACCTGCGTGTCGCCCCAGAGGACGATGGTCGCGTCGGCCAGAGACGGCGCTTTGGCGAAGGCGGTTGCGTAATCCATCGTGCCGAAGTAGGCCAGCACCAGGCCGACGCCGAGAATGAATCCGAAGTCACCGACCCGGTTTGCCAGGAAGGCCTTGAGGTTGGCATAGATCGCCGTCGGGCGCGTATACCAGAAGCCGATCAGCAGGTAGGACACCAGTCCGACCGCCTCCCAACCGAAGAAAAGCTGGAGGAAGTTATTGCTCATGACCAGCATGAGCATCGAGAACGTGAACAGCGAGATGTAGGAGAAGAACCGCGAATACCCCGGGTCCTCGGCCATGTAGCCGATGGTATAGACGTGCACCATCAGCGAGACGAAGGTGACGACCAGCATCATGGTCGCCGTAAGCGGGTCGATGAGGAAACCGATGGTCATGCGGATCGACCCGGACTCGAGCCAGGTGTAGACGTCGCCGTTGAACGTGTTGCCGGCGCCCACGTCCCGCCAGACGATGAAGGACGCGACGAAGGCGATGGCGACGCCGACGATGGTCAGCCAGTGCGACGCCGCGCGTGGCAGGCGCGTGCCGAACAGGCCGACGACGACCGACGCGACCAGCGGTGCCAGTGGAACCAGGAGATATAGTTGCTGCATGGTCATGGCGTCGCCGTCATCCCTTGAGCCGGTCGAGGTCTTCGACATCAATGGACCCGGCGTTGCGGAAAAGCAGCACCAGGATCGCGAGGCCGATCGCAGACTCGGCGGCGGCGACGGTCAGGATGAAGAACACGAACACCTGCCCGCTCATGTCGCCCAGATAGTGCGAGAACGCGATGAAGTTGAGATTGACGGCGAGCAGCATCAGCTCGATCGCCATCAACAGGATGATGACGTTCTTCCGATTGAGGAAAATGCCGGCCATGCTGATCGCGAACAGGATCGCGCCCAGCACGAGGTAGTGCGCCAAGGCCGGCGCGGTCAGCAGCGACACGTCATCTCCCCCGATTCCCGGGCATGCGGTATTCGATGGTCATTCCCGTGGCTCCGCCGGCAGATCGAGCAGGCGCACGCGGTCTTCGCGCTTGACCTTTACCTGCTGGCCCGGATTCTGGTGCTTGGTCGCCCGGCGCTTGCGGTGTGTCAACGCGATAGCCGCAACGATAGCCACCAGCAGGATGACCGCGGCGATCTCGAATGGAAAGACATAGTCGACGTAGAGCAGCAGGCCCAGCGCGCGGGTATTGCCTCCGGCCGGTGGCGGCGGCGCCGCATCGGCAGCCAATCCGCTGCCGACCACCACCAGCGCCATTTCCAGCAGCACCAGCACGCCGACGGTCGCGCCGACCGGTACGTAGCTGCGGAAGTTCTTGCGCAGGCTGTCGAAATTGATGTCCAGCATCATGATGACGAACAGGAACAGCACCATCACCGCACCCACGTAGACCAGCACCAGCGTGATGGCGAGGAATTCGGCGCCCAGCAGCAGCCAGACAGCGGCAGCGGTAAAGAAGCACAGCACCAGCCACAGCGCGGCATGCACGGGGTTCCGGGTCGTGACCACGCGCAGCGCCGCGAAGATCAAGATCGCTGCGAACAGGTAGAAGACGGCGGTGGAAAACGTCATCGCGAAACGACCGTCAATGTGATTGAAATATTCATCGGAATTTCGCGTCCGCCTGCCGGTCTGCCGCAATCTGCGCCTCATACCGGTCGCCGACCTCGAGCAGCATTTCCTTGGTGTAGTAGAGGTCGCCGCGTTTTTCGCCGTGGTACTCGAGGATCCGCGTCTCGACGATCGAATCCACCGGGCAGCTCTCTTCGCAGAAACCGCAGAAGATGCACTTGGTGAGGTCGATGTCGTAGCGCGTCGTCCGGCGCGTTCCGTCGGCGCGCTGGTCAGACTCGATGGTGATCGCCAGCGCCGGGCATACGGCTTCGCACAGCTTGCAGGCGATGCATCGCTCCTCGCCGTTCGGGTAGCGGCGCAGCGCGTGCAGGCCGCGAAAACGCGGACTCTGCGGAGTCTTTTCCTCGGGGAACTGCACGGTCACCTTGCGGGCGAACATGTAGCGGCCGGTCAGCATCATGCCCTTGACCAGCTCGGCGAGAAGCCAGGTGTCGAAGAATCCCTTGACGCGAGCGAACATGATTGTCCTCGTCTCCGTCAGTGGAAAAGGTGCGCCCAGCGCGTTTGCATCATCGTGCCGATGAACGCGATCCAGACAAGCGTCACCGGAATGAACACCTTCCAGCCCAGCCGCATCACCTGATCGTACCGGTAGCGCGGAAACGTCGCGCGCACCCAGAGAAAGCACAGCAGCACGAACGCCATCTTCGCTGCCAGCCACGCAAAACCGTCGCCGAAGGGTCGCATCACCCACCCGAAGATCTCGAACTCGGCATGGTTGAGCAGTGGCCAGGGCGACAGCCAGCCCCCCAGGAACATGACCGCCGTCAGCGCCGCGATCAGGATCATGTTCATGTATTCGGCAAGGAAGAAAACAGCGAATGCCACGCCGGAATACTCGACGTGGAAGCCGGCAACGATTTCCGACTCGCCTTCGGACATGTCGAACGGGTGGCGGTTGGTTTCCGCGAGTCCGGACACGAAATAGATGATGAACATCGGGAACAGCGGCCAGACGTACCAGTAGGCCGCCCCACCCTCCTGTCCACGTACGATGTCGGACAGATTCAGGCTGTTGGCAACCATCAATACACCGATCAGCGCGAAACCCATCGCTAACTCGTAGGAAACGATTTGCGCGGCCGAGCGCAGCGCCCCCAGGAACGCGTACTTCGAGTTCGACGCCCAGCCGGCGAGGATGATGCCGTAGACGCCGACCGAGGTCATCGCCAGCACGTAGAGCAGCCCGGCGTTGATGTTGGCGAGCACCATGCCGTCACCGAATGGAACCACCGCCCACGCCGCCAGCGCGGGACCGATCGCCAGAAGCGGGGCGATGAAGAACAGGTACCGGTTTGCCCCCGAAGGAACGATGATTTCCTTGAACAGCAGCTTGGCCACGTCGGCGAACGGTTGCAGCAGCCCCATCGGCCCGACCCGGTTGGGACCGATGCGGACCTGCATGTAGCCGATCACCTTGCGCTCGGCCAGCGTCAGGTAGGCGACGGTAAGAATCAGCGGCACCGCGATGGCGATGATCTTGATCAGCGTCCAGACCACGATCCAGACGGGACCAAGCCACTGCTGCACCGGCGCCAACATGTCCACGGGTCTTATGCCCTTTCCACGACGATCGGGCCGCAGGTGCCTGGAAGCGCGCAGGTCGATGCATGCGCGGCGGCGATGCGCACGACTCCGGGTGGCACCTGTGCATCGACGACCGCGACGAGCACCGCTTCGCCGTGTTCCTGCCGCACCCGGACCTGCCCGCCGTCGGCCAGGCCGAGCGAGTCGAACAACGAGCGGTGCATCCTGGCCTTCGGTGCCCGCGCGTCGGCGGTCAGCTGAAGCGATGGCGACCGGCGGACCAACGGATCGGTGTAGTAGATCGGCACATCGGCGACGCGCTCGATCGGCGCCGACGCAGCAGCCGGCGTAGTGACGACAACGCTGCTGCGGTTGTCCAGTTTCGCCGCAACCTCCGCGTCAACCAGGATGGACGAACGGACATCGGCGACCGTGTCGAGGTCGAAGCCCGGAAGATTGAGCATCGACCCCAGCACGCGCAGCACCTTCCACCCGGGTCGGGTCTCGGCCAACGGCCTGACCACGCCCTGGAAGGCCTGCACCCTGCCTTCGCAGCTGACGAAGGTCCCGGCAGTTTCGGTGAACGGCGACACCGGCAGCAGCACGTCGGCATAGGCGAGGCCATGGACGAACGGACTCATGACGACGACCAGTTCCGCCTTCTCGAACGCCGCACAGGCATCCAGCGCCTGCGCAAAGTCGAGTTCGGGCTCGGTATGCGCCAGCAGGTAGGCCCGTCGCGGGTCGGCGAGCATGTGATGGAGATTCATGCCGCCGGACAATGGTATCGCACCGGCGAGATGCGCACCGACGGTGTTGGCCGCCTCGGTGAGGAAGCCCAGCGTCGCACCGGTCATTTCGCACAGACATTGGGCCAATGCATGCAGCTGCGCGGCTTCCGGATGCGCGACCGCCAGGTTGCCGAGCCACACGGCGGATTTCTTCTTGCCTGACAGGAGGCTCGCCGCAAGCGCCCGCTCGTCGTCGGTCGGCACCACACCGGCGAGCGCCTCGGGCACCGGCCGTTGGGTGGATTGCGCGGCCGCGACGACCATGCCGGCCAGCGCTCGCGGGAGCAACGACGGCGCCACGACGGCCTTGTGCGCAATACGGATCAGCCAGTCGTCGTCGACGCAATGGAGCATTCCGACCTGCGTGCCCTTCTTCGCCGCCTGGCGCAGCCGCTGCGCGACCAGCGGATGGTCCTTGCGCAGGAAGCTGCCAACAACCAGCACTCGGTCCAGCGTTGCGATATCCACAACCGGCATGCCGAGCCAGGGAACACCCGCCGCCTTGCCATCGCCTCGAAAATCGGACTGGCGCAGGCGGAAATCGATATTGTCGCTGCCGAGTCCGCGCACCAGCCGAGACGCGAGTCCGAGTTCCTCCAGCGTCGCGTGCGGCGACACCAGCGCGCCAATTGCGCCCGGGCCATGCTTGCCGACAATATCGGTCAATCCCCGCGCGACGAACTCGAGCGCGGTCTGCCAGTCGACCTTCTTCCACTCGCCCGCCTCCTTGACCATGGGCGTGGTCAGGCGCTCGGCTGAATTGAGGCCCTCGTAGGAAAAACGATCGCGATCCGAAAGCCAGCACTCGTTGACCGCCTCGTTCTCCAGCGGCAATACACGCATCACCCGATCGCCCTTCACCTGGACGATCAGGTTGCTGCCCAGCGCATCGTGCGGCGCGATCGACTTGCGCCGCGCCAGCTCCCAGGTTCGCGCCGAGTAGCGGAACGGTTTGGAGGTGAGTGCGCCGACCGGGCACACGTCGATGGAGTTGCCTGACAGCTCGGAGTCGACCGTCTTGCCGACGAAGGCGACAATCTCGGAATGCTCGCCGCGCCCGATCATCCCCAGTTCCATGATCCCGGCGATCTCCTGGCCGAAGCGCACGCAGCGCGTGCACTGGATGCAGCGCGTCATCTCCTGCGCCGACACCAGCGGGCCGAGATCCTTGTGGAATACGACGCGCTTGGCTTCGGTGAATTGCGATGCCGACCCGCCGTAGCCGACCGCCAGGTCCTGCAACTGGCACTCGCCGCCCTGATCGCAGATCGGACAATCGAGCGGATGGTTGATCAGCAGGAATTCCATCACGCCCTGTTGCGCGGTCACCGCAGCCTCGGAGCGCGTCCACACCTTCATGCCGTCGGTCGCCGGCGTCGCACAGGCAGGCAGCGGCTTTGGCGCCTTCTCGACCTGCACCAGGCACATCCTGCAGTTGGCCGCGATCGACAGCTTCTTGTGATAGCAGAAATGCGGGACGTAGATGCCGAGCGCCGTTGCCGCATCCATCACGGTGCTGCCGTTGGCAACCTGCACCTGTTTTCCGTCGATTTCGATATTGAGCATGGCCACGTTCACGGATAGGTCGGGACCAGGCACTGCTTGTGGTCGATGTGGTGCTGGAATTCGTCGCGAAAGTGCTTGATGAAGCTCTTGACCGGCAGCGCGGCAGCGTCACCCAGCGCGCAGATGGTGCGCCCGGCGATGTTGTCGGCGACCCTGGTCAGCGTGTCGAGATCCTCGTTGCGGCCCTGGCCGTGCTCGATCCGGTGCACCATCCGCCACAGCCAGCCGGTGCCCTCGCGGCAGGGCGTGCACTGGCCGCAGGACTCCTCGTAGTAGAAATAGGAAAGACGCAGCAGCGACTTGACCATGCAGCGCGTGTCGTCCATGACGATGACCGCGCCGGAGCCCAGCATCGAACCCGCTTTGGCGATGGAGTCGTAGTCCATGTCGGTACCGAGCATCACGTCGCCGGGCAGCACCGGCATCGAGGAGCCGCCCGGAATGCAGGCCTTCAGCCGGCGCCCGCCGCGCATCCCGCCGGCCATTTCAAGCAGCCTGGCGAACGGCGTGCCGAGTTTGACCTCGTAGTTGCCCGGCCGCTCGACGTCTCCGGATACCGAGAAGATCTTGGTTCCGCCGTTGTTGGGCCGGCCGAGGTCGAGGAATGCCTCGCCGCCATGCCTGATGATCCACGGCACCGCCGCAAAGGTCTCGGTGTTGTTGATCGTGGTCGGCTTGCCATAGAGCCCGAAGGACGCGGGAAACGGTGGCTTGAAGCGCGGCTGCCCCTTCTTGCCCTCGAGCGACTCGAGCAGCGCGGTTTCCTCGCCGCAGATATAGGCGCCGAAGCCGTGGTGGTTGTGCAGGTGGAACGAGAAGTCCGAGCCCAGGATGTTCGCACCCAGCAGGCCGGCGGCGTAGGCCTCCTCGACCGCCTCCTCGCAGCGCAGGTAGGTTTCCCAGATCTCGCCGTGGATGTAGTTGTAACCGCGGGTCGCGCCCATCGCATAGGCGCCGATGGCCATGCCCTCGATCACCGCGTGCGGGTTGTAGCGCAGCAGGTCGCGGTCCTTGAACGTGCCGGGCTCGCCCTCGTCGGAGTTGCAGACGACATACTTGTCACCGGGAAACTGCCGCGGCATGAAGCTCCACTTGAGGCCGGTGGGAAAGCCCGCCCCACCGCGCCCGCGCAGCGCCGACCGCTTGACCTCGGCGACCACCTGCTCGGGCGAAATTCTTTCGGCAATGATTTTCTTGAGCGCATCGTAGCCTCCGCGCGCCACATAGTCGGCCAGCCGCCAATTCTTGCCGCTGAGCCCGGCCATCAGGATCGCGTCCGGGCCGTAGTCGAGAAGGTCCGACGGCGCGTTCACGACTTCTCTCCGTTGCAGCGCCGGCCTTCGCCGCGCGCGGCCGCCGCCGCCAGTTCGTCGACCAGCGCGTCGAGCTTCTGCTCGGTCATGAAACTCTCCATGCGCCGATCATTGACGATGAGCACCGGCGCATCGCCGCAGGCGCCCATGCATTCACCCTCCTTGAGCGTAAACGCCCCGTCCGCAGTCGTCTCGTTGAAGCCGATGCCGAGCTTGCGCTTCAGCTGTTCCGCCGCGGCGGTGGCGCCAGAAAGCGCACAGGGCAGATTGGTGCACACCGACAGCTTGAAGCAGCCCTGTGGCTTGCGGTTGTACATCGTGTAGAACGTCGCCACCTCGTAGACCGCGACGGGCGGCATGCCGAGATAGTGCGCAACCGCATCCATCACTTCGGTGGACAGCCAGCCGTGCTCATCCTGCGCGTAGGCCAGCGCCGACATCACCGCCGACTGTTTCTGGTCGGCCGGATACTTGCCAACCTCGCGGTCGATCCTGGCTGTAAGTTCCGGGGAGAGCATCAAATCGATCATCCGCGAATGAAGTAACCGGCGACGCGCCAGACGCCGTCGACCTCGCGCACCAGCATCACTTCCTCGTCGACGACCTTGCCGCCGGCAAAGCGCGTTTCGAACAGGATGGTCACCTGCGAACCTGGCGCCACGCCTCTTGGTCCCGATTTCCCGGCAGGGGCCTCGCCCACATGGGCGATCTTCGCGGGCTTGCGTGATTCCAGGCGCCCGTAAGGTTTGCGCAGGTCGGCGAGCCCGGCCTGCCATTTCTGGCGATCGACCGCCGACTTGAACGATGCCGACGACATCGCCCAGGCCTCGGCGCTCTTGTTCGCATCCACCGGCACCAGCCATTTTTCCGCCGCATTGATCGCGTCCTGCTCCTCCGCCGTCGTCGCGGCGAACGCGACCCCCACCGCCAAATGCGGCAGAAAGGCCATCGCCAGCAGCGGCAGAAAAAAGCGGAGCACGCTCATCGGTCGACCGATCCGAACACGATGTCCTGCGTGCCGATGATCGCCACCACGTCGGCGATCATATGGCCGCGCGACATCTCGTCGAGCGCCGCCAGGTGAGCAAAGTCGGGCGGCCGCAGCTTGACCCGGTAGGGCTTGTTGGCACCGTCGGAGACGATGTAGACGCCGAACTCGCCCTTCGGATGCTCGATCGCCGCATAGACCTCGCCCGGCGGGACGTGCATCCCCTCGGTGAAGAGCTTGAAGTGATGGATCAGCTCCTCCATGTTCGACTTCATCGCTTCGCGGTCGGGCGGCGCCACCTTGTGGTTTTCCACGATCACCGGCCCGGGATTCGCCCGCAGCCATTCAACACACTGGCGGATGATCCGGTTGGACTGGCGCATCTCCTCGACCCGGACGAGGTAGCGGTCATAGCAGTCGCCGTTGACGCCCACAGGGATGTCGAACTGCATCCGGTCGTAGACCTCGTAGGGTTGCTTCTTGCGCAGGTCCCAGGGCACACCCGAGCCGCGCAGCATCGCGCCGGTAAAGCCCAGCGCCAACGCCCGCTCCGGCGTCACCACCCCGATGCCGACCAGCCGCTGCTTCCAGATCCGGTTGTCGGTAAGCAGTTCCTCGTAATCATCGACGCATTTCGGAAACCGGTCGGCGAAGTCGGAGATGAAGTCGAGCAGAGAACCCTGGCGATTCTCATTCAGGCGGTCCAGCTTGCGCGCGTTGCGCAGCTTCGACGCCTGGTATTGCGGCATGCGGTCGGGCAGATCGCGATAGACGCCGCCCGGGCGATAGTACGCCGCGTGCATGCGCGCGCCGGACACGGCCTCGTAGATGTCGAACAGGTCCTCGCGCTCGCGGAAGGCGTACAGGAACGGCGTCATCGCGCCGACGTCGAGCGCGTGGCAACCGAGCCAGAGCAGGTGATTCAGGATACGGGTGATCTCGTCGAACATCACCCGGATGTACTGCGCGCGCTCCGGCACTTCCATTCCCAGCAGCCGCTCGATGGCGAGGCAGTAGGCGTGCTCGTTGCACATCATCGACACGTAGTCCAGCCGGTCCATGTACGGCAGTGACTGGATGTAGGTCTTGTGCTCGGCCAGCTTCTCGGTCGCCCGGTGCAGCAGCCCGATATGCGGATCGGCGCGCTCGATGACCTCGCCGTCGAGTTCCAGCACGAGGCGCAGCACGCCGTGCGCCGCAGGATGCTGCGGGCCGAAGTTCATCGTGTAGTTGCGGATCTCGGCCACTACCGGGTCCCGCCATAGTGGTCTTCGCGGATGATCCGCGGCGTGATCTCGCGCGGCTCGATGGTCACCGGCTGGTAGATCACCCGGCGCTGTTCGGGGTCGTAGCGCATTTCGACATGGCCCGAAAGCGGAAAATCCTTGCGGAACGGGTGGCCGACGAAGCCGTAGTCGGTGAGCAGGCGGCGCAGGTCCGGATGCCCGTCGAAAACGATGCCGTAGAGGTCGAATGCCTCGCGCTCGAACCAGTTGGCCACCGGCCAGATGTCGATCACGCTGGGCAGGACCGGAAAATCGTCGTCAGCGGCGAAGGCGCGTACGCGCAGCCGGCGATTGTGCGCCAGCGACAGCAGATGGTAGACCGCGGCGAAACGCGGACCCTCGCAGGCGCGGTCGCCGAAGGTCGAGTAATCGACGCCGCAGACGTCGATCAGCATCTCGAAGCGCAGATCGGCACGGTCGCGCAGCGCCGGCATGACCTCGGTCAAGTGGTCCGCAGAGACGACGATCGTCGCTTCGCCGCGGTCGGTCGTGCAACTTTGAAGTTTTTCTCCAAAAGTCGCCTGCAGCGCCGCGACCAGGGATTCGATCCTCGTGGCCATCAGCGGGCGATCGTATTGGTGCGCCAGATCTTGTTCTGGAGCTGGAGGATGCCGTAGAGAAGCGCTTCGGAGGTCGGCGGGCAACCGGGCACGTAGATGTCGACCGGGACGATGCGGTCGCAGCCGCGCACAACCGAATACGAATAATGGTAGTAGCCGCCGCCGTTGGCGCAGGAGCCCATCGAGATCACCCAGCGCGGTTCGGCCATCTGGTCGTAGACTTTGCGCAGCGCCGGCGCCATCTTGTTGCACAGCGTGCCGGCGACGATCATCACGTCGGACTGCCGCGGACTCGGACGGAACACGATGCCGAAGCGGTCGAGGTCGTAGCGCGCCGCGCCGGCGTGCATCATTTCGACCGCGCAGCAGGCGAGGCCGAACGACATCGGCCACATCGACCCGTTGCGCGCCCAGTTGATGACGCTGTCCAGGGAGGTCGTGACGAAGCCTTTTTCGAGGACGCCTTCGATCGCCATGCCGGTCAGCCCCTCATTCCCATTCCAGAGCCCCTTTTTTCCATTCGTAGACGAATCCTACGACCAGAATGAGCAGGAAGATCATCATCGCCGCGAATCCCTCGAAGCCGATTTCCGGAAGCACGACGGCCCAGGGGACGAGGAAAGCGATTTCGAGATCGAACAGGATGAACAGGATGGCGACGAGGTAGTAGCGAACGTCGAACTTCATTCGCGCGTCCTCGAAAGCCTCGAAACCGCACTCGTACGGGGAAAGCTTGTCGGGATCGGGACGATTGGGGGCGAGCACCGAGCCGAGCGTCAGCAGCAGCAGGCCGAGACCGAGTCCGACCACGATGAACACCAGAATCGGGAAATACTGTTCGAGCATTGTTGACTGTTCTGGCGCACGATGCGCCATCTCGAGGTGTTGAACTGCCCACTGGCCAGGCGCCTTCGCGCAGGCCTCGCTTCACCGCGGCGCACGCCCTTCCGGGGCGATGCGCCTCGTTTGTCCCTGGTGCCGACGGGGAGACTCGAACTCCCACGGCTTTCGCCACTGCCCCCTCAAGACAGCGTGTCTACCAATTTCACCACGTCGGCATGTCGGACGCCGGCACGCCGGCGTCCACGTTCACTTCGGTATCTCTCCCGCCTTCGACCCGGAACCGGCAGGCGCCGTGTCGCCGGCAGGTACCGGCGACGGCGCGGACTTCGGCGCGTCTCCAGCCTTGCCCTCCGCCGGCACGTTGCCCATCACCCCCTGCTGCATGACATCGCGCGGCTTCGACGCCGTCGCGCCGAGGTATGACAGACCAAGACTGGACAGGAAAAACACCGTGGCCAATGCCGCCGTCATCCGGGAAAGAAAATTGGCCGAACCCGACGCCCCGAACAGGCTGCCCGACGAACCGCTGCCGAAGGCCGCGCCCATGTCCGCGCCCTTGCCATGCTGCAGCAGAACCATTCCGCACAGCACCACAGCCACGCCCATGTGCAACACCAGCACTACCGATTGAAATATTTCCATCGTCTCCGCTCCGGCTATCGCCGCCGCCTTTGATTCAGGCAGCCGCGATCGCCAAGAATTCCCTTGCGTCCAATGACGCCCCACCAATCAGTCCACCGTCGATGTCCGGCATCGCGAACAGCGCGTCGGCATTCGCGGCCTTGACGCTGCCGCCATACAGCATGCTCATTCCGCCGGCGCCCCGTGCCTCCAGGCGTCCACGCAGGAATGCGTGCACCTCCTGCGCCTGCTGCGGCGTCGCCGTTAGGCCCGTACCGATCGCCCAGACGGGCTCATAGGCCAGCACTAACAGATTCAGATCTTCCTGCAATATCTCGGCCACCGCGTCGAGCTGCCTGCCAACCACGGTCTGCGTCTGCCCCGCGTCGCGTTCCGCCAACGTCTCACCCACGCAGACAACCGGCGTCAGGCCCGCCGCGAGCGCGGCCTTGGCCTTGGCCGCCACCAGCGCGTCGGACTCACCGCACAGCTGCCGCCGCTCGGAATGGCCAACCAGCACATACCGGCAGTCGAATTCGGCGAGCATGCCACCCGCCACTTCGCCGGTGAAGGCGCCCGAGGCATGGGCGCTCAAATCCTGGGCACCCCACGCCACCGGCGAGCCGGCCAGGGCATCACGCGCCTGTCCAAGATAGGGAAAGGGAACGCAAACCGCGATGCTGCGTCCGGGCCCAGGCTTCCAGCCGGCCAGCAGCGCTGCCAGCAGCGCCGCGTTGGGCGCGAGGCCGCCGTTCATCTTCCAATTGCCTATGACGAGCCTGTCGCGCATGTCGCCTGAGTCGGGTTACCGGCGCGCCTCCCGCAGCCTTCGCGGACGACCGGTCCCGGAAACGCCGGAACCCGCGAAACTCGCCAAAAGCGCGTCCGCGTCGCCAAACCTTGTAATTTTACCGCGCCGCACCACGAGGGGTCAACGCGAAGGAAATGCGGTCTTTTCGCCCGCCCGCGGTCAGGCCGCCGAGCGGACGTGCAGGCGCCTGACCAACGGGGGCAGGAACCACGCCGCCAGCGTCAGCACACCCAGCACAGCGGCCACCGGGCGCGAGAAGAACGCCAGGACATTGCCGTCAGCCTTGATCATCGAGGTGACGAAATTTTCCTCCAGCATGGTTCCCAGCACGACCCCCAGGATGGCCGGAGCCACCGGAAAGCCGTTGCGCTCGAAAATGTAGGCGACGACGCCGGCGACCAGCATCACGCCGATGTCGAAGGTCGTGTTGTTGATCGCGAACGCGCCGACGACGCAGAACAGCAGGATGATCGGCATCAGCACGTTGCGCGGCACCTGCAGGATCTTCTTCGCCGCCTTGATGCACATCCAGCCGAGCGGGATCATGATCAGGTTGGCCAGAATGAACAGCAGGTAGACGGCATAGATGTTCTGCGGGTTCTGCGTGAACAGCGTCGGCCCGGGGTTCAGGCCCTTCATGTACAGGACGCCGATGACGATCGCGGTGATCGAGTCGCCCGGAATGCCGAACACCAGCGCCGGGATCCAGGCGCCGGCCACCGCGCTGTTGTTCGCCGCGCCGGCCTCGATGATGCCCTCGACGTGCCCGGTGCCGTACTTCTCCGGCTCCTTCGACATCTTCTTGCTTATTGCGTAGGACATCCAGGCAGCGATGTCGGCGCCCGCGCCGGGCAGCGCGCCGACCAGCGTGCCCAGCAGGCTGCCGCGAACCACCTGCATCGGGTACTTGCCGAACAGCTGCCACATCCCCTTGAAGACATTGCGGATCGGCTGGTCGACGATCTTGAGCTCGGGACCGGTATCGACGGCGTAGCGGATGATCTCGGACACGGCGAACATGCCGATCATCAGCGGAATCATTCCCAGTCCGCCCATGAGTTCGACATTGCCGAAGGTGAAGCGGGGATATCCCCCCGGATTGCCCAGGCCGACCGCGGAGATCATCAGGCCCAGCAACAGCGTCACCACACCCTTGAGCGGCCGGTCCGCGGTGATCACGATCGCGCAGGTGAGCCCCAGCAGCACCAGCCAGAAATATTCGAACGAGCTGAACTTCAGCGCGAACTCGGCCAGCATCGGCGCGGATACGATCAGCACGCCGGTCCCGAACAGGCCGCCGATGGCCGAGAAGACCAGTCCCGCGCCCAGCGCGGCGTCGGCGTGCCCCTTGCGCGTCATCGCGTAGGCCTCGTCGGCGTACGCGGCCGATGCCGGCGTCCCGGGCATGCGCAGCAGGCACCCGGGGATGTCGCCGGAGAAGATCGCCATGGCGCTCGCGGTGACGATCATCGCCACCGCCGGGATCGGCTCCATGAAAAACGTGACCGGAACCAGCAGCGCGATGGCCATGGTCGCCGTCAGTCCGGGCACCGCGCCGACGAAGAGGCCGAACAACGCGGCGACCAGGATCGGCAACAGCACCTTGGCGTTGAACACCATGCCGAAGGCGAGCTCGAGCGCCTCCATCAGAATGCGAACCCGGTCAACAGCCCCCAGGGCAGCGGCACCCGCAGCAGCTTGTAGAACGCGTACCAGATCACCAGTGTGACCACGACGGCCAGTCCCGCCGCACGGGCTCGGCCGACGCCGAGCACCGTGAACCAGATCCACAGCAGCACCGGAGCGGTCAACAGGAAGCCGATGCGCTCCGCCACGAACACGTAGGCGGCAACCCCGCCCACCACCGCGCCGAAGGCGATGGCATGGCGCCCCGAACGCATCCACTCCGCCGTTTCATACCAGGGCTGCTCGGCCCGGCGCCGGATGCCGCTGACCAGCAGCAATACGCCGCAGATCGCCAATCCGGCAGCGATCAAACCCGGAAACAGCGCCGGCCCGACCTGCTGGCCGGGGATCTTCGGATAGTCCTGGACGTGGACGAACACGACCAGGCCGAACAACAACAGCACCGCGCCGAAGATGGCGTCGTTGATTTTCATCGAATCCGGATCCGGGGGATGGAAATGGCGCGGCAGGCCGTCGGCCATCGATGCCTGCGCCGATGCATGCTCAGCAAACCACGGAGCATCAGCACCGGGACGGCGCCGGGCCGGCAATCCGCGCAGCGACGCCCGATGCCGAGTCGAGATTCGGCACCTGTCCCGCGCTCCGGCCTCGAGGCGACCGATCGCGACAAGGGCCTGCACCCTCGCCGCGATCGATGCACTCCGTCACTTGGCCAGACCGACCGCCTTCATGGTCTTGCCCATGTTCCCATCCGCCTTGGCCATGAACGAGGCGAATTCGGCGCCCGGAGCCCAGGCAAGGCCGTAGCCCTTGCTCGCCGCGAAGTCCTTCCATTCCTTGCTCTCGGCGACCTTCTTGATGGTCGCGATCAGCTTGGCGTCGATATCGGCGGGCATACCCTTCGGCCCCGCGATGCCGCGCCAGGCGGCGACCGTGTAGTCGACGCCAATCGCCTGCTGCATGGTCGGGACGTTCGGGAACAGCGCCGACGCCTTGTTGTCCATGATCGCCAGCGGCCGCGCCTTGCCCGCTTCGATCAGCGGCCGCGCTTCAGGCAGCGAGCAAGTCACCACGTCGACCCCGCCGGCGACCAGGTCCTGCATTGCCGGAGCGGCGCCGTTCGACGGCACCCAGGGAATCGCGGTCTGCGGAATCTTGAGGTCGACGAGCAACCCGGCGAGCGCCAGGTGCCAGATGCCGCCCTGCCCCGTTCCGGAAGCCTTGAGCTTGCCGGGATTGGCCTTGATGGCGTCGACGACGTCCTTGACCGACTTGTACGGCGAGTCAGCGCGTACGGTGAATCCGGCCGGGTCGGAATTCACCAACGCCAGCGGCGTGTAGGACGTCGGATTGAGTTCGGTCAGTCCCTGCCAGTGCATCATGACGATCTCGACCGTGATCATGCCGATGGTGTAGCCGTCGGGTGCCGCCTGCGCGATGGCGCTGTGGCCCACGACGCCGCCGCCACCGGTACGGTTGACGACGTTGACCGGCTGTCCCAGTTCCTTTTCCATCATCGCCGCGAAGAAGCGTGCGGTGCCGTCGGTGCCACCGCCTGCGCCCCAGGGTACGACGAAGGTGATCGGACGATCCGGATAGGCGGCAAGCGCCACGCCGGCACTGGCGATCGCGAACAGTGCGACCAGCATGCGTTGAATGATTTTCATGGACTCCTCCTGGGGAAAGTGGAAATGCCCGCCCGCAGCTGTCGATCGCAGGCGTCGGAACGATGCCGACCACTAGTGTACAGCGCGGCAGAAACTGGTCAAGAGGTCCGACCAATTTTCATCGACCGCCGGATGTACCCGGCGAGCGTCCGTACCAGGCGATCGAGGTCGCCGGCGAGCCTCGCGTAGCCGGCATTCGGAACCAGCGTTGCCTCGTCCATGTACAGCGTTCGCTTGACCTCGACCTGCAGGCTGTGGCGACTGGCCACCGGCCGGCCGTGCCGGCGAACCAGTTCCACGCCCTTGTAGGGATCGTTGATCGCGACGCTGTAACCGTAGCTGCGTACCGCATCGGCCACGAGCCGGGTGAACGCGGGGTCGCAAGTCGTGCCGTCTCGGTCGCCGAGCACGAAATCGGCACGCTCGCGACCGGGATCGTCGGACAACGCGTCGCCGACGGCGGGCATCGAATGGCAATTCAGGTGCCAGACGGCGCCGAACCGCGCGTGCATTTCGTCGACAATCGCGTCGAGTTCGGCGTGATAGGGCCGCCAGCATCGTTCGATCCGCCCGTGCACCTCGTCACTGGAGAGCTTGCGGTCGTACATCGGCACGCCGCCGCGCGCCAGCCTCCAGACCAGCCCGATTCCCTGTGCCGACTTGCGCGACGGCATCAGGGGCTCTGGCCACGCATCGGCGAGCAATTCCGGGTCGACGTCGGCGAGACCGCGGTTGGCGTCGATGTAGGCGCGCGGAAAGCGCGCCTCCAGCAGCGTTGCACCATGCGCGGTGGCCGCGCGCCACAACCGTGCCACATGCGTGTCTTCGGCCTGCCGGACGATCGCGCGCGGCGGCGCGTGGTCGAAATCGTCCGGATACCACTCGCCCGAGTGCGGGGAATCGAGCACCAGCGCGACGGCCGGGACCTCCGGCGCATGGTGGATGAACGGCGTGTTCACGAGGGACCGGAAGTTGCCGGGTTCATGCGACCGGCGAGTTCAGAAAACAGGCGGATCGATGTCCAGGCGCGATCTCGACCAGCGGCGGTGCCGTCTCGCTGCAGCGTGGCATGGCGTGCGGACAGCGCGGATGGAAATGACAACCGCGCGGTGGATCGAGCGGCGACGGGATCTCGCCCTTGATCGGCACGAAGCTGCGTTTGCCGGGGGTAACCTTTCCAGCTTCGGCCAGCAAGGCCTGCGTATACGGATGATTCGGCCTGGCGAAGAGTTCCGCCGACTCGGCGCTCTCGACCACCCGGCCCAGATACATGACCACCACGCGATCGGAGATGAAGCGCACGACGCCAAGGTCGTGGCTGATGAACAGATAGGTCAGATTGAGCGCGCTGCGCAACTCGATGAACAGGTTGAGCACCTGCGCCTGGATAGACACGTCAAGCGCGGCAACCGACTCGTCGCAGACGAGGAATTCCGGCTTGACCGCCAGTGCCCGGGCAATGCCGATCCGCGCCCGCTGCCCGCCGGAAAACTGGTGCGGATAGCGGCGCATCAGCGTCGGATCCATGCCGACGCGGTTGAGCATCAGTCCGACGTATTCGGTGCGTTGCCGGGGCCCGATCACCCGGTGTGCGACCGGTGCCTCGCCGACGATGTCGATGACCCGCATGCGCGGATTCAGCGATGCATAGGGATCCTGGAAGATCATCTGCATCTTCAGTTGCGCCCGACGCGCCGCCGCGGCATCGAGCCTGGCCAACGAAGCGCCGCGCCAGTAGCGCTCGCCTTCGGACGGCGGCAACAGGCCGATCGCCAGCCTACCCAGCGTCGACTTGCCGCAGCCCGATTCGCCGACCAGGCCGACGACCTCGCCCTGGGCCACCGCAAGGTCGACGCGATCGACAGCGTGGACCACTTCCTCCTTCATGCCGGCACCGAAGGCGTTGCCGATCCTCGCCGCAAGGTCGAGTCCCTTGACGAAGCGCTTGGACACCCCTCTGAGTTCGATCAGCTGGTCGGGGTCCGGAACGGCCACGGCGCTCGCAACTGTCATGCGGTCTGCGCAACCAGCGGGTTGAAGCAACGCACGCTCTGCCCGGGACCGCCACAGGCACGCATTTCCGGAGCGTCGGTGCACCGCGAAGTTGCATGGGCGCAACGCTCCCGGAACGGACAGCCCGGCGGCAATCCGAGCAGCGAGGGTGTCATCCCCGGAATCTGCTTCAGCCGGCGACCGCGTTCGTTGTTGGCCGGCACCGAGTCGAGCAATCCGCGCGTATACGGGTGTGCCGGATGGGCGAGGACTTCCTCGCAGCTGCCCTGCTCGACGATGCGGCCCGCATACATGACGCTTACGCGATCGGCGAGTCCGGCGATCACCGACAGGTCATGCGTGATCCAGATGACGGCGGTGCCGGTTTCCCGGGTCAACTTCTGCATTTCGTAGAGAATCTGCCCCTGGATGGTCACGTCCAACGCGGTGGTCGGCTCATCGGCGATGATGAGGTCGGGACCGTTGAGCAGCGCAATGGCGATGGCGACACGCTGGCGCATGCCGCCCGAGAACTGATGCGGATAAGCCTGCAGCCGTTCATCCGGCGACGGGATGCCAACGCGGACCAGCGCCTCGCGCGCCCGATCGCGCGCAGCTCGGTGGGTCACGTTTTCGTGCGCGAGGATGGCCTCGATCATCTGCACGTCGATGCGCAGGACCGGGTTGAGCGTCATCATCGGATCCTGGAAAATCATGGCGATGCGATTGCCGCGCATCTGTCGCATGTCCTCGCCGGACAGCGCCAGCAGGTCGATGTTGTCGAGCATGATCCTGCCCGAAACGATGCGACCCGGTGCGTCGATCAGCCCCATCAGCGAATAGCCGGTCATCGACTTGCCCGAGCCGGACTCGCCGACCAGACCCAGCACCTCGCCGCGATTGACGCTGAACGAAACGTCGTCGACCGCCTTCACCACGCCCGCCTTGGTGAAGAAATGCGTGCGCAGGCCGTCGACGGTCAGCACCGCCGCGTCAACGCCGGCGTTGGTCATCGCTGCAACCTCGGGTTGAAGATATCGCGCAACTGGTCGGCGACCAGATTGATGCTGACGATGGTGAGCAGCAGCGCCACGCCGGGGAAGAAGCTGATCCAGTACTTGCCGGACAGCAGGTACTGGTAACCGTTGGCGATCAGCAGACCAAGCGAGGGCTCGGTGATCGGCAGACCCAGGCCCAGGAACGAAAGCGTGGCCTCGAGCGCGATCGCCGCGGCGACCTGAACCGTTGCGACGACGATCATCGGCGGCAGGCAGTTGGGCAGCAGGTGGCGAAACACGATGCGCGCCGGCGACAACGCCAGACAGCGTGCCGCTTCCATGTATTCCTTGCGCTTCTCGACCAGCGCCGCGCTGCGCACGGTGCGAGCGTAGTACGCCCACTGGATGGTCACCAGCGCCGCGATGACCTTGCCCGTGCCCTGCCCAAGCACCGCGATCAGGATCAGCGCGATCAGGATGGCCGGAAACGACAGCTGGATGTCGACGACGCGCATGATCAGCGTCTCGATGCGGCCGCCGAAGTACGCCGCGGAAAGACCCATGGTGAGCCCGATCAGCAGCGCAAGCACCGTGCTTGCCGCACCCACGGCCAGCGAAATACGCAGGCCGTAGAAGATCGCCGACAACATGTCGCGGCCCTGATCGTCGGTGCCCAGCCAGAACGTGCCGCCGTCGGGGGATTTCGATCCCGGTGGCAGCCTGCCGTCCATGACGTCGAGCTGCGCAAGATCGTAGGGATTCTGTGGCGAGAGGAAAGGCGCAAAGATCGCGACGAGGACGATCAGCGACAGCACCGACAGGCCGAAAACCGCAACCGGATTGGCGACGAAATCGCCGACGATGCGGCGCAGCGGACTCTCGACCCGGGTCCCCGGGGCGGTCGCAGACGGCGGTGTGTCGAGCGACTCCAAAGCCTCGGCCTAGCCCTTGCTGTCGGTGATCCGAACCCGTGGATCGAGCGCCGAATACAGCACGTCGACCACGAGGTTGATCAGGATGAACAGCGTGACGATCACCAGCAGGTAGCTGACGATCACCGGACGGTCGAGCAGGTTGATCGAGTCGATCAGCAGCTTGCCCATTCCGGGCCAGGCGAACACGCTCTCGGTCACGATCGCGAACGCGATGACGCTGCCGAATTCGAGTCCGATCACCGTGACGATCGGGATCATGATGTTGCGCAGCACATGAACGCCGATCACCCGCGAATTCGGCAATCCCTTGGCGCGCGCGAATTTCACATAGTCCTGCAGCAGCGACTCGCGGGTGCCGGCCCGCGTCAGGCGGATCAGCAACGCGAGCTTGAACAGCGCCAGGTTGGTCGCCGGCATGATCAGGTGGCGCAAGCCCTCCCAGGACAGGAACGACACCGGAATGAGGCCGAACAGCAGCGTCGTCGGTCCGCGACCATTGGAAGGCAGCCAACCCAGCATCACCGAGAACACCATGATCAGCATCAGGCCGACCCAGAAGGTCGGCAGCGAGAAGCCGAGTATCGATCCGGCCATGATCGATCGTCCGGCCACGCCGTCGGGCTTCAGTCCGGCCCAGAGGCCAAGCGGGATGCCGATCGTGACAGCAATCACCATGGCCGCGATGGCGAGTTCCATCGTCGCCGGCATCCGCTCCAGGATCAGTCCCAGCGCCGGCGTCGCGTGAACAAAGGACCTGCCGAGATCACCGCTCGCGGCGCCGTTGACGAATACCAGATACTGCTCCCACAGCGGCTTGTCCAGGCCCAGCGCGGCGATCGCCGTCTCGCGTTCCATCTGGTCGGCGATCGGATTGATCAGAATATCGATGGGATTGCCGATCGCATAGACGCCGACGAATACGAGCAGCGACATCACGAAGAGCACGACCACGCTCTGCATGCTGCGGCGGATGATGAAGACAATCATGCGAATCGGGAGATCGAGGCGAGTTGATCCGGGAACGTAGGAAATCTAGCCTAGTCATGGTAATGCGTCAAAGAACCCCGGACTGCCAGCGCTTGCCGCGAACGACGTCGTGCTTCAGCCACGCTCCAGTCGATCGGATGCCGGATCGCAACGCGGCAGATTTTCCCGCACCATCGATTCGAGCAAAGCGAAGGTCGTGGCGTCGGTCGCCAGATCGCGGGCGGCAAGCGCACGCGCCTCGACTTCCGGCAGCGGCACTCCGGCATCGGTGAAGGCTCGCGCCTCGCCCAAGTCGCCCGCGCTGTAGCGCAACTCGGTGCGCAAACGCCCATTCGGGTGCCATGACCGCTTGATGCCGGAGAGACGGCTGCGCACATAAGCGGCTTCGAGCCTGGGCTGCGGTTCGGCATCCCGGCCGCGCGGGTCGTACCACAGTGCAGCGGTGCCGGACAGCACGTCGTCGTCGTAGGGAAGCTGGGCAATGCGCCGACCTTCGCCGGACCAGAAGAGGAAACTGCCGGTGCGATGGCCTCGGTTGAAGGCCCCGACCACGCGCACCTGTCCGCCCGCTGCCCGCAGTTCGTAGCTGCCGTGCGCCTGTCCGTCGCGACAGCTTCCTTCGACGACAAACGCCTGCGCACGCGAATCCGCCGCGAGTCCCAGCGCGGCGGCCGCAACCAGCGCCACCATCAAGCCTTGCGCCTTGCCCACCATGCCGCAAATTCGCCAACGATCCCGCGCCGGAACGCAAGCACGCAGACCACGAAAATCGCTCCGGTGATGACGGTGACCCACTGGCCGAAACTCGCCAGATAATTCTCGAGGCCGATGATGGTGAAGGCGCCGATCACCGGACCGAATATCGTGCCCATGCCGCCGAGTAGCACCATCAGCACGATTTCGCCGGACATCGTCCAGTGCACGTCGGTCAGCGACGCCAGCTGAAACACGATCGCCTTGACTGAGCCGGCGAGTCCGGACAGCATCGCCGACAGCACGAACGCCAGCAGCTTGTACTTCTCGGCGTCGTAGCCAAGGGAGATGGCCCGCGGCTCATTTTCACGAATCGCCTTGAGCACCTGACCGAACGGCGAATACACGATTCGGTAGATGAACAGGAAGCCAGCCATGAAGACCGCCAGCACGAAGTAGTACATGACGAGCGGCCTGGAGAGGTCGAGGAGGCCGAACAGATGACCGCGCGGCACCGCCTGGATGCCGTCCTCGCCATGCGTGAATGGCGCCTGCAGGTAGTAGAAGAACATCATCTGCGCCAGCGCCAGCGTGATCATGGCGAAATAGATGCCTTGCCGGCGGATGGCGAGCGCGCCGGCCACGACGCCGAGCGCAGTGGATGCCAGCGTGCCGGCGAGGATCGCGAGCTCCGGCGGCGCCCCCCAGATCTTGGCCGCGTGCGCGCACACGTAGCCGGCCGTGCCGAGGAACATCGCATGCCCGAACGACAGCAGCCCGCCGAAGCCGATCAGCAGGTTGAAGGCGCAGGCGAACAGCGCGAAGCACAGCGCCTTCATCAGGAACACCGGGTAGATGCCGACCCATGGCGCAACCACGAGCGCCGCCGCCATGATCGCCGTGGCGATGGCCATCGTGCGGCGCGCGGCCGCCGGCGTGTCGGCCATGCTAGGCCTCCTTGCCGAAGAGGCCGGCTGGCTTGATCAGCAACACCACCACCATGATCACGAAGATGACGGTGTTGGACGCCTCCGGGTAGAAGACCTTGGTCAGTCCTTCGATGATCCCGAGACCGAAGCCGGTCAGGATCGCGCCCATGATCGAGCCCATGCCGCCGATCACCACCACGGCGAACACGACGATGATGAGGTTGGTTCCCATCAGCGGATTCACCTGGTAGATCGGCGCGGCCATCACCCCGGCAAATGCTGCGAGACCGACGCCGAAGCCGTAGGTGAGCGTGATCATGCGCGGCACGTTGATACCGAAGGCCTGCACCAGCGTCCGGTTCTCGGTGGCCGCGCGCAGGTAGGCGCCGAGCTTGGTGCGCTCGATCAGGAACCAGGTCGACAGGCAGACGATCAGCGAGGCAACGATCACCCAGGCCCGGTACTTGGGCAGGTACATGAAGCCCAGGTCGAAGGCGCCGCTGAACTCCGGCGGCAGGCGGTAGGGCTCGCCCGAGGCCCCGTAATAATTGGTGAACACGCCCTGGATGACCAGCGCGAGACCGAAGGTGAGCAGCAGTCCGTACAGATGGTCGAGCTTGTACAGCCGCGCCAGCATCGTCCGTTCGATGACCACGCCGACCGCCCCGACGAGGACCGGCGCGAGCAGCAGCGACCACCAATAGCCGACGCCGAATTTCTCCAGCAGGAACCAGGCGCAGAACGCACCCATCATGTACTGCGCGCCATGCGTGAAATTGATGATGTTGAGCAGGCCGAAGATCACGGCGAGGCCGAGGCTCAGCATTGCGTAGAACGCGCCGTTGATCAGGCCGATCAGCAGTTGCCCGAACAGCGCCTGCGTCGGCACCCCGAAGATTTCAGTCAATTCGATGCCTTCTGCCGGGGTGCAGGTTCGAGCGGCGCGAGGCGCCGCTCAACCTGCGGGATATCCGTCGCGGCGTTGGCTGCCGACGCACAGTCGGTCGACGACGCGCCGCGACGGACATCCTCATTGCGATTTCGACGGTGCGCCATGACACGTCCGGTTGCATGTTCCGGTTGAGCGCACCAACGTCGACACCGTCGCCTACTTGACCAGCGGGCAGCCGCCGTCGGCCAGCGGCCGGAACGCCTGGTCCGCCGGAATCGTCGCGCGAACTTTGTAGTAGTCCCAGGGCTTGGTCGACTCGGCCGGCTTCTTGACCTCAAGCAGGTAGGCCGGATGGATCTTGCGACCGTCGACCCGGATGCTGCCCTTGCCGAACAGCGGATCGTCGGTGGGCATCGCCTTCATCTGGTTGATCACCTTGGTGCCGTCGTCGGTCTTCGCTGCCTCGACCGCCTTCAGGTAATGCGTGACCGCCGAATACACGCCCGCGTGGATCATCGTCGGGTGGATGCCGCGGTTCTTTTCCGAGAAGCGCTTGGCGAACGCGCGCCCGGCGTCGTCCCGGTCCCAGTAGAAAGTCTCGGTCAGGATCAGGCCCTGCGCGGTCTGTAGACCAAGCGAGTGCACGTCGGTCACGAACACCAGCAGGCCGGCGAGATTCTGGCCGCCCTTGACGATGCCGAACTCCGCAGCCTGCTTGATCGCATTCGTGGTGTCACCACCCGCATTCGCCAACCCGATGACTTTGGCCTTCGACGCCTGCGCCTGCAGCAGGAAGGAGCTGAAATCCTGCGTGTTGAGCGGGTGCCGGACCTTGCCGAGCACCTTGCCACCCGTCTTGATCACGACGGCCTCGGTATCACGCTCCAGCGCATGGCCGAATGCGTAATCCGAGGTGAGAAAGAACCATGTGTCGCCGCCGGTCTTCACGATCGCACTGCCGGTACCGTTGGCCAGCATCCAGGTGTCGTAGGTCCAGTGGATGGTGTTCGGCGAGCAGGCCTTGCCGGTGAGGTCGGCCGTCGCGGCGCCCGAGACGAGCAGCGCCTTGCCCTTGTCCTTGGTGATCTGGTTGACCGCCAGCGCCACGCCAGAATTGGGCACGTCGACGATCACGTCGACCTTGTCGACGTCATACCACTGGCGGGCGATGTTCGAGCCGATGTCGGCCTTGTTTTGGTGGTCGGCGGAAACGACCTCCACCTTCATGCCCTTGGCGGCGGCCTTGAAGTCCTCGATCGCCATCTGCGCGGCCAGCACCGAACCCTTGCCGGCAAGGTCCGCGTACAGGCTGGACTGGTCGTTCAGAACGCCGATCTTGATGACGCCATCGGAGACCTGGGCATGGGCGGTGGGCAGCGCCAGTGCCGCGGCGACCGCAAGCCCGACCATCGTGCGTTTGAGAGTGCTCATGTCGTACCTCCTGGATGAAGTGACTGCTGCGAAAACGCTACACGCCTAGATAGTCGTGCAGCTTGTCCATGCTGCTGCTCAATTCCTCGTTGCGGATCATGTCGATGACCCGGCCATGCTCGATGACGTAGTGCCGATCCGCCACGGTGGCGGCAAACCGGAAATTCTGTTCGACCAGCAGGATGGTGAATCCCTGGGCCTTGAGGCGGACGATGGTGCGGCCGATCTGCTGGACGATCACCGGCGCCAGTCCTTCGGTGGGTTCGTCGAGCAACAGCAGCCTCGCACCGGTGCGCAGGATACGGCCTATCGCCAGCATCTGCTGCTCGCCACCGGAAAGCTTTGTTCCCTGACTCGCGCGCCGTTCCGACAGGTTCGGAAAGAGCTCGAAAACCTGGGCCAGGCTCAGTCCGCCAGGCCGCACCACCGGCGGCAGCAGCAGGTTCTCCTCGACCGAAAGGCTGGCGAAAATGCCGCGCTCCTCGGGGCAATAGGCGATGCCCAGGCGCGCAATGCGGTTGGATGCCAGGAGCGACGTGTCGCTGCCCTCGAACAGAATCGAACCCTCGCGACGCGGCACGATGCCCATGATCGACTTGAGGGTGGTGGTCTTGCCGGCGCCGTTGCGGCCCAGCAGCGTCACGACCTCTCCGGCCGCCACATCGAAATCCACACCGTGCAGGATGTGCGATTCGCCGTACCAGGCGTTGAGTCCGCGCACCGTCAGCAGCGGTGTCGCGTCCGCCGGCATCGGCGCCGCTTCCCGGGCCGGCTCAGACATCACCCGACCCCATGTAGGCCTGAACGACCTCCGGGTTGGCGGAGACCGCCGCGTAGTCGCCTTGCGCGAGGATCTCGCCTCGCGACAGCACGGTGATGTGGTCCGACAGCTTCGACACCACCGAAAGATTGTGCTCGACCATCAGAATGGTTCGGTTCGCCGCCACTTTCTTGATCAGTGCAGAAACGCGACCGACATCCTCGTGCGCCATGCCCGCCGTCGGCTCGTCGAGCAGCATCATCTCCGGATCGAGCGCGAGCGTCGTGGCGATTTCCAGCGCCCGTTTGCGCCCGTAGGGCAGTTCGACCGCCGGGGTGTCGCGGAATTCGGACAGCCCCACCGCGTCAATGAGTTCATCTGCCGGACCATCCAGCTTGGCCAGTGTCGATTCGGCGCGCCAGAAATCGAATGAGTGTCCCCGTTTGCGTTGCAGCGCGATGCGCACGTTTTCCAGCACGGTCAGGTTGCCGAATACAGCAGAAATCTGGAACGAACGTACCAGCCCCATGCGGGCGATCGTTGCCGGCCGCGAACCAGTGATCTCACGGCCGTTGAAGTGGATGCTGCCACGGGTCGGAGTGAGGAAATGTGTGAGCAGATTGAAGCAGGTGGTCTTTCCGGCGCCATTGGGTCCGATAAGTGCATGGATGGTGCCGCGGCGAATGGCCAGGCTGACATTGTTGACCGCTACAAAGCCCTTGAATTCCTTGGTCAGGCCTCGTGTCTCGAGAATGGTGTCGGAGGCCATGGGTGCGTATGGGCGGGGCCGCCACGGCAGCACCTGCCGTCGTCGGGCGTTGGATTATGCGTTTCCGGGGCTACATTGCGCAACCGGTGAATCGTGCGGGGCCGGCCTAAGACTTCCAGCGGGGCGCCCTCTTCTCGACGAACGCGCCTACGCCTTCCTGCGCCTCCTCCGCCAGCATGCTTCTCGTGATCTCCCGGCTCGCGACCTCATAGGCGTCCTCGAGTCTGCGTTCGAGCTGGTCGTAGAAAAACCGCTTTCCCGCCGCAATCACTGCGCGCGGCTTGTCCATCATCTGCCGGGCGAGTGCGGCCACCTCGGCGTCGAGCTGGTCGGCCGGCGACACGCGGTTGATCAGCCCCCAGTCGAGCGCCGTCGCCGCATCGATGAATTCGCCGGTCATCAGCATCTCGAAGGCTCGCTTCTGCGCAATGTTGCGCGATACCGGCACGCCGGGTGTCGCGCAGAACAACCCGAAGTTGATCCCCGACGTTGCGAATCGCGCGCCCTCCTCGGCCACAGCAAGGTCGCAGGCCGCGACGATCTGGCAACCTGCCGCCGTCGCGATTCCATGAACCCTGGCGATCACCGGCTGCGGAATCCGCCGCAGCGTCAGCATCACCTGGCAGCAGCGGCGGAACAGGTCGCCGACGAACGCCTCGTTCGAGTTGGCGAGCATTTCCTTCAGGTCGTGGCCGGGGCAGAACGCACGGCCGGCCGCCGCGACGACCACCACGCGGACCGAGGCGTCGTCGGCGATGGCGTCGAGCGCCGCCTGCATCTCGGTCAGCATGGCGCCGTTGATCGCGTTGAATTGCGCCGGCCGGTTCAGCGTAAGTGTGGTTACGCCGCCATCGTCCTCGCGCAGCAGCAACGGCTGCACGGCTGCATCGTGTGGTGCGTTCATCGCAGACTCCTATCGAGTTGCATTGTCCGGCCTTCCGGGGCGGGCAGACCGCGGCGGCCGCCCAGCACCCACAGGCTCGCCGCGGGCCACCGCACTCCCGCCATTCTAGGCCGGGCCCGGGCCGTCGCCACGTTCACTCGATGGCCTGCGTCGAATTGACCTGCTGGCGCAACACGAATTTCTGGATCTTGCCGGTCGAGGTCTTCGGCAATTCGCAGAACACGACCTTGCGCGGCACCTTGAATTTCGCCAGCAGCGTCCGGCAATGGACGATCAGCTCTTCCTCGGTGGCCGACGCGCCCGGTTTGAGTTCGACGAATGCGCAGGGCGTCTCGCCCCACTTCGGATCCGGCTGCGCGACGACCGCCGCCGCGACGACGGCAGGATGCCGGTAGAGCGCGTCCTCGACTTCGAGAGAACTGATGTTCTCGCCGCCGGAGATGATCACATCCTTGCTGCGGTCCTTGATCTTGACGTAGCCATCCGGCTGGAGCACGGCCAGGTCGCCCGAATGAAACCAGCCGCCGGCAAAGGCTTCCGCCGTCGCGGCCGGGTTGGCCAGGTAGCCTTTCATGGTGATGTTGCCGCGAAACATGATCTCGCCCATTGTCTCGCCGTCCCGGGGCACCTCGCGCATGGTCCCCGGGTCCATCACCGTCATGCCTTCCTGCACCGTGTAGCACACGCCCTGGCGGCCATTGCGCTCGGTACGTTCGCCGATGGACAGCGTTTGCCACTCGTCATGCTTGGCGCACACCGCCGACGGACCGTAGGTTTCGGTAAGTCCATACACATGCGTCAGATCGAATCCCAGCTTTTCCATGCCCTCGATCATTGCCGCGGGCGGCGCCGCGGCCGCCACCAGCCCGGATACGCGATGGCCGATGCCCTGCTTCATGGCGTCGGGCGCATTGATCAACACCGAATGCACGACCGGCGCGCCGCAGTAGTGGGTCACGCCATGGTTGCGTATGGCGTCGAAAATGGCCTGCGCCTCGACCTTGCGCAGACAGACGTTGACGCCGGCATTGGCGGCCATCGTCCAGGCGAAGCACCAGCCGTTGCAGTGGAACATCGGCAGCGTCCACAGGTAGACCGAGTGCCGCGGCATCCCCCAATCGACGATGTTCGACAAGGCGTTCATGTAGGCGCCACGGTGGTGATAGACGACGCCCTTGGGATTGCCGGTCGTGCCCGACGTGTAGTTCAGTGAAATCGCGTCCCATTCGTCCCCGGGCGCTGACCAGGCGAACCCGGGATCGCCGCCAGCGAGCAGCGCCTCGTAATCCGCTTCCCCCAGGCGGTCGCCACCGGGCCCCGACGGGTCGTCGATGTCGATCACGATCGGCCCTTTGCGCGCAAGAGCCAGCGCCGCGCGCACCACCGGGGAAAATTCGGTGTCGGTGAGGATCAGCTTCGAGCCCCCGTGGTCGAGCATGAACGCGAGCGCCTGCGCATCGAGCCTGGTATTGAGGGTGTTGAGCACCGCGCCGGTCATCGGCACGCCGAAATGCGCCTCGACCATTTCCGGTGTATTGGCGAGCATCGCCGCGACGGTGTCGCCCCGGCCGATGCCGCGGCTCGCCAGTGCCGAGGCCAGTCGACGCGCCCGCGCGTAGGTTTCGCCCCAGGTGTAGCGACGCTTGCCGTGGATCACCGACGTGCGCTGCGGCCAGATGTAGGCGGTGCGCGCAATGAAGGACAGCGGCGTCAGCGCCGCGAAATTGGCGGGATTTCGTTCGAGCCCTTGATCATAGGCATTCATGGCACCGTTCTCCGGGCAGTCGTAAGTGACGTTGCCGCATCGTAGCAAACCGCGGGTGGTCGCTCGCGCTTGCCGCTCTGTGCCGAATTCGCTACGCTGACCCCGTTCAACGCCGCCGGCGGAATTGGGGTATTCATGGGCCATCGCCTCTCGAAAATCGTCACGCGCACCGGCGACGCCGGATCCACCGGCTTGGGTGACGGCTCGCGCGTCGCCAAGGACTCACCGCGCATCGAAGCCATTGGCGCCGTCGACGAGTTGAATTCGACAATTGGCGTCCTGTTGAGCGAAGCGCTGCCCGACGACGCGATTCGCTGCCTCACCGATATCCAGCACGACCTCTTCGACCTGGGCGGCGACCTGTCGATTCCCGGCGCGACCACGGTGTCGGCCGGGCATGTCACCCGCCTCGAAGCCGAGGTCGAGCGAATCAACAGTGCGCTGCCTCCGCTGAAGGAATTCATCCTGCCCGGAGGAATTCGCGCCGCGGCTGTTGCTCATGTCGCTCGAACCGTATGTCGTCGCGCCGAGCGCGCGCTGATCACCCTGGCAGCAACCGAAACGGTTGCCACCGACGCACGAATCTATCTCAACCGGCTGTCCGATCTGCTGTTCGTGCTGGCGCGCGATCTGAACCGTGCCGGCGGTCAAACCGACGTACTCTGGCAAAAGCAGCGGGCAAGGGGCTGATCAACGTGGCGGCCGCGCATCCTGCCGGCCCTGGCGTTCATCTGGCGACGCTGCTGTCCCGCGTCGCGCTGTCGGACCAGAAAGCATTCGCCGAACTCTACGCGAAAACGAACGCTCATCTGTATGGCGTCGCGCTGCGCATCCTCGGAAAAACCGATGCCGCCGAGGAAATCCTGCAGGAAGCCTACGTCAGCATCTGGCAGTACGCTCGATCGTTCGAGGCCGCCAAGAGCCAGCCGCTCACCTGGCTGACGTCGATCGTCCGCAACCGCTGCCTCGACCAGCTTCGCCAGCGGGAAATCGCTGCCGAGGCGCCGGGCGTCGATACCGGCGGCGCAGGTTCCAACCTGCCCTCGATCGCCGTCCCGACAACGGAAATCGCGCTGGAAAGCGCGGATGCCGTGCGCATCCGCGATTGTGTCGCTGCTCTCGAAGCCGGTCCACGGCAGGCGATCGTGCTGGCATTCCGCCAGGGCATGAACCACGCCGAACTTGCCGGGCGCCTGCATGTGCCCATAAGCACCGTGAAATCGTGGGTGCGCCATGGACTCGAAAGGCTGCGAATCTGCGCCGACCGGGGCGGCGATTCACCGACCGCATGAATCTCTCCCGACCCGACCGCGTGGACCTGCTCGATGCCCTGGCGGGCGCCTATGTGCTGGGTACGCTGCCGGCACGTCCCCGGTCGAGGCTGGCGCGCATGGCGCGAACGGATACCGTCATCGCCGCGGCACTGCGCGGCTGGGAGGAGCGGTTGCTGCCGCTCGCCGAGGATGCCCCGCCCGTCACGCCGTCCCCGCGGGTGTGGAAGGTGATCGCGCTGCGCCTGGGTCTGGATCCGGAACGCATCACCGGACAGGGGCCCTGGTGGACCCGGATGCGCGTATGGCGGGCAGCTGCGGTGGCGAGTTTCGCCACTGCCTTCGTGTTCGGCCTTGCCCTGATCGCGCCTCGACCGGGCTTGCCTGACCAGTCGCTGGTGGTCGTACTGGCCGCCCCCGATTCGCAACCGGCGTTGATCGCTACCATGCGCCGCGGCGAACGCGCCATCCTGGTCAAGGTCCTCGGCGCCGCGCCGGTGCCCCCGGGCCAGACGCTGGAGTTATGGATGCTGCCTGAGGGTTCAGCGCCTCGGTCGCTGGGCGTGCTGCCGGCGACCGGACTGGGCCACGCCGAGCTGCCGGACGTCCCCTCGGTAGCGCTGGTCCACGTCCCGGCGCTGGCCGTCAGTCTGGAGCAGGCCGGCGGCTCGCCGACGGGTGCGCCGCAGGGGCCGATGCTCTACTCCGGGCGCATCGAGCGCATGTTTTGACGGCAGCGGCGCGCCTGCCACCGACCAGGTCGAAATTGGCGGCACGCGCACGACCGGCAGCGCGTGGTCAGCGGCGCTTCAGCCGATAGCCGTCCTGGCGGTCCTCCATCTCCCAGCCGGCTTCCGCCAGCTGCGCCCGCAACCGGTCGGCTTCCACCCAGTCACGGGCACGCCGCGCGGCCAGCCGCGCCTGCGCCAACGCAGCGATTTCGTCGGGCGCGACGTCTTCACGTGGCGTCCAGCTGCCAAGCGACAGTCCCAGCACGTCGTCGAAGCGCATCAGGGTGGCGCGCTTCACTCCGGGCGGCAGATCGCCGCGAAGTACGTCCCAGGCGACCGCCAGCGCACGCGGCAGGTTAAGGTCGTCGTTGACCTGCGCGGTGAATCGCTCCATGTGCTCCGGTGACAGTGCCGCCGCGGGGACCTCGCGCAGCGCGTGAACGCCGTGCCGCATCCGGTCGAGCGCCGTCGTGGCCGCGTCCATCGAATCCCAGGAAAAGCTCATCTGCGTCCGGTAGTGCGCGGTCAGGCACAGGTAGCGATAGACCAGCGGGTCGTAACCGCGCTCCATCAGCGACTGCACGCGCAGGAATTCGCCGGCCGATTTCGCCATCTTGGCGTCGTCGAGCAACAGGAAATAGCCGTGCATCCAGAAATTCGCGAGTCGCGTGCCCACGCGCGCCTGCGTTTGCGCGATCTCGTTGGTATGGTGGACGGGGATGTGATCCTCGCCGCCGCAATGGATGTCGAAATAGTCGCCCAGGTACTCCTGTGCCATCGCCGAGCACTCGATGTGCCAGCCCGGAAATCCGCGGCCCCAGGGACTTTCCCATTCCATCTGCCGGCGTTCGCCGGGCGGCGAGAATTTCCACAGCGCAAAATCGGTCGGGTTGCGCTTGTCGGCCACGTCGATGCGTTTGCCGGCTTCCTGACCGTGGAGCGAAAGCCGCGCCAGGTGACCGTAATCCTTCTGCCTGGACGTGTCGAAGTAGACGCCGTCGGCGGTCGAGTAGGCGAATCCGTTGCGCTCGATGTCGGCGATGAAGGCGATCTGCCCGGCGATATGGTCCGTCGCCCGGCACAGCACGTCCGCAGGCTCGATGTTGAGCCGCGCCAGATTCTCGATGAAATCGTCGGTGTAGAGCTGCGCGATCTCCCAGGCGGTCTTGCCGGTGCGCCGTGCCCCCTTCTCCATCTTGTCCTCGCCGCTGTCAGCGTCCGAGGTCAGGTGGCCGACATCGGTGATGTTCATCACGTGCCGCACCTGGTAACCATTCCAGCGCAGGACGCGCTTCAACACGTCCTCGAACAGAAAGGTGCGGAAATTGCCGATGTGCTGGTAGTCGTACACGGTGGGTCCGCAGGTATAGACACCCACCGGGCCGTCCGGCGCAAGCGGAACGAACTCGCGCAGCGAGCGCGTGAAATTGTCGTAGAGCATCAGTGCGGCAGTCATCGATGGTGCCTTCGAATGCGTGAAAAAGCCGCCGGAGTATCACCGGCGGCTTTGCGGGAGAATCGGGCCGACGAGTGAGCGTCAGCCGGAAGGACAGGCTCCGCGGCGCAGGCGGGCACGGTGGCAACAGCAGCGCCGACGACAACAGCGGGCACCGACCAGACTTGCAATCATGCGACGATGGTATTCGCAAACCCGCAGGCGACGCAAGGCAGGCGCGGAATCCCCCGGGGACGCCGGGCATGGCTGCCGTGCAGGCACGGTAGAATGTTCGCGGTCCGCGCAAGCCGCGGCCCATCCTCCGAAACCGCATCGTCGTCATGCTCGCATCCCTTCCCCGCAGCGCCTGGTGGCTGCTCGCCGCCTGCGCCCTGGCCATCTGGTTCGGCGCGCTCGACGTGCGCCGCATGCAGCACCCCGACGAGGGGCGCTATGCGGAGATCGCCCGCGAGATGGCAGTCAGCGGCGATTGGGTGACCCCGCGCCTGAACGACCTCAAGTATTTCGAGAAGCCGCCATTGCAATACTGGGTCGGTGCCGCAGCGTTCAACGCGCTGGGTGTCAACGAATGGACGGCACGCCTGCCGGCCGCGCTGGCCGGCCTGTTCGCAGTGCTGGCAGTCGGATTCACCGGATCCCGACTTGCCGGCGGCAGCGCCGGCGCCTACGCAGCGCTGGCGCTGGTTGGCTGCGTCTGGCACGCCGGCATCGCGCTGTTTCTTTCGCTCGACGCCATGCTGTCGTTCTGGCTGGCGGTGGCGCTGTGCGCCTTCCTGCTGGCGCAGCGAACAGCACTTGCCGAGCGGTCGCAACGCGCGTTCATGCTGGCCGCCTATGCTGCGGCCGCAGCGGCGACGCTGACCAAGGGTCTTATCGGCCTGGTGATCCCGGCGGGAGCGCTGGTCGTCTACACGCTCGCCACCCGCGATACCGGGCCATGGCGGCGCCTTCACCTGGTTCCCGGACTGGTCCTGTTTCTGGCGCTGGCCGCGCCCTGGTTCATTCTGGTGTCGAACGCCAACCCGGAGTTTGCGCGGTTCTTTTTCATCCACGAGCACTTCCAGCGTTTTCTCACGACCTCGCACAACCGCGAGGGCGACTGGTACTACTTCGTATCCTGGTTCGTGGTCGGCATCACACCCTGGCTGCTGATCTGGGCGGTGACGCTGCTGCGCAGCTGGCGCGACGCGCCGGTCGCCGGCAACGGTTTTTCGTGGGAACGCTTCTGCCTCGCCTGGGCGGGTTTCGTGTTTGTTTTCTTCAGCATTTCCGGCTCGAAGCTTCCAGGTTACATCCTGCCGATGTTCCCCGCCCTGGCAATGTGTCTGGGCTTCGAATTGACACGAACTCCGTCCAGGACGCTGTCGTGGCTGGCGCTGCCGCTGGCGGTCGGCGCACCGTTGCTGCTGCTCGGTTACTTCGCATACGGCGAACGCACGATCGCGGCGTTGGCCGATGCGCGGACCCCGGTCGAGATCTACCGCAGTTTCGGACCCTGGGTCGCCGCAACGCTGGCTGCGTTCTCCGCGGCGGGCATCGTCTCGTTTGTCCTGTTCCGAAATGGTGGCGCGGCCGCCAAGACCTGGGGCATCGCCGCGCTGTCGCTGTTCTCGCTGCTTGCGCTGCAGTTCGCCTTTCTCGGCCACGACGCCTTCCGCCATATCCGCTCGTCCTGGGACATCCTGGCCGTCGCGCAACGCGCCAACGGTGGCCCCTTCGACCCTGCCTACCCCGTCTATCAAGTCGGCAGCTACGACCAGACGCTGCCCTTCTACCTGCAGCGCCCGACGCCACTGGTCGACTATCGCGACGAAATGACGCTGGGACTCGCGGCCGAGCCGGAAAAGGGCCATTTGCTGCATGAGTGGGTCCACCTCTGGGCCGCGGCACCACAGGCCTACGCACTGATGTCGATCGGCAAGGCGGAGGAACTTGCCGGTCAGGGTGTACCGTTGCGTACCCTTGCCCGTGATCCCCGGCGGGTGTTCGTCGCCCGACGCTGACAGTCCTGCCACGACAATGACCTGGTCCGCCTTCGCCTTTCTGCTCACCGGTGTACTGCTGAACGCCGGCGCCCAACTGCTGCTCAAGGCCGGCACCAACGTGCTCGGCGTGATCACGCTTACCCGGGACAACTGGTGGGACATGCTGTGGCGCATGGGCACGCAGGGACATTTCGTCATCGGGGTCGTCTGCTACATGGTGAGCCTGCTGGTTTGGATCATGGGACTGTCGCGCGTGCCCGTATCGGTCGCCTATCCGCTGCTCTCGCTCGGCTACGTGATCAATGCAATCGCTGCACACTACCTGTTCGGCGAAACGGTTACCGTGGCGCGATGGCTGGGCATCGGCTTCATCGTACTCGGCGTCTGGCTCGTGGCGCGCAGCTGAACACAGCCTTGCCGATGACCGCTCCCGCCTACCTTCCTTTCGCCCGGCCGACGCTGGACGAGGCGACCATCGCCGACGTGGCCGACGTCCTGCGCTCCGGCTGGATCACCAGCGGTCCGAAGGTCGCAGCGTTCGAAGCCGCGCTGTCGGCAAGTGTCGGCCACCGCCACGTGCGCACGGTGTCGTCGGCGACCGCGGCGCTGGAGATCGCCCTGCAGGTCGCGGGCATCGGCCCCGGCGACGAGGTGATCACGCCGGCGATGACCTTCTTCGCCGCGCCGAACATGATCGTCAAGGTCGGCGCCACACCGGTCTTCGTCGACGTCGTGCCCGGCACGCGCAACCTCGATCTGCAAGCCGCAGCCGAGCGCATCGGCCCGCGCACGCGGGCGATCATGCCCACGCATTTCGGCGGGCTCCCCTGCGACATGGATGCGCTGTACGCGCTTGCCGCAACACACGGCCTGCGGGTCATCGAGGACGCAGCGCTGGCCATCGGCTCATCGTGGCGCGGCCGCGCGATCGGCAGCTTCGGCGACATCTGCGTGTTCAGCTTCCACCCGAACAAGAACCTGACCACCATCGAAGGGGGTGCGCTGGTGGTCGGCGACGAGCGCGAGGCGCGCGAGATCGAAGTGCTGCGTTTCCACGGCATCCGCCGGCTCCCCGACGGCACCCGCGACGTGACCGTGGCAGGCGGCAAGTTCAACCTGCCGGACGTCAACGCCGCCATCGGGTTGCGCCAACTGGCGCAGCTGGCCGGGTTCAACGCCCGGCGGCGCGCGCTCGCCGAGCGCTATTTCGAGCATTTTCGCACCACCCCCGCCTGCGAACTGCCCCATCCCGGCCACGCGGGAGACGAGGCGGGTCACAGCTGGAACATGTTCGCGCCGCTGCTGCCGCTGGCGCAGATGACCATCGACCGCAAGGCCTTCCGCGATGCGCTGCACCTGCGCGGCATCGGCACCGGCGTTTCCTATGAGGCCGCCCACCTCGCGTCGTTGTTCCGCCGCTTCGGCTATCATCGCGGCGATCTGCCACATTCCGAACGCATCGCCGACGCCACCGTGACTCTGCCGCTGTTTCCGACCATGAGCGACACCGACGTCGACCGGGTCGCCGCCACCTGCGCCGACGTGCTGGCCGCCTGTCGTCGCTGAATGGAGCGCAGCATGTCCATGCCGCGCGTCTCGGTCGTCATCCCCGTCTACAACGAGGAGGCGGGGCTACCCTCGCTGTTCGCCCGGCTCTACCCCGCACTCGACGCGCTGGGAATCCCTTACGAGGTGATTTTCACCGACGACGGCAGCCGCGACCGTTCCGCGGCCATGCTCAAGGATCAGTACCTCGCGCGGCCCGATGTGACCCGGGTGGTGCTCTTCAACGCGAACTACGGCCAGCACATGGCGATCATCGCCGGCTTCGAACGCGTGCGGGGCGAGCGCGTGGTCACGCTCGATGCCGACCTGCAGAATCCACCCGAGGAAGTCGGTCGCCTGCTCGCGGCCATGGACGAGGGCCACGACTATGTCGGCGGCGTACGGCGCACGCGCGAAGACGCATGGTGGCGCCGCATCGCGTCGCGGATGATGAACCGGCTGCGCGAGCGGATCACCCGTATCCGCATGACCGACCAGGGCTGCATGCTGCGCGCGTACTCGCGCAGTATCGTCGACGCGGTGGCGGCGAGCCGCGAGGTCAGCACCTACATTCCCGCGCTCGCCTACACCTACGCACACGCGCCGACCGAAATCGAGGTCGAGCACGAGGAACGTGTGGCGGGGGAGTCGAAGTACTCGCTCTACCGCCTGATCCGGCTCAATTTCGACTTGGTCACCGGATTCTCGCTGGTGCCGCTGCAGGCGTTCTCGCTGCTTGGCATGCTGGTGGCCGCGATGTCCGTGCTGCTCTACGCCATCGTGGTCGTGCAGCGCATCCTGGTTGGCGACTACATTGGCGGCCTCACGGCGATCTGGGACCGCGACATCCTCCAGTTCTTCCTGACCGGCGTCGTGTTGTTCGGCCTCGGCCTAGTCGGCGAATACGTCGGGCGCATCTATCAGCAGGTTCGCGATCGGCCGCGCTACACGGTCCTGGCCGTCCTTGAGGGTTCGCCGCAGGAGATTCAGGGGGTCGCCGCGCCGGGGGCCGCCGCGCCGGTCCTGCGCCGATGAGCGGGCCGCGCACGCCGCGGCGGCAGGCGCTCCGGCGTGGACGCTGCCGACCATGACCACCGGCGTCGTCTTCGCCTATCACAACGTCGGCACGCGCTGCCTGAGGGTATTGCTCGCGCACGGCGTGCACGTACCGCTGGTGGTCACGCATGTCGATCAACCGGATGAACACATCTGGTTCGAGCGCGTCGCGGATGTCGCGGCGTCCTTCGGCATCCCGGTGATTACGCCTGACGACGCCAACGCCGCCGACGTGGTCGCGCAGATCCGCGCGCTGGCGCCGGAATTCCTGTGGAGTTTCTACTACCGCCGCATGCTCGGTCCCGCGCTGCTGGCGCTGCCCACGCGTGGAGCCTTGAACATGCACGGCTCGCTGCTGCCGAAGTACCGCGGCCGCGCCCCGGTAAACTGGGCGGTGCTGCACGGCGAGCGCGAGACCGGCGCCACGCTGCACCACATGGCGGCCAAGCCGGATGCCGGCGACATCGTCGCGCAGTGCGCGGTGCCGATCCTGCCCGACGACACAGCGCGCGAAGTGTTCGACAAGGTGACGGTGGCCGCCGAGATCGCGCTCGACCGCGTGCTGCCCGCGCTGCTGGCCGGAACGGCGCCGCGCCTGCCCATCGACCTTGCCGCCGGTTCGTACTTCGGCGGGCGCAGGCCCGAGGACGGTCGCATCGACTGGTCGCAGCCCGCGGCACAGATCCACAACCTGGTGCGCGCGGTCGCCCCACCCTATCCGGGTGCGCTCACGACCATCGCGGGCCACCCGGCCAGAATCTTGCGCACGCGCGTCCTCGCGCCGCAGGGCGTTCCGGTGCCGCCGGCATTGCGCGTTGAAGCCGGGATGCTGATCGCGCACTGCGGCGGCGGCGGCACGTTGCGCATCGTCGAACTCGAGGTCGACGGCCGTTCGGTGGACGTCGCTGCATTCGCCGCGTGCCACGGGCGTGATGTCGCGCTCGCGGCGGCGGGTCGGTGAGATGAAGTCACAGTACCTGCAGGCGGGCGGGGATAGCCGCCCATAGGTCACCCGGATCTTGCGTTTGTGGCACTGGCTACCGGCGGCTCGCGACCCAGAGGAGACATCCAGATTGAGGAAGTCGCCGCCGCGAAGCTGACGTGGCACCTATGCACCTGACCGTTGAAGGCGCTCCAGCGGCACAGGTATTCCAGCCCCTTTCAAACATCGGCCTCGCGATGCTCCGCGGCGCCCAGTCTGAAACCCCACATGTCGGCGCAAGTCCCTGTTCGAAGCCTGGCTCCCGTGGCATAGCACCTTGCGCTGTCAGCAGTTTCTGACCGGCTCGCGGACTGAAGGCGATCCAATAGGTGGGCGCAGCCGCCTACTGCGGTCGGAGAATATGGGCGTCGTCCGAGTCGCCATCTTCGTATCGCGAGCGTTGACGACCGTACGTCTGGTGGGCGCCTGTCCGGGCCGGGAGCGTGTTTAGAAGTGGGCCGCCATGAGGCGGCCCTTTCTCCCGCTCTAGAGAACTCTCCTATTTGAAGACTTCGCCGAAAAATTTCAATGTCTCTGCCCTGGACTGCGACGTCGCTTCGGCGTCATACGCGAAGGGAATGTTGAACTGCTTGCCCTTCTCGGTGGCATCCGGATCGGTGTACGAATGCCGCGCACCCGGGTAGCTGATGTAAAGAAGATCGACGTTGGCGTCGGTCATTTCCTTCTTGAACGCATCGACCGCGTCCGACTTGACAAGTGGATCGGCGCCTCCATTCATGATCAGAAGTTTTGATGTGGTCTTTCCAGCATCGGCTGGCGTCAACGAGCTCGGGAGCATGCTCACGTAAAACCCCGCGACGCCTTTCAGGTCGGAGCCCGCACGGGCCGCGTCAAGCGCAAACGCACCGCCTACCGAATAGCCGGCAGCGCCGATTCTTGATGCATCCACAGTTATCTGTTTTGAAAGCACTCCCTTCGCAGCATTGAAGCGTGAAAGCATCGCCACGGGGTTCTTGCGCATGGACACCATCAACGCGCCTGCCTCTTTGGGGTTGTCCGGGCTCTGGCCTTCGCCAATCATGTCCGCAATGAACACCGTGTATCCCTCGCTGGCGTACACGCGCGCCTCGTCGTGCATGTGCTTGTTGATGCCCCACCATGTCGGCACAACGATAATGCCGGGCCGCTTCGCCGCGCTGGCGTCGTCGTAGACGACGACGCCCTTCAGGACGGTGTCACCGTCCTTGTAGGTGACGGCTTCTTCCTTTATCGCGGCCGAAGCCGCGCCTGCAAGAAGAAGGCCCACGGTCGCGCCGGCAATCCATACAGTGATTGAAGTTCGTTTCATGCAGTTCTCGTGGTTGATCAAACTCGGGCCCGTGAAAGTGGGGGGCTCAGAACCGCGCGCGCGGACGCTGGCTGGACGGGACTATTTCGCGGCAGGCAGATCGCGCTTGTCGATGACGACCAGGATGACGAAATCCTGTGCGCCGACGTTGGTGACCGACATCATTTCTGGATCGCGCGATCTCACGGTACCTGCTACCTGTGCCACCGTTTCCGTCCGGCCGTCGGCGTAGATGTATTTGACTTCCGACGATCCCTTCAGCACATAGACGGTTCGCCGCGGGTAGTTCCTCATCGGTACGACGACCCCCGGAGCAAACGTACTTTCGACTACGCTGACACGATCATCGCTGAGGATGAGTTTGAAGCCCGGCGGGAGCGGCGGCGCAGCAGTGCTTTGCGCCACTGCGGCCAATGGCATCGCAAGCATCCCGGCCGCCATGACGAGCGCGGCAGCTGCGGCCAGAAGCGATTTCGATTGGAACTTCATTTTGTTGGTCCATTTCTGTTGAGTGCGGTCATCGATGGCGATGACGCAACGGCCTGTACCCTGAGCACGCGTGTCACCGCCGCGGTTGGCCCGGCGCCGCTGCCCGATGGCAGCGTCGTCGTGGTTTGCAGCGGTCTGACGGCAGTGTCGCCATCGCCTGGCGTCGGCGACAGTCGTTGAATTACCGCAGGCGGGCCCGGCGATTACGGTAGTAGCGCCTGCCGCCGCTGGCGGCTTCAGACCCGCAGGCCGGCTCAATCAACCCGGCTCTCAAGCGCGTGCGGCCGGGCAAGGGTCGCCCGGACTTGCAGGACTTGCCTGGGCGCGGCGCCTGTGAACAGGCTACTCCGGCGCAATCCCCGCTTCTGCGAGCATCTGACCGGTGCGTGCCCAACCAGCGCGCCAGTACGCGGAGTACTCCGTCGTGCTGATGCCACCGACGATGGACCGCGCACCGGCGCCGTAGTTGAGTTCACCCGGCTTGGCCTTGGCCAGTGCAATCAACTCAGCGAACGAGCGAACCGGCAATTGGGCGTTGACTGCCAGCATCAAGGGGCCGCCAGGAATCAGCGTGACGGGGGCGAAATCCTCCACATCACGGAAGGGCATCTTGCGAAAGAGCCAAGGGTTTTAGACATGCGTGAGGGAGGTACCCAGAAGAAGCGTGTAGCCATCTGCGGGTGCGCGTGCGGCAGCTTCGGCAGCGATGAATCCATTGGCCCCAGGGCGATTGTCGACAATCAAATTCTGGCCAAAACCCCCGGCAAACCCGGCCGAAATCTGGCGTGCCCGCAAATCGCTCGCGTGGCCCGCGCCGACCGGCAGGATGATGCGTATCGGCTTGCTCGGAAACGGCTGCGCCCTGGCTTCAGACCAGCAAGCCGGCCTCGTTGGCCTTGTGCACGGCCTCCGCGCGGCTGCTGCATTGCAATTTCGCCAGCACCCGCGCGACATGCATCTCGACGGTGCGGGGGCTCAGATCCAGTGTGCGGGCAATCTGTTTGGCGGTCTGGCCCCGCGCCACGGCCTGCAGGATCTGGAGCTGCCGAGGCGTCAGGATGCCGGCCATGGCGGCCGGTCTGGCCGTGCGCGGCCGGACCGAGGAAACGGTCGGCAGAAAGGCACGGAGTTCTTCCAGAAACACCGGCCACGCCGCGTCGGACTCGAACGGAATGTGGTTGCTGCCCTCGAGCGGCACGAAGCGGGCATCCGGGATCAGCGAAGCCAGCAGCAAGCCTTCGCTGAACGGCGCCAACTGATCGTCCTTGGTGTGGGCCACCAGCACCGGACAACGCACCTGGCGCGCCAGATCCTGGATATCGACGTCGAAGCCGATCTTCAAGAAGCGCGCGGCGTTGACACCGGAAATCGTGTTGCGCTGAGCCTCGTCGAACGCGCGCAGCTGTTCGGTGGTGGCGTCACGGAACATGCGGTGGACGAAGACCTGACGGAAATTGGGGTCGTCGGCGCCCCAACCGATTTCTGCCGCCTTCAGCAGGCCTTGGGTCCATTCGAAAGCCTGCGGCGAGGAGTCGCGCACTAGCAGACCGCGAGCGAATCCGCCATAGAGCACGAGTTGGCTGACCCGCTCCGGATGGCGCACCGCATAGGTAATCGCCACTGCCGCGCCCTGCGAGATGCCCAGCAGCGGCACCCGCTCGAGTTGCATCGCGTCGATGACCGCCTCCAGGTCCTCGACCCAGGCGTCCAGGGACATGCGCTCGATGTTCCGGTCGGAAAGGCCACAGCCACGGGAGTCATAGCGCACGTAGCCATAGTCACGGCTGAGTTCGGTGATCCAGTGCCGGTTCACCACACTGGTCAGGTCCTTCTCGACATCCGTCAGCCAATTGAACACACGCACCAAGGGTGGGCCGCTGCCGGTCGATGCGACAGCCAACCGCACGCCATCCTTGCTGGTACAGAAACGGATGCTTTGTTTGAGGCTCATGGCGTACCGATCGCATGCAAAACAGGGCAGGCACCCGAAATATCAGGGTACCACCGATGGTGAAGTGCATCCCCGACGTCTAACAGGTGGTGACCGCCGAACTGACGCGCTGGCTGGGCCTTCAAGAGAAGTGGATCCATGTCACCGCGAAGCCGTTTTTGTCGGAGACCAACCCTGTATGGCCACCCGCTGGCTACGGCCTTGCGATTGCCTACGACGCGAACTCGGCCAGCTGAGATGCCCGCAAGCTGCCGGTGGCCACCGACCGGAAATGGCCGGATCCGGCCGGACCGTCAACGTGACTTGCAGGGCTTCCCCTCGTACTCGTTGCCGCTGGAGCTTGTATTCCCTTCCGTTCCAACGCTCGACGGGGAAGCAAAACCCCGGCCAGCCAATGCCCACATCCGGCCAGCCATCCACGCCCTTCGTTTTGAGGAACTCGGCAATGCCGGGCCTTCGGTCATGAGCTTCCAGTTCCCATCTGGGCGCTTGCTGACGAGCCAGAAGGCTTGCGCGGTCATCCCGTAACAGGCGGTGCCTCCTTCCACAAGAATGGCGTCGGGTAAGCCATCACCGTTGAGGTCGGCCACTCAATCGACGCTTCCCGATGCGCTCCGATCGTCACAGTTTCGCCACGTGCTCCCTTGCTTCTTGAACCCAGCCGCCTTTGCTAACATCCCCCATTCAAGCCATAACGACTCCCGGCCAGATGAAGAACGTCACCTGCATCGAAGACCTGCGTAACATTGCCCGACGCAAGGTTCCGCGCGCCTTCTTCGATTACGTCGAGGCCGGCTCCTATTCGCAGGAAACGCTGCGCGCCAACCGGGTAGACCTCGAACAGGTCAAACTACGCCAGCGCGTGATGGTGGACGTATCATCGCGCGACACGGCCACGACCATGGTCGGCGAGAACGTTTCGCTGCCACTCGGCTTGGGACCCGTCGCGATGACAGGCTTGCAGCGCGGCAACGGCGAGATACTGGCCTGCCGCGCCGCGCACGCCGCCGGAATTCCATTCACCATGAGCACGCTTTCGATCTGCTCGATCGAAGACGTGGCCGCCGCGGTTGACAAGCCGTTCTGGTTCCAGCTCTATGTCATGAAGGACCGCGGCTTCGTGCGCTCGCTGATCGAGCGTGCGACCGCTGCGAAATGCAGCGCGCTGATGCTCACCGTAGATCTGCAGGTGCTTGGACAGCGCCACGTCGACATCAAGAACGGACTATCTGTCCCGCCGGCGCTCAAGATCAAGAACCTCATCAACATGATGACGAAACCCGGCTGGGTGTCCAGCGTACTTTCCGGCAAGCGTTGGACCTTCGGCAATCTCGATGGCCACGTAAAAGGTCTGGAGGGCGTCAATTCATTGGCGCAATGGGTGGGAAGCCAGTTCGATGAGACGCTGAACTGGAAGGACGTGGAGTGGGTCAGGAGCCTCTGGCCAGGCAAGTTGATCATCAAAGGCATTCTCGACGTCGAGGACGCCCGGATTGCGGCCAAGACGGGAGCGACGACGCTCGTCGTGTCCAATCACGGAGGCCGCCAGCTCGACGGCGCAGCATCATCGATCTCAATGCTGCCGAAAGTCGTCGACGCGGTCGGGTCCGAGATCGAAGTGTTATTCGATGGCGGTGTCCGTACCGGCCAGGATGTACTCCGGGCGCTAGCGCTTGGTGCCAGTGGTTGCCTGATCGGCCGCGCCTATGCCTTTGGGCTCGGCGCCGGTGGCGAAGCAGGAGTGGCCAAAGCTATCGACATCATCCGCAAGGAGCTCGAAGTCAGCATGGCGCTCACCGGCATCAAACGCGTGAATGAAATCGGCCGTCACGTCCTGGTGCAATAGGATTCCTGCGGCGGCCCGGCGCTACCCCATTCAGTGGCCGAATCTATGCAGCGCCTGCCGAAGGGCAGCAGCCGCCTGGTCGCGCTCCTCGGCCGACATCAACGTCGGGTCCGCTTCCAGCCTGAAGTGCGGTAGTTGGGCATTGATGCGACCAATTTCGGATCGCGTATCGACCTTGAGGGCGACGACGGCGTAGGTCGCGACCGGGTAGGCAAGGCCCCGGACGCGGATTTGGCCTCGCTCCTCACATTGGACCACGCCCTTCACGTGCGCGAAAGTCTCGTAGGAGATCAGCACGGTCCCGGGCGGTGCCTCGTGCTCGATGCGCGAGGCGAGGTTCACCGCGCCGCCGACGATGGTGTAGTCCATCCTGTCTTCGCTGCCGAAATTCCCGACGGTACAGTAGCCCGTGTGGATTCCGATGCGGCAGCGCAAGGGATTCTCGATCCCGGTGTCGCGCCAAACCTCCGCGAGTTCGTCCATCCGTTTCTGCATGGCGAGGGCCATCTTGACGCAGGCCAGTGCGTCCTCCCGCACGCCACGGCTCTCGGGGTCTCCGAAGAACATCAAGATGGCGTCACCGACGTATTTGTCGATCGTCGCGCCATACTGAAGCGCGATCCGGGACATCTCGGTAAGGTAATGATTCAGGAGTTGCGTCAGATCCTCGGACTCCATCTTGTCCGTGGTTTCGGTGAAGTTGGCGATGTCGGAGAAGCACACGGTTAGCTTCTTGCGTTTGCTCGCGATCTTCCCGTCCTGGCGTCCGGTAAAGATCGAGTCGTAGACCTGTGGAGCAAGGTATTTCGCGAGCTTGCCCGAGAGGGCCTCCAGGGCCGCGGATTTCTCGGAGAGATCCTCCTCCCGCCGCTTCAGCTCCGTAACGTCCGAATAGACCGCGACGCTGCCGCCTTCCGCGGTCCGTCGCTCGCTCACCAAGACCCATCGTCCGTCAGCGCGCCGCTGAAGCTGCGGTTCACCAGGATTGAGGTGCCGTAGCATCCGGGCGGCGACCCACTCGTCGACACGCCCTTCGGCATCCTTGATGTGGCCACGTTCCGCGGCGCGCCGGACGATTGACTCAAAGTTCATGCCCGCGCTCAGTTCGACGTCGAGCCCGGGGTAGAGGAGGTCGCGGTAGCAGGAGTTGCAGACCACCAACCGATCCTCCGCGTCGTAACAGGCAAAGCCCTCGGAGATGCTCTCGATTGCTTCTCCCAGACGCAGATCGCTTCGCCTGCGGGCCTCCTCCGACAACCTGAGCGCCGTGACGTCGTAGACCCAGACCAACCGCCTGCCGCCCGTGAAGCTGATGTGACCGCCATGGTACGCGGACTGTACATAGGAGAGCAGCAGGTGGACCGGATTGCCTTGCTTCGTCCGCCAGACCACCTCCTCGTCCAGCAGCTGGCCGCCGCGCTCGCGCAGCGCCTGGATGATCCGCGATCGTTGCCCAGGATCGTGCCAGAAGACGGTCGTGTCAAGCAGCTGCATCTCCTCCTCGACGTAGCCCAGCATCTCGCGCAGCCGCGCGTTGTGAAAGAGCAGCCGCCCGTCCTCATCGACGACGATGAGACCCGCGGGGCAGCATTCGAGGATCTCCCGAAACTGCCGCTCCTGTTCGGCGATTCGCGCCTCACGACGTTGGCGAGGCTTGTCGCGTTCCGAGGCGTCAGCGGAAGTGGTCATGGATGGATACTATGAACGGATAGGCATTTCCGTTACTCGGGCATGAGTATTGGGGGTTCGCGTGTGTGGGTCAACTGTCGACTCTTGGCGGCAACGGGCCGATCGGCCCAATATGCGTAGGGCGCGCCAGCAGGCACCCGGGCGGGGGGCGGCCGGCCAACCGATCCCGCGCACGCGGTAGAATTCACGCTTTCCCGGTCCCGGAACTTGGCATGAAACGCGTGCTCATCCTTGGCGTCAACGGCTTCATCGGCCACCACCTGTCGCGCCGGATCGTCGACACGACGGACTGGGACATCTACGGCATGGACATGCAGGCCGACCGCATCGCCGACCTGGTCGCGGAACCACGCTTCCACTTTTTCGAAGGCGACATCACCATCAATCGCGAGTGGATCGAGTACCACGTCAAGAAATGCGACGTCGTGCTGCCGCTGGTTGCGATCGCCACGCCCGCCACCTATGTGCGCGAGCCGCTGCGCGTCTTCGAACTCGACTTCGAGGCCAACCTGCCGATCGTCCGCGCCTGCGTCCGCTACGGCAAGCGCATCGTGTTTCCGTCGACCTCCGAGGTCTACGGCATGTCGCGCGACGCCGAGTTCGACCCGGAGGCGTCGGAACTGGTGCTGGGACCGATCAACAAACCGCGCTGGATCTATTCCTGCGCCAAGCAGCTGATGGACCGGGTGATCCACGCCTACGGCATGCAGGAAGGCCTCGATTACACGCTTTTCCGGCCGTTCAACTGGATCGGTGCCGGACTCGACTCGATCAACACCGCGAAGGAAGGCAGCTCGCGGGTGATCACCCAGTTCCTCGGCCACATCGTCCGTGGCGAACCGATCCAGCTCGTCGACGGCGGCACGCAGAAGCGTGCCTTCACCTACATCGACGACGGCATCGACGCGCTGGTGAAGATCATCGACAATCCGGACGGCGTGGCGTCGGGCCAGATCTACAACATCGGCAACCCGGCCAACAACTGGTCGGTGCGCGAACTCGCCGAGGCCATGCTGGCGTTGGCGCTGCGCTACCCCGAATACGCGCCGAGTGCCAAGCAGGTCCGCATCGTCGAGACCACGGCCGAGGCCTACTACGGGCGCGGCTACCAGGATGTGCAGAACCGAGTGCCGAAGATCACCAATACCTGCGCGGATCTCGACTGGAAACCCGCAGTATCGATGGACGATGCTTTGACCCGCATTTTCGACGCATACCGCGGCCAGGTCGCGGAGGCCCGTCGCCTCGTCGAATGAGACTGCGCGGCCATCAATGCGCATTGCGCTGAAGATCGACGTCGATACGCTGCGCGGCACGCGCGAAGGCGTGCCGACGCTGGTCGAGCTGTTGCGCAAGCACGACGTCGCGGCGACGTTCCTGTTCTCCCTCGGTCCCGATCACACGGGCCGGGCGATCAAGCGGGTATTCCGCCGCGGCTTTGTCGGCAAGGTGCGACGCACGTCGGTGGTACGCCACTACGGGGTGAAGACGCTGCTGTACGGTACGCTGCTGCCGGGACCGGACATCGGCAGGCGCGCCGCGGATGTCATGCGCGGCGTGCGCGACGCCGGACACGAAACCGGCGTGCATTGCTGGGACCATATCCGCTGGCAGGACGGTGTGTCGAAAGCCGATGCGCAGTGGACCAGCGACGAAATGCACCGCGCCTGCGAGCGTTTCCACGAGATCATGGGCGAGCCGCCGCGCACGCATGGCGCCGCCGGCTGGCAGATGAATGTCCATGCGCTGCGGCTGACTCAACGCCTCGGCTTCGACTATTGCTCGGATGGGCGGGGCGACTATTCGCACCTGCCGGTCTGGAATGCCGAACTGGTGCGCTGCCCGCAATTCCCGACGACGCTGCCAACGCTGGATGAAATGATCGGCGTCGACGACATCACCGAGGAGAACGTTGCGGCACATCTGCTCGAGCGCACGCGAGACAGCAACCGGGACACTCACGTTTTCACGCTGCATGCGGAACTCGAGGGCATGCGCATGGCGCCCGCCTTCGAGCAGCTGCTGCTCGGCTGGAAGGCGCAAGGATGGGCGCTGTGCACGACGCGCGCGCTGTTCGAGACGGTGGAGCCGATGGCGCTGCCCCGTTGCAGCGTCGGCCCGGGAACCATCGCTGGCCGCACCGGCACGCTGCTCGTGCAGGGCGAGGAGTTCCTCGGCGACGTCGATCTCGCACGCGCCGCCTGATCCGTCGGTCTTTGCGGGCCGGGCAGTTCCTGCCGGATTCGCCGTTGCCGGGAGTTGCGGTTCGAAGTCAGCCTGCCCGGCGGCAGACCTGTTCCCTTTCCACCACAAGACCTGAGGGCGTTCCCGGGGGTCGACCACAACTGCTTGTGCCCTCGGCGAAATACGGTAACATCTTCGGAAGGTCGCCCGGCCGCGACCGCTCTGCCCTCCAGGAGGCCCATGGTAGAACGCAAGCTGCGCCCCGCCCCATCCTCTCTGCACCTGCTGCCCTCCCGCAAGCCGTCGAAAGGCGGTACCGCACCCGCGTCGAAGCTGTTCGTCCTCGACACCAACGTCCTGATGCACGATCCCACGAGCCTGTTCAGGTTCGAGGAGCATGACATCTACCTGCCGATCCTCACCCTCGAGGAACTCGACAACAACAAGAAAGGCATGACCGAGGTCGCGCGCAACGCGCGGCAGGTCTCGCGCTTTCTCGACGAACTGGTGACTTCGATCGGCGAGACGGGCGAACGCATCGCCAAGGGCATCCCGCTCGACGGCAAGAGCAACGGCGCCGCCACCGGCCGCCTGTTCCTGCAGACGGAGAACATCTCGACCACGCTGCCGCCGTCGCTGGCGGGAGGCAAGGCCGACAACCAGATCATCGCCGTAGTCATGCACATGGCGCAGATGCATCCCAAGCGCAATGTGATCCTGGTGTCCAAGGACATCAACATGCGCATCAAGTCGCGTGCGCTTGGCATCGCCGCTGAGGACTATTTCAACGACAAGGTCCTCGAGGACACCGAACTGCTGTATTCGGGCAGCAGCGAGCTGCCGGCGGATTTCTGGGACCGGCACGGCAAGGCAATGGAGTCGTGGCAGCAGGGTGGCCATACCTACTACCGGCTGACCGGACCGCTGATACCGTCGCTGCTGCAGAACGAATTCCTTTACCAGGAGAAGAAGGACGAGACGCCGTTCTACGCCATCGTCAAGGAACTCTCCGGCAAGACCGCGGTTCTGTCGACCCTCAAGGATTACACGCACCAGAAGAACAGCGTCTGGGGCATCACCGCGCGCAACCGCGAGCAGAATTTCGCGCTCAACCTGTTGATGAACCCGGATGTCGACTTCGTCACGCTGCTCGGTCAGGCCGGCACCGGCAAGACGCTGCTGACGCTGGCCGCCGGTCTGATGCTGACGCTGGAATTCAAGGTCTACACCGAGATCATCATGACGCGCGTCACCGTCCCGGTGGGCGAGGATATCGGCTTCCTCCCGGGCACCGAGGAAGAAAAGATGAATCCCTGGATGGGCGCGCTGGAGGACAACCTCGACGTGCTCAACAAGACCGACGACGAGGCCGGCGAATGGGGACGTGCGGCCACGCGCGATCTCATCCGCTCGCGCATCAAGGTGAAGAGCCTCAATTTCATGCGCGGGCGCACGTTCATCAACAAGTTCCTGATCATCGACGAGGCGCAGAACCTGACGCCGAAACAGATGAAGACGCTCATCACCCGCGCAGGGCCCGGGACCAAGGTGGTATGCCTCGGCAACATTGCACAGATCGACACGCCGTATCTGACCGAGGGCAGTTCAGGACTCACCTACGTGGTCGATCGTTTCAAGGGCTGGTCGCACTCCGGTCACGTCACATTGCAGCGCGGCGAGCGTTCGCGATTGGCCGATCACGCCGCAGAGGTGTTGTAGCGAACAAGGGCGCGCAACCGGCGCGCTGAGCGTCGCCGATTGCTGGCGGCGTTGGCTTCCAGCCCTACCGGTCGTGCCTGCAGCGCGGCCGATCGTCCGGTGCGCGAGCAGATTCGCTAGCGCTGATCTAGAATGCCACCACTTGCCGCAACGAATCCGGGGCGGCAATCCGGCATCGCGAATCAGACCGCGATGGCCGGTGATCGTTACCGCCATGATCACCCTGGAATCACATGTCGAGCCCGTCGCCAATACTGCCAATCCGGTGGTCAAGGTGCGCGCGCTCAACGAGCTCGCCACCGATCTCGCGCGCAACGGACAGGCACAAACCGCCTTCGAACACGTCCAGGAAGCGTGCAACCTTGCCGCGAAGTCCGGCAATCGACAGCTCGCCGCCGAGACCAGGCACGCGCTGGCGCGCTGCCACTTCTACCTGTCCGACTTCATGTCGGCGCTCGAGCATCTGCTGGCGTCGGCACAGCTCTATCAGGAAGCCGGTGATCTCGCTGGCGCAGCCGCAGCCTTTGCCGGCGTCGGCCTGTGCCAGCACCGGCTGGGTGCGCAGGACGATGCCGCCGCCTCGCTGTTGCGGGCGCTGCAGGCAGCCCGCGACCAGAACCTGTGCGAACTCGAGATCAACATCTGCAATTCACTCGGAGCGACGCTGATCGAGGCCAACCGGATCGACGAGGCATCGATCCACATCGCCAAAGGCATCGAACTCGCCCGGGCCGCGGGCAACCGCGGCCTGCTCACCAAGCTGCTGCTCAACCAGTCGCACCTGACCAAGCGCCTCGGCGATGATCTTGCCGAGAGCGACGCCGATGCCGCGCAGGCCGAGTATGCGAGGAGCCTCTCGCTGGTCACCATGGCGCTCGCCCTCGCGCATACGCAGGGCAACCCCTATGACGAACTGCAGTGCCTGGGACAGGCGGGCACGATGCATCGCCTGCTGAGAAATCACGCGGAGGCCGACGACACGCTCGGGCGAACCCTCGCGCTGGCGCAGCAACTCGGCGAGCTGCACGTCCAGGCCGAAGCGTTGACCGAGCGCGGCTACCTGCGCATCGCGCAGGGTCGACTGGAAGAGGCCAGCGTAGCCCTGACGGAGGCGATCGGCATTGCCCGCAAGCTCGGAACCCGTGCGGTCCTGGCCGAGGCCTGCGAGGCGGCATCGATGGTGCTCGAGCGTGCGGGTGACCATGCCAGCGCACTCTCCATGTACAAGGAATTCCACGCCGTGCGCGAGGCGGAATTGGCCGGCTCCCGCAAGCATGCAGCGCACGCCGCGCAACTATGGCTCGATTTCCAGGACGCGTCGCGCCGTGCGCAGCAGTTCCAGGCCAAGGCAGAGAGTCTTGCGGCGGACCATGCCGCCTTGACCCGGGAGGCGCAGGTCCTGACCGAAGTTTCGCAGCAGGATCCGCTGACAGGCTTGCTCAACCGCCGCGGACTCGATGCGCGCATCGGCGAGCTGGTGGCGGAAAGCGAGGTCAATGCGACGCCGCTTACCATCGCGCTGATCGACGTCGATCTGTTCAAGCGGATCAACGACACGTTTTCACACACGGTGGGCGACACCGTGCTGCGCCGGGTTGCCGGCATCATTCGCGAGCACTCGCGCCAGAACGACCTGCCAGTGCGCTACGGCGGCGATGAATTCCTGCTGGTGCTGGCCAACGCGACGACCGACTCCGGAATGCGCGTGCTGCAGCGTCTCAAGGAGGCAATCGACGCCTATCCCTGGGCCAATGTCGTTCCGGGACTCAAGGTCACGCTGTCGATCGGCATCGCCACGCGGAAATCAGGCCGCACGATCGCCGCGACGATCGCCGCAGCCGATCGCGCCCTCTACGACGCAAAATCCGCCGGGCGCGACCGCATCGCCGTCCAAGGCTAGCGCCGCAGTGCGGCTGCGCCGGCCAGTTCGGCCGCGCTTTCGCCAAGCATGTCGACGAGCGTCGTAGACAGGTCGATCGGCGTTGGAACGCCGGCCGCGGCGTGCAATCGGGCTGGAGAGCCAACGATGCGTCCGGGCTCACCGGCCCGCACGAAACGAGGGTCGATGCGCACGTCGACGGCGTGGCCGGTGATGCGCTCCAGCATCGCCACCAGTTCGCGTACCGAGACACCGACGCCCGAACACAGGTTGAATGTCTTCCCGCCGACATCCGGCGCCTTGAGCAGGCGACGATAGGCGTCAGCCGCGCTCCGTACGTCGATGAAATCGCGAACGACGTCGATGTTGCCGAGGTCAATCGACCCCGCGCGCTGCGCAAAATGGCGCACCAGTTTCGGAACGAGATAGGGTTCGCGCTGTCCCGGCCCGGTACAGTTGAATGGCCGGACGATGGTGATCGGCAGCGCGCTGCCAAACAACCTCGCCATCTGTTCCATCGCCAGCTTGCTGACCGCGTAATGTGTCGCCGGGGCCGTCGGCGCATCCTCATCGAGCGCGCTGGCCTCAACCGCGCCGTAGACGGTACCGGTGCTCGCCAGAACGACGCCGTTGCCGCCCGCGCGGCGCGCCACGAGCGCCTCCAGCAACGTGAGCGTGCCGGACAGGTTGGTGCGATAGATTTCATCGGCGCGCGCGTGGCCCGGAAAGGCGATCGCGGCGAGGTGTACAACCTGGTCAGGCGCCGCCTCGCCCACCGCAGCCGCTACCGCCGCCGGGTCGTGGAGGTTCGCGGCGATTTCGTCTGCCGCACCCGTTGGCGTCTCGACCAGACCGAATACCCGGCATCCGCTCTCCCGCAGCAGCGCACACAGATGCCGGCCGGTGAAGCCGCCGGCCCCGGTGACGAGGACGCGCTCAGTACGAGACGCCACGGTCCACGCGGGACAGGTCTGCCGCAACCATCTTCCCGCAGATCGACTCCAGCGACGTGGTTGCCTCCCAGCCGAGGACGCGCCTTGCCTTGGCCGGATGGCCGAGCAACTTGTCCACTTCCGCCGGACGGTAGAAGGACGGGTTGATGCGAACGCAGGTTCGTCCGTTGACCGGGTTCACGCCGGTCTCATCCAGCCCGGTGCCCTGCCACTCGAGTGCGATGTCGGCAGCGGCGAAGGCCAGCATCACGAATTCGCGCACCGACTGCATCCTTCCGGTCGCCAGCACGAAGGTGTCGGGCGCTTCCGCCTGAAGCATCCGCCACATTCCGTCGACGTACTCCGGCGCGAAGCCCCAGTCACGCTGGGCATCGAGGTTGCCGAGTTCGAGCGTTTCCTGCCGTCCGAGCGCAATGCGCGCGACGCCGTTGGTCACCTTGCGGGTAACGAACTCGCGACCACGCAGCGGTGATTCGTGATTGAAGAGAATGCCGCTGGCGCCGAAGATGCCGTACGACTCACGGTAGTTGATCGTCATCCAGTGCGCATACAGCTTGGCCACGCCGTAGGGGCTGCGCGGATAGAACGGCGTGCCCTCGTCCTGCGGCATTGCCTGCACGTGGCCAAACATCTCCGACGTGCTGGCCTGGTAGAAACGGATCGTCGGATCGACCACACGGATCGCCTCGAGCAGGTTGACCGCACCCAGACCAGTGATCAGGCCGGTGGTGATCGGCTGGTCGAAGGACACGGCGACGAAACTCTGCGCCGCGAGATTGTAGACTTCCGCCGGCCTCGACTTCTCGATCAGCCTGATCGCCGACCCGAGGTCGGTCAGGTCGTATTCGACCAGGTGCAGGCGCTCGTCCTGCGCGATGCCGATTTCCTCGATGCGCCAGAAGTTGGCCGAACTGCCTCTGCGAAAGGCGCCATAGACTTCGTAGCCCTTGGCGAGCAGACACTGCGCAAGGTAGGCCCCGTCCTGACCGGTGATACCGGTGACCAGGGCAGTTCGTGTGGTTGGATTTGCCATCGCTGCGAGTAGGAATTGATTGGGCGCCGCGAGTATACAAGGTGCGCCAGACGCTCCAGCCGGACCGCGAAGTTCAGTAGCTGCCTGGAGTGGCGAAGTTATCGAAGCGGGTATGCTCGCCGAGGAAGGTGAGGCGCACCGTGCCGGTCGGGCCGTTGCGCTGCTTGCTGACGATGATCTCCGCCGTCCCCTTGTCCGGCGTGTCCTCGTTGTAGACCTCGTCACGGTAGATGAACAGGATCACATCCGCGTCCTGCTCGATCGCGCCCGATTCGCGCAGGTCCGACATCACCGGCCGCTTGTTCGGCCGCTGCTCGAGCGAGCGATTGAGCTGCGACAGCGCCATCACCGGAACCTTGAGCTCCTTGGCCAGCGATTTCAGCGCCCGCGATATCTCGGAAATCTCCGTGGCGCGGTTCTCGCCCTGCGACTGCGCCTGCATCAGCTGGATGTAGTCGACGATGACCAGGCCCAACTGGCCGTGCTGTTTCTGCAGGCGGCGCGCGCGCGAGCGGACCTCGATGGCGTTGAGCGACGGCGTCTCGTCGATCAGCAGCGGAGCTTCTGACAATCTGCCCAGCGCCGCAGACAGGCGCTCCCAGTCGTCCGGAGCCAGTCGGCCCGTACGCAACTTGTGCTGGTCGAGCCTGCCGACCGATCCGATCATCCGCAACGCGAGCTGCGAGGCGCCCATTTCCATCGAGAACACAGCCACCGGCATCTTCACGTTCAGCGCCACGTGCTCGCCAACATTCAGCGCGAGCGCGGTCTTACCCATCGACGGGCGTCCGGCGACGATCACCAGATCGCCCGGTTGCAGGCCGGAAGTCATCTTGTCGAGGTCGGTAAAGCCGGTGGCGACGCCCGTAACGTCCGACGGGTCGTCACGGCTGAACAGCTGCTCGATCTTCTCGACCACCGCGGTGAGCAGCTTGCCCAACGGCTGAAAATTCTGCTGGCCGCGTGAGCCCTGCTCGGCGATGTGCAGCACTTTCGCCTCGGCTTCGTCGAGGATGGCCTTGGCGTCGCGTCCAAGCGGGTTGTAGGCGGTGTCGGCAATTTCGCCGGCAGTCGCGGCCAGCTGGCGCAGAATCGACCGCTCGCGCACGATCTGCGCGTAATGACGGATGTTCGCCGCCGTCGGGACGTTGCCGACCAATGCCCCGAGGTAGGCCATTCCACCGACGTAGTCGAGTTTCTGCGTCGAGCCCAGTGCCTCGGACAGCGTGACCACATCGACGGGCTTGCCGTCCGAGGCAAGCTGCACGATGTGCCGATAGATGAGTCGATGCGCGTCGCTGTAGAAATCGTCCTCGGCGACGACGTCACCGACGCGATCCGCGGCTTCGTTGTCGAGCAACAGCCCGCCGAGGATCGACTGCTCCGCCTCCAGCGAGTGGGGCGGCAGCTTCAGCGCTTCGAGTTGGGGATCGTCAGGCATGGGAGGCGTGTGGCGCTCGGTTGGCCGCATCGGCAGCAGGGCGACGCGATGTCGATTCTACTGCGCGGACGCAGGCTTGCGGGCGTCGTGGAAAGCAAAAGGGCCACGTCGTTGCCGACGCGGCCCCTCCCTGCTGCACAGCGTGGATATCAACCCTGCTGTGCGGATTCCCCGATCACCGTCACCGTGATGTTCGCGATGACGTCGGTATGCGGTGCGACGACCATGGCAAAGTCGCCGACGTGCTTCAGCGGACCATCGGACAGGCGCACCATGCCCTTCTCGATCTCGAAGCCCTGCGCCTTGAGCGCATCCACCACATCGACGTTGCCCACCGATCCGAACAAGCGGCCGTCGACACCGGCTTTCTGGGTGATCTTCACGACCAGGCCTTCGAGCTTTTCGGCCAACGCCTGCGCCGCGACCAGTTTGGCAGAGGCAGCGGCCTCGAGTTCGGCGCGCTTGCCTTCCAGCATCTTGACGTTTTCGGCCGTGGCGCGTTTCGCCTTGCCCTGCGGGATCAGGTAGTTGCGCGCATAGCCGTTCTTGACCTTGACCACGTCGCCCAGATTGCCGACGTTGACGATTTTCTCGAGCAGAATGATTTGCATGATCCGCTCCTCCTAGTGCCGGTCGGTGAACGGCAGCAGCGCCAGGAACTGCGCGCGCTTGACGGCCGTGGACAACTGGCGCTGCCAGCGGGCCTTGGTGCCCGTGACGCGCGCCGGCATGATCTTGCCGTTCTCCTGCACGAAATCCTTCAGCAGGTCGACGTCCTTGTAGTCGATCTCCGTGGCCTTTTCGGCGGTGAAGCGGCAAAACTTGCGGCGCTTGAACAGCGCATTGCCGCGATCGCGTTTCTTGAGATCCTTCTTTCCCTTACCTTTACCTCTTCCCAACGGGCGGGGCATGGTCGTTCCTTTCGTTCAATCGTTCAATCGTTCAATCGAGATGCGTGATGTGCAACGCGACGGTCACGCCGGTCCGGTAGCGCCGCGCGAGAAAGCCCTCGCAGCGGAGTTCGCTTCCGACCGGCATCCGGGCAATTCGCCTGGCCACATCCTCAAACGCCACCGCGAACACCTCACAGTCGACCTTGCGTTCCCCACCGGCTTCGCGCTGCACGGATTCGTGGTGCAACGTGCAGTCGATCGCCGGTATTCCGGCAGGCGTGTAGCGAAGGTCTCCGCGCTGTGCGAGCGTGGCATCGAGCGTGAGCCGGTTGGTGCCCGGCACGTCGGCTGCTGTGTTCCGTGTGCCTAGGCGGCCGGCGCAGCAGGCGCGGCTTCTGCCGCCTCCACAGCGCGCGGCGCGTCGTTCTCGCGGGCGTTCTCCCTCGCGGTCAGCGACTTCGCCTTTTCTTCCTTCATCATCGGCGACGGGGCGACCTTGGCCTCCTTCGTCGCGACGATCAGGTGGCGCAGGACGGCGTCGTTGAACTTGAACGCATGCTCGAGCTCGCCCAGGGATTCCTGGTCGCACTCGATGTTCATCAGGACGTAGTGCGCCTTGTGCACCTTCTGGATCGGGTAGGCCAGCTGGCGGCGGCCCCAATCCTCGAGGCGGTGAATCTGGCCCTTGCGGCCAGTCACCATCGTGCGGTACCGGTCGATCATCGCGGGCACCTGCTCGCTCTGATCCGGGTGCACGATGAATACAATTTCGTAGTGTCGCATCTGCAGAGCACTCCTTTCGGTCGTTGAAGTTGGCGGTCCGCCCATTCAAGGGCAGGCATTGCGGAACCACCGGCGGCCTCCCCGTCTGCGGCGGGTGAGGCAAGGGAACCTGCGATTGTAGTACGAAAATTCTTGTTGATCAAGGCATTAAGAATTGCGGCGCTGAAGGGCTGCCAGCGCCGCGGCACGTGCCGGCTTGTCCAGCGCGGCCAGTTCACGCACCCGGGCGTAGAAGCGGGGGAAATCCTCACCTTCCTCGGCCAGCAGTGCCCGGAATGCGGGCACGTCGGACGTGTACAGCGCCACCGAGGCAATACTGGCATTGTTGGGTCCCCTCCCGGCCTCCCCGGCGAACCAGCGGTTATAGCCGGTCAGTCCCGGCTCCCCACCCTTTGCCCGTTCGTAACCATTGCGCATGGCTGCGAAGATCTCGCTCTTGCGGCTGCGCTTGACGTCATCCGGCGCGTCACCGCCGTACAGCGCGCCAAGTTCCGCCTTGGCTGTCTCCACCAGATCCTGAAAGGCTCCGCGCAGGCGCTGGCTGCGCGCGAAATAGGCATCCTTCGCCGGGTCGCCCTGAGTCTTCAGCCAGCGCTCGACTCCCGCCTCCTCCACCGCGGCCGCGAACGACTCGTTGAACTGCGTGTCGTCCTTGACATAGACGACCTGGTGCGCGAGTTCGTGAAACAGCATTCTGGCGACGTCGACCTCAGGCCAGCGCACGAAGGTCGACAGCACCGGATCGTCGAAATAGCCAAGCGTCGAGTAGGCCGGGACCCCACTCACCCAGACGTCCTCGCCGGCGGCCGCCAGGCGCGCCGCCAGTCCCCTGGCTTCCACCTCCAGGAAATACCCTCTGTAGCTCACGCAGCCGGCGACGGGGAAACACCATTTGCGCGGCTCGAGCGACAGCGCAGCGGTGGCAAACACGTTCCATACGACGTAGGGGCGCCCAAGATCGGCGTAGCGGGTGTAGCTGCCGTTGTCGGGCAAGGCCAATTCGCGACTGGCGAATGCGCGCATCTCCTGGACCAGCGCCAGACGCGCGCGCAGCGAAACGTCGTCGGTCTGCGCGATGACCTCGGGGATCGGCTTCGCGCGCGTGACGAGATCGAGCTGGCCCGAGGCGCCCTGAAAGTAATAGTCGACTGCGTCCAGCGCGCCGCACCCGGAAAGCACGAGCGCGACGAGTGCCGGAACCAGCCGCATGTCAGCGGCGCAGGAACCGCGCGAGGCGGGCCACGCCGTCCTCGAGTCTGTCCTGGGCGACGGTGTAGGCGAAGCGCACGTGCGCGGCGGCCCGATGGTGGCCAAAGTCGATGCCCGGCGTGATCGCCACGCCGGCGCCTTCGAGCACTTCGCTGCAGAAACGCTGGCTGTCGTCGCTGAAGCGGGAGCAATCCGCATAGACGAAAAAGCCACCGGTGGGCATGACCGGAATGCGAAAGCCCAGTTCGCGCAGCGCTGGCACCAGAAAATCGCGCCGCGCCTCGAACGCCTTCCGGCGCGTTTCGACAATCGCCAGCGTTTCGGGCGTGAAGCAGGCCAGCGCAGCCCGCTGCGACAACGTGGCCGGGCTGATGTAAAGGTTCTGCGCCAGCTTTTCCAGGTCGCGCACATGGCGCTCCGGCGCCACAACCCATCCCAGGCGCCAGCCGGTCATGTTGAAGTATTTCGAGAAACTCGAAATGACGAATGCATCGTCGGCGAATTCGAGTACGCTGCGCGGTCGCTCGCCATAGGTGAGGCCGAGATAGATCTCATCGACGATCAGGTGTCCCGCCCGTTCCGCCACCGCGTCGACGATCCGGCGCATTTCCTCCCGCGGCACGACGGTGCCGGTGGGATTGGATGGCGAGGCGATCAGCGCCGCGCGCGTGTCCGGCGTCCAGTGACGCGCCACGAGTTCCGCCGTGAACTGATAATCCGCCTCGGCATCCACCGGCACGCCCACCGGTGCGCCTTCCAGCACCCGGACGAAATTGCGGTTGCAGGGATAGCCCGGGTCGGCGAGCAGCACCCGCTGGTCGCGGTCGACGATCAACGCCAGTACCAGCAGCAGCGCCGCAGACGAGCCCGCAGTGACGACGATGCGCTCCGGCGCCACAGCAACCCCGTATTGCTCGGCGTAGTGCCGGGCGATCGCACGGCGCAGCTCGGGCAATCCGAGCGCCGACGTGTAATAGATGCCGCCGTCGGCCATGGCGGCCTGCGCCGCCGCCAGCACCGGCCCGGGCGTCGGGAAATCCGGTTCGCCGATTTCCATATGCACAATCGAGCGGCCGGCAGCCTCCAGCGCACGGGCGGCGGTCTGGACCTCCATGACGTGGAATGGCGCAATGGCGGCAACGCGGGCCGCGGTCGGGATTTTCGGTTCCATCGAAAGTCTTAGCGTGAAATGACCGGGAAAGCGCTATCGTACCGTCATCGTTCCCCGAACGTTTTCTCGCCCACCAGCGCCCATCCAACATGAAGCGCAACCTGACTTTTCGGCGACTTGTCCTTCTGGCGCTGGCGCCGCCGGCCCTGTGGTCGGCACCGGCTCCGGCGCAGGTGTTCAAGTGTGCCGGCGAGAGCAATCAGCCGATCTACCAGGATCACCCCTGCCCGCCGGGACGGGAGTTGCGCGACTTCGCCCGTGACCCGGCTGACGTATCGGTCATTCCACTGTCTCCACCGACCGCGTCCAATTCGCCCGGCAGGACCAGGACAGCACCGAAACCAAAGGTGGTTCCGCCAAAGAAATCCGTCGCTGCCATTGCCGGCAACCCATCCGAGCGCCGTTTCATCCACGCCGGAATGAACCAGGGGGAAGTCGTCGCGCGCATCGGTCCGCCGGACCTCAAAAGCGGCGGCAGCAATCGCAAGCAGAGCCGCTGGACCTACCTGCCGGCGCCGGGCGACCTGCAGACGATGACCACGATCATGTTCGACTCGGGCCGGGTGGTCGACGTCGAGCGCAAGGTGATGCGATGAGGGCGCTGGTACAGCGCGTGTGCGAGGCGAACGTCACGGTCGAGGGCAGCGTCACCGGCGCCATCGGCCCGGGACTGCTGGTGCTGGTCGGCGTCACCGCGAACGACGGCGCCGAGGACCGCGACTGGCTGGTGCGCAAGATCGTCCAGCTGCGCGTCTTTCCCGACGACGCGGGTGTCATGAACCGTTCAATCATCGACACCGGCGGCGACATCCTGGCGGTCTCGCAGTTCACGCTGTACGCATCGACGCGCAAGGGCAACCGGCCCTCCTACACCGCCGCGGCACGTCCGGAAATCGCCGAGCCGGCATTTGTCGCGGTTGTCGCCGCGCTCGGCGCGGCGCTCAGCCGTCCGGTGTCTACTGGCGTATTCGGCGCCGACATGCAGGTGCGCCTGGTCAACGACGGGCCGGTGACCATCTGGCTCGACTCGCGCGCCCGGGAGTGAAGTAATCCGCGATGCAAACCGCGGTGTAAACCCCGATGCAGGCCGCGGTGCTAACCACCGTGCAGGCCGCGGTCAGGCCCGGTCCTGGCTGGCCGGAGGCGGAAACCAATTGCCCTTCGGCACCAGCTTCGCGTCCGGCGGATCGGCGACGTAGGACGGCGTCATGATTGCGACACCGTATTCGTTGAACACGTCGAGGATGTTCCGGTGCAGCGCCGAGTACAGCTGCGCCATGCGCTGCGCGTCGTCGCAGCCGACATTGATTTCGTAGGTGATCGCGTAATCGCCGAGTGCGGTCTGCAGTACGAACGGCGCGGGCTCGGTCGCGAGTCCGGAGGTGCGCGACGCCGCCTCGAGCAGCATCGCCTCGACCTGCCGCCATGGCGTTTCATAGCCGATGCCGACCGTCGTGTGCAGCAGCAGCCCGTTCTCCTTGGCCAGCGTGCTGTAATTGGTGACGTGGCCGTTGATGATCTGCGAGTTGGGGATCACCACCTCCTCGTTCTTGGGCGTACGCAGGTGGGTGACCTGCAGGCGCATCTCGGTCACGTCACCCGTGACGTCGCCTATCTTCACCCGGTCGCCGATCCGGAACGCGCGCCGGTAGGTCATCATGTAGCCGGCCATCATGTTGGCGATCGCCGTCGACGAGCCGAGCGAGAAGACGATGCCGGCGAAGATTGACACGCCCTTGAAGGCGTCCGAGCCGGAACCCGGGATGTACGGGTAGGCGACCACCAGCCCTAGACCGATGATCGCCAGCCGCACCAGGTTGTAGGTCGGCATTGCCCATTCGGGTTCGAAATTCGCCAGCGTGACCGACTCCCGCTGTACCGCCACGAAGAACGACCGGATCAGGCGCAGCATGCCGCGCAGCACGTAATAGAGGATCGCCAGGAAGATGAGATTGGGAATTGCGCCGAGCAGCGCGTCCCAGAGTCCCGCCAGCGGCGTGACGGTATTGCGCAGCAGCGCGATGGCGAATCCCCTGGTCCACGGAAACAGACCCAGCGCATACTTGAGCCAGTACAGCGTCAGCGCCAACACCCCGGTGATCACCACGACGCGCATCACCGCCAGTACCACTGCGCTGACGCGCTCGGCACGCAGGATCTCGAACGACTGGATGCCGACGGTCTGCATTCTCGAATCGATTTCGCGTTGGACCCGCGCCCGCAAACGCCGGCTCAGCCAGATCAGGCCGGCCACGCCCAGGACGAAGACCAGCGTGGCCCCCCCGGCGCCGATGGTGCTGCTCGCCAGATGCTCGGGCGTCCTCGCCTCGCGGTATTCGCCGATCGCCAACCGGATGCGCCGCTCGACGATGGCCGCCAATGTGCCGGTCGTCAGCTGGTCGAGTTGGGCGTCCGGCGGGGTCACGTCAAGGATGCGCAGCGGGCCGGCAAAGACGCCGATGAATTCGCCCTCCGGCACGAGGCGCAGTGTCGACGGGTCGAAACTCGCGTCGTCAGCGACGGTCTCGATACGCTCTGCAATGACCTTGGCACGGGCCTCAGCAGGGAAACCCAGCCCGCCGCGTATCCGGAACAGCGGCACCCCATCGACGACCACCGGCGCTGATTCGACCGGCGCTTCCAGAGTGGCTTGGACCCTGGCCGCACCGCCGGCTGACGTCTGCGCCGTGCCAACGGCAGGGAGGACTAGCAGCCATGCCGACAGGGCAAGTGCGGCAGCCGTGCGGATATTCGAACGAGCGATCATGTGCGGATCCTTGTCGTCAGAGCCGGTAGGCGGCCTTGGCGAAGTCGTGCGCCAGTCCCGGCGCCAGTTCGAAGGCCTCGTCCTCACCGATCTTTTGTTCGACGACCAGCGTGGCCAGAAAGCGGCAATCGATTCGTCGCGCGACGTCGTGCCGTGCGGGGATGGACATGAATGCGCGCGTGTCGTCGTTGAAACCGACGGTGTTGTAGAAGCCGGCAGTCTCAGTGGCCTGCTCGCGAAAACGCAGCATGCCTTCCGGACTGTCATTGAACCACCACGGCGGGCCGAGCTTCAGGATCGGGTAGTGGCCGGCCAGTGGCGCCAATTCGCGCGAATAGGCGGTCTCGTCGAGCGTGAACAGGATGACGGTGAGTCCCGGTTCATTGCCAAAACGCTCGAGCAGGGCGCCCAACGCACGCACGTAGTCGGTCGGCGTCGGGATGTCGGCACCCTTGTCGCGACCGAAGCGACCGAACACGACGGCATTGTGATTGCGGAAGCTGCCGGGATGAATCTGCATCACCAGCCCGTCGTCGAGGCTCATGCCGGCCATCTCGGTCAGCATCTGGCCGCGGAACATTTCCGCTTCGGACGCGTCGATCGTCCCCGCCAGCGCGCCATCGAGCAAGCGCTGGCACTGTGCCGAAGAAAGATTGCAGGTCAGCGCCGTGGGATGTCCATGATCCGTCGACGTCGCGCCCATCGACTTGAAATACGCGCGCCGTTGCCGATGCGCCGCCAGGTAGCCGGTCCAGGTCGCGGTGTTCTCGCCGGTGAGCGCGCCGAACTGCGCAACATTGTCGGCAAAGCCTTCGAACTCGGGATCAACGACGGGATCGGGCCGATATGCCGTTACCACCCGACCTCCCCAGCCCGACGCGCGGATCCGCCGGTGATGGTCGAGCGGGTCGAGCGGTGATTCGGTGGTCGCGATCACCTCGATGTTGAAGCGATCGAACAGCGCACGGGGGCGAAACTCGGGTCGCGCCAGGCAGTCGTTGATCTGCTCGAAACAGCGGTCGGCCGACTCCGCCGTGAGCCGTTCGTCGATGCCGAATACCGTGTTGAACGCGTGATCCAGCCAAAGTCGTGTCGGCGTACCGCGAAACAGATGGTAGTGCGCCGCGAAGGTCCGCCAGATCCTGCGCGCGTCGGTCTCGACCAGTGCACCGTCGCGCGTCGGTATGCCCAAGTCTTCGAGACGCAGACCCTGGCTGTAGAGCATCCGGAACACGTAATGATCGGGCGTGATGAACAGCGCGGTGGCATTGGCGAAAGGCAGGTCGTCGGCGAACCACTGCGGATCGGTATGACCGTGCGGACTCACGATCGGCAGTTGCGCCACCGACGCATGGAGCCGGCGTGCGAGTTCGCGCGTGGCCGGATCGGCCGGAAAGAGTCGGTCGGGGTGGAGCGAAATCGGGATGGTCATGGCGTTTCTCTTCAGGATTGTCGTTGTCGCCGGGCGTCCGGCCTCAGGCCACGCCCAGGTGTCGCGCCAGCGTCACTTTGGTGCCGTCGCGAAACAGCTCGACCACGCGGTCGCGAACCGTGGAACGGAATCCAGCGTGCGCGGCCAGGTCGGTGCCGAATATCGTGGCGAGATCGAGGAAGCCGTCGGCAATCGCTCCCGCGTCACCATGCGCAGCGGCGACGATGCTCCTGAACGCCGGCGCCAGCGGGTCCTGCACCTGGACCGGCGCGCCCTGCTCATCGGTGCCGCTCGCGTAACGTATCCATCCGGCCACCGCCAGCGGCAGGTGCAGCAGCGGCGCCCCTGCGCCAAGGCGGGCGCGCACGGTGTCGAGCAACCGCTGCGGCAGTTTCTGCGAACCGTCCATGGCGATCTGCCGCGTGCGGTGCGGCAGCGCCCGATTGCAAAAACGTTCCAGCAGGCGCGTGCAATACGCGGAAAGGTCAATGCCTGGCGGCTGCGCCAGCGTCGGCACGATGTCTTCGGCCATCTGCCGCGTGATCAGCGTGGCGACCAGCGGATCGCGACAGGCCTGCCAGACGTACTCGTGGCCGAGCAGAAAACCCAGATAGGCAAGCGTGGAGTGGCTGCCGTTCAACAAGCGCAGCTTCATCAGCTCGAACGGCGCCACATCGGTGACCAGCTGCGCACCCGCGGCTTCCCATGCGGGCCGTGCTCCGGCGAAGCGATCCTCGATCACCCACTGTCCGAAGGACTCGGCCGTCACCGGCGCCGCATCGACAACCCCGAGCAGGCGCGCCGCATCGGCCAGGTCCGCCGGCGTCGTCGCGGGCACGATGCGATCGACCATGGTCGAGGGAAAGGCCACCTGGTCGCCAATCCACGCGGCAAGCGTGGGATCGCGGCGTTCGGCAAACGCTGCGACCAGGCGCTGGACCAGGCGGCCGTTATGCGGCAGGTTGTCGCAGCAGACGAAGGAGAGTCCATTGCCCTTCGCCGCCTTGCGCGCCGCGAGCCCGGCAACCAGGATTCCGAGCGCCGACTCCGGTGCCTCCGGATGCGCCAGGTCGTAGGCGATGTCGGGGTGGCCGATATCCAGTTCACCGGAGGCCGGATCATGGCAGTAGCCTTTTTCCGTCACCGTGGCGGTGACGACGGCGATGCGCGGATCGGCGAACCGGGCGATGAGGCCGTCCCGGTCGGTGCCGGCGAAACGCGTCTCGCGCAATGCGCCGATGACCCGGGCGGAGGCTTCATCGCCTTCGCGCGTCAGCAACGTGTACAGCCCGTCCTGCGCGGCCAGCGCCCCAATGGTTCGCGGCGTCTTGAGCGAAACGCCGCAGATGCCCCAGCGCGGATCTGCGGCAAGAACCTGGTCCGTGTAGACGGCCTGATGCGCGCGGTGAAATGCGCCAAGTCCAAGGTGGATGATACCGACGCCGATGCCACCAAGGTCATAGGCGGGTCGAGCCACTTGCGGCGGCAACGACAAGAGGGTCGCGAGGTTGAGCGTGCTCATCTTTTGACATCCCGGTGAACTCTCCTGGTCCGGACCGCGCTGATGCCCGAGTCCGCCGGCTGAGCGATCGCGTCCCATTGCCTCTGGAATTCCAGTTCGACGCGGGCCAGGTGCCGCTGCATGGCCGTACGGGCACCATCGGAATCGTGGCGTTCCAGCGCATCAATGATCGCGGTGTGATCTACCAGCACCGCATCGGTCATCTTCCGCGTGTGCAAGTGGTCGACGATGCGTGACCAGAGCTTGCCGCGGCGCTGCTGCCACAAGCCCTGCACGACCAGCGCCAGCGAGCCGTTGCCACTGGCCGAGGCAACCCGGAGATGGAATTCACGGTCGGCAGCATCACGCTTCCTGAAATCGCCGGCGTTGTCGCGCATGCGCTCCACCGTCCTGCGCATTGAGGCGATGTCTGCCTTGGTGGCCAGGGGCGCGGCGAGCGCGGCGATCTCGCCTTCGATCAAACGGCGTGCGGCAAGGAGTTCGAATGGGCTGGGACCCTCGTCAGCGGATGCTGCCGTCGCGTCGACCGTCGGCGTAGCGACGAAAATGCCGGCGCCGACGCGGACCTCGACGCGGCCGGCGATCTCCAGCGAAATGACCGCCTCGCGCACGGATGTGCGGGATACCCCCAGCAGCGCGGCCAGTTCGCGCTCCGCAGGCAGCCGCGACCCGGCGGGAAATTCGCCGGCGTCGATCAACCTGCCGATCTGCCCGGCGATCTGCCGGTACAGGCGCAAGGGCTCGACGGTGTGCAGTGGCACTCGGTTCCTTCCAGTCGGCGGACAGGGAACCCGGGGGATTCCCGGGCGCAGGAACGACCGGCGCCACGGCAACGGGCCGCGAATCAGCCGGATCAATGTCGACTCTACTCGGCACCGGCAATACTGGTCAAGTGGTCCAGCCACCAAACCAAATGGCCCCGATCCGTCCACCTGCGGGCGGCGCTAGCTGTCGGCGACGTAACGTCCCGACCTGCCTCCGGACTTCTCCAGCAGTCGCAGCGATTCGACGCGCATCGCGCGGTCGATGGCCTTGCACATGTCGTAAATCGTGAGCAGACCCACGGCCGCGGCGGTCAGCGCCTCCATTTCCACGCCGGTACGCGAAAGCGTCTCCGCGGTCACCTCGATGCCTACCGCGGGCGGTTCCGCATCATAGGTGAATTCGACGGCCACGCGTGTCAGCGGCAGCGGATGGCACAGCGGGATGAGATCCGCGGTTCGCTTGCTTGCCTGAATCGCGGCGACGCGGGCGATACCGAGGACGTCGCCTTTGGCGGCCCCGCCTGACCGGATCCTTTCCAGGGTCGCCGCCTGCATGGTGATACGACCGCCGGCACGCGCGACACGTCTGGTTACATCCTTGTCCGCCACATCGACCATGTGGGCCTGTCCAGCCGCGTCGAAGTGGGTAAAATGTCCATCGCGCGGCGGCGATTTTCTCGCCTTGCCTGACGCGTCGCGGTTCCGGTCCGGGGCCGGATTTGAAGAAGTCGCCGGGGATTTCGTCGACCGGACGCGCGTCACGGGAATGCCTCCGTTGAACTTGAACCTGCGGGCGGCATCTTAGCACCATCGACCCTGAATTCTTACGCCTTTGACCACACCACGGCATCGTTCTGATCGCATCGCCCCGTCGCGCGCCTGCGTCGTAGCGCTGCTCGCCGTTACGCTGGCATTGTCGCCGGTGGTGCCAGCGCCGATCGTTGCCCACGCCGTCGCCCAGGACCTGCCCGACCTGGGCGACCCGTCTCAGGTCGAGATGACCCCATACCAGGAGCGCAAGATCGGCGAGGAGATCATGCGCCAGGTCCGCGCATCCGGCGCCTACATGCAGGACCCGGAGGTGAACGACTATCTGAACGAACTCGGTCACCGCCTGGTCACCGCTTCGCATGACGCCAAGCAGGATTTTCATTTCTTCGCAGTACCTGATTCGCAGATCAACGCCTTCGCGCTACCCGGCGGTTTTATCGGCGTCCATACCGGACTGATCGTGCTGGCACAGAACGAGTCGGAGCTCGCCAGCGTACTGGCGCACGAAATCTCGCACGTCACGCAGCGACACATGGCACGCATGGTGGCCAACGAGAAGAATTCGCTGCTGATGACCCTCGCCGGACTGGCAGTCGCGATCTTGGCCGCGCGTGCCGGCGGCTCCAATGGCAGCCAGGGTGTGTCGGCCGCGCTCGCCGGATCGCAGGCGCTGGCGATGCAGAACAAGCTCAATTTCACCCGCGACAACGAGTTCGAGGCCGATCGGGTCGGCTTCACACGGCTGACCGCCGCCGGCTTCGACGCCGACGGGGCGGCCACGTTCATGGAGCGGTTGCAGCGCGCCAATCGCTTCGTCGAGGGCAATGCGCCATCGTACCTGCGCACCCATCCGATCACCTACGAACGCATCGCCGAAGCCCAGTCCAGGGCACTGGGGAGGCCCTATCGGCAGGTGACGGACTCGCTCGATTTTCATCTCGTTCGCGCGCTGCTGAAGAGCTATCAGGGCGAGCCGCGCGAGCAGATCGTGGCGTTCGAATCGGCACTGCGCGACAAGCAGTACAACAGCGAGATCGCCGAGCGCTATGGGCTGGTCGCCGTGCTGCTGCGCGCGAAGAACATTCCGCGCGCAAAAGCTGAACTCGCACGCCTTGAAAAAATCGCCCCGCCCAATCCGATGATCGAGGCCATGGCAGGCAATGTGCTAATGGGTGCGGAAGAGTACAACGCCGCAGCGCTTCGCTTCCAGACAGCGCTGCAGCGTTACCCGAACAAGATGCAGCTTGTCTATGACTACCCGGAAGCTCTGATGAAGGCCAATCGGCCGGCCGAGGCTTCGGCATTTGCCGAGCGAGAACTTCTGCGCTTTCCCGAGGATGGCCCGCTGCACCAGATCGCCGCCAAGGCGTACGCGGCCCAGAACATGCGCCTGAAGCAGCACGAGCACCAGGGCGAGTATTACGCCTGGGCGGGCAACCTGCCACGCGCCATCGACCAGCTCGAACTCGCGGCCAAGGCGGGCGACGGCAATTTCTATCAGGTCTCCGTCGTCGAATCGCGCCTGCGCCGCTTGCGGCAGGAGATGGCCGAGTTGAAACGCAACGGCTACGGTCGCCCCGGCTGAGTTCCATCCGAAAGACGCGCCGCAAGGCGTTCATAGTCACCCCTCCAAATCACCGACAGGATTTCACCCTTGCCCGCCATCAGAGCAACAATGGCGCGTCGAATCGGCGTGCCGCTCGTCGTGCTTGCCGCCGCCGTTCTGATCGCAGTCGGAGCCTGGAAGTACTTCGGCGCGGCGAACAATGCGCCCGCGTACCGTTTCGCCAAGGTCGAGCGCGGCAATGTGACCTCGGTCGTATCGGCTTCGGGAACGTTGAACGCCGTCACGACGGTTCTGGTCGGCTCACAGATTTCCGGCCAGATCAAGGAGCTGTTCGTCGATTTCAACTCGCCGGTCCGCAAGCAGCAACTCCTCGCCCGCATCGATCCGGAAACCTACGAATTGAAGGTTCGCCAGGCGGAAGCCGACCTTGAGGCGGCGAAAACCACGCAGTTGACGCGGCAGAGCGACGTAGCCGCACAACGTTCGCAGCTGCTGCGCGCGAAGATCCAGCACGACGACGTCAAGCGCGACCTGGAACGCAAGGAATCCCTGTTCGCCAGGAACTTCATCTCGGGAACCGAACGCGACAGGGCGTTCTTCAATGAGCAGGCTCTGGCAGAAGGCGTGCGCACGGTCGAAGCGCAGGTCAAGTCCGCCGAGGCACAGGTCGCAAACGCGGCGGCGATCATCAAGCAGCGGGAGGCAGCACTTGCATCGGCGCGTGCCGACCTCGCCAAGACGGCCATCGTGGCACCGGTCGACGGCGTGGTGATTTCGCGCCAGATCGACGCCGGGCAGACGGTCGCCGCGAGCCTGAATACGCCGACGCTGTTCACCATCGCGCGGGACCTCAGTGAAATGCAGGTGGATGTCGCGATTGACGAGTCCGACATCGGCAAGATCCGCCCCGACCAGCGCGTCACCTTCACCGTCGACGCATTTCCGTCGCGCACCTTCGAAGGCCGAGTCAGGCAGATCCGCAAGGCCGCGCAGACCGTGCAGAACGTGGTTACTTACATCGTGGTGGTCGCCACGGGGAATCCCGGCCTGGCACTGGTCCCGGGCATGACCGCGAACGTGCGCATCGTCGCCGACAGCCGCGAGGGGGTGCTCAAGGTGGCCAATTCGGCGCTGCGGTGGCGGCCGGCGGGGGCGGCCGCGGTGAAGGACGATGTTGGCGCCCCGGCGGGACCGGCGAAGGCCAGTGGGGGTGGCGGCGGCGATGCACAGGCGCGACGTGCCAAGCTGGTGGCCGATCTGCAGCTGGACAGCAGCCAGCAGGCGCGTCTTGATGAAATCTTCGCCGAAGTACGGATGAAGATGATGGAACTGCGCGAGGTTCCGGAAGCCGACCGCCGACAGCGTGGCGAGCGTATTCGCGCCGAAGTGCGACAGAAGATCGGTTCGATGCTCAATGCGGACCAGCAGAAGAAGTATGCGGAGATCGTCGCCGCCGAGACCGGACGCGCCGCAGGCGGCGGCGTGGGACGCGTCTACGTGTTGTCGCCGGCGGGAAAACCGCAGGAGGTGGCCCTGCGCACCGGACTCACCGACGGCAACGCAACCGAGGTGGTGTCGGGCGACATCAAGGAAGGTACCGAAGTGATCGTAGGCACGACGACGATCGGCCAGACGCCGAAAGCGCCGTCGGGCGCGCCAAGAATGTCATTCTGACCACATGGCGCTGATCGAGACCCGCGATCTCACCAAGGTCTATCGTCTCGGCGAGACCGAGGTCCATGCGCTCGCCGGCGTCTCCACGACCATCGACGAAGGTGAGTTCGTCGCGGTCATGGGGCCGTCGGGTTCGGGCAAGTCCACCTACATGAACGTGGTCGGCTGCCTGGACGTACCGACCTCCGGCGTCTACCGCTTCAACGGCGAGGACGTTTCCGGCCTGTCCACCGACGCGCTGGCCGGCATCCGCAACCGTTCGATCGGTTTCGTGTTCCAGCAATTCAACCTTCTGCCCCGGACCAGCGCACTCGCCAATGTCGAACTGCCATTGCTCTACGCCGGGGTGCCGGCGCAGACACGGCATCCGCGGGCACTGGCCAAGCTCGAGCAGGTCGGCCTCGCGTCACGCGCCGACCACCATCCGGCGCAGCTGTCCGGCGGCCAGCAGCAGCGTGTCGCCATTGCCCGCGCGCTGGTCAACGAGCCAAAACTGATCCTCGCGGATGAGCCGACCGGGGCGCTTGATTCCGTCACCAGCCTGGAAGTGATGGCGCTGCTGCAGCAATTGAACCGCGCCGGCATCACCATCGTCGTCGTCACGCACGAACACGATATTGCAGCGTTCACTTCGCGGCGGCTGACCTTCCGCGACGGCCGTGTCCTTTCCGATACCCGCAATACGCCTGCGGACGCGCGCGCAGCACTCGCCGCGCGACAGCGCGAGGTCGTCGACGCATGAATTTTTTCGCCACACTGCGCGTCGCGCTCGCCGCCCTGCGCGTGAACAAGTTGCGATCCGCGCTCACCATGCTGGGAATCATCATCGGTGTCGGTGCGGTGATCACCATGGTCGCCGTTGGAGCGGGCGCGCAGGCGCGCGTCGAGGACCAGATCAAGAGCCTGGGCTCCAATCTGATCATCATCCTTTCAGGAAATTTCACTTCCGGCGGCGTGCGCATGGGTTCGGGTTCGCAGCCGACAATCACCGAGGACGATGCCTACGCGCTGCAGCGCGAGATTCCCGGTGTGCAGGCCGCGGCACCGGCGCTGCGTGGGAGCGGGCAGATCATTTTCGGCAACAGCAACTGGTCGACGCTGATCCAGGGCACCACACCCGAGTACTTCGAAGCGCGGCAATGGGAGATCGCTTCGGGCAAACCGCTCGACCAGTCGCATGTCGACGCGGGTGCCAAGGTCGTGCTCCTGGGACAAACCGTTGCCACGTCGCTGTTCTCCGGCGCCGACCCGATAGGCGAGACCGTCCGCATCCGGCGCGTCCCGCATCAAGTCATCGGCGTGCTCGAGCGCAAGGGACAGAGCATGGTCGGGCAGGATCAGGACGACGTGGTGCTGATCCCGATTTCCACGGCGCGAAAGCGCGTTCTGGGCGGCCAGCAGGTGAAAAGCCGCAACGTGAGCGCGATCACTGTGCGCATTCGCGACGGCGTCGACATGGCCACGACCGAACAGGAAATGCGCGACCTCCTTCGCCAGCGGCACAAGCTCGCCCCGAACCAGGAGGACGATTTCTTCCTGCGCAATCTTTCCGAGGTGCTTGCGGCGCAGGAGGCCTCGTCGAAGGTGCTCGCCTACCTGCTCGCGGCGATCGCCTCGGTGTCGCTGATCGTCGGCGGCATCGGCATCATGAACATCATGCTCGTCTCGGTCACCGAGCGTACCCGCGAAATCGGCCTGCGAATGGCGGTCGGGGCGCGCGGACGCGACATCCTGACGCAATTTCTAGTCGAAGCCGTGACGCTGGCGCTGATCGGCGGCCTGATCGGCATCGCCATCGGTGCCGTGGCGTCGTTCTCAGTCGGCCGCTTCGCCGGCTGGCGCACCGAGGTCGATCTGGCGTCGGTGATCCTCGCCGTCGGATTCTCCGGCGCGATCGGCGTGTTTTTCGGGTTCTATCCGGCGCGCAAGGCCGCCCGGCTGGCGCCGATCGACGCGTTGCGGCACGAATAGCGTGCCACGCCATTGCCGGATCGCATCGGCTGCCCGACTTCCCTTCCCCCGCCCCCTGCAGGCCACCTGTCGTTTCTGACAGGTGCGCACGCCCGCCGGCGGTCGCACAGTGCGGATACGTGCGGGAGCACCTTCTCCCGCGAATCCTGCGGGAGATCCACTGTGAAAATACTCGTCGTCGACGACCACCCGCTGATTCTGCATGCGCTCACGCGGGTGCTGCCCGAACTGGATGGCGACCTCGACATGCTCGGCGCTGCCAATCGCGCGGAGACCTTGACGGTGCTTGCCCGCCACCCGGATTGCGCGCTGGTCCTGCTCGATCTGGCCTTGCCCGGCGCGCACGGTCTGGGCCTGCTCGCAGAACTGCGGCGCGATTATCCGCGCCTTCCGATCGTGGTGTTGTCGGCGACGCATGACAGCGCCACGGTGGGGGCATCACTCGCGGCCGGGGCGCGCGGCTTCATCGCCAAGACCGCCGATCCGGCGGCACTGCTGGACGCGGTCCGCACCGTGCTGTCCGGCGGCAGGCACATCACCAACGACATTGCGCCAAATCGGCCCTTGGCGATCGACGGCATCAGCGTCGAAGCGCTTGGTCTCACCCAGCGCCAATCCGACGTGTTGAAGCTGCTGGTCCAGGGGAAACCAAACAAGCTGATCTGCCGCGACCTCGCCTTGTCCGAGGGCACGGTCAAGGTGCATATCAGCGCGATTCTCAAGGCGCTTAACGTGCACTCCCGCGCGCAGGCGATCGCCGAGTTGGCACGCCGCGGCATCGGTCCCGGAGCACGCACCGGCCGGCATTGACCCCGACCGGCCAATCCTGGCGTCACGCCACGTCGCCATCTGTTGGCGTTTCACGATCCGCCATCCATGCACCTCGCCCAAACCCTTGCACCGGCGCTGCTCGCGCGCGCGCGCGCCGATCAGGTCGCGCAGCTCTACGCCGGATGGCATCGGACAACTTTATCGATGTTGTTCGGGGCGGCACTGCTTTGCTTTGTCCTCTGGAGTGAGGTGTCGCCGCTATGGATGGCGGGATGGTTCGCACTGATTGCCGCCAACCAGGCCTGGCGTGGCCTGCTCGCCCGTGCCTGGGCGCAGCGACAACCCGGTGCCGACGCAACTGCGCGCTGGGGCCGTTATTGGTCGGCGGGGTCCGCGCTGGCAGGTGGATTGTGGGGGCTCGCCGCGCTGGTCATGTTCCCGGCATCACCGCCACATCAGGCGTTGCTGATCGTCTGCCTGTTCGGGGTGGTCCTCGGTGGCCTCAATCTGACGGCCGTGTATCGGTCATCGTTCTACGGATTCGTGCTGCCGGCGATCGTGCCGCTGATCGTGCGCGTTGCGCTTGCCGGGGATCAGGTACATCTCTACACGGCGTTGGTGATGAGCGTGGTGCTGGGTTTCATCCTCGCCTTCGGGCATCAGCTGAACGACGTGCTTACCCAGTCTCTGGCGATGCGCTACGAGAATTTCGACCTGATCACCCACCTCAAGGGTCAATCGCGCGCTGCGCAGGACGCCCGCGCTGCCGCCGAGACGGCGAATCAGGCCAAGAGTCAGCTGCTTGCGGCGGCGAGCCACGATCTGCGCCAGCCATTGCACGCGCTCGGGCTGTATACCGCTGCTCTGGCGGCGCGCGCCGGCGGCACCGAGTGGCAGCCGCTGGTCGCCAACGTCCAACGCGCGGTTGCCACGCTCGAAGGTCAGTTCGAGCAGTTGCTCGACCTCTCCCGGCTTGAATCGGGGTCGTTGCGACCGGCACCTGCGCGGGTCGCGGTCGCTCCGCTGATCGCGCGCGTCGCCGCCGAGTTCGAACCGCAGGCCCGCGCCAAGGGCATCGCGCTGCGGACCGTCGGCTCGCGGCTCGCCGCGCGCAGCGATCCACTGCTGCTCGACCGCATACTGCGCAACCTCGTCGCCAACGCGGTCCGCTACACCGAGCGCGGCGGCGTCATCATCGGCGCTCGCGTGGTGGACGGCCGTATCGCCATCGACATTGTCGACACCGGCCTGGGCATTTCCCCGCCGGATCAGGAACACATCTTCGACGAGTTCTTCCAGGTGCGCGATGGACGCAGCAGCCGCGGCCACGCCGGAATGGGTCTCGGACTGGCCATCGTGCGGCGGCTCGCGCAACTGCTCGGTCATCGCATCGAGGTTGTTTCCCGGCCGGGCCGCGGATCACGTTTCCGGATCATCGCCGAATGCGCGCCGGCCGTACGCACGGGCCGGATCATGCCCGTGGCAACGGCCAACGGTGAGACCCATCCCGCAGCCTCGCTTTCGGGCGCGTTGATCGCGGTGATCGACGACGACGCCGGAGCGCTCGACGCAATGACCACGCTGTTTGCCACCTGGGGCGCAATCACGGCCGGGGCCAGCGACGTGGACGGATTGCTCGATGCGCTAGGCGCGCATGGGCGCTACCCGGACCTCGTCGTCGCGGATTTGAGGCTCGCCAACGGAGACAACGGCATCGCCAGCGTCATTGTTATTCGCGATGAACTGGGCATCCAGATCCCGGCGCTGCTCGTCTCCGGCGACACCGGAGCGGCCGCCGAGAGCGAGGCACGCGCGGTCGGACTGGCGTTGCTGCCCAAGCCCGTCGTTCCGGCCATCCTGCACGCGGTAGCGACCGCGCTGGTCGCGCGCGGACTGCAGCGCGCCGCCTAGACAAAGAAACGCCGGGGGTCGCGGCGCATGCGAACCCCGGCGCAGGAGGAGATCGTGGGGCCTGGAATCAGGCCATGAAACCCAGATCCTTGGTGGTGAAATTCGCCAGATTCGGAAACACCTGGTCGATATCGGCCTGCGGCATGCCGAACCACTTGCCCAGCGTCGAGCCGACCTGATCGACCGCGGTGGTCGGTATCCACGAACCGTTGCTGCCCGCATCGTTCGACCCGGACCGTACCAGCGACGGGAACGTGCCGTACATGTTCCCGCCGTTGACCGCGCCGCCAAGCACGACCTGATGGCCACCCCAGGCGTGGTCGACACCGATGTTCGCGTTGCCGATGAAAGTGCGGTTGAAATCCGACATGGTGAACTGCGTGACGTCGTTGGCGACACCGGCGGCAACCGTGTAGTCGTAGAACGCCTTCATCGCCGGAAACAGCTGGTTGAACAGGTTCTGCTGGTTGTTGAGGGTATTCGCGTGGGTATCGTAGCCCCCCATGCTCACGAAGAAGAACTGGCGCTTGGCCCCGGTCGCCGCACGGCCTTCGATCAGGCGAGCGACCTGTCGCAACTGCTGCGCGATGCCGGTGTTGAGCAGGTTGCCGTTCACGGTGAACGCACTTTGAATCGTCGACGGCATCGGCGCGGTCAGGATCGGGTTGGCCGTGGCGTTCGCCGTCAGCGACTTGTCCATCACCCCGGCGGCGCCGGATACAACCGTGCTCGACGGGTCGGCGGACTTGACCAGCTGCTGAAGGGCGTTGAAGCGCGCGCTCGACACCGCATCCGCGGCCTGGCCGGAAAGGTTGACTCCACCGTTCTGCGGAATCACCAGCGGCGCCGTCGAAGCGCCGACGGTGAACAGTTGCTGTCCGGAGACCGACACGGCCGGCGGAATCAGTGCGCCGGCGTTGGCATTCATCAGGCGATCCGACATCCGCCCTCCCCAGCCGGTGCGAATTGGCACGTTGCGCAGCAATCCGGACCATTGATCCTGCTGGTCGGAGTGGGAGAACAGGCTCGGCGGACGATTCGTGTTCGCCTGGTATTGCGCCTTGGTCAGCGGCGCAATCAAGGTGCCGGCGTTGGCGATCACCGCGAGCTTGCCCGATGCGTAGAGCGGCGAGACCGGCGCCATGCTCGGATGAAAGCCATAGGACTTGTTGCCCTGGCTGGCCGCGGCGAACTGGAGCAGCTGCGCCTGGGCCAGCGCGACCCCTGACGCCGTGGTGCGCACCGCCGCATACTCGGCGTAGTCGGAAACGGGCACGATCATGTTGTTCGAATCGTTGCCGCCGAACAGGAACACGCAGACCATGGCCTTGTACCCGGTCGCCGCCTGCGCCTGCGCGCTTTCGACGCCCCAGGTGCCGAGATTGCTCGCGAGGGCGCCCGCGGTCAGCGCGCCAGTGGAGGTAAGAAACTTCCGACGATTGGTATTCATTATCGCTGCACCTGGTAGTCGTACGACGAAGCCATCAGGTAGACCGCCATGCGGGCGCGGTCCGTTCGTTGTTGCGCCGTGGGCGTTGCCGACAAGTTGATCGCGTTGACCGCGGCCACGATCGTCGGCTCCAACCCGACCGGGAACTGCCCGCCGGCAAGAACCTTGTTCACCTGTGCCACCAACGCTGCGGCGTCGTGCGCAATTGGCTCGAATTGTGCGATGAACAGGCGGGTACCGGACGCGTTAGCAATCGTCGTGTCCGGGTTGTAGCCTTGGTAAACCAGGCGGTAGACCAGGTTGGCGCGACCAATCGCCGAGTTGGTGGTGTGGATCTGGAACTCGGGACCCAGGACGCCAGACCCGGGAATGGTGTTGTCCGGCATGAAGTAGTTGAACACCGTCGGCGCGTAATACGGTCGCTGGCCGAGCGCCGAGGCGGCGCCTTCCAGGCTTGCGCCGTCCGTGATACCCCCCAGCGCCCGGATCATGCTGGTGATGATCAGCACCGGCTCACGCAACTGGCCGAAGTCCGGTGCGGTCTTCTTGGCACTACCGCGCGCCTCGGTGTGGTTCAGGATCGCCTTGACCACCGCCGCCATGTCGCCGCGAACGCCAGCGCCGTTGTCGGCGAACTTCGCGGACACATCCTCCACGTATTTCTTCGATGGATTGCCAGTGACCAGGCGCTGGATCAGTTGCTTGCTAATGAACGGTCCCGTGTTCTCATGCAGGAACACGTTGCGCACTGCCGCGTCGATATCCTGTTTGGCGGTCTGATTCGCCGGCAGCGTCGTGCCGTTGAGCAGCGTCTTGACGTTCGGATCGTGTCCGGTTGACGCAGTGCTGATGTAGGGAACCATCGGCGCGCCATAGTAGCGGGTGTTGCGTTTGCCTGGCGCCGTTCCCGTCGGGTCGGCGGCGGTCGCGTAGGTGTAGCCGGTGAATACGCGGGCGAACTCGGCAATTTCGGCCTGACCGTAGGACGGCACCGGATTGTTCGACTGGTCCAGTATCGGCGTGCCGTCGGCGTTGAGTTCAACCAGGCCGATGGAGAACAACTGCATGATCTCCCGGGCGTAGTTCTCGTTCGGCACCTTGGTCCCGGCTGGCCGGTCGTTGTTGACCATGTCCAGGTAATTGCCCATCGCCGCGTTGTAGGTGATCCGCTGCAACAAGGTCTCGAAGTTACCGAAGGCCTCCTCGAACAGGATATTCTGGTAGCGCGACATCACGTGCGCAAAGGAGAGATCGGGTTCGGCGGCCGACGTTACCAGGATCTGCGACAACGCCCATGCCACGCGCTGGCGCAATTGGTCGCTGGCACCGATGGCATTGGTGAAGAAGTCGCGCTGCACCATTGCCAGCGTCAGATGATCACGCGAGCACATCGCCTGCGGCGAAGCTCCGGGATAGTTCATCCCGTTGGGCATCTGCGTCGTGCAATCGGCCGATGACGACAGCTGGATACGGTTGTACTTCGAATCCGGATAGCCGGAGATCGGCTTGGCCAACTGGTCGTTGATCCAGCCGGTGACGCCGAGCGAAACCACCCTGGCCGCTTCGGCCTGCGATGCTCCGAACGTCGCCTGGTTGAGCAAACGCCAGACGTTCGCATCGGTCGTCGCCACGGCCGCAGCACTGCCGGCCGTCGCCACCTGCGTCTGCGAGGTTCCGATCTGGTTCAGCGAGTCGGTCACCTGGGCGTAGATCGCGTAGCTGCCCGCCGACGGCAGCGTCGCGGTCACCGAGTATGGCGAGGCGAGGTCGTCGCCGACATTGACGCCATTCACGAAAAACGACACGCGGGAAACCGTCGCGCCGGTGGTGACCGCGGCCGCCGTTGCATTGAGGGTAACCGTCGTTCCCGGAACCACCAGCAGGTTGCCGCCATTCACCGTGAGCGTCACCACCGGATTGCCGGCCGATGCCACCGGGCTCGTCACCGTGACGGAGACCGTGCTCGAGGTCGTGACCGCGTTCAGGTTGTCATAGGCCTTGGCCGTCAGCATGTAGGTGCCGTTCGACCCGGGCGTGAACGCATACGAATACGGCGAGCTGGCGTCGCTGGTCAGCAGATTGGCGCCGTTGTAGAACTCCACTTTGGTGATCGTGCCGTCCGAGTCCGACGCCTGGGCGGTCAGCGTCGTCGCTGCACCGAGAGTGAGTGCCGTCGGCGACGCGGACAAGGACACCGTTGGCGGAGCGTTCGGAGTTGGTCCCCCTCCCCCTCCCCCGCCGCCGAAGCCAGCCATGGGCGTGACGGTCACCTGAACCGGCGCCGATCGCGTCGAGACATTGAAATTGTCGTAAGCCTCTGCCTCGATCGCGTAGACGCCTGTCGAAAAGGACTTGAATTCGTATGTGTAGGGTGGCGCGTTGCGTTGACCGAGGACTGCAGCACCATTGTAGAAGATGACCTTCGAGATCGTCCCGTCCGGGTCGGCCGCGGTGGCTGTGAGGGTCGTCTTGCCTCCCTGCGTGAATGAAGCCGGAGCCGCAGTCAGCGACACCGTCGGCGGCGCATTGCCGGGCGGCGCGACGTTGATGCTGAGCACCGGCGAAGTTCCCTTGGCGTTCTTGTTGTCGTAGGCGACGGCATAGACGGAATGCAGCCCATTCGTGGTGGACGAAAATGTCCACACAAAGGGCGAAGGAGCGTTTACCTGGCCGAGCAGGTTTCCACCGTCATAGAACAGGACCTTGCTGACCGTGCCGTCCGGATCCGTTGCATTGGCGGTCAGCGTGGTCGAGGACCCGGTAGTTACCGTGTTGGTCCCGGCAGTCAACGTGACCTTCGGACTCTGGTTGAAGAAGAACTGGGCATTGGCGGCGCCCGTCGCCACCATGAGCACAAACCCCAGTGCCAGAGCGCCGAAACCGCCGCGAGACCGCGACACCCGTTGCGTGAACCTTCTGTTTAGCGCCTGCATCGCCGGCCTCCGGACCCTGGTCGGGGGTTGTGGTGGAGGGCACACGCTGATCGGCTGGTTACAACTGCGGCGAACCGCGTTCCGAACGAAGCGAAGCCCCGTGTGCCGCGATTATTCATGGTTATTATTTTATTTTCAAGAGAAATTTTCTGTTGTTGGATAAACGGTCATTCCTTCTATCATTTTATGCAGATGCCATGTTAACAAAACGACATAACATATTGTTTTATTTGATATATAAGATCCATCTGTCATACACCCTACCGTCATACTGATAGCCTTAATGACATTTGGATTCTGACAATAAGCCTGATCGATGCCAGTTCCTCGGATCCATTGGAGGTCAGGAACAGTGGAGTCTCAATAGATCTCCGCCGCGAAGACCGGATTGCCCCGTTCTTATGACGATGGAATGTCTTGCAGCCGTTGCGGCCCCGGGGGTCTTTGCCACTTGCGGGCCCGCTTTTCACGCAAAAAAACTGCCGCCCAAGGGCGGCAGCTTATGCTGCGCCTTTTAATGCGGCGCGCCGCTCAGGCGCGCCGCCGGTCGGCCGATTCAGCCGGTGCCGTTACCGCGTTGCTGCATGCGTTCGCGGACCTTGTTGCGGAACGCCTCGGCGCGCGCCATCTTCGCCTTCATCGCATCGCGCACCAGCGCCTTTTGCGGCGGCGAGAATGTTGCGTATATCTGCAGCCAAAGGGCGCGCACCTGGCGGCGTGACTCCTGATTGCTTGCCTGCGCTGCGTCGGCGAGCGACGCCATTTTTGCGAAATCGGGGTCGGGCTGCTCAAGTTCAGCCGCCATGGCCGCCCGCAGGTTTTGCATATTGGTACGGGCAGCCTCGCGCGCGGCCTTGCCCTGCGCCATGGCGTTGTCCCAATTGAGTTGCTGCGACGTATCGAGGTTGAGTTGCCCCTTGAGCCTGATCAGCGCCCCCTCCATGGCAAAGCCATGAGCATGCGCAGCGCGTCCGGGCATGCCGGGCTGACCAGGGACGGGCTGGGCCATTGCCTGCTGGGCTCCGATTGCAAGTAGCGCGGCCATCAGCAGCGCGGAAAATCGTCCTGCGTTCCTGTTCATCATGGTTCCTTTCGGTTATCTGGGAGAGATTCGGTCGCCCCGCCGCCCATCGGATCCGGCGGGCCTTGTTCTTCCGACGGCGATTGTGCCGCCGGGTTCGGTGTTGCGGTAGTCACCATTGCAACCGAACGTTGCGTGGACGGCTGCCCGTTACAATCGGTTACACGCCCGCCGCCGCACCAGCGCTACCCGCGTTTCTAATATCAGTCATGTCGACCAGGTCCACGCCCGCAAAGATCCTTGTCATTGATGACGATGTCCGCCTGCGCGACTTGCTGACCCGGTATCTCACCGAGCAGGGCTTCCAGGTCAGCGCACTCCCCGATGCCCGGGGACTGGACCGCAAGCTGCAGCGAGACCCACCGCATCTGGTCGTGCTCGATCTGATGCTGCCGGGCGAGAACGGTCTGTCGATATGCCGGCGTCTGCGCGCCGCCGGGGAGACTGTTCCGATCATCATGCTGACAGCAAAGGGCGAGGAAGTCGACCGGATCGTCGGACTGGAAATGGGTGCCGACGACTATCTGCCCAAGCCGTTCAATCCGCGTGAGCTAGTTGCCAGGATCAGTGCCGTACTCAGGCGCGACGGTGCCCGAACGGTCGCCGGCGCCCCCGACGGCGAGGGCAGCGTGCCGTTCGGGCCGCATATGCTCGATCTCGCGGCGCGCACGCTGCGCCGGGAAGCAGGAGATGTCACACTCACCACCGGCGAATTCTCGCTGCTGCGCGTGCTCGCGCAACACCCTCGGCAGCCGCTTGCGCGCGAGAAACTGATGATGCTTGCCCGCGGTCGTGACCATGAAGTATTCGATCGCGCCATCGACGTGCAGGTGTCGCGCCTGCGCAAGCTGGTCGAGCCCGACCCCGGCAACCCCCGGTACATTCAGACCGTGTGGGGATTCGGCTATGTGTACGTACCCGAGGTGGCCGAAGGCGACGATGGATCTGCCGCTTCCGGAACCGCGTCGTGAGGCTGCTTCCGCGCTCGCTGTTCGGTCGGCTGTCGCTGCTGTTGGTGGCTGTGGTCATGCTGACGGTGCTGACGAGCATCGTGCTATTCCGCGTCGATCGCACCAATCTTCTGAGTCGCCAACTGTCCGAAACCAAGATCGTGCAGTTGCAGGCGATCCGCTCCGCACTCGCCGGCATCGATGGGCCGCAGCGCCGCGATACGCTCGAACGCCTATCGCGCGAATATGGTGTGCGCATCATCCCGCAGGCGGAACGCCCGATGATGGGGCAAGGTCCCGCGGGACCAATGATGCACGAACTGGCGTCTCGCATGCGCGAGCGGCTGGGACCCGACACGGACATCCGCTTCGCCCCACGGATGCAAATGCTGCTGGTTCGCGTCGTCGCGGCGGATACTCCGTACTGGGTTGGCATTCCGGTGCCTCCACGGCTGCCCGACGAGGCGATGTCGACCCGGACACTTACCTGGACGCTCATCGTCGGCATGCTCCTGCTGGCTGCGGCATTCGCGTTCGCGCGCTACTTGGCACGGCCACTGCGCGAGCTGACCGCAGCGGTGGCGCGCGTCGGGCGCGGAGAAACAGCCCCGGCGCTGCCCGAAGCCGGTCCCAGCGAGATTGCGTCGGTCAATCGTGCATTCAACGCCATGACTGAGAGTCTTCGACAAACCGAGCGGGACCGCGCGTTGCTGCTCGCCGGTGTGTCGCATGACCTGCGCACACCGCTGGCGCGGCTGCGTCTGGGCCTGGAACTCGAACCCCGCGACGAGGAAACCCGTGCCGGCATGGTCGCCGACATCGAGGAGATGGACCGCATCATCGGGCAGTTTCTCGATTTCGCGCGCGGGGACGCGGCGAGCGGATTCGAGTCGGCCGACCTCGTGGCGATCGTCGCGACCTGCGTCGAGCGATACGCGAAGGCCGGTCACCCGGTCCGGTTCACGGCGGGGCGTCCATGTATTCTTCAACTCAAGCCGACGGCGATGTCGCGGCTGTGCGTGAACCTGATCGACAACGCTCTCGCCTATGGCGCGCCGCCGGTGGATGTGACCTTGGCTGCCGCCGAAGGCCGGATCGTCCTCGACGTCGCCGATCGAGGCGCGGGCGTGGCGCCAGAAGACGTCGAGCGGCTGAAGCAGCCGTTCACTCGCGCCAACGAGGCGCGGGCCCGTGCGGACGGTGGCGCCGGAGCCGGACTTGGCCTGGCAATCGTCGAGCGCATTGCCCGTCTGCACGGCGGGGATTTCGACCTCTTGCCGCGTGATGGCGGCGGAACCGTTGCCCGGGTTCGCCTGCCCATGCCGGCGCCGGCGTAAGCGGCGGCGATCAGCCCGGCGTGCCGGGCTCCCGGCGCACGACCAGCACCGCTGCTTCCGCTGCGATTCCTTCCTCGCGCCCGGCAAAGCCAAGACGCTCGGTGGTTGTCGCCTTCACGGACACGCGGGACGGATCGCAGCGCAGGTCGTCGGCAATATTCGCGCGCATGGCCGGAATGTGCGTGGCGAGCCTCGGCGCCTGGGCAACGATCGTCGCGTCGAGGTTGATTAGATCCCAGCCGGCGTCGAAGACCAGTGCAGCAACGTGACGCAGCAGCATGCGACTGTCGGCACCTTTCCAGCGCGGATCGCTGTCGGGAAAATGCCTGCCCAGATCCCCCATCGCCAACGCGCCGAGCAGCGCATCGGCGATGGCATGCAACAGCACGTCGGCATCGGAATGGCCGTCGAGACCGCGCGGATGAGCAATGGTCACGCCTCCCAGAACCAGCGGCCGGCCCTCGATCAGCGCATGCACGTCGTAGCCGGTACCGATGCGCATCGTCATCGCAGACCTTTCTCTGCGCGCTGCGCAGCGAGAATCGCCTCGGCCAGCGCCAAGTCGCCGGCATAGGTGATCTTGAGATTCGCCGGACTGCCGCGAATCAACCGTGGTGCAAGCCCCAACGCCTCGACCGCCTGCGCTTCGTCGGTGCAATCGAGCGCGCTGTCAGTCGCGAATGCCCGGCGCAGCACACCGAAACGGAACATCTGCGGTGTCTGTGCCTGCCACAGACCGGCGCGCGGCGCGGTCGCCTGCACTCGCGGCGCATCCACGTCGCCATCGCTGCGTTTCAATGTGTCGGCACAAGGGATCGCCAGCAAACCGCCGACCGGATCGCGCAGCAGATGCTCGACAAGCCGTTGCAGGGCGTCGTCGGGAACGCAGGGTCGCGCGGCGTCATGGACCAGGATCCAGTCATCGTCGTCGCATGCCGACGCCATGGCTTCCAGCGCATTGCGCACGGTCGCCGCCCGCGTGTCGCCACCGCAGCGCAGCGCGCGAACGCCGACCGGGCGGGGCGTGATCCGATCGAACTGCAGATCGTCCGGCGACAGCGCTACGAATGTCGCCTCGAGCGCGATGGCCGATTGCAGACGGGCGATCGTGAGCGACAGCACGGGTGCACCGCCCAGCAGCGCATACTGCTTGGGCGTGACGGCACCGAAGCGCGACCCGCCGCCCGCGGCGGGTACCAGTGCGATGAGCCGGTTGGTCATGTCCTCACAGCAGCAGCGCGATCCGCTCTTCATCCAGCGGGCGAAACCCGTGGCGCTCGTAGAAGCGCCAGGCATCGACATTGTCCCGGTGGCAGCCGCAGTCGATGCGAGTGATTCCCTCGTCGCGCAGTCGCGGGAACAGCGCCGCCAGCATCGCGCTCCCCGCCCCTCGCCCACGCCATCCTGGCGCCACCGTCACGTCGTCGAGTTTGGCCACGACGGTGCCGCGCGACGTGGAAATCGCACGGCACACGACGCAGGCGGCCACCGCCACCCGATTGCCGTTTGCCGCTGCGCGCGCAAGCCAGACAAAGCCGATCTCCGGTCGCTTCAGAAAGAGCTCGAGCGCTGCCGCCAGCGCGTCCCGGCCGGCGTCGCCATAGACGCCGGCGGAGGCGCGATAGTGTTCGTCGTCGTCGAGGAACCCTGCGAGAAGCCGCATCGCATCTTCGCGCGTCTCGCCGGTCATCGCAGCGCAGGCAAAGGCGTCCCCGCTCACTGCGCCGCCCTCCCCGCCAGCAAGGGCACCAACGCGTCGCGGATCGCCTCGGGAATCCGGACCGGCCGCTCCGTCACGCGGTCGACCCAGACGTGGACGAAGCGTCCGCTGGCCGCCGGCGCGTCCTCGCCCTGCGCGTACAGCCCGATCTCGTAGGTCACCGAACTCTCGCCCAGGCGCATGACACGCAAGCCGGCGTCGATCACCTGCGGAAAGGAAAGCGGGCGGTGAAACCGGCACGACGTCTCCACCACATAACCAACCACCGCCCCGCCGTGGATGTCCAGGCCACCTGCACGGATCAGGTGTTCGTTGACCGCCGTATCGAAGTAGGAATAGTAGGTCACGTTGTTGACGTGACCATAGGCGTCGTTGTCCATCCAGCGCGTCGGTATCGCGAGGAAGTGTCGGTATTCGTTGCGCGGAAGGCCGGCGTCGCGTTCCATCGTCGATCGGCAGCGGCGCTCAGGCCGGACGGGCGCCGCCCATCATGCGGCTGTCGAGCAGTTCTATCCAGTGGCGGACCGGTGTCGTGGTACCGGACTCGAGGTGCGTAAGACAGCCGATGTTGGCGGTGACGATCACCTTCGGCCGCGATGCCTCGAGCGCGCGCAGCTTGTTCGTCTTCAGCTTGCCGGAGAGTTCCGGCTGCAGGATCGAATAGGTTCCTGCAGAGCCGCAGCACAGGTGCGTGTCGGCAACCGGGAGCAGCGAGTGCCCGATTGCAAGCAGGATCTCCTCGACCTGGCCCCGGATCTTCAATCCATGCTGAAGCGAGCATGGCGAATGAAAGGCGATGCGCTGCGGACCCTGGTCGAGCGCGATCAACGGCGCGATCCTGCGCCATTCGGCAGTTACGATCTCGATCGGATCGCGCACGATTCCGGCGATCCTCGCCGCCTTGGCCGCGTAAGCCGCATCCCGCGCCATGAAGTCCCCATAGTCCTTTACCATGACGCCGCAGCCGGTCGCCGTGACCACGATCGCCTCCAGTCCGCGCTCGACGTGCGGCCACCAAGCGTCGATGTTGCGCCTGACGATCGATCGCGCCTCTGCATCGGCCGACAAGTGATGCGAAAGCGCGCCGCAGCAACCTCCACCGGGAATACGCAATGGCGTGATGCCGATCCGGTCGAGCACACGGGCGGTCGCAGCGTCGATTCCGGGCTTGATCGACGGCTGCACGCAGCCTTCCATGATCGCCATCCTGCGCTGGTGGCGCGGCTCCGGCCAGACGCCCGCGCGACCGCCGGTCGGGATCCGGCCGGAAAGTTCCTTGGGCAGCAGGTTCCTGACCATCCGGCCCATCGCCAGCGCTCCGCCGAACAGCTTCGGCGACAGCAACGCGCGGCGCAGTCCCCAGCGCTGCGCGGACTCCGCGGCGGTCCGGCCGACCTTGCGCTCGACGATCGCGCGACCGATGTCGACCAGCTTGCCGTATTGAACGCCGGACGGGCAGGTCGTCTCGCAGTTCAAACAGGTCAGGCAGCGGTCGAGATGCAACTGCGTCTTCGTGGTGACCGGCGAGCCTTCGAGCATTTCCTTGATCAGATAGATGCGTCCCCGGGGTCCGTCCAGTTCGTCGCCGAGCAGCTGATAGGTCGGGCAGGTCGCCGTACAGAACCCGCAGTGCACGCACGACCGAAGTATCGCCTGCGCCTCGTTGCCCTCGTGCGTGCCGGAGAATTCAGGAGCGAGTTCGGTGTGCATCAGGATTCGCCCAGCAGGCGACCGCGATTGAAAATGCCATGCGGGTCGAACACCGCCTTGAGGTTGCGATGCAACGCAGCGAGCGACTCGTCCAGCGGCTGGAACACCGGCACGTCCTTGCGTGTGGAGCGAAACAGCGTCGCATGCCCGCCATGCGTGCGCGCCCAACGACGTACCTTGGCGGCGTCGGTGGTCTCGCCGCCGGCAAGCCACCGCAGCGCGCCGCCCCACTCAATCAGCTGCTCGCCCCCCAGATCGGTATACGGCGCCGTCGACTTCACCGACAGACGCCAGAGCGGTACCTGCGATTGTGCGGTGCCGGCGAAAAATATGTGCGCGTGATCCCGAATCCGGTCCCAGAACGGTTCCGCCTCGGCGACCACCTCGCCTCCGATTTTCTTCGCGGCGGCAGAAACCGCCGGTGCCGCCCCGGACAGACGCACGCGCAGCGCTCCATGGTGAAAACTCGTCGCCGACAGCGGCAGCGGCTGCCCGCCCCACTCGTTGACCATGCGTATGGACTCGTCGGCCGAACATTCGAAAGCCAGCGTTGCCTCGGCCCTGGGCAGCGGCAGGCACTTGAGCGAGACCTCGGTGATGACCCCCAACGTGCCCATGGCGCCGGTCATCAATCTCGCAACGTCGAAACCGGCGACGTTCTTCATCACCCGTCCCCCGAACGAAAGATCGACGCCAGCCCCGTCGATGACGCGCACGCCAAGTATCAAGTCGCGCGCCGCGCCGGCATAGGGACGCCGCGGACCCGAGAGGCCGCTGGCGATCGCTCCGCCCAGCGTCCCGCCCTCGCCATAGCGCGGCGGTTCGAACGCAAGCATCTGTCCCCGCGCGTGCATCGCGCTTTCCACAGCCGCGATGGTCGTTCCCGCGCGCGCCGTGATCACGAGTTCGTTCGGCTCGTAGTCGACGATTCCTGCGTATACCCGGGTATCGAGGATCTCGCCGGTCAGCCTGCCGCCATAAAAATCTTTGGTCCCGCCGCCGCGAATGCGCAGTGGCGTCGCGTCCTGCATGGCCGCGCGAATGCGTGTCTGCAAGACCTCGAGATCCGGATCCATCACGCGTGACCCGACTGACGCAGGCGATCGCGATAGAGTATCCGTGGCTCGTCGGCCTCGATGATCTCCGTCTCGGCGAGCGACGCGGCTTCCCACTCGCGCAGGAACGGATGCGCCAGCAGCCGCGCGAAAACTCCGCCCGCCTCGCCCGACAATCGCACGTCGTAGGTCTGAAAGCGAAATGCGACCGGTGCGTAGAAAGCGTCGGCGAGCGTGAACTCGCCGCAAAGAAAGTCGCCGCCACCGCCGAACCGGCGCCTCGATTCGTTCCAGATTTCCTCGATCCGGGCGATGTTCGCCTTGACCTCGTTGGACCACGGTCGAACGTCGACGCGTTCGCGTATGCACATCGTCATGTCGTTGCGCAACGCCGAAAAGCCCGAATGCATCTCGGCGGAAATCGACCTCGCCCAGGCGCGCGCCACCGGGTCGCCCGGCCAGAGGCCTCCATGGCGTTCCGCCAGATACTCGCCGATGGCGAGCGAGTCCCATACCATGGTCTCGCCGTCGTGCAATGCGGGCACCAGCGCCGTCGGCGAGAACGCGCGATTGGCCGGGTTGTAGCTCCCGGTGAGTCCTATGGGGACCTCCTGGAACGGCGCGCCCGAGAGCTTTGCCGCCAGCCATCCACGCAGCGACCATGACGAGTAGTTCTTGTTGCCGACGTAAAGCGTATACATGGCCTGGCCTCAATCTGCCGGTGCCGGAACAAGGTGTTCGGCGACAACCGATTCAAAGGGACACAAGCACGTCGCCGGGCTCATCGCGGCACCGTCTTGCCGGGGTTCAGGATGTCGTTGGGGTCGAAGGCGCGCTTGATGCTTCGCATCAGGTCGACTGCCTCCCCATGCTCGGCTACCAGCGCATCGAGTTTGTGCACGCCGATGCCATGCTCGCCAGTGCAGGTGCCGCCCATCGCGATCGCGCGCATCGACACGCGCCGGGCGATATCGTCGGCGCGGGCCCGCTCGGCTGCGCTGGCCGGGTCGAACAGCACCAGCACATGAAAGTTGCCGTCACCGACGTGTCCGACGATTGGCGCGATCACGCCCTCGCGGTCGAGTTCGGCGCGCGTCTCCAGCAGGCATTCGGCCAGCCGTGAAATCGGCACGCAGGCGTCGGTGGAAAACGCCTGCTTGCCCGGCGCCAGCGCGAGCGCGGCGTAGTAGGCATCGTGCCGCGCCTTCCACAGGCGTGAGCGCTCTTCCGGCGCCGTGGCCCAGCGAAATGCGCTGCCGCCATGTTCTTCGGTTATGGCCTGCATTGCCTTTGCCTGTTCGGTCACGCCGGCGTCGCTGCCGTGGAACTCGAACAGCAGTGTCGGCTTCGGGGCAAAATCGGTCAGCTTCGAGTAGTTGATGCAGGCTTTCATCTGCAAGGCATCGAGTAATTCGATGCGCGCCACCGGAATGCCGATCTGCATCGCGATGATCACGCTGTGCACTGCCGCCTCGAGATCCTCGAACTGGCACACCGCTGCCGAGATGGCTTCCGGGATGCCGTACAGGCGCAACTGGACCTCGGTGATGATTCCGAGCGTACCTTCGCAGCCGACGAACAGGCGGGTCAGGTCGTAGCCGGCCGAGGACTTGCGGGCGCGACCGCCGGTGCGCACGATTCGGCCATCGGCCGTGACCACCGTGAGTCCCAACACGTTTTCGCGCATGGTTCCATAACGCACGGCATTGGTCCCCGAGGCGCGGGTCGAAGCCATCCCGCCGATGGTCGCGTTGGCCCCCGGATCGATCGGGAAGAACAGTCCGGTACCCTTGAGTTCGGCATTGACCTGCTCGCGCGTAACCCCGGCCTCGACCCGGCAATCCAGGTCCGCCACATTGATCTCCACCATCCGGTTCATCTGCGAGAAATCGAGGCATACGCCGCCATGGATCGCGGCGACGTGTCCTTCCAGCGATGTCCCGACGCCGAACGCAATCACCGGTACGCAGGCCGCGTTGCACCGGCGCACGACATCGGCCACCTCCTGCGTGGTCCGTGGAAAGACCACGACGTCGGGCATGGCCAGGTCGGCAAGTCCTTCGCCGCGACCGTGCTGTTCGCGTATTGAAGTTCCCGTCGAGGCGCGTTCGCCGAATTCCCGAAGAAGGGTCTCCACGACGGCGGCTACGTCGGTCGCAGCGGGTCGGGGGCGCAGATCGGCAGGTGCGTTCATGTTTGCCGTGACCTGTCGGCGCTAGAAGCGCGGTAACTCCGGATGCGGCAACCGCCCGTGATGGACGTGCATCTTGCCCATTTCCGCGCAACGATGCAGCGTCGGGACGCCCTTGCCCGGATTCAGCAATCCGAGTACGTCGTAGGCACGCTTGATGCCGAGGAAACGCTCAAGTTCCGCCGGCGCGAACTGTACGCACATCGACGAGAGCTTTTCCACTCCGACGCCATGTTCTCCGGTGACGGTGCCGCCGACTTCGATGCAAAGCTCGAGAATCCGGTCGCCGAAGGCAACGGTCTTCTCCGACTCGCCCGGCTTGCTTGAGTCGTACAGGATCAGCGGGTGTAGATTGCCGTCGCCGGCGTGAAAGACATTGGCGCAACGCAGTCCGTACTCCTTCGACCAGGCGGCGATCGACTTCAGCACCCGCGGCAACGCCTTGCGCGGAATCGTGCCGTCGATGCAGTAATAGTCCGGCGATAACCGTCCGACGGCGGGAAATGCCGCCTTGCGCCCAGACCAATACAGCAGCCGCTGCGCTTCGTCCTTGGACACCCGGATTTCGGTTGCGCCGAATTCGGTCAATATCCGCTTGATTTCCGCCATTTCGGCGGCGACTTCCTCGGGCGTGCCGTCGGACTCGATCAGCAGCACGGCGGCCGCATCGAGCGGGTAGTTTGCGTGCACGAATTGCTCGACCGCGCGCGTGGCCGCCTGGTCCATCATCTCCAGCCCTGCCGGGATGATTCCCGCGGCGATCACGGCGCCGACCGCCTCGCCGGCCTTCTCGACGTCGGCAAACGCCGCCAGCGCCACCTGCGCGAGCTGCGGCTTCGGAACCAGCTTGACCGTGATCTCGGTGATCACGGCCAGCAGCCCTTCGCTGCCGGTGACCAGCGCCAGCAGGTCGTAACCGGCGCTGTCGAGCGCGTCGCCGCCGAACTCGGCGATTTCACCGGTGATGAGCACGCCGCGCACCCGGAGGATGTTGTGAACCGTCAGGCCGTATTTCAGGCAGTGCACGCCGCCCGCATTTTCCGCCACGTTGCCGCCGATCGAGCAGGCGATCTGCGACGACGGGTCGGGCGCGTAGTAGAGACCATACGTCGCTGCCGCTGCCGAGATTGCAAGATTGGTGACCCCTGGCTGCACGACGGCAGTGCGCGCCATCGGGTCGACGGCGACGATGCGGCGGAACTTGGCGAGCGAAAGCACGATACCCGTGCGATCCGGCAGCGCACCACCCGACAGCCCGGTACCGGCGCCGCGGGCCACCACCGGAATTTGCGCGGCGTGACACACCTTGAGGATCGCCACCACCTGCGCCTCGCTGTCCGGAATGACGACGGCCGCCGGCTGCGCGCGATAGACGGTGAGTCCATCGCAATCGTAGGGCTTGGTATCTTCCGCGGACGTGAGCAACGCCGCCGGCGGGAGTATTGCCGCAAGTTGCGCTTGTACTTCGGTGTCGAACATTGGGCGGGCCTTGGATTGGTCGCGCGGACGTGCACTGCAGGGGACCGACTGTTCGATTATTTCACAAGCACAGGGTCGATGACAGGTTCGTCGCCAATAGCGCCTCGTTCACAAGCAGGACGACCGGACACCTTGGGCGCCGCGCAGCCCAATCCCGGTCCCACGCTGCTGCTAGAATTCGCTCACCGGGGAACGCCGTGACGACAACCCGGGGCCGCGAACCGCAAGCGCGACCGGCCTGCGACCGGGTCGCGCCGGCCCGGCATCGCAATGCGGTCGACCGGCAACGCGGAAACCAGCCATGCAAAAGAACACCAACGACCGTCCACTGGCCGGACTCAAGGTACTCGAAATGGGCGCGCTGATCGCGGGCCCGTTTTGCGCCAAGGTACTCGGCGAATTCGGCGCCGACGTCGTCAAGATTGAACCGCCCGGGCACGGCGACCCGCTGCGCAAGTGGCGTTTCCTGAAGGACGGCACGTCGGTCTGGTGGCACGTCCAGTCGCGCAACAAGCGTTCGGTCACGGTGGATCTGCGGCAGCCGGACGGGCAGGCCATCGCCCGCGCGCTGGCCGAGCGCGCCGACATCATCGTCGAGAATTTCCGTCCGGGCACGCTCGAGGACTGGGGTCTGGGCTATGAAGGGTTGGCGGCGAAGAATCCCGGCCTGATCATGGTGCGGATCTCCGGTTACGGCCAGGACGGGCCGTATCATCAGCGTCCGGGCTTTGGCGTCATCGGCGAGGCGATGGGCGGCCTGCGCCACGTCACGGGAACGCCGGACCGCCCGCCCTCGCGCGTCGGCGTGTCCATCGGCGACACCTTGTCCGCGCTCTATGGTGTGATCGGCGCCATGGTGGCGCTGGAGCAGCGGCACCGGACCGGCAAAGGCCAGATCGTCGATGTCGCGCTCTACGAGTCGGTCTTCTCGGTGATGGAGTCGATGCTGCCCGAGTTCGATGCCTTCGGCGCAATACGCGAGCGCACCGGATCCATTCTCCCGGGCATCGCCCCGACGTCCTCGTACCGCTGCAGCGACAGCAGCTTCGTCCTGATCGCCGCCAACGGCGACTCGATCTTCAAGCGGCTGTGCGCGGCGATGGGCCGCGACGACCTCCTGGCCGACCAGGCGCTGGCGCATAACGATGGACGAGCGGCCAGGCAGGCGTGGCTTGACGAGGAAATCGAGCGCTGGACGTCGACGCGCACGCCGGAGGACGTGCTCACCGCGATGGAGCGCGCCGACGTGCCTGCGTCGAAGATCTACACCATCGGCGACATCGTCGCCGACGCACACTATCGCGCCAGGGGCATGATCCGAGAAATCCGCACCGCCGACGGCGCAACGCTCAAGGTTCCGGGCGTCGTGCCGCGACTGTCGGCCACACCTGGTGGCTTCGACGGCGGCGGCCCGCGGCTGGGCGAGCATACCGACGACGTATTGCGCGAGCTGGGTTATGCGGACGAACGGATCGCCGACCTCAAGGCAAGGCGCATCGTCTAGCCGGTCCGAAATCCCGGGAACGGCCCTCAGCGACCAGCCGCATCCTCCCGGCGGTCGCGCATTACCCGGAATCCAGCGAAGGTCAGCACACCCGCGACAGCGATAACAGTCGCCATGGGTCTGCCGGTGCCGTCGTGCGCCAGGCCAACCACGCTCGCCGCGAGCGCGGCGCTCACGAACTGCACGAATGCCAGCAGCGAAGACGCGCTTCCGGCGATCGCCGGGAACGGCGTCAGCGCACCCGCGATCGACTGCGGCAGGATGATGGACAACGCCGTCATGTAGGCGAACATCGGCACGACGACGGCCAACGGATGCGCTGTGTCCAGCCATGCCAGCAAGCCCAGCGCCAGCCCCGCACCCAGCATCAACCAGCTCGCACGCAGGATCAATCGATCGATGCCCCAGCGGCGCACCAGCGCGCTGCCGATGCCGGCGCCGGTGATGTTGCCCAGCATCACGACTCCGAACATCCAGCCGAAACCGGTCTCCGAATGGCCAAGGACCGAAATGAACACAAACGCGCTGCCGGCGAGAAAGGCGAACACGCCGCACATCGAAAACGATGCCGCCAGCAGGTAGCGCCAGTAGCGGCGCGAGGCCAGCAGCAGGCGGAAATTGGCCAGCATGGTCGCCGGATCCGTCGCCTTGGGGTCACGCGTTGCAATGGTCTCCGGCAGCATGCGCATGACCAACACCAGCAGGACCGTGCCATACGCCGCCACGAATACGAAGGTCGACTGCCAGCCGAACCATTGGTGCAGGTGACTGCCCAGGATTGGGGCCGCCACGGGCGCGATTCCCAGCACCATGCCCATCAGCGACAGCATCTGCGCGGCGCGATCGCCGGATATCAGGTCGCGCACCACCGCGCGGGGAACCACCGCGATCGGCGCCAACGCCAGCGCCTGGACAAACCGGGCCGCGATCAGCGCCTCGACCGTCGTCGCCAGCGCGCAGACCAGCGACGCGGCGATGAACAACAACAATCCGCCGATCAGCGCCGGCCGGCGGCCGATCCGATCGGAGATCGGTCCGGCGACCAGTTGCGCAAGCCCCCAGCCGAACATGTACACCGACAGCGTCAACTGAACGTCGGTGGCCGATGCGGCCAGCGACACCATCATCGATGGCATCGACGCGAGGTAGATGTCCATCGCCAGCGGCGATGCGGCGATGAGCGCACCGAGCAGCGCGGTGAGCGCGGGCCCGGCGGCCAGGCTAGGACGAGGAATCAGACGCAGCGACCGCCATCGACTTCGAGGCAGGCGCCAGTGATAAAAGAAGCCTCGTCCGAGGCGAAGAACACGGCGGCCGTCGCGATGTCCGATGGCTGGGAAAGCCGGCCAAGCGGAATCGACGCGACGAACTGCGCGCGACGCTCCGGCGTATCCTGCCCCATGAAGTCGGCCAGCATCGCGGTTTCGCCCGCCACCGGGTTGATGACATTTACCCGGATCTTGTCGGCCGCAAGCTCTGCCGCCATTGATCGCGAAGTCACGATCGCCGCACCCTTGCTGCCGTTGTACCAGGTCAGGCCCGGCCGTGGGCGCACGCCGGCGGTCGACGCGATGGTGATGAACACGCCGCCACCAGCGGCTCGCATGTGCGGCACCGCGTGCCTGGCCGTCAGGAACAGGCTCTTCACGTTGACCTGGTAGATCCGGTCGAACTGCGCCTCGGTCACGTCGAGCATCGGCTGGTTGCGATGCGTGGTTCCGGCGTTGTTGACGACGATGTCGAGTCGTCCGAATTCCGCCAGCGCGAACGCCACCAGCCGCGCGACGTCCGCATCCTTCGAAACGTCACCGGCGCACGGACGCGCGCGCCCTCCCGCAGCGACGATGTCGGCCACCGTGCGTTCGCCGTGTTCGGCATTCAAATCGTTGACGACGACTCGCGCGCCCTCGGTCGCGAAGCGTTGCGCAATGCCGCGGCCGAATCCGGAACCGGCACCGGTGACGATCGCCACCTTGTCTTGGAGTCTCATCCTGTTCCCCAACTTTCGCATTCCGCTGCCGCCCTTGCCGGCAGCTTCGGGCAGCGTCGCAGCCGCCGTTCAGTCATGACGAATCACCACGGTCTTGACCGCTGTGAAGGCAAACAGCGCCTCGAAGCCCTTTTCGCGACCATGACCGGAATGCTTGACGCCGCCGAAGGGCAACTCGACGCCGCCGCCCGCGCCATAGTTGTTGACAAAGATCTGACCGCTGGCGACGGCACGCGCCATGCGCAACTGTCTGCCGCCGTCTCGCGTCCACACGCCGGCGACCAAACCGAAATCGGTGCCGTTGGCCAGGCGTACGGCGTCCGCCTCGTCGGCAAAGGGCATGGCGACAAGCACCGGGCCGAAGATCTCGTCGCAGGCCAGGCGATGCGTCGCGGGTACATCGCGCAGCAGCGTCGGCGGCACGTAGTAGCCACTGGACGGCGCGTCGGCGACGATGCTCCCCCGCGCGACCGTGCTGATGCCATCGCCCGCCGCATCGGCAAGAAAGCCCTGCACGCGTTCGAGCTGCGAAGCGCGAATCAGCGGTCCGCAATCGAGATCGGCCAGCGCGGGGCCGGCGCGCAGCGTGGCGAACCGGGCGCCAAGCCGTTCCAGCACTTCCTCATAGCGTGATTGCTCGACCAGTAGCCTGCTGCCGGCCGAACAGGTCTGCCCGGCGTTCTGCACGATGGCGTTGACCAGCGCCGGCAAGGCCGCGTCGAGGTCGGCATCGGCAAATACGATCTGCGGCGATTTGCCGCCGAGTTCCAGCGTTACCGGGCAGTGGCGCCTCGCAGCGGTCGCGGCGACGAAGGCGCCGGTCGCCGGCGAGCCGGTAAAGGACAGATGTCCAATGCCCGCATGCTGCACCAGCGCCGCGCCGGCTTCGCCGCCCAGACCGGTCACGACGTTGATGGCGCCCGGTGGCATGCCGAGTCCGGCGGCAAGTTCCGCCACGCGCAACAACGACAGGCAGGCATCCTCGGCGGGCTTCACCACACAGGCGTTGCCGGCGGCGAGCGCCGCTCCGACCGACCGGCCGAAAATCTGCAACGGATAGTTCCAGGGAATGATGTGACCGGTGACGCCGTGCGGCTCGCGCCAGGTCAGGACCGTGTAGCCCTCCGGGTAGGGAATGGTGCTACCGTGCAGCTTGTCGCAGGCACCGCCGTAGAACTCGAAATAGCGCGCGCAAGCGGCAACGTCCGCGTACGCCTGCTTCAGCGGCTTGCCGCAATCGCGCGCCTCGATGAGCGCGATCTCTTCGGCATGCGCCTCGATCTCCCGCCCCAGACGACCGAGCAGGCGGCCGCGTTCCGCGGGTGTCAGGCGCCCCCAGGCGCCAGTTTGCGCGGTGCGCGCCGCGCACACTGCCGCATCGATGTCGGATGCACCCCCGCGCGCAATGGCGGCGAAGGGCGCGCCATCGGATGGGTCGACCATCGGCAGCACGGCGCCGCCTTTCGGAGCAAGCCAGCGGTTGCCGACGAAGTGCTGTGCCGGCGTGGTGATCGCCGGCCAGCCGCGGTGCGGCGCCTTCACGTCCGCGCCGCGTTGCCGGGACGCCATGGACAGACCGGCCATGGCAGCATGCGCGGCTTCGACACCTTCATCCTGTCACTTCTTCGGTATGAATTTCCAGGCTTGCGTCTGTTCGTCCACGCGCGGTGTATAGACGATGCCGTCGCGGGTGCTCCACAGGCTGATCTGGAAATGCAACGGAATGAGACCGGTGTCGTTGATCGCAAGCTCGGTCGCGCGCTGCAGATAGACTTCACGCTTGGCATCGTCGACGATCTGCAGCGCGTCCTCGGTCAGCGCATCGACCTTGGAGTTGGAATAGCGGCCCCGATTCGCGGTGCCGAAACCCTTCTCCTTGTCGTAGGTCATCAGCAGCGCCTTCAGCGACGACGAGGATTCGCCGGTCCCCGTGCTCCAGCCGGCCTGCAGCACGCTGAACTTCAGCGCCGTGCCCTGCGGGAAGAACGTCGCGGATGGCATCGCCACCACCTTGGTCGTCACTCCGGCACGCGTCCACATCTGGGCGATCGCCTGCGCGATCTTGGCGTCGTTCACATAGCGGTTATTGGTGGCGTGCAGCGTGATGCCAAATCCGTTCGGATAGCCCGCCTCGGTTAGAAGTTTTTTCGCGCCTTCCGGATCGAACGCCTCGACCTTGAGATTCTTCGTCGCGCCAAACAGGAAATCCGGTACCAGCTGGCCGGCGGGGATTGCTTCGCGTTCCATCACCCGGTCGACGATCGCCGGCCGGTTGATCATCTTCGACAATGCCTTGCGCACCCTCGCGTCCTTCAGCGGATTGCGGTCGAGCGGCTTGCCGTCCTTGTCGGTGACGTCGGGGGAAATGGTGCGGTCGCTGTCCATGTGGACGTACATCAGCCGATCCGAAACCCCGCGGTAGATCGAGAGTTTCTTGTCGCCCTTGAGCCTGGCGACGTCGGCCGTCGGCACATTTTCAATGGCCATCACATCGCCGGAGAGCAACGCTGCGACGCGCGCCGCGTCCTGCGTGAGAATGCGCATGGTGACCTTGTCCCATGGCGTCTTGCCGCCGAACCAGGCGTCGTTGCGCACGAGCTCGATGCGATCACCCTTGGCGAATCGTCCGAATTTGTAGGGACCGGTACCGATGGCCGCCTTGCCCGAATTGAAATCCTCGGTGGTGGCGTTGGCGTACTGCTTGCTGATGATGGCAATCTGCGACAGGTCCGACGGCATCAGTGGATAGGGCGTGGCCGTCTTGAAACGAATCGTGTAGGGGTCGACGACCTCGATCGATTTGATCTGCTTGGTATAGGCGGTGAACGGCGACGGGCTGTTCGGCACCTTCGGCACCCGCTCGATCGACGCGACGACGTCGGCAGCGGTGAATTCGCTGCCGTCATGGAATTTAACGCCCTTGCGGAGCTTGAATTCCCACGTCGTCGGATCGACGGCCTTCCACTCCGAAGCCAGGCCCGGTATCGGCTGCGATTTTTCGCTGCGCTCCACCAGCCGGGAAAAGAGGTGCGAGGCGACGTTGTTGTTTGGCGTCAGGTTATGGTAGTGAGGATCGATCGCCGTGACGTCGGTACTCAACCCGATGGTCAGATCCGCGGCGGCAAGCGGGAATGCGACGGCCAGCGAAGCCAGCGCAGCGGCAATTGTACGGACGAGGCGCATCGAAATTCTCCAGGACGGGACGACGGGCAGCCGGCAGACCGGCGCGCTGAAAGTACCACGGCGCAAGGATAGCGCAACGCGTATCCATTTGTAACAAGCCACCGTATCGCGTCAACCGGCGGCGGGGCTCCCCCGTTCTCGGCACATGCGCCCCGGTCGGTCCATGCACGATCAACGGGCGCCAGCCAAAGGAGACAAGCACATGAACCGAATCCAACTCGTCGCCGCTGCCTTCGCTTTCGCCAGTGCAACGGCGCTGTCCGGAGAAGCAAGCGCCAGCAATGTCTCGTGGAATCTGAACATCGGTGGTCCGGGATTCGGCATCGCCGTCGGCGTCCCCGGCCATATCGCCGCCTACGGCGGACCGGTAGTCGCGCCCTACTATTCGCCGAACTACCGCAGCGCAGCAGCCTACCGTCGCTATCACCGGCCCTATGCCCGTGGGCCTGTCGTGGTCCCGGTAGTGGCGTACCCGCCGCTGGTTGCGCCGCTGCCCTACCGGATCATGACGCCACGGCCGGTGTTCGTGGCACCGGTACCGGTGATCGCAGCTCCCCGCGTCTTCGTGCCGGCACCCGCGCCCTACCCGTATCGCTATTGACCACACCCGGAGGCGACAGCACGCGCTTTGGGCGATGCGCTTGCAGCTGCCAGGGAATGCAGTCCCGCAAACGTGCAGGCTTCTGCAGCGCATGCAGTGACGCCAAGTCCTCGTTCGGCCGGTTTCCTCAGCGGACCCCGGTGTACCGGATGCGATAGATCGCCCCGGCATAGTCGTCGCTGACCAGCAGAGCCCCGTCCGGCGCGACCAGGACATCCGCCGGGCGACCCCAGGCCTGCTGCCCCTGCAGCCAGCCTTCGGCAAATGACTCGTAGGCCAGCGCCTTGCCGTTGCCGTCGAGCCTGACCAGCGCCACGCGATAGCCGATCTTGCGACTGCGATTCCAGGAACCGTGCTCGGCGATGAACACCTGGTTCCGGTAGGCCGCCGGAAACTGCGTGCCGGTGTAGAAGCGCATCCCGAGCGGCGCCACGTGAGGGCCCAGTTGCTGCACCGGCGCGACGGTCTCCGTGCAGGCGCGAAGCTGACCGAATTCGGGGTCGACGGTCGTGGCACCATGGCAGAACGGATAGCCGAAGTGCTGGCCTGGTGAGGTGAGTCGGTTGAGTTCACAGGGCGGCGAGTCGTCGCCCAGCCAATCGCGCCCGTTGTCGGTGAACCAGAGTTCGCGCGTCACCGGATGAAAGTCGAAGCCGACGGTGTTGCGCACGCCGCGCGCCACGACCTCCAGATCGCTGCCGTCCGCGTTCATCCGGGCGATCATTGCGTAGCGATCCGGATCGGGCTGGCAGATGTTGCACGGTGCGCCGACAGGGACATAGAGCTTTCCGTCCGGACCGAAGGCGATGAACTTGCGTCCATGGTGCCCGTCGCTCGGAAACGCCGCGCTGACCACGCTGGGCGCCGGCGGCGCGTCCAGTCGGCGCTCGATATCGTCGTAGCGAAGGATGCGGTTGACCGCGGACACGAAGAGCGCGCCGTCGCGAAACGCGACCCCCGCCGGATCGCGCAGGTCGCTGGCAATCGTGCGCACGCGTGCACCTTCCTGCGAGCCGGGACGTGGCAGCGTAACCGCATGGACCTTGCCGGCATTGGCGGAACCGACAAACAGCGTGCCCTGCGCGCCCCAGGTCATCGCCCGCGCATTCGGCACGCGCGCCACCATCTCGATCGAGAATCCCGGCGGCAACTTGATCTTCTCCAGCGGCAGCGGCGATTGCGCGTTTGCACTGTCCGCCGCCAGATGCAACACCGCGCAGCACGCCCACAGCAGGCCGATGACGGCAGGGGATGGCGCGAAAGATTTGCGCTGCATGATGGTCAGGGATGGCTGCGCCGAGTTTCGATTCGATGACGATACGCGCCGGTGAGCGGGTCGTCCATGGCCCGGCGCCGCGTTTTCCTCCCGTCACCCCGGTGCTATCCTTCGTTTTTGATACGCGTAGGGTGTTCCATGAACGCTCCAGCCACTGCAGTGCAGGTCCGACCTGACGCGGCCCCGTGCGGCACAGACCAACTGGTCAGCCTCGACCTCATCCGTACGCTGGTCGGCTTCGATACGACCAGCCGCGACTCCAATCTCGCGCTCATCGAGTGGGTTCGCAACTATCTCGATGGCCATGGCATCGCATCGACGCTGACCTTCAACGACGATCGCCGGAAGGCAAACCTCTTTGCCACTTTGCCGGCACGCGACGGCAACGCGATCGAGCACGGCATTGTCCTGTCCGGACATACCGATGTCGTTCCTGTCGATGGCCAGCCTTGGGACACAGATCCTTTCGCCGTCGTCGTCAAGGATGGTCGCCTGTACGGGCGCGGCGTCACCGACATGAAGAGCTTTTCCGCCGTCGGTCTCGCCTTCGTGCCCGAGTTCCTGCGCAACGGACTGGCCCGGCCATTGCATTTCGCACTGTCCTATGACGAAGAGGTCGGTTGCATCGGCGTGCGGCGGCTGATCGCCGACATCGTCGCGCGCGGGGTCCGTCCCGCTGGCTGCATCGTCGGCGAGCCGACCGGCATGGAACTCGTCGTCGCGCACAAGGGCAAGAAGAGCTGGCGCTGCCGCGTACGCGGCCTCGAAGCGCACTCCTCGCTCACGCCGTCCGGCGTCAACGCCGTCCAGGTGGCCTGCGAAATCGTCGGGTTCATCGCCGCGCGAGCGCGCACGCTGCGCGAGGCCGGCGGCCGCGACAATGCCTACGACGTGCCCTACTCTACGGTCCATGTGGGAACGATCCGCGGCGGGACGGCGCTGAATATCGTCCCGCGCGATTGCACATTCGATTTCGAGATTCGCCACCTGCCGTTCGATGATCCCGATGCCTTCTTTGCCGACGTCCGCGCGTTTTCCGACACGCTGGTGCCGGAGATGCGCGCCGTGAGTGCAGAGACTTCGATCGAGTTCGACGCACTGTCCACGCTGCCGGGTTTCGACACCGGCGACGACAGCGCGATCGCCGCGCTGGGTCGGGCCTGCGCCGAATCCGAAGGTCACGGCAAGGTGTCGTTCGGCACCGAGGCGTCGCTGTTCCACGGCGCCGACGTACCGACGCTGATCTGCGGTCCCGGCCATATTGCGCAGGCGCATCAACCCAATGAATGGGTTGCCATCGAACAGGTCGCGCGCTGCGAAGCCTTTATGCGCCGCCTTGCCGGACAGTTGAAGGCATGACCGCCGCCGGACCGTCCCAGGACAAGGAAGCGCAGCCGGCGCGACCGATTCCGCCCATCGACATCGCGTTTCCGGACATCGGGCGCTGGAAGGCCGGCAATATCGGAACCGCCTACGTGTGGCGATTCGCCTCCGATTGCGCCGGACCGCAGGTCACCATACAGGCGTTGACGCACGGCAACGAGGTCTGCGGTGCCATCGCCAACGACTGGCTGTTGCGCGAGGGCGTGCGGCCGGTGCGCGGTACGTTGACGCTGACCTTCGCCAACGTCGAGGCGTATCAGCGCTTCAAACCCGAGGATCCGTTTTCGTCGCGCTGTGTCGACGAGGATTTCAATCGTCTGTGGACGTCCGAAGTGCTGGATGGCGACCGGCAGTCGCAGGACCTGCGACGCGCCCGTGAATTGCGTCCGGTCTACGACGCGACCGACTACCTGCTCGACCTGCATTCGATGACCGACGCCTGTCCGCCGCTGGCTCTGGCCGGCCGCCAACGCAAGGGCCTCGAACTTGCCCAGGCGATCGGTGTCCCCGAGCACATTGTGATCGATGCCGGCCACGCCGCGGGAAAGCGCCTTCGTGACTATGGTGCGTTCGACGATCCGGTCGACCCGCGCAGCGCAGTGTTGATCGAGTGCGGCCAGCATTGGGAACGCGCGGCTCCGGAAGTGGCGAAGCAGTCCGCGCTGCGCTTCCTGCGGCATTTCGGGATGCTGGATCAGGCGTTTCTGGAGGCGCACCTGGACACCGCACCGCGTCCACCGCAACGCGCCATCGAAATCACCGACGTGGTCACCATAACGACCGAAAACTTCGCATTCGCCTGCCCGGTCGGAGGACTGGACGTCATCGGCAAGGGTGGCAGCCTGCTCGCACATGACGGCGATCGCGCCGTATACACGCCGTACGACGATGCGGTGCTGGTCATGCCCACGCGGCAGCCCAAGAAGGGCGAAACCGCCGTGCGCATCGGTCGCTTCGTCGACTGAATCCAGTCGTTGCCGGCAAGCGCCGGGCGGCGATCAGTCCGCCATGTGCGCCCGTGACCAGCACCTGTCCGGCATGCTCGGACGCAAGTCGCGTCACGCTGTGAGCGATGACGACGTGCGTACGCACTTGTCAGGGCGGCAGGCCAGCCGCCGTTTTTGCCGCGGCGATGTTGTCCGCGCCGATCGCGGACGTCCATTTATCCCAGACCGGCTGCACGGCGGCGCGGAACAGCGCGCGTTGTGCAGGCGCCAGGCGAACAAGCGTGATGCCCTGTCGGGTCAGATCAGCGAGCGCCGCATCCTCGTGCGCGAGCGCCGCGGCATCGCGCGCGGCATCCTGTGCGGCCGCACGCACGTCGGCCTGCATTGCGCTGGTCCACTGTTCCCAGACCGCGCGCCGGACGGCAAACACCATCACGTCCGCGAACGCGCCCCACCGGGTGACGAATTTCTGCCGGGTCGAGCCGATCCGCGTTGCTGCGAGTGTCGACGGCGACGCCTCCTGCCCGTCGAGCGTTCCACCGGCAAGCGCCGCCCGCGCTTCGGCATAACTCATCGCTTCGGCACGCATGCCCAGTGCGCCCAAAGTGTCCATCAACAGCGGTGTCGTTACCGTGCGAATGCGCAGTCCGACACCTTCCGCCGGAGCGGTCACCGCACCGTTGACGGTGGCCAGCACGCGCTCACCGAGAGGCGCGACGGCAACCAGGATCACGCCCGCGCGTGCGGTCGCCGCGGCGATGCGCTCGAACAGCGCCGCGTCGGCGGTCAGCGATTCCAGCGCCTGCGCGTCGGGCGCAAGCCAGGGCAGCACATAGGCGCCGAACTCGGGAAACGACGCCGACCACGCCAACGCAGATCCGACCGCAAGGTCCGCCGCTCCGTTGGCGACCGAATGGAATTCGCGCCTGGGGTCGCGCCCGGCCAGCACCGCCCCCGGGTACTGGCGGATCCGGAAGCTCGACGATGCCCTTACGTTGATCGCCTCCGTCCAGAGCTGCCCGGCCTTGCCCAGCGGATACGCCGGGGCGAGCGCGGTTGAGAGCTTCAACTCTGGAACTGCATCGCCGGCACCCTGCGCGGCGAGGTTGGCCGCCAGCACCAAACCCAATGCAGCGAGTATCGCTCGCGCCCAACGACGCAATGAATTCGCAAGGCGCAGGGCCCGCTTCGTCCGCGTGCCTGTCACCAGCTTCGACGGCGGGCTGCGTTCATGGATTGGAAATCGCATCTGCACCGCAGTCTAGCAGTTCAATCCACCGAAGCCACGACGTCGGCCGCCGGCGAATCCAGCCAATAGCGACCACGTTCCCTGCGCGCGCCGACCGCCACCAGCCCCTGGCCGGCGGCAAAAGTCAGCGAGAGCGCGCCTTCCTGGTCCGTCCGCCGAATACTCGCGCCGATGGTGCTGTAACGCGCCAGGATATCCGGCCGCGGATGGCCGAATCGATTGCGATAACCGCAGCCGAAGATCGCCATCGTTGGCGCGACGGCACGCAGGAATGGCCAGGTCGACGACGTGCGCGAACCATGATGCGGAACCACCAGCACATCGGCGGCCAGCTGCGCCTGCCGCGTGCGCAGCAGCGATTTCTCCACCTTGGCCTCGATATCGCCGGTGAGCAGGACGCTTCCGTGCGCCGAGTCGATGCGCACGACGCAGGAGCGATTGTTAGTTTTTTCGTACGGGTCTGCGTACTCGGCAGGTGTCGGATGCAATACGGAAAAATGCACGCCGTCCCAGGTCCAGCGCTGCCCCGCGATACAGGCGATGACATCGGCGTGCGCGCCGGCATGGACTGCGACCGGATGGTCGGCCGGCAACGAGGACGCGAGCCAGCCCAGCGGCACCGTCTGCAGCAGTGACAATGCCCCGCCGACATGATCGAGATCCTGGTGACTCACAATGAGACCATCCGTCCGGGAGAGACCGGCGGCACGCAGAAAAGGGGCGACGATGCGACCGCCGGCGTCGGCAGTCTCCGTGTAGCGCGGACCGGTGTCGTAGACCAGCGTCGAATGTCGGGTCTCGATGACCACGGCCAGACCCTGACCGACGTCGAGTACCGTCATCCGAAACGCGCCGTCCGGCAGCAGTGCGGGACGAACAACCAACAGGCTCGCCAGTCCGACGACACCCAACGCACGTCCGGGTACGCCCCGTGGCGCCAGCAGCCACAGCGTTCCGGCAAGTCCGGCGACAATGGTCCACGGTCGCGGCGCATGCTGCTGCCAGACCGCGTCGGACCAGCCCGAGAGCGCTTCGAGCAGACGCATCAGCGGCACCAGAACGTCGTGCGCAAGTTGAAACAGCGCATCGAAGGGAAGCACGATTCCGGCCAGCGCCAGTGGCACGATGCCCAGTGTCACGACAGGTATGGCAACGGCATTGGCGACCGGCGAGATCAGCGAGACCTGCCCGAACAGCGCCAAGGTCAACGGCGTCAAGCCCACGGTAACCACCCACTGCGCAAACGCGCCGTCGGCCAGCACCGTGCGAATGCGGGCCGGCGGCGAGCGCGATGGGCGTTCGTCGACCCGCTCGCAGCCGGCATAGAGCAGCAGCGCAACCGCGCCGTAGGACAGCCAGAATCCCGGCGTGAGCGGCGCCCACGGATCGACCAGCAACACCGCGACCAGCGCCCACAGCCAGACGATGCCTGCGGTTCCCGGGCGTCCGCACCACAGTCCGCAGGCTGCAACCAGCAACATTGCAAAGGTGCGCAGCGCCGGAATCTCCGCGCCCGCGAGCAGCACGTAGGCGCCGGCGGCCAGCGCACCGACCACCGCTGCCAGTTTCCGTGCCGGACACCGTGTGGTGAACCTTGCGCTGCGCCTGGCCAGCGCATAGGCAAGCCCTCCCGCGAAGCTGGCGAACACGGTGACATGCAATCCGGAAATGCTGACCAGGTGCGTGACGCCGGTGCGGTTGAACACGGCCCATTGCGATTGCGGTATCGCGCGCTGATCCCCGATGGCGAGTGCGGTCACCACGCCGGCGTAGGGCAAATCACCAAGCGCGCGCCGGATGCGCTCGCGCAGGGTTTCGCGGGCGCGCTGCACGTGGTCCCCGACCCGCCCGGCGAAAGCATCGATGCGGGCATTGGACGACACCGGCCGCACCGTTCCTGTTGCGCGCAATCCCTGCTGCAGCAGCCAGGCTTCCAGATCGAAGCCGCCCGGATTGACGTTGCCGTGCGGTCGCGTCAGGCGAACCACAAGCGACCAACGTTCGCCGGCGCGCAGTTCCGGAACGCCGTCGTCGTCGCCATCGTCATTGCCGTCGCCGGCATTCAATTGCTCCGGCCAGAGCAGCGAAATGCGCGAAGGCACCACCGCGAGCGGCGTATCGACACGATCGACCGAGAAGGCAAAGCGCGCACCGCGAGCGGAAACCGCCGGCAGGTCGTCGATGACGCCGACCACGCGCAGATCCCGCCCCTCCCATTCACGCGGCAACTCGTCGCCAAGGCGCAGGTCGGCGCGCCACGCAGCGTAGCCGAAACCGGTACACAGCGCCGAAGCGCCGACAAGCAGCAGCGCCACGCCGCGGCGGCCTCGACGCCGGCACAACGCCCGGCCCGCGCCAGCCAGAACGAGCATCGACAGCAGCGCGATCGCCCAAGGCGCCGGCGGCAGCGCAGCGCAGGCCTGCAGCCAGGCGACACCGCAGGCGAAAGCAAGGAGGACGAGGCCGGTGGACGAACGCATCGCAGCGCCCGCGCTCTTCCGACACCGCGAGCTAACACCACTCTAAAGACGGTGCCTCGCGCACGGCAAGCAGACCTTCGGATGATGCTTTCGCCGCGAGTCCGGCGAGGTCCGATCGGACGGCGCCTCGCCGCGAGTCCGATGGAATCCAATCAGGCGATACCCCCGCCGCAGGCCCGGCGGTGTCCGGTTGGGCGAGCCTTTGCCGCGAGTGTTGCGGCGCCCGGCCAGCGGCGCTGTGTCAATCCGCTTTCGGCCAGAGCACCATCTGCGTGCAGCGGAAAAGTGCGATTTTCCGGCCGTCGGACTTGCGTGACACCACGGCGTCCCAGACCTGCGTCGAATTGCCCAGATGCACGGGATGCGCGACTGCGACGATGGTCCCCTCCCTCGCAGTGCTGAAAAAATTGGTCTTCAGTTCCACGGTGGTGAAGTTCGCAGCACCTTCGGGAAGATGCGCGATGCAGCCAAAACCGCACGCGGTGTCGGCGAGAGCAACAATGGTCGCCGCATGCAGGAACCCATTCGGCGCGAGCAACTCGGTGCGTAGATCGATTTCCGCGACCAGTTCGTTCTCGGCCAGGCTGACGACGCGAAAGCCGAGCAGTCCCGGCAAACGACCGTCGCCACGGTGATTGAGGATATCGAGCGTGACGTCGAGGCGCAGGGGCATCGTGTGATCCGGTTGGTTCAGGTGTAGGCGAGCAGGCGCCCGCAGGCAATGACGCCTGTCCAGACGACAATCGACAGCGTCGCCTGCAGCCGCACGCGCGCCGGCGGCATGGCCAGCGTGTCCCAGGCGGCGGATCCCTGCCAGGTGTTCGCGTGCAGCAATGCGGCGTTCAAGCCCGCGGTCATGATCAGCCCCATCTTGAGGAAAAACACCCGGTTACCCAGAAAATCCGCCGCGTGTGCGGTGAACATCGTGAGTCCGGTCAACGCCACCACACAGAAGGCGCCGATCGTCCACGGCAAGGCGTGGCGGGCCAGCCGCTTCGCCGAAATATTCCGCGATAGACCGAGCAGGCGCAGGTCGACGATGACGACCGACCCGTACACGATGCCGAGTCCGACGATATGCATCGTCTCCACGATCGGGTAGGCCCACAGCGATTCGCGCAGCAGCCGGCCGATACCGGAACTCTCGACAGCGTGCAACGCGGTGGTCATCGCAATTCGGTGGTCTTGCCGGCGACTGTGATCCGCTCGGCGCGCATTTCCTCGGGTTTGGACTTGTTCGGGTAGCCTTCGACGGTGACCGTCACGCCGGCCTTCAGCTGGTCTCGCGCGAGGCCGCGGTTCTCCATCCGCGACGGCGGCGCCAACACCGCCACCCAGGTCTTGCCGGCAGTCTTGAGCATCACGTAGCCATGCGGGTGCTCGTAGCCCGCCGACTCGATGGTGCCGGTCAGCTTGACCGGCGCATTGGAGTCGTACTCGCTCCAGCCGTGGTGCGCCAAGGCCGGCAGCACGAGCGCGACAAAAAGGCCGAGGCCGGCCAGGATCTTGTACGACAAGCGGCGATTGCGCATGGAACGCTCCTCAGCAGTGTAGGGTGCTTCCCGATGACGGCGAGGCCGTCTTGTGACGGTCGACCCGCGCGCCCGTTGCGGACGACCGGAACGGCGAACGCTAGAGTCGTTGTTCGACGAATGCCTGCACGGAACGAAGAGCCGCCGGCAGTCCGGCAGGATCGGTGCCGCCGGCCTGTGCCATGTCCGGACGGCCACCACCCTTGCCGCCGACCTGCTGTGCGACATGATTGACCAATTCGCCCGCCTTCACCTTGCCGACCAGGTCGCTGGTCACACCCGCGATCAGCGTCACCTTGCCGTCGCTGACGCTGCCGAGCACGATCGCCGCGCTTTTGAGCCGGTCCTTGAGCTTGTCCATCGTTTCGCGCAGCGCCTTCACGTCGGCGCCGTCGAGGGCGGCGGCGAGCACCTTGGCGCCCTTGACATCGACCGCATCGCCCGCCAGATCGTCGCCTGCGCTGGCCGCTGCCTTGGCCTTAAGCCTTGCGAGTTCCTTCTCCGCATGGCGGGCGGTATCCATGAGTTGCGCGATCTTCGCCTCGAGTTCGCCCACCGGCGCCTTGAGCGCAGCAGCGATGGCGACCAGTTGCGCGTCCTGCGCCTGCACGACGTCGAGCGCGCCGCGGCCAGTGACCGCCTCGACACGGCGGACGCCGGCTGCGACGCCACCCTCGCCGGTGATCTTGAACAGGCCGATATCGCCCGAGCGCGCGACGTGCGTGCCGCCGCATAGCTCGCGCGAACTGCCGATGTCGAGGACGCGGACCTCGTCGCCGTACTTCTCGCCGAAGAGCATCATCGCGCCGAGTTTTTGCGCATCATCGATGGCCATCACGCGCGCCTGCGTCGCGACGTTCTCGACAATCTCGGCGTTGACGATGCGTTCGACGCGGCGGACCTCGTCGTCGGTCATCGGCGCGTTGTGCGCGAAGTCGAAACGCGTCTTTTCCGGATCGACCAGCGAGCCCTTCTGCTGGACATGCTCGCCCAGGACCTCGCGCAACGCCTTGTGCATCAGGTGGGTCGCAGAGTGGTTGCGCACTGTGCGCCCGCGCGCATCATGGTCGACCTGCGCCGCAACGGTGTCACCCAATTTCAGTTCGCCGGTTTTCACTTCGCCCACATGACCGAACACCTCGGGCTGAATTTTCTGGGTGTCGGTGACCGCGAACAACGTCAGGCATGCCCCGCCGATGGTGAGTTCGCCGCGATCCCCGACCTGGCCGCCGGATTCTGCATAGAAAGGCGTGCGGTCGAGCACGGCGATGCCGTGGTCACCCGCGGCCAGCGCTGCGACGCTCACGCCATCCTTGTACAGCGCGACCACGCGGCCTTGCTCGGACAGCGACTCGTAGCCGCGAAACGCCGTCTTCGGGCCGGAGTAGTCGAGCTGCGCGCCCACCTTGAAGGCCGAGGCCGAGCGCGCGCGATCGCGCTGCGCATCCATCGCCGCGTCGAAGCCCGCCTCGTCCACGGCAATGCCGCGCCCACGGCAGATGTCGGCGGTGAGGTCGAGCGGAAAGCCGAAGGTGTCGTAGAGCGTGAAAGCCGTGGCGCCGTCGAGCGTCTTCGTCCCCGATCGCTCGACCGTCTCCAGCGCGCCGGCAAGAATCTTCATGCCGTGCTCGACCGTCTCGCCGAAGCGTTCCTCCTCGGCCTGCAGGACCTCCGCCACGCGGGCCTTCGCACGGGTCAGCTCCGGATAAGCGGCGCCCATCTGCCGGTTGAGATCGTCGACCAGCTTGTGGAAGAACGGCTGCTTCTGTCCCAGCTGATAACCATGACGGATCGCCCGCCGGATGATTCGTCGCAGGACGTAACCCCGGCCGTCGGAGGATGGAATCACGCCATCGACGATCAGGAAGGCGCAGGCGCGAATATGATCGGCGATCACCTTGAGCGACGGGTTGTCCAGGTCGGTCGCGCCGGTCTCCCGCGCCGCGGCCTTGATCAACGCGGCGAACAGGTCGATCTCATAGTTCGAGTGCACATGCTGCAGCACCGCGGCCAGGCGCTCCAGGCCCATGCCGGTGTCCACGCAGGGCTTGGGCAACGGGGTCATTTCCCCCTTGTCGTCGCGGTTGTACTGCATGAACACGAGGTTCCAGATCTCGATGTAGCGGTCACCATCCTCGTCGGGCGAGCCCGGCGGGCCGCCCCAGACGTCAGGACCGTGGTCATAGAAGATCTCGGAGCAGGGGCCGCAGGGACCTGTGTCGGCCATCTGCCAGAAGTTGTCACTGGCATATTTCGCGCCCTTGTTGTCGCCGATGCGAACCACACGCTCGGCCGGCACGCCGATTTCCCTGGCCCAGATGTCATAGGCTTCGTCGTCGTCGACGTAGACGGTCACCCAGAGCTTCTCGGCCGGCAGGCCATAGACCTGGGTCAGCAGCTCCCACGCGTAGCGGATCGCGTCACGCTTGAAATAGTCGCCAAAGCTGAAATTGCCCAGCATTTCGAAGAACGTGTGATGCCGCGCCGTATAGCCGACGTTCTCGAGGTCGTTGTGCTTGCCTCCGGCGCGCACGCTGCGCTGCGACGAGGTCGCGCGCACGTAGGAGGGCTTGTCGACACCCAGGAACACGTCCTTGAACTGGACCATGCCCGAATTCACGAACAGCAGCGTCGGATCGCTGGCGGGGACGAGCGAACTGCTCGGAACGTGCGTGTGGCCCTTCGAGACGAAGTAGTCGATGAACTGGCGGCGGATGTCGGCGACTTGCATGGCGGGAGTACGCGGCATGCCCAGTGACCGGCGTCACGAGGCGAGCCCGGGATCGAAAGGTCAGATTGTACGCGAGCCGAACTCGCGGCAGCGGTAGGAACCGTCCCGATTCAGACCCGCGCCGGCACCGCAACGCTCATGGCGTCTCGTCCTCGATTCGGCTGCCTGCCATCCGCAATACCCGTAGCGCAATCGAGAGTGTGTAGCCGCGGCTTTGCAGAAAGCGGATCTGTCGCGCATGCTCGCGCCGGTCGGCGGGAGGGTCGCCGAAGCGTCGTGCCCACAGTGCCTGCGCATCGGCAAACTCGTCGGAATCGGCCAGCGGCAACAGCGCGGCCTCGACCTCGTCCTTGCCGATGCCCTTGGCCTGGAGCGCATGCGCAATGGCCCGCCTGCCGTAGCGGCCGGCCTTTTGCGCCACCACCGCCTGCGCGAAGCGCGCATCCGACAGATAACCGGCGGCGGCCAGTTCGTCGAGTGCCCGGGCTATCGCCTCGTCGGCCACGCCCCGGCCGCGCAGGCGCTCACGCAATTCCTCGCGGCTGTACTCCCTGCGCGCCAGCCAGCGCACCGCCAGTACCTTGGGCGATGGCGGACCTCCGGGCGCGGGCTTGCCAGCGAAGTCGCGCGACGGTCGGCGCTGTCGCACGGAGGGCTGCGCGCCGCGTCGCTACTCGTTGGCCGGATCTGCGCCCGGGCCGATGCGCCCCGGTGTCGGCACATTGACAGCCGCGCGAACCTTGGCCTCGATTTCCTCGGCCATCTCGGGATGCTCGCGCAGGAATTCGCGCGCGTTGTCCTTGCCCTGGCCGATTTTTTCGCCGTTGTACGAATACCAGGCGCCGGATTTCTCGACGATGCGATGGGTGACGCCAAGTTCGACGATTTCGCCTTCACGCGAAATGCCCTCGCCGTAGAGGATGTCGAACAGTGCCTCCCGGAACGGCGGCGCGATCTTGTTCTTGACGACCTTGACCCGTGTCTCGTTGCCGACGACTTCCTCGCCCCGCTTGATGGCGCCGATGCGGCGGATATCCAGGCGCACCGACGCGTAGAACTTGAGCGCATTGCCGCCGGTCGTGGTTTCGGGACTGCCGAACATCACGCCGATCTTCATGCGAATCTGGTTGATGAAGATGACCAGAGTACCGGCACGCTTGATGTTGCCGGCGAGCTTGCGCAGCGCCTGGCTCATTAGCCGCGCCTGCAGGCCGGGCAACTGGTCGCCCATCTCGCCCTCGATCTCGGCCTTTGGCACCAGCGCGGCGACCGAATCGATGACGATGATGTCGACGCCGCCGGAGCGCACCAGCATGTCGGCGATCTCGAGTCCCTGCTCGCCGGTGTCTGGCTGGGAGATCAGCAGGTCGCCAACATCGACACCCAGCTTGCCCGCGTAGACCGGGTCGAGTGCGTTTTCGGCATCGATGTAGGCGGCGACTCCGCCCGATTTTTGCACCTGCGCCACAACCTGCAGGCACAGCGTGGTCTTGCCGGAGGATTCCGGCCCGTAGATTTCGACTACCCGGCCGCGCGGCAGGCCGCCGGCGCCGAGCGCGATATCGAGGCCGAGCGAGCCGGTGGAAACCACCTGCAGATCGTTCTGGATCTGCGCCTCGCCCATTTTCATGATCGAACCCTTGCCGAACTGCTTTTCGATCTGCGCGAGAGCGGCGGTCAGGGCCTTGCTTTTCTGGTCATCCATGGGGGCGTCGAGGGGCATGATGAAGGTTCTCCGAAGTATCGCCCGGCGGCCGGATGGCCGGGAAGGCGGGCTTTACACCGGCGCATGATGGCATAGAACGATCGTTCGATGCAAGACCTCCGAATGGCCTAGTCCGGAGGCCCGAAACGGCTGAGCAGGATCTCGCCGAGCCCTCGATCAGGACCGGAGCAACAGCCGGTCGGCCAGCGCCTCGCTGCCCCGCTCGATCATATCCAATACTGTTTCGAAGCCTTCGGCGCCTCCGTCGTAGGGGTCCGGAACCTCGCGCCCCTCGAGGTCGGGCACGATGTCGAGAAAGAGCTTGAGTTGTCCGCGAAATTCGGCCGGGCGCAACGCTTCGAGGTCAACGAGAACGGACAGATCCATCGCCAGAATCCAGTCGAAGTGCGAAAAATCGCCGATCGTCACCTGGCGCGCCCTCAGCGGGGAAAGATCGTAACCGCGGCGCGCTGCGTGGGTGGCAGCCCGGTAGTCTGGCGGATTGCCGACATGCCATTCGATGGTGCCCGCCGAATCGACCTCGACGCGATTGGCCAGGCCCCGGCGTTTGGCCGCGGCTCGAAAGACCACCTCCGCCGTCGGCGACCGGCAGATATTGCCGATGCAGACGAAAAGGATGCGCGTTCGGTCGCTTTGCATTTGGCGTCAGTCCGTCGGGGCCGGGGATTGCGCCTGGAGCGTTGTGCGACCCTCTGTACGCGCCAGCATTCCAGCCAGCGCCTCGGCCACCGCCGCCCGGCGGACGGCCCGGCGATCACCTGTGAACAGGCGGGTCACCGTGATCGCCGTCTCGCCGCGCCTCATCCAGGCAAAGCAAACGGTGCCGACCGGTTTGCCGGTCGAGCCGCCGCCCGGACCGGCAATCCCGGTGACTGCGACCGCGAGGTTGGCGCGACTCGCCGCCAGCGCACCCTCGACCATTGCCTGCGCGGTCGCCTCCGACACCGCGCCGTATCGCGCCAGTGTTTCAGCAGCGACCCCGAGCAACTCGGTCTTCGCCTCGTTGGAGTAGGTCACGAAGCCACGATCGAACCAGTCCGAACTGCCTGCCACGTCGGTGATCGCCCCGGCAACGAGACCGCCGGTGCACGACTCGGCGGTTGCGCAACACCAACCGCGCGCGGCCAGCGCACGACCGAGTTCAACCGCAAACCTGTCGACGGCAACTTGGCTCACGCGCACTCTCCCGGAAGTCCGCGGTAATGATAGCGGTAAGCGGTGACGAAACCGTATCGGCGGTAGACGGCAAGCGCGCGATGGTTGTCCTCGTCGACCTGCAGGTAGGCATGCCGGGCACCATGTTCCCAGGCCCAGGTCAGCAATCCGGCCAGGATGGCGGTGGCAACACCCCGTCCGCGCTGGTCGCCCGCGGTGACCATGGTGAAGATGCCGGCCAGCCGGTCTTCGAGCATCGCCACGCCGGTCCCCACCGGCCGGTCGCCGGCGCGCGCGACCAACGCCCTTGCCGGCAGCGCGCTTTCGGCGACGCGTGCGAGCAATGCCGCGTTCTGTGCAGGCGACGCGTTCAGCAGCGCGCCGGCTGCGGCGGCAAATGCGGAGGGCTCCGGAGCAGTCACCTCGATTCCGGGAACGACCACCGGATCGGGCGGGCGATCGAGCGCCAGCAGCTGCACCAGCGTCGACTCGAAGGCATCGTAGCCGCGTGCCGCAAGGGCATCGTCGAGACCCGGCGGCTGCACAAAGGGCGTGATCCGGAACAGCACCGGCAGCCCGCGCTCGCGATAGACCCGTTCGCAGTAGTCGAATTTCTGCGGCAGCGGGATCGACGAACCGAAGTGTGCGTTGACGCTGCGCGCGCGCTTGGCGCTGCCCGCCACGACCCGCAGCAGCCAGCCATCGTAGAATAGTTGCCGCTGCGTCTGCAGCCCGTTCAGGCTCGCTTCCTCGACGCGCCTCAAATCGAGGCCTTCAATGCCGTCTAGATCATCCATCCGAGCAGGCGCTGACCGACGGCGAACACCACCAGCGCATAGCCGGCGGCAAGCAGATCGTCGACCATCACGCCGACACCGTTCTTCATCGCCGCGTCGGCCTGCCTGATCGGAGGCGGCTTGGCGATGTCGAAAAACCGGAATAGCGCGAAGGCAACGGCCATGGCGACCGGCGACGTCCCGGTGAAGAACAGCACCAGCAGGAACGCCGCGATCTCGTCGATGACGATGCTGCCGTGATCGGGCTTGCCCAGCGCCTTCCCCGTCACCTGTGACGCCCACGCTCCGGTTACCAGGAGAATTGCGATGGCAACGGCAAGCGCCGCGTCGCCGCCATTGCGCTCCAGCAGCAGCGCCAGCGGAATCGCCGCCAGCGTGCCAAAGGTTCCCGGGGCGACCGGCGCCAGCCCGGCACCGAAGCCTAACGCCAGGAAATGCGCCGGATGGCGAAACAGGAAGCGGACAGACGGTCGTTCGGACATTTCGCTCAGCCGAAGTGATCGAAACTGCGCGGCAGGCTCGCCAGCGGCGCGCCGGACTCGTCGCGGACCTCGAGTCCGGGCGTTGCGGTGATGGCGCCGATGCGCGACAGCGGCAGACCCAGCTCTGCGGCGATGCCCGCGACAGCCTCGCGTCGCGCGGGCGGCGCGGTGAAGCACAACTCGTAGTCGTCGCCTCCGGCGAGCAGGCAGGCGAGCGCCAGCATCCGTTCGGAGGTTGCAAGTCGCCTCGCCAGTTCGGCGGCGCAGCGAATGCGCGACAATTCGATCCGTGCACCGACGCCTGACGCCTCGAGAATGTGCCCGAGGTCGCCGCACAGGCCGTCGGACAGGTCGAGCGCGGCGGAGGCGACGCCACGCAGGCGCGCTCCCAGCGCGACGCGCGGCTCCGGCCGGTCGAGCCTTGCCTGCAGCGTGGCCAGCAGCGCCGGGTCGACCGTGGTTCGCCCGTCGAGCGCCGCCAGTGCGAGCGCCGCGTCGCCCAGCATCCCGGAGACATGGACATCATCGCCGACCACAGCGCCCGAGCGCAGCAGCGCCGAACCGGCGGGCAGTTCGCCGATGATGGTCAGGCAAAGATTGCGGGGGCCGCGCGTGGTGTCGCCGCCGATCAGGGCAACGCCGTAGCGTTGCGCTAGCGCATGCAAGCCTCGCGCGAAACCGGCGAGCCAGTCGGCGTCTGCATCCGGCAGCGCTCCCGCGAGCAACGCCCAGCGCGGCGTCGCTCCCATCGCCGCCATGTCGGACAGATTCACCGCCAGCGTCTTGTGACCAAGCGCCTCCGCGTCGGTGCCGGGTCGGAAATGACGTCCTTCGACCAGCATGTCCACCGCAACGGCCAGTTCGCAACCGGGCGATGGCGCGATGATCGCTGCATCGTCGCCGATCGACACGCGCACTGCAGGGTCCGCGACCGGGCGCGCAAAGTGCCGCTCGATCAGTTCGAACTCGTTCATCGCATCATGTCGCCGATTTCGCGCTGCCAGCGACCGAGCAATCGCCGGCGTTCCTCGGGACGGCCGAACTTGTGCGGGTCGACGCCAAGGGTCTTGACCTCGGCGAACCGCGCCGCTTCGGGTCGCACCGTCGCCGAAGCGTTGGCGGGCAGGATCAGGCTCCGGGTGTGGTTGGCGATCTCCTGCGCGCTGCGCCCGAGCGCCCAGTCGTAGAACGCGCGTGCCTCGACCGGATGCGGCGCACCGGCGATGATCGCCATGCCGCCCAGCGCATCGCCGGTACCTTCGCAGGGAATCGCGACCTCGACCGGAAATCCGGCCATCTGCTGGGTCACGAATTCATGCACGAAGGTCACGCCGACCGCGACCTCTCCCCGCGCCACCGACGGCCCCTGCGCCGTGCCCGACTGCGTGTAACGAACGACATTGGGAGATAGATGTTTCAGATAATCGAAGGCAGCGTCCTCGCCAAGGAGCGTGATCAAGGTGGCCAGGATCGTGTAACCGGTGCCGCTGGTCACCGGATTGGACAACTCGACGTCCTTCCGGTATTCGGCACGCACCAGATCCGCCCAGCACCGCGGCGCGTCCAGGCCCTTTCTGGCCAACAAGGCCGGATTGCTGCCGAAGCCGATGACGATCCGGTAGATCGCCGCAACGCGATAGTCGGATTTCGCAGTGGCCTCGTTTGCCCAGGCGGCAAGTTCCGCCAGGCGAGGCGAGCGATAGGGGACGAACAACCCTTCGGCAGCACCCTGCAGGAAAGGATCGATGGTGCCGCCATACCAGACATCGGCGCGCGGGTTGTCGCGCTCGGCGCGAATCTGCGCATAGAACTCGCCGGTCGGCTTGCGTGTCACCGAGGTCGAGATGCCGGATTCGCGTTCGAAAGTCTTGGCGGCGAGCACGCAGGGATCCGGATCGTGGCTGCAATAGATGACCAGCGACCGTGCCGCCGCCGCCACCGGCAGCGTCAGGAACAACAGCGCGCAGGCGGCCTGCGCCAACCGGGACGGCGCGCGCCGCCGCCGTGGAGAAAATTCAGGGCGCCGTGACGCCACGGCCCAGTGCAGCGATTTCCGCGGCCCGTACGTCGGTCGCCAAGCGGTCGAGCACGCCATTGACGAACCGATGCCCATCGGTGCCGCCATAGCTCTTGGCGAGTTCGACCGCCTCGTTGATCACCACCTTGTACGGAATCTCGGTGCGACGGACGAGTTCCCAGGCGCCGATGACGATGATCGCGCGTTCGACCGGCGAGAGTTCCGCCGGCTTGCGATCGAGGTGCGGCGCGAGCACGGCGAGCATGGCCTCGTAGTCGATGCCGACGCCCTGCCAGAGTTCGTCGAAATAGGGCTGGTCCGCGCGCAGATAGCCATGGCTCGCCGCAAGGTCATCGCGCACGGCGCTGCGCGCGTTGCCGGAAAGCTGCTGCTGATAGAGCCCCTGCAGCACCAGTTCGCGCGCGCGTCGGCGCGGACTAATCGCCATGGTCGATCGCGTCGAAGAGATTGGCCAGTTCCAGCGCTGCCTGCGCGGCTTCGTAACCCTTCTGATCCATCCTGGCCTCGGCCTGTGCATCGGTCTCGCAGGTCAGGATGCCATTGCCGATTGGGATGCCGAATTCCAGCGCCACGCTGGACACCCCCGCCGCCGATTCGTTGGAGACGATCTCGAAATGATAGGTCTCGCCGCGAATCACCGCGCCAAGCACGACCATCGCGTCGACTTTTCCGGACTGCGCGAGACGCTGCAACGCCAGCGGCGCCTCGAGCGCGCCCGGCACCGTCACGATCGTGATGCGCGCGTCATCGACGCCGGCTTCGGCAAGCGCGCGCAGCGCGCCGGTCAGCAAGCCCTCGCCGATCACCGGATTGAATCGCGACAGGCAGATGGCCACACGACGGCCTTCGCCTGTCGCGTCTTGCCGGATCCGTCGTACGGCCATCGGTTCGCGCCCGTCGCGTTCAGGCCGCGCCGGGCACCTCACTTTCATAGCCTGTGACTTCGAGGTCGAAACCGGCCATGCTTGGCATCTTGCGCGGCTTGGCCAGCAATCGCATCCGGCCCACGTTCAGATCACGCAGGATCTGCGCGCCGATACCGTAGTTGCGCAGGTCCATCCTGGTCGACGCCGGCGGCGCGTCGGCAATGGCGCGATCGCGCAGTTCGGCAGCGGTTTCCGGTCGGTGCAGCAGCACGACCACACCGCGACCTGCGCGGGCCACCGCCGCGAGCGCACCGGAAATTGTCCACGAGTGCGACGCGCTATCCGCGTCGAGCAGGTCCATCACAGACAATGGCTCGTGCACCCGCACCAGTGTTTCGACATCCGGTGCGATCGGTCCGCGGACCAGCGCCAGATGCGTGGAATCCGAGAGCTTCTCGCGGTAAACGACCAGCCGGAATGCTCCATGCGGCGTGCTGATCGGGCGTTCCGATACACGTTCGACGATCTTCTCGGTACGGCTGCGATGGTGGATGAGGTCGGTGATCGCGCCGATCTTCAGCCCGTGCCCTTCCGCGAAGGTCATCAGGTCGGGCATGCGTGCCATCGTGCCGTCGTCCTTCATGATCTCGCAGATCACCGCCGCCGGCGTGAGTCCCGCCATGCGCGCCAGGTCACAGCCGGCTTCGGTATGACCGGCACGGACCAGCACCCCACCCGGCAGCGCCCTGACCGGAAAGATGTGCCCCGGATGGACGATGTCGGCTGGCTTGGCATTGGCTGCGACCGCGGCCCGGACGGTACGCGCGCGGTCGGCCGCGGAAATGCCGGTGGTGACGCCCTCCGCGGCCTCGATGGACACGGTGAAGTTGGTACCGTGGCCCGAGTGGTTGGCCGCAACCATCGGTGGCAACGCCAACTGCCGACAACGCTCGTCGGTCAGCGTGAGGCAAATCAGGCCGCGCGCATGCTTGGCCATGAAATTGATCGCGTCCGCAGTCACGAAGTCGGCAGCCAGCACCAGGTCGCCCTCGTTCTCTCGCTCTTCCTCGTCCACGAGCACGACCATGCGGCCGTCCTTGAGGTCGGCAACGATTTCGGCAATGCTGGCGAGGGTCATGTCGGGGTCTTCGCTTCAGGGCATCGGCGGCGGACATCCTGCCCACCGCTACCCGTCAAGTTTACCGCAGCGCCAGGCCGGCCGCCGCCGGCGCCAGCGCGGGCTCCGGCCGGATCCTGAACCAGGCAGCGTACAACGCCGGAAGGAACAGCAGCGTCAGTGCCGTGGCGACGACGATTCCGCCCATCATCGCCACTGCCATCGGCCCGAAGAAGTCGCTGCGCAGCAGCGGAATCATCGCCAGCACGGCGGCCGCCGCGGTCAGCACGATGGGCCGGAAGCGGCGCACGGTCGCACCGATCACGGCGTCCCAGCCCGAACGCCCTGCCCTGACGTCCTGGTCGATCTGGTCGACCAGAATGATCGAGTTGCGCATGATGATGCCGGCCAGCGCGATGGTACCGAGCATCGCGACAAAACCGAACGGCTGGCCGAAGATCAGCAGCGCGGCAACCACGCCGATCAGGCCCAGCGGCGCGGTCAACACCACCATCAGCGTGCGCGAAAAACTCTGCAGCTGGAACATCAGCAGCGTCAGCACGGTGAACACCAGCAGCGGCACTCCGGCGACGATCGAGCGCTGCCCGCGCGCCGAGTCCTCGATGGAGCCACCGACCTGGATCCGGTAGCCCAGCGGCAAACCCGCGCGAATCTGCGCCAGCCGCGGATCGATCCTTGCCGCCACCGTCGGTCCCTGCGCATCGCCGCGCACATCCGAACGTACGGTGATGGTGGGCATCCGGTCGCGGCGCCACAGGATGCCGTCCTCGAGTTCATAGCGGATGTCGGCGATCTGGGTGATCGGCACCGCGCGGCCGCTGCGTGACGGGATCGCCAGGTCCTTGAGAAAGCTCATCTTCGCCCGCTCGTCGGCGGCGCCCCGCAGGATCACCTCGACCAGCCGGTCGCCTTCGCGGTAGTGGGTGACCGTGACCCCGGACACCGAGTTGTTCAGGAACGCGGCCAGTTCCTGCGACGAAATGCCGAGCACGCGCGCCTTGTTCTGGTCGACGACCAGGCGGATCACCTTGGACGGCTCGTCCCAGTCGAACTGAACCTCCTGCGTATCTTCGTCCTCGCGCACCACCTGCGCCACCTCCCGGGCAATCTCCCGCACTTTGGAGGCGTCCTCGCCGGTCACGCGGAACTGTACGGGAAAGCCCACCGGCGGCCCGTTCTCGAGCCGGGAGACGCGCCCCCGGAGTTCCGGGAAATCGGTGTCGAACAGCGCACGCAGGCGTCCACGCACATTCTCGCGTTCGTGGGTACCCTTGGTCACCAGGACGGCCTGCGCGATGTTCGCATGCTGCAACTGCTGATCGAGCGACATGTAGAAGCGCGGCGACCCGGAGCCCACATAGGTGACGAAACTCTCGATTTCCGGATCCTTCGCCAGCACGGCCTCCAAGCGCCGGGTAGCCTCGAGCGTGGCGGCGAAGGAAGCGCCTTCCGGCAGGCGCAGGTCGACGATGAGTTCGACGCGCGACGACGCCGGAAAGAACTGCTGCGGCACCAGGCGGAATAACCCGAGCGCCACCGCGAACAGCATGACCGTGGCAACGATCACCACCGCACGATGCCCGACGCACCACCCGATGAACCGCCGCAATCGCTGGTAGAACGGCGTCCGGTAGGGGCCGTCGATGTCGTCGGTGTGCATCGGCGCGTGCGGAGGCGGCGCCGGCCGGCCGCGCAGGCGCGCAAAGAGCCGGGCCCACAGCGACGCCGGGCGGGTCTTGGTGAAGTCGGGCAGCATCCGAAAGCCCAGGTAGGGGATCACCACGACGGCGACCACCCAGGAGACGATCAGCGCGATCGCCGAGACCTGGAAGATCGAGCGCGTGTACTCGCCGGTGCTGCTGTTGGCTGTGGCGATCGGCAGGAAACCGGCGACGGTCACCAGCGTGCCGGTCAGCATCGGAAAGGCCGTGCTGGTATAGGCGAAACTCGCGGCGCGGAAGCGGTCGAAGCCCTGCTCGAGCTTGATGGCCATCATCTCCACCGCGATGATCGCGTCGTCGACCAGCAGTCCCAGCGACAGAATCAGCGCGCCCAGCGACGTCTTGTGCAGCCCGATGTCGAACAGCCACATGAACATGAAGGTGACTGCGAGCACCAGCGGTATCGAAACCGCCACGACCAGCCCGGTGCGCAGGCCGAGGCTCGCCAGCGACACCACCAGCACGATCAGCACCGCCTCGGTCAACGCGCGCAGGAATTGGTTGATCGAGCGCTGCACCGCTTTCGGCATGCTGGCGACCAGCCCCATTTCCACCCCGACCGGCAGTTGCTGCTGGATGCGCGCCGTCGCCAGTTCGAGTTCGCGCCCGAGTTCAATCACGTCGCCGCCCTTGACCATGGTCACGCCGAGGCCCAGCGCCTCGACGCCCTGCCAGCGCATCTTCTGTTGCGGTGGATCGACGTAGCTCCGCGTCACCGTCGCGATGTCGCCCAGCCGGAACAGGCGATTGTTGGCGCGGATCGCCAGGTCGCGGATGGCCTCGACATTGTCGAAGGCGCCGCTCGGGCGCACGAAGATGCGGTCGGTGGAGGTTTCGAACACACCGGCCGAAGCGATCGCGTTCTGCCTGGCGAGCGTATCGATGATCTGCGTGGGCTCAAGACCCAGTGTCGCGAGCTTGCTGTTCGACAGCTCGATGTAGATTTTCTCTTCCTGAACACCGATCAGATCGACTTTGCCCACGCCAGGTACGCGCAACAGTTCGGCGCGGACCTTGTCGCCGAAATCCTTGAGTTCGCGGTAGCCGAAGCCGTCCCCGGTCAGCGCGTAGACATTGGCGTAGGTATCGCCAAATTCGTCATTGAAAAACGGTCCCTGGATGCCCGACGGCAACGTGTTGCGCATGTCACCGATCTTCTTGCGCACCTGGTAGAAAGTCTCCGGCGCCGAGCCCCGGGGCGCGTTGTCCTTGACCACGAAGAACACCATCGACTCGCCTGGCTTGGAATAGCTGCGCAGGAAATCGACATGGGCGACCTCCTGCAGCTTGCGCTCGACGCGGTCGGTCACCTGCTGCTCGACCTCGTGCGCCGACGCGCCGGGCCAATTGGTCTTGACCACCATGATGCGAAAGGTGAACGGCGGATCCTCCGATTGGCCCAGACGCTGGTACGACAACGCGCCCAGCACCGTGAACACGACGATCAGATAGAAAACCAGTGCGCGGTGGCGCAGCGCCCATTCCGATAGATTGAAGCGCGAACCCGCCGCCCCGCCGGCTGTGGGGACGGAGTCCATCGGCGAATCGTCCGGATCACTCACTTGCCGGCGAGCGCGGGTGCCACGGGTCCGGCGTCGTACGGCCGGACGATCTGGCCCGGACGCAAGCGGTGGACTCCGGCGGCAACGATCCAGTCTCCCGGCGCCACGCCGGAAGTGACGACGATGCCGTCCTCGCGGTATTGCCCGACCTTGACCGGCGACAGCGATACCTTGTGCGTGGCGGCATCGTAACGCCACACCGCCGGCGCACCCCCGTTCTGATAGAGGGCAGTGAGTGGAATGAGGGTGACCCCTTCCGTCGACGATCCAACCAGGCCCACCGTTGCCGTCATTCCCAGAGAAAGCGAAGGATCGGCGTCGAGAATCGTCACCCGCACATTGAACGTGCGGGTGGCCGGATCCACTGCCGGCGAGATCTCCCGCACGCGGGCCGGACGCAGCCGTTCCGGATCCGCCCACAGCGAAACCACCAGCTGCTGCGCCGACTTGATTTCGCGCAGGCGATTTTCCGGCACGCTGATCGAAACCTCGCGCTCGCCCTCGCGCGCCACGCGCGCCACCATCTGTCCCGCGGTCACCACCTGTCCCGGCTCGGCCGCCACGGCGGTGACCACGCCGGCCTCAGGTGCGACCAGCACGGCATAGCTCAGCTGATTGCGCGAAACGGCAAGATTCGCCTTGGCTTGTTCAAACTTGGCGCGATTGGCGTCGAGTGTGTTGCGTTTGGCATCCAGTGCCGATGCACTGATGAATTTTTCGCGATGGAGATTCTGGTAGCGCTCGTACTCCGACTGCGCGAACTTGTATTCGGTTTCGGTGGCCGCAACCAGCGCCTTCGCAGCTTCGGCCTGCAGGCCGACATCGGCCGGATCCAGGCGCGCCAGCACCTGCCCCTTGCCGACGCGTGCGCCGATATCGACCTCGCGGGCAATGAGCTTTCCCGGGATACGGAACGACAGGTCGGTTTCGTGCCGCGGCCTCACCTCGCCGGCGAACACCGAGGCGGAGGCACCGCCAATACGGACCTGCTCGAGCTTGACCGGACGCACCGACTCGACCTGCGGCGCCTGCGGACCGCAGCCCGCAAGAAATGCGATCGCCGCGACTGCAATCCACAGCGGCGTCACGCGCGGGCTCATCGTCTCACCTCGGGTGAATTCGCCGTCGGCGAGCGGGCACCGGCGAGCGTTCCCGACCACAACGCGAACAGCGCGCGGTCGATGTCCTCGGGATAGGGCAGCTGCGGAAGACCAGCGGCTCCGGCAAGTTCCATGTTGGCGCCAGCCGCTTTGGCGCCAGCCCCGAACGGACAAAGCGCCGAACTCACGCCCGCGGACATCTGCCACAGGCCGACGATCAACGCATAGGAATGTCGCAGCAACACCATGCCACGGCCTGCGCCGAGTGCTGGGAAATGCCGCTCCAGCCCGGCGCCGGCGCGATTGAGTCGTTCGAACATGCGCAACTTGAACGCCACGGCGGCTTCGGCGGGAATACTCTGCGCCATCATGCCGAAACAGCGCGCTGCCAGTGGCAGCCGCAGCGACGGCTCGACCAGGTGCGCGTGAGTCAACGCCAGAATGTCGTCGAAGGCGACCGGCTTTTCGCCATCCAGCAGCTCGATCAACGCATCGAAGAACACGTCCAGGCCGCGCTCGTGGACGGCAAGCAGCAGTTCGTCCTTGCCGGGAAAATAGAGATAGACCGTGCCCTTGGCGAGACCCGCCTCGTCGGCGACCTCGGCAACGTTGGCGATGCGCTCGGGCGAGCGTTCGAGCAGCCGTTCGGCCGCGTCGAGAATCGCGTGATGTCGCTCCTGCTTGGCCTCGGCCTGGATGGCGCGCTGTCGGATGACCATGGATTGCCCCCGGAATGCGGCGACCCCTTAACTGACTGCAGGTCACTTGAAAGGCAGCGTAAATGACCCTCGGTCAGTTGTCAAGCTGCAGATGGTTTCAACGGCGTGGAACTACCGCGTGGATTCCGCCGGCGGCATCGGCGTGGGACCGGCGGCGACCGGGCAGCCGTAGCTCGCCCGCCTACGGGGACCCGGTTTCGACGCGGCGGTCAAAACACGACCACCGCGTCGAAACCACCCGTAACGGCGGTCACGGCCGCACGGTCGCCGCCGGCCCCACGCCGATGCCGCTTTGCCGCAACGCGGAGGGCTATGGATCACACACCGATGCCATCCCGCCGAATTGCCGGGAGTGCCAAGACCCGCCCGACCGGATAGCTCAGAACAACGCCAGCGTAGCTCGCGTCAATGCGCTATCTGCGTCCGCGTAGTCGGCGACGACGCTGAAGTGATTCCTGCCGGGGATGAACATCGGCGCCGGGTCCGGACGCCGCACCTGCGGCCAGGCATCCCAGAGCAACTGCGTCTGGCGCAGGAATTCCGAGGTTTCCTCGGCGCCGCAGGCCATCAGCAACGGTGCATGCAGCCGCAGTGGTTGCTCGACCGGCGACACCTGCTGCGCGGCCGTCACGTCGAGCTTGAAGTCCGCGTTGAACGAAAATTGCACCAGCGGCACGAGGTCGTGCACGCCGGAAAGTGTGACACCGGCCTTGAGCGGCGCCTGCGCGAATCCCGACGCGGTCCAGTCGCGCACGAACATCATCGCCGCCAAATGGCCGCCTGCCGAATGTCCGCCAACCACCACGTTCTGCGCGTGCGCGCCATGTGCGGCGCCTTCGCGCGCCACCCATGCCAGCGCGCGCGCGCACTCGTCGACGATATGGTCGATCGACACCGCCGGACACAGGTCGTAGTTGATCACCGCCACCGCGATGTCCTGCGCCAGCAGCGGTCCGGCGACAAAGGAAAGATCGCTCTTGTCGAGCATCCGCCAGTAGCCGCCATGGATGAAGACGAACGTGCCGCGCGCCGGTCCGGCCGGCACGAACAGATCCAGCGTCTCCTTCGAACCCGGTCCATAGCGCAGGTCGAGTTTCGGCCGGAAACGCTCGCGTGCCTGTGCCGACCATTCGGGGTAACGCTGCAGCCATTGCGGATGATCCGCGACCGCGGCGCGATTGTTGTAGCCGCGCTCGACCTCTTCCGCGGTCAGTATCGGCCTGTTCACGCGGCCGGCTCGATGGTGATCGACAGCGATGTCAGACCGGCGATGCGCCCGTCCAGCCGGTCGCCGGGCACCACCGCCGCGACGCCGGACGGCGTCCCGGTGAAGACGAGGTCACCGGGGAGCAATTCGTAGTACTGCGACAGGAAGGCCAGCGTATTCGGCACATCCCAGATCATGTCGGCCAGATCGCCCTCCTGCCGCCGCGTGCCGTTCACATCCAGCGTGATCGCGCCGCTGTTCAGCAGGCCGGTTTCGCTCACCCGGTGAATCGGTGCGATCGGCGCCGCCTGCGCAAATGACTTGCCCAGATCCCAGGGCCGCTTTTTCTCGCGCATGTCGTTCTGCAGATCGCGTCGCGTCATGTCCAGACCCGTGGCATAGCCGAATACGATCGCGTCAGCGTCCCTGGGATCGAGCTTGACGCCGCGCTTGCCGATGGCGACCACCAGTTCGATCTCGTGGTGCAGGTTGCGCGTGCCCAGCGGATAGAGCATCTGCCCGACCGCCGGCGCCACCACCGGCATGACCGCGTCGGCCGGCTTGGAGAAAAAAAACGGCGGCTCTTTCGTAGCGTCGCCGCCCATCTCCTTCGTGTGCTCGGCGTAATTGCGGCCCACGCAGTAGATGTGGCGTACCGGAAACGATTGGTCGCTGCCGGCGATGGGCACGGCAGCGGGCTCCCAAAGCGGGAACACAGTGGTCATCGGATCATCCTTTGTGATTATCGAAACAGAAGCGGACGTGCGGCAACGAACCAGTGGCCGCGTATTTCACTCGGCGTCGGGCTGTCGCGACGGCTCGGCGCGCGCGAACGCCGGCAACGCGACACAGGCGGTCTCGATCCGGGTGAGCGTCGGAAACGGCGCCAGATCGATGCGGAAACGCCGCGCGTTGGCAAGCTGGGGAATCAGGCAGACGTCGGCCAGCGTGGGCGCGTCGCCGTGACAGAAACGCCCGGTGGCGGCGTCGGTCGACAGCCGCCGCTCCAGCGCTTCGAGCCCGACGTCGACCCAGTACTTGTACCAGGCGTCCTTCTGCGGGTCCTCGATACCCAATGTGTTCTTCAGGTAGAGCAGCACGCGCAGATTGTTGAGCGGGTGGATATCGCAGGCGACCTCGAGTGCCAGGGCGCGCACGCGGGCACGCGCCAGCGCCCCGGTCGGAAGCAGCGGCGGTTGCGGATGCGTTTCCTCCAGATATTCGATGATCGCCAGCGATTGCGCGAGCACGGTGCCGTCGTCGGTCACCAGCGCCGGAACCAGTCCGGCAGGGTTCACCGCGAGATAGGCGGCATCGCGCTGGGCGTTGCGGCGCAGCTGGATGAACGCGCGCTCGGGGTCGAGGCCCTTGAAATTGAGCGCAATGCGGACCCGGTACGCCGCCGACGAACGGAAGTAATCGTAGAGGCGCATCAGGAAAATGCGGCGATGCCCGTCTGCGCGCGACCGAGAATGAGCGCATGCACGTCGTGCGTGCCCTCGTAGGTGTTGACGGTCTCCAGGTTCAGCACGTGGCGGATGACATGAAATTCGTCAACGATTCCGTTGCCGCCGTGCATGTCGCGCGCAGCGCGGGCGATGTCCAGCGCCTTGCCGCAGGAATTGCGCTTCATGATCGAGGTGATCTCCGGCGCGGCGATCCCCTGATCCTTCATCCGACCCAGCCGCAGGCAGCCCTGCAGGCCCAGCGTGATCTCCGTCATCATGTCGGCCAGCTTTTTCTGGATCAGCTGGTTGGCGGCGAGCGGGCGCCCGAACTGCTGGCGGTCCAGCGTGTACTGGCGGGCTGCATGCCAGCAGAACTCGGCCGCGCCCAGCGCGCCCCAGGAAATGCCGAAACGCGCGGTGTTGAGACAACCGAACGGGCCCTTCAAGCCCTGCACGTTTGGCAGCAGGTTCGCTTCAGGCACGAATACCTCGTCCATCACCACCTCGCCGGTGACCGACGCGCGCAGCGAGAACTTGCCCTCGATCTTCGGCGTCGACAGTCCCTTCATGCCGCGCTCGAGAATGAAGCCGCGGATGATCCCCTGATCGTCCTTGGCCCAGACGACGAAGACATCGGCGATCGGTGAATTCGAAATCCACATCTTGGCGCCGGAAACGCTGTAGCCACCCGGCACCGTGCGTGCGCGCGTGACCATCGACCCCGGGTCGGAGCCGTGGTTGGGTTCGGTCAGGCCGAAGCAGCCGATCCATTCGCCGGTGGCGAGCTTCGGCAGGTATTTCCGCCGCTGTTCCTCGCTGCCGTAGGTGTAGATCGGGTAGATCACCAGCGAACTCTGCACGCTCATCATCGACCGGTAGCCCGAGTCCACCCGCTCGATTTCGCGCGCGATCAGGCCGTAGCAGACGTAGTTCAATCCCGCGCCGCCATACTCCTCCGGCAGCGTCGCGCCGAGCAGGCCCAGCGCGCCCATTTCCGGAAAAATGGACGGATCGGACTTTTCGTGGCGAAAGGCTTCGAGGATGCGCGGCATCAGCTTGTCCTGCGCATACGCGGCGGCCGCGTCGCGGACCATGCGCTCTTCCTCGGTGAGTTCGGCGTCAAGCAGCAGCGGGTCGTCCCAGCGGAAGACGGGCTTGCTCGTTGACTGCAGGCGTTCCGGCGCGTTCATCGGCGGCTCCACGAAATGACAGGGGACCGCGGCCCGCAGCAGCGGGGCGCGACATGTTGCATTATGCCCGAAGCCCATCGCGGCTCCGGACCATTCGAGCGTGCATCGGCACCGCGTCGCGAAGTCATCGGCGGGGCCCCTCGTCCGCGTCGCATGGCGCATCCGGCACGACCGCGGTGACTTCGATTTCCACGCGGGCGCGATCCTCGATCAGCGCTGTCACTTCGACCGCGGTCATCGCCGGAAAGTACCGGCCGACGATCTCGCGGTAGGCGGCGCCCAACGCGCCGAGACTCGCCAGGTACTCGCGCTTGTCGACCACATACCAGGTCATGCGCACGATGTGCTCAGGGCCGGCACCGCCTTCGCGCAGCACGGCGACGACATTGGCTAGGGCCTGGCGCGCCTGCCCCGCGAAATCGTCGGTCTCGAATTCCTGGCGCGCATTCCAGCCCACCTGGCCACCGACGAAAATACTCAGCCCGCGCGCGGCCACGCCGTTGGCATAGCCCTTCGGTGGTGCCCAGCCTGCCGGTTGCAGCGTACGCATTCCATGCGCCTTCACGATGATGCCCTGCGCGCCATTTCGCGCAGTCGAAAGCGCTGCAGCTTGCCGGTTCCGGTGCGCGGCATCGCGGTCAGGAATTCGACCTGGCGCGGATACTTGTACGGCGCGATCGCCTGCTTCACGTGCTCCTGCAACGCCCGGATCATCGCCGCATCGCCGACCTGTCCCGGCCTCAACACGACATAGGCCTTGACCACCTGCCCGCGCTCGTCGTCCGGCGCGCCGATCACCCCGCATTCCGCCACCGCCGGATGCCCGAGCAGCGCGTCCTCGACTTCGGGTCCCGCGATGTTGTAGCCGGCGGAAACGATCATGTCGTCGGTGCGCGCCTGATAGACGAAGTAGCCATCGGCATCGACGAGATAGGCATCGCCGGTGTAATTCCAGCCATCGCGCACATAGTCGCGCTGACGCTCGTCGGCGAGGTAGCGGCAACCGGTCGGTCCCTTGACCGCAAGCTTGCCGACCTCGCCAGCGGGCAGCGGCTGCCCGTCATCGTCCATCACGCAGGCGCGATAGCCAGGCACCGGCGTCCCGGTCGCGCCCGGTCGCGCATGCGCCTCGTCGTGCGAAATGAACATGTGCAGCAGCTCGGTGGCGCCGATGCCGTCGATCAGTTCGATGCCGGTCGCCGCCTTCCACTGCGCGCGCGTCGCCGCCGGTAACGCCTCGCCGGCCGAGACGCACTTGCGCAATGACGACAGATCGAACCGCGCCGTCAGGCCGGCCATGGCCCGATACGAGGTCGGCGCCGAGAACAGGACCGTCGGCCGGTGTTCGGCGATCGCCGGCAGCAGCGCGTCGGGCGAAGTTTTTTCGAGCAGCAGGCTGGCCGCGCCGATGCGCAGCGGAAACAGCAGGATGCCGCCCAGCCCGAAGGTGAAGGCGAGCGGCGGGCTGCCGGTGAAGATGTCGTCGGGCGACGCGCACAGCATGTGCCGCGGCCAGCAATCGCAGCTGGCCAGCACGTCGCGGTGGAAATGCATCGTCCCCTTGGGCGCACCGGTGGTGCCCGACGTGAAGGCGATGAAGGCAGTGTCCTCGAGCGCCGTCGGCACGTCGTCGAAGGCGTCGGGCTTGCCGGCGGCCCGCGCCTCCAGTCCGGCGGCGTCCTCGGTCCCGAACTGGACGACCGTCGCCAGCGTCGGACATCCGCTGCGCGCGGCGTCGAGTTCGCCGGCCAGCCGCGCATCGCAGAGCGCGTGCGTGATCTGCGCCTTGCGCACGACATCGCAGAGTTCCTTCGCCCGCAACAGCGGCATGGTCGCGACCGCGATGCCGCCAGCCTTGAGCACGCCGAACCAGCACGCCGCCATGGCCGGGCTGTTGGGCCCGCGCAGCAGCACGCGATTGCCCGGAACCAGTCCGAGATCGTCGCGAAGCACGCCGGCGATGCGATTGGCACGCGCGCGCAGTTCGGCGTACGACCAGGCCAGACCACCCGGCGCCAGAATCGCCGTGCGCGCGCCCCAGCCGCGCTCGACCGCGCCATCGAGCAGTTCGGTCGCGCAATTCATCTGTTCCGGATAGGCGAGTTCCGGCAGATCGAAGATGAACTCTGGCCACTGCTCGCGCGGCGGCAGGTGGTCGAAGGCAAAGGTATCGACATGGGCACTTTTCATTTCGATTTTGGCTCCATTCCCGTCGCGCCAGGATGTTCTGTCGCGAAGTCGCGCAACGTTGCGCGCCCGACGATGAGGCGCTGTACCTCGGTCGCCCCTTCGTAGATGCGCAAGGCGCGGATGTCGCGGTACAACCGCTCGACGACCTGGCCGCGGGTGACGCCGAGGCCGCCGTGCATCTGCACCGCGGCGTCGATCACCCGCTGCGCGGATTCGGTCGCGGCAAGCTTGGCCATCGCCGCCTCCCGCGTGCCGCGTCCACCGGCGACATCGCGCTGCCAGGCGGCGCGGTAGGTCAGCAACGCCGCCGCATCGATGGCCGTCGCCATGTCACCCAGCGCAGCCTGCGCCAGTTCCCGGTCGGCGAGGTGCGCACCGAACATCCTGCGCGTCGATGCGCGCGAAACGGCCTCGGCAAGCGCGCGCCGGGCGAAGCCGGTGGCGGCGGCCGCCACCGACGCGCGAAAGATGTCCAGCGTGCGCATCGCCAGCTTGAAGCCCTCTCCCGGCACGCCGAGCAGCGCGTCGGCCGGCACCATGCAGCCGTCGAACACCAGCCGTGCCAATGGATGCGGCGCCAGCACCTCGATGCGCCCGGCAACGGTCAGCCCCGGCGTGTCGGCGGGAACGACGAAGGCGCTGATTCCGCGTGCGCCGCCCTCGCCGCCGGTGCGGGCAAAAACACAATAGAAGTCAGCAATGCCGCCATTGGAGATCCACGTCTTCTCGCCGTCGAGCACCCAGCCCGATGGCGCGCAGTTCGCGCGCATGGTCATCGCCGCGACGTCCGATCCGGCGTCGGGCTCGGACAGCGCGAAGGCCGCAATCGCCTCGCCACGAGCGACGGCCGGCAACCACCGCGCGCGTTGCGTGTCGCTACCGGCCAGCGTGATCGCGCCGCTGCCCAGGCCCTGCATCGCAAAGGTAAAATCGGCGAGACCATCGTGGCAGGCGAGCGTCTCGCGGGCAATGCACAGCGCGCGCGAATCGACCTCCGGCAGCACGCCGCCGTATGCGGCCGGCACGCAGTAGCGCAACCACCCACCCTCCCCGAGCGCGCGGACCAGCTTGCGACAGGCGGCGTCGGTGTCCGATTCCGGATCCGGCCCGAGGATCGCGGGCAACCCGGCGCACCAGGCGTCGAGTCCGCTCGCCAGTTCGCGGTGCGCCGCGGCGAAAAATGGCCAGTCGAGATGCGCCTGGTTCATCGCGTTCTTCGACAATCAGTTGCCTTCGAATTTCGGCGTGGTCCTGGCGGCGAACGCCTCGAAGGCACGATGGAAATCGCCGGTCTGCATGCATAGCGCCTGCGCCTGCGCTTCCGCCTCGATCGCCGAATCCAGGTCCATCGCCCATTCGGTGTGCAGCAATTTCTTGGTCACGCCATGCGCGAACGTCGGGCCATCGGCCAGCGTGCGAGCGAATGCCTGCGCTTCGGTCAGGAGTTCCGCGGCGGGAACCAGCCGATTGTAGAAGCCCCAGGCAGCGCCTTCGTCGGCGCTCATGACGCGGCCGCTGTACAGCAGTTCCGCCGCGCGACCCTGGCCGATGGTGCGCGGAAGCAGCGTGCACGCGCCCATGTCGGCGCCGGCCAGACCCACCTTCACGAACAGGAACGCCGTGCGTGCCGCGACCGTGCCAAAACGCAGGTCTGCCGCCAGCGCCACCATCGCCCCCGCACCGGCGCAGACGCCGTCGACGGCGGCGACGATCGGTTGCGGACAGCATCGCATCGCCAGCACCAGGGCGCCGGTCATCCGGGTGAACGCCAGCAGCTCGGGGGCCGCCATCCTGGTCAATGGTCCGATGATTTCGTGCACGTCGCCACCCGAGCTGAAATTGCCCCCGGCGCCGGTGACCACCACCGTCTTCACGTCACTGGCGTACACCAGACCACGGAACAGGTCGCGCATTTCGGCATACGAGGCAAAGGTCAGCGGATTCTTCCGCTCCGGCCGGTCGAGCGTAAGCGTGGCGACCTTGCCATCGGCGCTGGTCTCCCAGCGGAAATGTTTCGCGGAATAGTCCTTGTACGGTTGCAGATGCGCGCTCATCACCATGCCTGCCTGTCCTTCCCTGATTGTCCGAGCCCGTGCTTGAGGCGGCCGAGCAGCGCATGCAGCCGGGTCTGGTCCACCACCGGCAACGCGCCCAGCATGTCGACGATCCAGCGTTCGTGCTCGACCGCCATGGCATCGAAGGCACGCTTGCCGCGCCGTGTCAGGCGCACCGCGTGGGCACGACGGTCGTCGCGGCAGGGCCTGCGCTCGACCAGCCCCTCGTCGATCAGCCCCGCCGTGAGTCCGGTGACGTTGCCGCCAGTCACCATCATGCGCCGCGACAACTCGCCCATCTTGAGTCCCTGCGGATGACGTTCGAGTTGCGCCATCAGGTCGAAGCGCGCCAGCGTGATCGCAAAGTGGTCGCGCAGCCGTCCGCGCACCTGCCGCTCGATCATCTGCGTGCAGGTGAACATGCGCATCCACAGGCGTAGCGACGCGTGATGCGCGTCCGACAGCCGCGACTCCGCGTCGGCGTTGCCGGCCTGCGCGCGCGGCCTGGAAGGCTGGGGGCGGGTCGCGGAAAGCGCCGCAGAGGCTCGGGCCATGGCGACGTCTTCAGCCGTTCGCACCGGGAATGTCGCCCGCGAGTTGCGCCGCCCGGGCGAGGTTGCGTTCGAGCTGCGCCTTGCCGGCGAGATACTGCACCGGCCAGGCGACATCGGTCAGGCCCAGTTGCGCGGCCGCATGCAGCGTCCAGTAGGGATCGGCCAGGTGTGGGCGGCCGATGGCGCAAAGATCGGCGCGCCCCGCCATCAGGATGCTGTTGACGTGGTCGGGCTCATAAATGGCGCCCACCGCCATGGTCGCGATGCCGGCCTCGTTGCGCACGCGGTCGGCGAACGGCGTCTGGTACATGCGGCCATAGACCGGACTCGCCTCGCGCGTGGTCTGCCCCGACGAGACGTCGATCAGGTCCGCGCCCGCCGCACGCAGCAATCGCGCGATCGCCACCGCATCGTCAGGCCTGTTGCCGCCTTCGGCCCAGTCGTGCGCCGAGATGCGTACCGACATCGGCAACTGCTGCGGCCACACCGCGCGCACCGCGGCGAACACTTCCAGCGGAAAACGGCAGCGATCGGCCAGCGAACCGCCGTAGTCGTCTTCGCGACGGTTGCTGAGCGGACACAGGAACGCCGACAGCAGGTAACCATGCGCCATGTGCAGCTCCAGCCAGTCGAAACCAGCCTCTGCCGCCATCTGCGCCGCGCGCACGAATTCATCGCGCACGCGATCCATGTCCTCGCGGGTCATGCTGCGTGGCTGCTGATTGCCGGGACCCCAGGCAATGGCCGACGGTGCCAGCAGCGGCCAATTCCCTTCCGGCAGCGGCGCCTCGACGTCCTGCCAACCCAGCTGCGTCGAACCCTTCGGCCCGGCATGTCCCAGCTGGATCGCCACCTTTGCCGGTGTCCGTTGGTGCACATAATCGACAATGCGCCGCCACGCGGCGACATGCTCCGGCGCGTACATGCCGGCACAGCCCGGGGAGATGCGCGCATCGGCGGCGACGCACACCATTTCGGTGAACACCAGGCCGGCCCCGCCGTGCGCGCGGCTGCCCAGATGCACCAGGTAGTAGTCGTCGGGCAGGCCACCGTGGCAGGAGTACTGCGCCATCGGCGAGACCACGACGCGGTTGGGCAGTGTGACCGAACGCAGCGTGAATGGCGTGAACATCGGCGGGAGGTGGACCCCCTCGCTCGCGACTGGCGTCGCGGCGCTGCCCCCAGAGGGGAAGCGGTTCGCCGCTTGGAACGGCGTCGCGAACCATGTCTCCATGTCGGCGACGAAGCCGGGATCGCGCAGGCGCAGATTCTCGTGGGAAATGCGCTGGCTGCGCGTGAGCAGGCTGTAGGCAAACTGCCTCGCCTCGAATCGCGTGTAGCGCTGCACGTTCTCGAACCATTCGGTCGAGTTGCGCGCCGCGTTCTGGATCTTCAGCACCTCGACCGAGCGTTCCGCCTCGTACGCGGACAGCGCCGAGGGCAGGTCGTCGGCCGCGGCGAGCGCTTGCGCGAGTGCGATCGCATCCTCGAGCGCCAGCTTGGTGCCCGAGCCCACCGAAAAGTGCGCGGTGTGCGCCGCGTCGCCGGCAAGGATGACCGGTACCCGTCGGCCATCGACGTCGATCCAGTGCACCCAGGACCGGCATACGACGCGCGGAAAGCGAATCCACATCGCCGATCCGCGCAGATGCGCCGCATTGGACATCAGCGGGTGGCCGTCGAGCCAGGGCGCGAACAATCTCTGGCAGAAGGCGATGCCTTCCTGCTGCGACATCGCCTCGATGCCCGTCGCACGCCAGCATTCCTCCGGTGTTTCGACGATGAACGTCGAAGTGTCGCCGTCGTACTGGTAGGCATGCGCCTGGAACCAGCCCTGCGGCGTCTCGACAAAGGCGAAGGTGAAAGCAGGGAAGAGCTTCTTCGTGCCCAGCCAGACGAAACGGCAGCGGCGCTGGTCGATATCCGGATGGAACGAGTCGGCGTAACGCGTGCGGATCCGGCTATTGAGTCCATCCGAGGCGATCACCACGTCGGCGCCGAATTCCCGCGCCGCCTCGACGTCGTCGTTCACATCCTGCTCGAACACGAGCTCGACGCCCAGCCACTCGCAGCGGGCCTGCAGGATATTGAGCAGCCGTTTGCGGCCGATGCCGCAGAAACCGTGTCCGCCGGAGGTGATCGTCGTGCCCCGGAAATGCACGTCGATGTCGTCCCAGTGGTTGAACGCGCCGGCAATCTCGGCCGCCGTTTCCGGATCGGCGGCCTCGAGGTTGCCCAGCGTCTGGTCGGAAAACACCACGCCCCAGCCGAAGGTGTCATAGGGCCGGTTGCGCTCGACCACGCGCACGACGTGGGCGGGATCAGCCTTCTTGAGCAACAAGGCAAGGTACAGGCCCGCCGGCCCGCCACCGATGCACAGGACGCGCATGCGCAGACGCCTTTCGCAAGTCTCCCCCGCGCCGGACCTCGGCACGCACCGATTTATTTTAGAACTAAAATAAATGGCGTCAAGCCCCGGTGGCCGCTGCGACATCGCATCACCGGCTCAGCCGCGGCTTCGCCACGCCACCCGCCACCGCGCCCCGGTCGGCCGGCGCCGGTGGAGCACGGCGCGTGTCCGCCGATCCAGGACAACGCAATGTGCCGTTGGACCTAGTCCGCAGGGACGATGGCGCCACCCCTGCCGACCCCCTAACCTGGGCCGCTCGTCCCGAGTGGGATGCGACAACCAGCGGAGGCGCCCATGGCCAAAGGATCGGGCCCGGCGGCGAAACGGCGACGGGGACGGCGCTTGTGTGCAACCGGCACATCGGCAGGAAACCGCCCACTGCGGCGGTCCGGACGGGGCTTCACGCTGGTCGAACTTTTGGTCGCACTGGCGATCGGCGCCGTGCTTCTGCTGCTGGGGGTGCCGGCCTACCACGACTGGATCGCCGAGGAGCAACTGCTCAATCATGCCCGCCTGCTGGCCGGCAGCCTCAACCTGGCCCGATCGGAGGCCATCAAGCAGGGGCATCGGGTGAATCTGTGCAAGTCGTCCGACGGCAGGCAATGCACCGATCTCGGCCGTTGGGACCAGGGGTACCTGCTGCACGTGGATTCCGACGCCAGCGGCGAGGTCGACGGTCCCGACCGCGTGCTGCGCTTCGAGCCGCCCCCACGCGATATCGTGGTCGCGGCCAACCGGCCACTGGCCAATTACGTGTCGTTCACATCATTGGGACAGGCGCGCACGTTGGGTGGCGGCCTGCAGATGGGCACATTCACGGTCTGCAAGCGCGGCCGGCGGCCGGTGGAAATCGTGCTGGTGGCCAGCGGGCGGGTGCGAATGGCGCGAAACGCCGCCATTTGTCCATGATTTCCCGTGTTGCACCGAACGCGGCAGCCCCCTTCGACTCCCCTGCCACGCCCGCTTCACGGCGCCAAAAGGCGTCATCAAACCGTCCGTTCCCGGTGCGAGACCATTGGTCGGGGCAAGGTTGCGCCTGGGTCGCGCGGGACCTTAGGATGCCGTCGTCTCCAGTGGAGTTCGCCATGCGCAACGCGTCAGCACCGAAGATTCGCCCGATTGCCGGCTTCACCTTGATCGAAATGATGATCGTGGTCGTCATCGTGGCAATTCTGGCGACCATCGCGTTGCCGAGCTATTCCGAATACGTGACCCGCGGCCGGCTCATGGACGCGCACACCAGGCTCGGCGATTTGCGCATCCAGATGGAAAAGTATTTCCAGGACAACCGCAGCTACATGAATGGTGCTGCCTGCGGGATCGACGGCACCGCCATCGCCAACGCCAATGCGGACGGCGGCCGCAGTTTCGACTACAGTTGCCCGGCGGGAGCCCTGACGGCGACAACCTACAGCCTGGTGGCGACCGGCCGTGCGGCGAAAGGCATGACGGGCTTCACTCTCTCGGTCAACGAGGCCAATGTCAAGGCGTCGTCGGGCCCGGCCGGCTGGACCGCCGCCGCGTGCTGGTTCGTGCGCAAGGATGGCAGTTGCTCATGACCCGGCGGCGCAACGCGGGGTTTTCGCTGATCGAGCTGATGATCAGTCTGGCCCTGGCCGCAATCCTGATCGCGTTTGCAGTGCCAAGTTACAACATCTGGACGGCCGACGCGCAGATTCGCAATGCGACCGAGTCGGTGGCTTCGGGCATGCGTTTCGCGCATGCGGAGGCGATCAAGCGAAACGCGGGCGTGGAGTTCGTCATTGATCCTACGACCGCCACCGGCGGCTGGCAGGTGAACGTGGTGGGAGTCGGCGTAGTTCAGGCCGGGTCGTTCGCCGAAGCCGCGACCCGCGTGCAGTTCACCACCACTCCCGCTGCAGGAAGGATCGTCACCTTCACCGGTCTGGGCACGATCAGCGCCACCAACGCTGACGCCACACCCGTACTCACTGCCGTCGCCATGACCCATTCCGGGACCGTCACCGGCACGCGCCCGCTCACCATCCTGGTTGGCGGCGGGCGTTCCGGCATCAAGATTTGCGACCCGGCTGTATCCAACGTTTCCGACCCCCGCTTCTGCACGACCTGACATGATCGCCATCGCCCGAACCTCTCCCCACCGCGTACTCCAGCGCGGCAGCTTCCTGCTCGAGGCGCTGATCGCCGTCCTGATTGTCGCTTTGGGCATACTCGGCCTGGTCGGGCTGCAGGCGCGGGCGATCCAGAACACCGACGACGCGCAGTACCGCAGCGAGGCGGCGTTCCTGGCCAACGACCTGCTGGGGAGGATGTGGACGTCCAACCAGGCAAACCTGGCGGCCGATTTTGCCGATACAGCGGGTGCCGGCTCGCCGTACGCAAACTTCAAGACCGTGGTGCAGGCGCGCCTGCCGGGCGCCACCGTGACCGACCCAACAGTGACGGTCACGCCGCGTTTCGGCGACGCCTCCCTGGGACACGACGTGGTGATCACCGTGTTCTGGCAGCCGCCGGGCGACGTCCGGCATCGATATCAGACAAGCGCCACCGTCAAGGTCAACTGATGAACACCGATTCCCTGCCATTGTCGCAGCGCCTGCGCGCCGTACGCGAGCGCGGCGCCGGCATTATAGAGACCATGGTCGGCATCCTGATCGGCATGATCGTGGTCGCGGTCGTCTACAACGTGCTGGTGCTGGCCGAGGGTTACAAGCGCAGCACCATCGGCGTGGCCGATGCGCAGGTGACCGGGCAGTTGACGCAATACATACTCGGCCGCGAACTTGCCAATGGCGGTGCGGCACTGATGATGGGGGCTCCGGATCTCATCAATTGCAGCGACTGGCGCTTGAGGCCGTTGCCGGTCATGGTTACCGCCGGCGCCAGCGCCAACCAGTCGGATCAGCTCCTCGTCTTCTACAGCACATCGCCGCGCGTCGTGCACCCGGTATGGTTTTCCGGCATCGTCAATACGCCAAATCCCCTGGCGGTCGACAGCCCGAATGGTTTCAAGGTGGGCGACTGGGTCATTGCAACCAATCGCAGTGCGAACTGCTCGCTGGCAAATGTGACGGGTATTGCCCCGTATTCGGGCACGCTCGGACCTTATCCACCCGCCGACGAAAATGGAAAGGTTGCGCTGGCCTACACGCCGGCGTCGGCCTTCAACTTCAATGCCGATTCCCGCGTCATCAACCTAGGGCAACGAATGATGCGCATTCGTTATCTGGTCGATTGGGATCCGACAGCGGTTCCCGCACTCAGAGGCAAGGCGCAACTCACCAGCCAGAGCGTCAATTGGCAGGATCCAGGCGCTCCGCTGCCGGTGGTACCACTGGCACAGAACATCGTGCTGATGAAGGTCCAGTATGGCGTGGATACCGACGCCGACGATTTGCTCGATTGCTGGACCTCGGCGATCGCGGCGTCGCCTTGTGGTGGCGTCGATTTCAGCGGCCCGACCGATGCCGCTGCTCTCGGGGGTGGCGGAGCATTTGCCAACGCCGCAACCCTGCCGCAGGTACGCTCGATCAAGGCCGTACGCGTCGCCATTGTCGTGCGCAGCGAACACCAGGAGCGCCAGGATGCGCTGTCTGCCAGCCTGGTCGGCCAGACCGCGTGGCTGTTCAACTGCGCCGCCAATGATGCGACCTGCCAGGGCCGCATCCAGATCGACAACACGGTTCTCGAAGATTACAGCCGCTACCGGATCTACGAAACCGTGATTCCGCTGCGCAATTCCATTTGGAACAATACATGAATCAGGTGCATTTTCCGGTGGCCCGCGGCTCGGTGCCGCGCCAATCGCAGCGGGGTGTCGTGCTGTTCGTTGCGCTCATCGGCATGGTGGTCCTGAGCCTGGCCGCGGTGGCGCTGCTGCGCTCGGTGGATTCCGGGACGTCGATCGCCGGTAACCTGGCCTTCAAGCAGGCATCGATCGGTCCGGTCAACTATGCGGTCGAACAGGCCGCCTACAACCTTTTCGTGGCGCCCGCTGCACAGCGAATTCCGAATGGCGCGGAAAATCACTGGCCGGCGCTGAATTACTACGCCAATCTGCAGGCTGGGGAGACCGCGTCGGGGATTCCTGCCGGAATCTATGGCAGCGGCTATACGTACCCGGCCGGATTCACGAAGTTCACCGACCCGACCACCGGATACGATGTGCGCTGGATCGTCGAGAGGGTGTGCGCAAATCCCTTTGAGGGTGACGCGCTGTCCGGGGATGGCATCAAGGCCTGCGACACCTTGATTCCCAAGGTCGGCGAGGGAGGAACCACCATGGACCTCCGGGATCTTCGAAATCTGGTTCAAAAGCTGCCGCTGTATCGAGTCTCGATACGCGTGGACGGCCCCTCGAATACCGTCACCTACGCCCAGGCGATGCTGCGCTAGCTGCCACACCCTACGGATGGCCACAATGAACACGACCCCTACCAGCCCCGCCCGCCGCGCCATTGCCGCGCTCGTGGCACTTGCGTTGTCCTTCGGACCGCTGGCGCCGGGGGCTTACGCCGCACAGACTGTGTTGACCGATCAGCCGATCGCCGCCAAGGTCGCCGCCAAGCCCAACATCATCTACACGCTCGACGACTCCGGAAGCATGGCGCTGAACTACATTCCGGATTACGTGTCGGGAACCAATCCGGTGAACACGCCGCCCGGCTATTGCCGGAACCCCAACGGCACGACCGTCACAGCATGCAACACCGACTACACACGGGGTCTGGACGAGCCAATGTTCTCGGCGGATTTCAATCGCCTGTACTACAACCCGAATGTGAATTACGAGCCGCCGGTCGACGGCGCCGGCAACCAGGCCACCGCGGCCGCGCCTAACGGCGCGCCGGCGGCCTCGGCGTACCGGATGCAGACCGCCGCCAATACCAGCAACTGGACGGTGGTGCGCAACGATCCCTATCTTGCCCCAACAGGTGCAGCGACCAATGTCACTACCAAGGTACTGACTCGGGTCATGTGCAACACCGACTGGCCGAGGGATACCTCGGTAAGCGCCGACGACGCGACCTCCGGTTGGGCCGAGGTCGGCGATCCGGTCACGGGCGAATACACGGCCACTGCGGGTCGCGACTGCCGTATCAACGGCACCTCCTACGACGCGCTGGATGGCGCGCCGGCGGTGACCGGCGACTACAACTACCCGTACTTTCGCAACTCCGGGTCGGTCGACGATCCCAAGTACTTTTACCGGAGTCGGTACTACAGCTCCAGCCACCGCTACCGCAACATCTGGTGCAAGACCAATGGTCCCGGGTGGCCGACGAGCTGCACCAATACCACGACCTGCGTGAATCCGCCGGCGGTGGTTACACCGCCGGTACCTCAGACGTGTTTTTTCCAGAGCAACCAGAACGGGGTCGGCGCGCCCTACACCTATTCGCCCGTGGGCTGCGAGACCAACCCGCTGTACCAATGGACTTGGGCGACGTCGACAACCGACTGCGTCGGCACCATCGGCGTCGAGTGCCTCGCCTGCAACCGGACCGGCACCCCGATCGTCACCGGCAAGAACGCCCGCTGCCGCCTCGCCAGTTCGTCGGGGTTTGGCAGCGGCGGCTCCAACGCGACCTGCAATTGCTCGGGCGCGGGCTGTACGCTGCCGGCTTGCCCCGACTATAACCCGCCGGATATCTGCGACGCCGCCGGCTACGTGCAGAACTGCACGCCGAACGGCAGTGCGGGCTGCAACACGACCTACGGTGGCTCCGGCGGCACTGGCGGCTACACGCTGCTCAACGACGCCAACGGCCCCGGTATCACCTGCCGCCACAACAACAGCACCGGCGCCTACGTGTCGAACCGTTTCACGTATCCGGAGACGCCGACCAACGGCAACACCTACAGCAAGCTGGTATCCAATTCCTCCTGCGGCACGATCCCCAGCCGGGTGTCGATACCCAACTACTACTACACGATTGCGGCGGTGGACTTCTGCAACAACTCGATCGGCACCAACAACGACCAATGGCGGGGTTTTGGTACCGGAACCTGCCAGGCCAAGAACGACCTGTCGACCTACCGGTTCGTCAGGTACGGCCAGTTCACCCGCGTCGGCCTGGTAAACGACGGGCGCACGTTTGACTATACCGATCCGTTCACCGGTGTCGCCGGCACGCGTACCTACGCCGAGGAAATGACCAACTACGCCAACTGGCATGCGTACTATCGCACGCGCATCCTGGCCGCGAAGACCACGTCGGCGATCGCCTTCAACAACGTCGACAGGACCTACCGCGCCGGCTTCCATACGATGAATTTCACCACGGCGTCGGGCAATACGACGGCCGACTGGCTCGACATCCTGGACTTCGACCCCGCGCATCGCGCCAACTGGTACGCCAAGCTATTCTCGATCGCGATCACGCCGCTGATGACGCCGACGCTGGACGCAATGATCCGCATCGGCGAGGTCGTCAAGCAGGGCACCGGCGCGGTCGCGGGCCTGCCGGCACACACCGACCCCTTCCCGACCAATGTCGCCACCGGCAATCCGGTGACCTGCACCAACAACTATCACATACTGTTCACCGACGGCGAGACCAATCAACTGACGCTGCCCACGGTGGCCGGCGAGGTCGACGGCGGCACGATACCGGCACGGGTGGCCAACGGCACCATGCCGCCCGACCCGGGGGCGTCCGATCCGGCACGCACGGTCGCTTCTTTCGTCACCGGTGCGGCCTGGCCGCGACCGTTCCGCGATGCGGCCTCACCCACGGCGGATTCCCTCGCCGACGTTTCGCTGTATTACTGGATGCAGGATTTGCGGCCGACTTTGCTCAACGATGTCCCGTCTTCCGACGGTCGCGCCGGCAAGGATCTGGACTGGAAGCGCAATCCAGCCTGGTGGCAGCACGTCAGCCTGTCGGCAATTTCGTTCGGTTCCGATGGCCTGCTCGACTCCACCGACGTGGCGGCCAAGACCGATCAGATCGCAGCCGGCACCGTCAACTGGTTCACGAACCCCAACTATCCGCGACCGCCCAATTCGCCCAACAATCCGTCCACTGGGACCAAGCCGGCGACCGCGATCGACGACCTGTGGCATGCGACAGTGAATTCGCGCGGGACCTTCGTCTATGCGGAAACGCCGACCGAGGTTGCTTATGGCCTGGGCAAGATCATTTCGGGCATAGGCAACAACCCGAAGGCGCGCGTAGGCGCCTCATTCGCAAGCCAGAGCCTGACCGGGGCCAATAATTTCATCTACACGGCAACCATCGAAACGGGCTGGTCGGGCGACCTCAAGAAGATCACTGTGGACACCACGACCGGTGCGCAGGGCGCCGTCCGTTGGTCGGCCGCGTCCAAACTCGACGCGCTGCTGGCCACTCCGGCCGCCGGCACGTCACCCGTTCTGGATTCCGATAACGCGTGGTTCCTCAACCGTCGCGTCGTGACCAAGAACACCGCATCCGGTACCGTGGTCCCGTTCCTTTACCCGAACCTCGCGGCGACGCAACTCGCCACGCTCGGCCCAACCGCGGCGGCGCAACAGCGCGCCATTGCCTACTTGCGCGGTGGTTCGACGACCGGGGCGGGCCCGACACCGCAAGTCATGGAAGGCGTACGCATCGGTCAGTTCCGCGAGCGTAACGGCAAGCTTGGCAACATCAGCGATTCCAGACCGGTGATCGTCGGTGCCCCGGTATACGATTTCACCGATGCCGATGATAATGGTTATGAAGCGTACAAGGCCGCCAATGCCTCGCGCGCGCTGCGCGTCTACGTGGGCGCCAACGACGGCATGTTCCATGTGTTCAATGGCGAGGACGACACGGGACCGGGAACCGGCGGCACCGAAACCTTCGCCTACATCCCCAGTTCGCTGTTCAACAATTCGGTGGACGAAGGCGGCAAGCGCAAGGGCCTTAGTGCGCTGACGTTCCAGGATGGCGGCGCACCGCTCTTCAAGCACCACTTCTATGTGAACGGGCCGCCGCGGGCGATGGATGTCGATTTCGCCAACTGCGGCACCAATTCCAGCTGTGCGTCCGATTGGCGCACCATCGTGGTCAGCGGTCTCGGCAAGGGCGGCAATACCTACTTCGCCATCGATGCAACCAACACCGGCGTTGCCTCCGAGTCGCAGGCGGCCTCGAAGGTGCTGTGGGAATACTCGCTGCCGGGCAGTCAGTTTTCCTACGGCCGCCCGATCATCGCCAAGACCCGCGCCGACGGGTGGGTGGTAGTCATTGCCTCCGGCTACAACAATACCGACGACGGCAAGGGGCATCTGTACTTCCTGCGCGTGACCGACGGCACGCTGATCCGCAAGCTCGACACGACTGGTGCGGATAGCGGTTCGATCGCCAACCCGAGCGGCCTGACGCAGATCAACGGCTTCACCAAGGACCTGCGCAATCAGATCATCGAGCAGATCTACGGCGGCGACCTCAACGGCCGATTCTGGCGCTGGGATGTGTCCGATCCCGATGCCTCGACTTGGCAGGCCAAGACCGTGTTGCTGGCCAACCTTACCGACGCCTCGGGAGTGCCGCAGCCGGTGACCACCGCGCCGCGGATCGAGATCGACATCAACAACGGCGTGGAACGCTTTGTGTTTATCGGCACCGGCAAGCTGCTCGATCCCAGCGACCTCACATCGCCCAGCCCCGAGCAGATCCAGACCATGTACGCGATTCACGACGGCACGCTGGGAACTCCGTCCTCGACCGGACTGCCGATCGCCCCGCGCAGCACGCTCGCTGCCGCCACCGGGGTTGCTGGCGTCGGCGCAATCGCTCCAAACGGCTGGTACCATGATCTGCCGGCCGGACAGCGCATCGTCGTCAATGTCGAGTCGGCATTGAATTTCGTCGTCTATGCGGGCACGGCCGTGCAGCCAGATCCCTGCCTGACGTCGCTGCCCGCGTACATCTACGCCCGCGATCTGTCGACCGGTGAATCTCTGATCTACTCGGGTGGCGCCGTACAGCCCTACTACTTCACGACCGAGGGTGTGGTCGGATTGGAACTCGTGGCCCTCGACAGTCCGACAAGTACTTTCCCCGTGCTGAGAATCGCCGGTTCTCCGGAAATCGCCGGAAAGGACCAGCTGATCGTCGAAGTGAAGCCGAAGGCCAGCACCGGTGGCCACCGCCTGTCCTGGCGCCTGCTGGGCGAATGACGGGATACGAACCGGCAAAGGCAGCCTGACGCTGTCGGCACCCGGACTTCATGGAGGGGCGGCGCGCGACGCGCCGCCCCTTTTTCACAGCCTCGACCATGACGACCGCGCATTCCCCTCTGCCCTCCCCCCGCGGCGTCGTGTTGACGCTGTCGCCGGCATTTGCGGCATCGCTGCTCGTGCATGCGGCCATTGTCATTGCCTTGTTGTCATGGGTGTCACTGGGCGACCGCTCCGCCAGCGCCGACCCGCTGGCGTTGGCCGTGCGCCTGGTCGGTGAGCCGCAGCCCGCGCCGCCGGTCCCGGTCGCGGTGTCAGCGCCCGAGCAAGCCGCTGCCGAACGTCCGGACGAGGGAGCGGCACTCGCGATCGCGTCCGTCGCGCCTGTCGAGGCCAGCCGGATCACGCCGGCCCAGCCCGCAGCATCAGCTGTCCTTGTTCCGCCACCACCGGCAATGGCGTCGGCGCCGCCGGCAAGCGCAGTCCCGCTGGGATCGGTCGACGTGCGCCTTCAAAACCAATCTCTGCTGACGGGACTGCCCAATGACCTCGCCAACCGTACGACCACCGAATTCCCGGTGGAAGTCGCCCGGCTGGTGCGGATGCCGTCGAAACCCGTGGTCGCCTATCCGCCGGAGGCACTGAAGGCGCAGCGACAGGGCAGCGTGCTGGCCTGGGTCACGGTCGAGGCCAACGGCGACGTCGAGGAGATCATCATCGTCGACGGCGACCTCGAATTCGCCAATGCAGTCGAAACTGCATTGGCAGGCACGCGTTTCGAGCCTGCAGCGGACCGCAGCGGACCGATCCGTTTCTATACGATGCTGCGCTTCGATTTCGCCGGCGGCTCGCCGGGCGCGGCCGCCGCCACGGCTACGGTCGCCGGGACCGAGTCCGCGATACGCGCCTCACCGCCCTGAACCGGCGCTAACCCATCATCGGCATATGGAACCCCGGCGCGGCGCTGCCGTCGTCGGGCCAGCGGGTGGTGAGCGTCTTCATCCGGGTGTAGAAGCGCACGCCATCCAGACCATGCACGTTGAGGTCACCGAAGAGGGAACCGCGCCAGCCACCGAAGGAGAAAAACGCCATTGGCACCGGAATGGGCACGTTGACCCCGATCATGCCGATCTCGGCGTCCTGCTGAAAACGGCGCGCCGCAAAACCGGAGCGGGTAAAGATCGCCGCACCGTTGGCGTAGGGATTGGCGTTCACCAGCGCGATGGCGTCGGTGAGCGACTCCACGCGCACGACGACCAGCACCGGGCCGAAAATCTCGTCGCGGTAGATCGCCATCGACGGCGTGACCGCGTCGAACAGCGTCGGACCGACGAAAAACCCATTGTCGTGACACGGCACGCCAGGACGACGGCCATCGACAACCAGCGTGGCGCCTTCCTCGACGCCTCGGTCGATGTAGCCGACGATGCGGTCGCGCGAGGCGGCGGTAATGACCGGCCCCATCTCGATGTTCGGCGCGGTACCCGGACCGACGGTGACGCGGCGGGCGCGCGCGGCCAGGCGTTCGACCAGCGCATCGGCAACGTCGCCGACCGCGACAATGGCCGAGATCGCCATGCAGCGCTCGCCGGCGGAGCCGTAGCCGGCGCCGATGATCGCCTCGGTGGTGAAATCGAGATCGGCATCGGGCAACACCACCGCGTGGTTCTTGGCACCGCCCAGCGCCTGCACGCGCTTGCCGTGATGCGCGCCGGTTTCGTAGATGTACTTTGCGATCGGCGTCGAGCCAACGAACGAAATCGCCTTGACCAGTGGATGTACGAGCAGCGCATCGACCGACTCCTTGTCGCCATGCACGACGTTGAACACGCCGTCTGGCAGCCCGGCCTCCTGCAGCAGTTCGGCCATGCGCAGCGCCAGTGTCGGGTCGCGCTCGGAGGGCTTCAGCACGAAGGTGTTGCCGCAGGCGATGGCCACCGGGTACATCCACATCGGCACCATCGCCGGGAAATTGAACGGCGTGATACCGGCACACACACCCACCGGCTGGCGCAGCGAAAAACTGTCGACTTCCGTCCCCACGTTTTCGCTGAACTCGCCCTTGAGCAGATGTGGAATGCCGGTGGCGAACTCGACCACCTCGATGCCGCGCGTCACCTCACCCGCTGCATCGGTCAGCGTCTTGCCGTGCTCCTGGGTGATGATCTTCGCCAGCTCCGGCTTGTGCGCCTCCATCAGGTCGCGGAAGCGCATCAGGATGCGCGCGCGGCGCAGCGGCGGCTGCGCCCGCCATCCGGGCAGCGCCGCAGCGGCCGCCTGCACGGCGGCATCGACGTCGGCGGCATTGCCCAGCGGGACGTGGCGCACCACCTCACCGGTTGCAGGATTGGTCACTTCGCCGTAGCGCGTCGTCTGCGCGGCAACGGCCTTGCCGCCGATCCACAGCGGCAGGCGTTCGAGCGTGGTCAGGTCCATCAGTTTCTCCTTGGGGCCGCGGCGCCGCTACGGACGCTCAGCCGGGAAATTCCTGCAGCCGCGCCACGTAGCGCGCCACCAGGTCGATCTCGAGATTCACCTGCGCTCCGGGCGCCAGCGCCTTGAGCGACGTGACTTCAAGCGTGTGCGGAATCAGATTGACGGCCAAGCGCAGGCCGTCGACGGTATTGACGGTGAGACTCACCCCCTGCACGGCCACCGACCCCTTGGCGGCAATGAAACGGGCGAGCGACTTCGGCGCATCGACTTCCAGCAGCCAGCTGCCGTAGGCGTCGTTGGCTACGGCGGCAAACGCATGTACGACACCGACGCCGTCCACATGCCCGGTCATCAGGTGACCGCCCAGCCGGTCGGACAGTCGCAGCGCCAATTCCAGGTTCACGTCGCCCGGGCGATCGAGGCCGGTCGTGCAGCGCAGCGTCTCCTGCGAAACGTCGAAGTCGAGTTGCGTTGCACGCTGCGCGATCACGGTGAGGCAACAGCCGTTGACGGCAACGCTGTCGCCGATGCCGACTTCCGCGAGTGCCGGCGTGCCGGTGTCGATGGACAGGCGCAGGCCATCGCCCTGCGGCGTCGCCGAAACGATACGGCCGGTACGCAGCACGATACCGGTGAACATCAGTGAAACTCCCCATCGCGGCGACGGGCGAGAATGCGCAGATCCGCGCCCACGCGCCCGACGTCGTGCCAGTCGAATTGTGACCGCGCATCCAGCGCGGCAAGCGGCAGGCGCCGTTCGAACATGCCGCGCGCCGGGTCGCCCAGGATGGCCGGCGCAACGTAGAGCAGCAATTCGTCGATGAGCTCGGCCTCCAGCAGCGCACCGTTCAGCCGCGCGCCCGCCTCGACATGCAGCTCGTTGACCCCGCGTTCGGCCAATGCCCGCAGCATGGCCAGCAGGTCGACGCGACGCTGCGCGTCGGGCAGCGCGAGCACATCGGTTCCTTCCGGCCAGTCGGCATTGCGTTCCCCGTTGGTGACCATCAAGGCACCGCCATCGCCGAAGACGCGCGCGCTCGCCGGTGTCTGGCCATGCCGGTCGACGACCACGCGACGCGGCTGGCGCGACGTCGGCACATCGCGGACCGTGAGTTGCGGATCATCCTGCAACACGGTGCCGATGCCGGTGAGCACGGCGCAGGCGCGCGCGCGCCAGGCATGTCCGTCCGCCCGCGCTTCCGGGCCGGTGATCCACTGGCTGGTCCCATTGGCCAGGGCCGTGCGACCGTCCAGACTCGCGGCGATCTTGCTGCGCACCCAGGGCCGCCCGCGCCGCATCCGCGACACAAAGCCGATATTGAGTTCGCGCGCGGCATCCAGTCCGACTTCGCCGTCGACCTCGACGCCTGCGGCGACCAGCCTTGCCGCACCGCCTGCCGCCTGCGGATTGGGATCGGCGAGCGCGATGACCACCCGCACGATCCCCGCCGCGATGATGGCGTCGACGCAGGGTGGCGTGCGCCCCTGGTGCGTGCAGGGTTCGAGGGTCACGTACATCGTCGCGCCTCGCGCATCGCCACCGCGTTGCAGCGCATCGGCCAGCGCCGCGACCTCGGCATGCGCCTCACCGACCCGCGCATGCCAGCCCTCGCCAATGACGACGCCGCCCCTGACCAGCACGCAGCCGACGCGCGGATTGGGCGTCGTGGTGAACATGCCGCGGGCGGCGAGTTCGAGCGCCCGCGCCATGTGCGCGCGATCGGCGTCGAAAATTGCACCCATGCCGCGAACGCGCGCGCCTAGCGCCGCGGCCGCTTGGCTGGCGGCGGAGTCTCGACTTCCTTCAGCGCATCGCGAAAATCGGAAACGTGCTGGAACGACCGGTAGACCGACGCGAAACGGATATAGGCGACCTTGTCGAGCTTGTAGAGCTCCTGCATCACCATTTCGCCGATCTGCCGCGACGGAATCTCCCGTTCGCCGAGCGAGAGCACCTGCGCGACGATGCGGTCGATCGCCGAGTCGACATACTCGGTGGGCACCGGCCGCTTGTGCAGCGCGCGCTGGAAGCCGACGCGTACCCGCGTCACATCGAAATCTGACCGGTTGCCGTTGGTCTTGACGACCTGAGGCAGGCGCAGCTCGACCGTTTCGTAGGTGGTGAATCGCTTCTGGCAGTCGAGGCAGCGGCGTCGGCGGCGGATCGAATCGCCGGGTTCCGACACCCGCGAGTCGACCACCTGCGTCTCCGCGCTGCCGCAGAACGGGCACTTCATGATCCGGTGCCGGCATGCATGCTGCGTGCGCCTCGCTCAATAGACCGGAAACTTGCCGGTCAAGTCGGCCACGCTGGCGCGGGCCTGCGTGAGCTTTTGTTCGTCGGCGGGCGCCTCTAGCACGTCGGCGATCAGATGCGCGAGCCGCTCGCACTCGTGCTCGCGAAAGCCCCGGGTGGTCGACGCCGCGCTGCCAATGCGGATGCCGGAGGTCACGAACGGCTTCTCCGGATCGTTGGGGATCGCGTTCTTGTTGACGGTGATGTGCGCCTTCGACAATGTGGCTTCGGCGTCCTTGCCCGTAATGCGCTTGCCGCGCAGGTCGACCAGGAACATGTGGCAGTCGGTACCGCCGGAGACGATGCGCAGGCCGCGATCCGCCAGCACCGTCGCCATCACCCTGGCGTTGGTGATCACCTGCTCCTGATAGACCTTGAAGCCGTGATGCAGCGCTTCACCGAAGGCAACCGCCTTGGCCGCGATGACGTGCATCAGCGGACCACCCTGGAGACCGGGAAAAACCGCCGAATTGATCGCCTTTTCGTGCTCGGCGGTGGTCAGGATCACCCCGCCGCGCGGCCCGCGCAGCGTCTTGTGCGTGGTGCTGGTCACATAATCGGCCACGCCGACCGGCGACGGATACAGGCCGGTCGCGATCAGTCCGGCGTAGTGCGCCATGTCCACCATCAAGCGCGCGCCGACCCCGTCCGCGATTTGCCGGAAGCGCTCCCAGTCGATGATGCGCGAATAGGCCGAAGCGCCGGCGACGATCAGCCGCGGCTTGTGCTCGCGAGCCAGCTGCTCGGCCGCGTCGTAGTCGATCAGTTCAGTCTCGGGGTCGAGGCCGTAGGCGGCGACGCGAAACCACTTGCCCGACATGTTGACCGGCGAGCCATGGGTCAGATGGCCGCCGTGCGGGAGGCTCATGCCCAGGATGGTGTCGCCCGGGTTGAGCGCGGCGAAGAACACCGCCTGGTTGGCCTGCGCGCCGGAATGCGGCTGCACGTTGGCGGCATCGGCCTTGAATAACCGCTTGACGCGTTCAATGGCGAGCGTCTCGGCTTCGTCCACGAATTCGCAGCCACCGTAGTAGCGCTTGCCCGGGTAGCCTTCCGCATACTTGTTGGTCAGCTGCGTTCCCTGCGCCTGCATGACTGCAGGGCTGGCGTAGTTCTCGGATGCGATCAGCTCGATGTGGTCTTCCTGGCGCCGATTTTCGCCGGCGACGGCTTTCCAGAGTTCGGGGTCGGCATTGGCGAGCGAAACGGAGCGGCTGAACATGGCAAGACCTGCCGGGGCGCGGAAAGTCGTGCATTTTAGCACCCGGAGCCGCGCCGCTCGATGGCGTTCCCCCGTGCAGCCCCGCGTCGGCAAAAGCCACTTATAATCCCCGGTCACCGCGTTGGCCTGCTCCGTTGATGCCTGCCCGCCATTGCAGGGCAGACGGAAGGGTGCGCCGCGGATGCACGCAGCGTTGCCCGCACCAATCCGGAGGTCCCCGTGAAAGCTCTGCTTGCCTTGTCCCGTGCCATCGACGCCCTCAACACCCACGTCGGCCGCAGCGTGTACTGGCTGGTCCTGGTCGCCGTGCTCATCAGCGCGGCCAATGCAATCGTGCGCAAGGCCTTCGACATGAGCAGCAACGCCTATCTCGAGGTGCAGTGGTATCTTTTTTCGGCGATCTTTCTGCTCTGCGGCGGGTATACGCTGCTCAGGAACGAGCACATCCGCATCGACGTCATCGTAGGCCGCTTTTCCCGTCGGGTGCATGCTTGGATCGATGTGTTCGGCACGCTGTTTTTCCTGATGCCGCTGGTCGCGCTGATGCTCTACGAATCCTGGCCGTGGTTCGTGCGGGCCTGGGATAGCGGGGAAATCTCCTCCAATGCCGGCGGGCTGATCCTCTGGCCGGCCAAGATATTGGTCCCGGCAGGCTTCCTGTTGCTGGGATTGCAGGGCGTGTCGGAGTTCATCAAGCGCGTGGCCTTCCTCCAGGGTCTGATTCCCGACCCGGGCGAAACGGAGGTCAAGAAGTCGCTTGAACAGGAGCTTGCCGAGGAAATTCAGCGCGAACGCGCCGCCAGGGAGGGATCGGCATGAGCGATGCCGGGCCGTCCCAAATCGCGAATTGCACCCCCTCCGGGGGCAGCGCAGCGGCGCCAGCCGCAAGCGTGGGGGAGCCATGACCGCCTTCCTGATCGCCAACATGGCGCCGCTGATGTTCGCGGCGCTGGTTTTTTTCCTGCTCATGGGCTATCCGGTGGCGTTCGCGCTGGCCGCCAATGGCATCGTGTTCGGCCTGCTCGGCATGGAACTGGGCCTGCTTTCCCCGGCGCTTTTCGGCGCATTGCCCGAGCGTCTCTGGGGCGTGATGTCCAACGACACGCTGCTGGCCATTCCGTTTTTCACCTTCATGGGCCTGATCCTCGAACGCAGCGGCATGGCCGAGGACCTGCTCGACACCATCGGCCAGTTGTTCGGGCCGGTGCGCGGCGGACTGGCCTATGCGGTCATTTTCGTCGGCGCGCTGCTGGCGGCCACCACGGGCGTGGTCGCTGCGTCGGTGATCTCGATGGGTCTCATCTCGCTGCCGATCATGCTGCGCTATGGCTATGACCGGCGCTTCGCGGCCGGTTCGATCGCCGCCTCCGGCACGCTGGCGCAGATCATTCCGCCGTCGCTGGTGCTGATCGTCATGGCCGATCAGTTGGGCCGCTCGGTTGGCGACATGTATGCCGGCGCATTCATCCCGGGCATCGTGCTCGCCGGTCTCTACGCCGGCTATACGCTGCTGATTTCCTTCATCAAGCCGCACTGGGTGCCCGCGCTGCCGCCTGAGGCCCGCACGCTGCGCGAGCCCGACGGTTCGCCCGGCACCCGTTCGCTGCTGGTGCTGTTCGTCCTTTCGGCGGGCGCAGGCGTGGCGTACTGGTTCCTGTACTACAACCGCTACGATCCCACCGCCTATATCGACGTGCGTCTGGTGGTCTGTGTTTCCGTCTCCACCGCGGTCGCGTTCGTGGCGGCGTCGATCAACCGAGTGGCGCGGATGGGCCTGCTTTCGATTCTGGCCGAGCGCGTCGTGTTCGTGCTGATCCCGCCGCTGGCGCTGATCTTCCTGGTGCTGGGCACGATCTTCCTCGGCGTGGCCACGCCCACCGAGGGCGGCGCCATGGGCGCCGCGGGCGCGCTGGCCATGGCCATGATGCGGCGCCGGCTGACGTGGAAACTGGTGCGCCAGGGCATGGACGCAACGGCCAAGCTCACCACCTTCGTGGTGTTCATCCTGATCGGCGCGCGGGTGTTCAGCCTGACTTTCTACGGCGTCAACGGTCATGTCTGGGTCGAACATCTGCTGACCGGCCTGCCCGGCGGGCAATTGGGCTTCCTGATCGTCGTCAACCTCCTGGTGTTCGTGCTGGCGTTCTTCCTCGACTTCTTCGAGCTGGCGTTCATCGTCATACCGTTGCTCGGACCGGTGGCCGACAAGCTGGGCATCGACCTCATCTGGTTCGGCGTGCTGCTCGGCGTCAACATGCAGACTTCGTTCATGCATCCACCCTTCGGGTTTGCACTGTTCTACCTGCGCAGCGTCGCGCCGGCGAAGGAATATCTCGACAAGGTCACCGGCAAGCTGATGGCGCCGGTGACGACCATGCAGATCTACTGGGGCGCCGTGCCCTATGTCTGCATACAGGTCATCATGATTGGCCTGGTGATCGGCTTCCCGCAGATGGTGATGGTGTACAAGTCCGATGAGTCGACGGTCGATCCGTCGAAGATCAAGATCGACATTCCCACCATGTATCAGGGCGCACAGCCGTTCCGCTATCCGGGGCAGGAGAAATCGGCGCCCCCGGAGGCCGGTGGCGCGGGCAAGAGTGCCGACCCGCTGGAGCAGATGCTCAACCAGCAACAGCAGGACAGCGACGCCGCCGGCAAGGCGCTGCAGGACGCATTCAAGAAGTAGCCCGCAACGGGAGCGTTGGTTCCGGTTGCCGGAGTGCCTCTCCGGCGGGCCGGGTCAAAGAAAAAGCCCCGCCGCGCGGGGCTTTTTCAGTGGCGCAAAGTACTGCCTACTTCACCGAAGCCATGAAGTTATCATAGGTGTTCTCGGTGACGCGGAACCAGAGGATCTGTTCCTTCTGGAAGGCCGACATGTTTTCCCAGATTTTCTTGAACGTGGCGTTCTTCGCCGAGGTCTCGGCGTACAACTCCATGGACGCCTTGTAGCAGGCGTCCATCACCGCCTTCGGGAAGGGCCGCAACTGCGTGCCGCTGGCCACCAGCCTGCGCAGCGCCGCCGGATTCTGGGCATCGTACTTGGCCATCATCCAGGTGTTCGCCTCGGCGCAACCCGCGCGCAGTGCCGCCTTGTACTCCGCCGGCAATTCATTGAACTTGGTGATGTTGGTGAAGACCTGCAGCGCGGGGCCGCCTTCCCACCAACCGGGATAGTAGTAGTACTTGGCAACCTTGTTGAAGCCGAGCTTTTCGTCATCGTAGGGACCGACCCACTCGGCCGCGTCAATGGTGCCCTTTTCCAGCGACGGATAGATGTCGCCACCGGCGATCTGCTGCGGCACGACGCCAAGCTTGGCCAGCGCCTGACCGGCGAAGCCGCCGATGCGGAACTTGAGGCCCTTGAGGTCGGCAACCGTCTTGATTTCCTTGCGATACCAGCCGCCCATCTGCGCGCCAGTATTGCCACACAAAATTCCGATGATGTTGTAGCTCTTCAGGAATTCGTTGAACAGCTGCTCGCCACCACCGAAAAACCACCAGGCGTCGAACTGCCGCTGGTTGAAGCCGAAGGGAATCGCCGTGCCGAAGGCGAACGACGGATCCTTGCCGACGTAGTAGTACGGTGCGGTATGACCGCACTCGACCGTGCCGTCCTGCACCGCGTCGGCCACTTTGAGGCCAGGGACGATTTCGCCGCCGGCAAAGACCTGAATCTGGAACTTTCCACCGGTGACTTCTCCGACGGTCTTGGCCATGACTTCGGCAGCGCCGTAGATCGTGTCCAGCGACTTGGGAAAGCTCGACGCACAGCGCCACTTGACGGTGGGCGCGGCTTGGGCGAACGCGGGCGCGCTGCCGGCGGCGAGGATTCCGGCCATGCCGGAATGCTTGAGAAATTTGCGACGTTCCATCAACGACTCCTCCTTGAATGTCGACGAATTCGCCGACGTTTGATTTGGAACCGACCGGCGCATTCTGCGAAGCCCGCGCCGGCAGGCTCGCCCGAATCGGGTCACCGCGGCAGTTTAGCGGAAAATTCCATTTGGGGCGCGCCAAGGAGGCCCGCAGGACCGGCGCGGCGCCTAACCCGAAAGCTTGCGCACGGCGTTGAACAGCGCCCAGGACCAGCCCGCCTGGCGCTCCAGCGTTTGCGAGAACCGGATCAGATACCGGGCATTGCCGGTGTCGAGTTCGACCATGCCGCCAGGGATGAACTTGTCGTCCGGACCGATCAGGCTGCGCTGCGTCGACTGCCGGTTGTCCGGATGTGCCGGCAGATAGATGCCGAAGAACGGCCGTTCGGCATGGCCCTTGCCGGCCTCGGAAGGCGAAACCCAACTGCGCATCAGTACGCGCACCATACGACGGGCAATGATCTCGACGCCGACCGTGACCTCCTCCGCCTGCTGACGCTGCATCCGGCGCATCACCGCCAACAACCAGTGGTCGCCCTCTTTGATCGCCAGCAACTCGCCCAGACGCGTCGGGGCGTCCTTGGACGGCGCCAGCAGGCGGCAACCGGTCTCGCTGCGGTCGGACATCTTCCACATGTTGCCGCGAATCCGGCGCATGACCGATTCTGGATTCGCATTGGGATTCACCATCTGGGTGACTTCGTCGTAACTCGCAGCTACCCCGGGCGTGCGGGCCTGCTCCGGCAGGCGTTCGATTTCCGCCACAGCGCGGGTGAGCGCCTGCAAGCCCACGACCACACGAACCTCCCCATCGGTGACGAAGCGCTGAGCGCGAGGTGCCTGCGCGATCGCCTCGGGTCCGAACAGCGAGGCCAGGCGCATCAGCAGCAGGCGCTGCTCGCGCGCCGGCAGGTCGCCGGGCTTGGGCGACTCATCCTCGTTCTCCGGGAGCCAGCGCATGCGCTCGACGATGCGCGCGTACACCGGCGCGGCGTCCAGAAAGAGCACTCTCCCGCCCGTTTGGAGACGATCGCGCCGGCGCAGTCCCGAGGTTCCGGTGAGGTCGACGAAAAACGGTGCTCCATCCGCCGGAGGTGGAATCAGCGCCAGCGTCGGCGTCCAGTCTTCGAGCTGGCGCGCAACCCACTCGACCTGATCCGGCGTGAAATTGCCCGAGTCCAGCCGCATCAACAGCAGCGTCTTCAGGTATTCCTGTTCGAACGACACGCCGGGCTTGGAGAACGCGCCGACACCGAAGACCAACTGCTCGCGCTGCCAGCCGCGCATGCGTGCGAACTCGTAGAGTTCATGGAAGTCACGCCATTGCGCCGGAATCCAGTGGCTGTAGCGAAACAGCCGGAATTTGCCGTCGAGTCCGCGATAGTGGGCAAGACGAACGATCACCCACGGCAGGATTGCCCTCCAGCGCTTGTTGTCCGCGCGAGGATAGCCGGCCTTCAGCGCAATCTGGTAGGCGGCGATAAACGCCTTGACCAGGTCGAACACCGAATGCCACAGCCGGGTCTCGACCATGGTGCTTTTCTGGTAGGTCTGCGCGTATTGCTGGGTGAACTGCGCGATCAGCGGTTCCATCCGGCCATCAATGCGCAGCAGCGCCTCCACCTGCGCGGGGCCCGCCTCCTTGCGCGCGCCGGGAAAGCTGCCGATGAGTTCCAGCGCTTCCTTTTGCAGATTCGTCGGGTCGTTGACCGGCAGTTGACCGATCCAGCGCGCAGCGTTTGCGGCGCTCGACAGCGGGTCGGACATGACCCGAAACCAATTGAGAACAGGCTCGAACATCGCTGTGGCGACGGGGACGGCGGCCTCAGTGGCCGGCGATGGTCATGCGCGCGACGAGAATCGACCCCGTATGGCGAGCGCCGCGTCGGTCGACGTCGCTGCCGACCGCGACGATGTCGCGAAACATCTGCTTCAGATTGCCGGCAATGGTGATCTCCTCGACGGGAAAAGCGATGGCGCCATCCTCAAACCAGAATCCGGCGGCACCCCTTGAAAAATCACCGGTCACCGAGTTTACGCCAGAGCCGAGCTGCTCGGTGACCAGCAATCCGCGGCCGGCCCGGCGCATCAGTCCGGCAAGGTCATCCTCGCCGTGCGTCAGCACGAGGTTGTGACTGCCGCCGCCGTTGCCGGTGGTCGCCATGCCAAGTTTTCGTGCCGAATAGGAACCGAGGAAGTAGCCCTGCACAACCCCGTCGCGGACGACATCGCGCGCCGCCGTGGCCACGCCTTCGCTGTCGAAGGGCGCGCTGCCGCGGCCCCGCGGCAGATGCGGTTCCTCGCGCAACTGCACCAGCGGCGCGAACACCTGTTGGCCGAGGGAATCCTGCAGGAACGACGTTCGACGGTACAAGCTGCCGCCCGACACCGCGGCGACGAAATAGCCCAGCAGATCCGCCGCCTCCGGCGCCTCGAAAATCACCGGACACTCGAGCGTGCCGAGCTGGCGGGCGCCGAGCCGACGCACAGTCCGCTCGCCGGCGATGCGGCCCACCTCCGCCGCGGCCTGCAGGTCGCCAGGCGCGCGCGCGGCCGTATACCAGTAGTCGCGCTGCATCGCGCCATCGCGCTCACCGATCACCGAGCAGTCGATGTGGTGACGCGAACTCCGGTAACCGCCGGTGAAGCCGAGCGAATTGGCGTAGATGAACTCCGATTCGCCACGCGCGACGGTCGCGCCATCGCTGTTGTTGATACTCGCGTCCACTCGCCGCGCTGCGGCCTCCGCCTCGCGTCCGAGTTCAATGGCCGCCTCCACCGGCAACAGCCACGGATGGTACAGGTCCAGATCCGGCCAGTCGCGGGCAAGGCGCGCCGGGTCGGCCAGTCCTGCGGCGGGATCCTGCGCGGTCTGGCGGGCGATCGCCAGCGCCTTGCGGACCATTGCCCGGATCGCATCGTCGGAAAAATCGGCGCTGCTCGCGTGGCCACGCCGCTGGTCGACGTAAACGGTGACGCCGATGCCCTTGTCGCGGTTGTAATTGATCGTTTCGACCTCGTCGTGACGAACGGTCACGCTCTGTCCGATGGCCTGCGACACTTCGGTTTCCGCCGCGCTGGCGCCACCGCCGGTCGCGGCATCCAGAACGATTGTGGCGACCCGTTCGAGTTCGCTGGCGGAGACCGGGAACTGCGCGGATGTCGCCGCCGAGGCGCCCTGTCGCGGTTTGGCGCCGTCGCGCGTGGTCTTGAGTTCTGGGGTCATCGGCGGATTTTTCGGTCGAGCGGTCCGGCACGATGTCCGGTCGATCGGGACAGGGCCCGTGAGAGTGCGGAGGAATGGGTCGGTTATCATAGCAAACGGCATGGCGACAATTGCGCTGGCGCCCCCGAATTCCGTATGCAGCGAAAGACGATGTCTCCTTCTGAGCCTAAGCAGGACCCCGATCCGGACCTGGACCTGCCGCCGTCCAAGACGCGCCGAAAACAGGAAATGCACGCACTGCAGGACCTGGGCGAGGCGTTGATCGCGCTCGATCCGAAACGCCTGGCACTGCTCGACCTGCCCGAACGGCTGGTCGATGCCATTGGCCAGGCCCGCGGCATTCGCGCGCACGAAGGCCGGCGACGACAGCTGCAGTACGTCGGGAAGCTCATGCGTGACGTCGATCCTGCACCAATTCAGGCCACGCTCGACCATTGGGCCAGCGGCGTGGCCGGCGACCGTGAGCAATTCGCGGTCACCGAACGCTGGCGCGACGAACTGCTGATCGACGCCGATGCCCTCGACCGCTTCCTGACCGCGCATCCGCTGGCCGACCGCACCCGTCTCGCCGGCCTGATCCGTCGCGCGCGCGCCGAACGCGCCGGCCAGGGACCTCCGCACGCGTTTCGCGAACTTTTCCGGGCAATCCGGGCAGAAGCTGCGCGCGAACAATGACCACCGTATCAACCACGATGATCACGCCCTTTCGTCCATGAACTCCACCTCTGAACTGCTGATCGGCCTTGTCTCCGTTTCCGACCGCGCCTCCGCCGGCGTCTACGTCGACCGTGGATTGCCCGGGCTCACCGAATGGTTCGGCGCCGCGCTCAAGACGCCCTGGTCGATGGCGCAGCGGCTCATTCCCGACGAGCAGCCGACGATCGAGGCCACGCTGGTCGAACTCGTCGATGTGGTTGGCTGCCACCTGGTGCTGACCACCGGCGGCACCGGACCGGCGCCGCGCGATGTGACGCCGGAGGCCACGCTGGCCGTGGCGGACCGGGTGCTGCCCGGATTCGGCGAGCAGATGCGCCAGGTGAGCCTCAAGTACGTGCCGACGGCCATACTCTCCCGCCAGGTCGGCGTCGTTCGCGGCCGCGCGCTGATTCTGAATCTGCCCGGACAACCGAAGGCAATCAAGGAAACGCTCGATGGTGTCTTTGCCGCCGTGCCCTACTGCATCGATTTGATCGGCGGGCCCTACATCGAGACCAACGACGACGTTTGCCGCGCGTTCCGGCCGAAGTCGGCGCAGCGCCCGGCGACCTGAAGCCACAACCGGGTAGACGTCAGTCGTCGCGCAGCAGTTCGCTGCGCGTCGCGGGCTCCTGCCGGTAGAAGCGGGCGAATTGCTGGTACACGCCCGGATAGTCGAAGCGCAGCGTCGCCGGCTCGACAAAAAACACTTCGGTCAGCACGGCAAAGAATTCGGCGGGGCTTTCGGCTGCATAGGGATCGATCGATGTGCGCTCGCCCCGGTCGACACGCTTGCAGAAGTGTTCGTAGGCCGTCAGCATCGACTTCTTCCAGATGTGCGGAGGCATCTCCGCAGGGAGCGGCGGGCAACCATTCGCCACGCCGTTGCGCATGTCGATCTTGTGCGCAAATTCGTGAATCGCCAGGTTCATGCCGGCGGCGTTCCAGTCCTGGCTCGCTTCGACATCGGCCCAGGACAGGATCACCGGCCCGCCCTCCATCGCCTCACCCGCCATCGGCTCGTCGTTGGTATGCACGACACCCGCGTCGTCCTCCCATTCCCAGCCGGGAACGAACTCGTCGGGATAGACGATCACGTTCTCCCAACCGTCGTAGAAACCCAGATCGAGATTGAGCAGCGGCACGCAGGCCTGCAGCGCGATGACCGTACGTTGCCGCGGCGTCACGATGTGGCCACGTGCTCCGACGATGCTCTTCGCGTGCAGGAACAACACGACCTTCTCCCGCAGCCGCGCCAGTTCCGAGTCGGTATACATGGCCAGGAACGGCAGCGATTCCAGCGCGTCGCGCCACAGCCCCTCGGGAATGGCCTGTGAGGTGAGGACGCGACGGCGTCGCCATCGGTGCAGGGCCTCGAACATCGAAACGGGGGTACGCTATTTTTCGTCCAGCGACGGATCGTCGAGCAGACGTCCAGGCTCGCCGGTCAGCAACCGGTCCGCCTCGACCTCGGGCAATGCCTCGACGTCGCGCAGCCGGCGCGCGATCGTCGTGCTCTTCCGTCCGGCGTCGTCGAGCGTCCTGCCGACCTGGTCGAGCTTCTCCTTGGTCTTGGCGAGGATGTCGCCGAACTTGCCGAACTCGGTCTTGACTGCGCCGAGCACCCGCCATACCTCGGTCGACCGCTGCTCGATGGCGAGGGTGCGAAAACCAAGCTGCAGACTATTGAGCATCGCAGCGAGGTTCATCGGGCCGGCCAGCATCACCCGGTAGTCGCGCTGCAGCGAATCGGCGAGCCCCGGGCGTGACACGGCCTCGGCATACAGTCCTTCGGTGGGAATGAACAAGATCGCAAAATCCGTCGTGTGCGGCGGCTCGACGTATTTGTCGTGGATTTTCTTCGCCTCCTCCCGGAAGAACACGTCGAGCGCCTTGCGGCTGCCCTCGACCGCGGCGACGTCGGCGCGCTCGATCGCGTCCTGCAGCCGCTGGTAATCCTCCAGCGGAAACTTGGCGTCGATGGGCAACCAGCACGGCGCGCCGTCCTCGCTGCGGCCCGGGAGGCGAATCGCGAACTCGACACGCTCCTTGCTGCCGGGCCGGGTCGCGACGTTCTGCGCGTACTGCGATGGACTCAGCATTTCCGCAAGCAGCGCATTGAGCTGCACCTCGCCCCAACCGCCCCGGCTCTTGACGTTGGTCAGGACCCGCTTCAGGTCGCCGACGCCGGTGGCCAGCAACTGCATCTCGCCCAGCCCCTTGTGTACCTGCTCCAGCCGGTCCGATACGATCTTGAACGATTCGCCCAGACGCTGCTCCAGCGTGGTCTGCAGCTTTTCGTCGACCGTCGCGCGCATCTGCTCCAGCTTGGCGGTGTTGTCGACGCGCAGCGCATCCAGGCGCTGCTCGACCGTGGCGCGCACGGCTTCCAGCCGCTGTTCGTTGGTGACGGTGAGCCTGGTCAACTGTTCGCCGAATGCCGCCAGTTGCCGCTGTTGCAGCCCCGCCATGTCGGTCAGCTGCGTTTGGGTCACTTCGCGGAACTTGCCGATGGCGCCGCCGACTTCACCGCGCAGCGTGGCGGCACCCTGGTTCTGCTCGGCGCGATTGGTCGACAAATCCTGGCGGAGATCGCTTTCGACCCGCGCGATCTGATTGCCCAGCGCATCCAGTCGCGCCTTGAGGTCCGCGGCCTCGCGAACCGCATTGGTCGCTTCATCCACGCGGCTGCGCGCAAGCGCGGCAATGCGCCACAGCACCGCGACCAGCAGCACAATGGTGAGGGCTAGCGCCGAGGCAAGCGCGATGACGAGGGGTTCGTTCATGTGCCGCACCAGTCTAGCAGGAGGTCGCGGCGGCGCGCGACCCGTCAGGCGGTCAGCGCGACGGTACCGGTCATCGGCCTTGCGGGATCAGGCGGCCTCGCGGCTGGCCTTCTTCCGCTCGTGCTCCTTCAGGAAGCGCTTGCGGATGCGGATCGACTTGGGTGTCACCTCGACCAGTTCGTCGTCGGCAATGAACTCCACCGCGTATTCGAGCGTGAGTTCGATCGGCGGCGTCAGCGCGATGGCGTCGTCCTTGCCGGACGAACGCACGTTGGTCAGTTGCTTGCCCTTGATCGGGTTGACCACCAGGTCGTTGTCGCGGCTGTTGATGCCGATGATCATGCCCTCGTAGAGCACTTCGCCGGGCGACACGAACATCCGCCCGCGTTCCTGCAGCTTCCACAGCGCATAGGCGACGGCGGGGCCGTCCTCGGCGGAGATCAGCACGCCGTTGCGCCGTTCGGGGATATCGCCCTTCACCGGTGCATAGCCGTCGAACACGTGGCTCAGCAGCCCGGTGCCGCGGGTCAGGTTCATGAACTCGCCCTGGAAACCGATCAGGCCACGGGCGGGGACGCGGTACTCGAGGCGCGAGCGGCCATTGCCGTCGGATTCCATGTTGGTCAGGTCGGCGCGGCGCGTACCGAGCGCTTCCATCACCGCGCCCTGATGTGCTTCTTCCACATCGACCGACAGTGCCTCGTAGGGTTCGCAGGTGACGCCATCGATTTCGCGCATCACCACCCGCGGCCGCGAGGCGGCGAGTTCAAAGCCCTCGCGGCGCATGTTCTCGATCAGGATGGTCAGGTGCAGCTCGCCGCGGCCGGAAACCAGAAACGAATCGGTGTCGGCGGTTTCCTCGACCCTCAACGCCATGTTGGTCAGCAGTTCCTTCTGCAGCCGATCGCGCAGGTTGCGCGAGGTCACGAACTTGCCTTCGCGTCCTGCCAGCGGAGACGTGTTGACCTGGAAATACATCGACAGCGTCGGCTCGTCAACCATGATCGGCGGCAGCGCCTCCGGTACGTCAAGCGATGCCAGCGTGGTGCCGATGGACAATTCATCGATGCCGGTGACCAGGACGATGTCGCCCGCCATCGCGGTTTCGACCGGCGCGCGCTCGAGCCCGGAAAAACCGAGCACCTGCACGACCTTGGCCTTCAGCGGGACCGCGCCTGCGGCCAGCGGCCCGTTCAGCACAGCAACCTCCTGGCCCGGCTTCAGGCGCCCACGGCGGATGCGACCGATGCCAAGGCGGCCCAGGTAACTCGAGTAATCGAGTGCACTCACCTGGAACTGCAGCGGACCGTCGACATCGGCCTCGGGCGGGGGAACCGAGGCAATCACCGTTTCAAACAACGGCTGCATGGTGGCGCCCGCCTCTGCGATCCCGCTTTTCGCGACCTTGACGTCCAGCGTGGCCCAGCCGTTCAGCGCCGAGGCGTAAACGACAGGAAAGTCGAGCTGCTCATTGCTGGCGCCGAGTTTGTCGAAGAGTTCGAATGTGGCGTTGACCACCCACTCGACCCGCGCACCGGGGCGATCGACCTTGTTGACGACCACGATGGGCTTCAATCCCTGCTGCAACGCCTTCATGGTGACAAATCGCGTCTGCGGCATCGGCCCTTCGACCGCATCGACCAGCAGCAGCACGCCGTCGACCATGCCGAGCACGCGCTCGACCTCGCCGCCGAAGTCCGCATGGCCGGGCGTGTCGACGATGTTGATGTGGTGACCGGCGTAGTCGATCGAGCAGTTCTTGGCCAGGATGGTGATCCCGCGCTCGCGCTCGATGTCGTTGCTGTCCATCACCCGTTCGGCGATGTGCTGGTGCTTGGCGAAGGTGCCGGCCTGGACCAGCAGCTTGTCGACCAGCGTGGTCTTGCCGTGGTCGACGTGGGCGATGATCGCGATGTTGCGCAGGTTCTGGCGAACGGGGCGTTGCGGCGTGGTCATGACGGGTCCGAAAGGGTGGCACGGCGGCGCCAGGGGCGGGACGACTGGCCGAACCCGGGCAGTCGGGGTCAGGCCGTCGGGTCGTCCGCGCTGGGTGCGCCGCAACAAAGGCGTCGGATTATACGATGCAATAGACGGGCCACGCCATGAAAATTTTGAAAAATCCGCAACTTACGCTACAATAGCGAGTTCGGGCGGCCCATCCGGTCGCCGCCCACCCGAGGCTCGGAACGGACGCAGCGGCCGTGCACCAATAAGCGGTCGGGCCAAGCACCCCGCCTCCCCTTCCAGCAACGCTAGCTAAACGCTGCCTGGACCGGAAGCCGCGATCAATCGCGGCGGGCCGCGCCAGGAGTCATTCAATGAGTATCACGAGCTTCAATGAGCTCGGCCTGAGCCCGGAGATTTTGCGGGCCGTGACCGAGAGCGGCTACACCACGCCCACCCCGATCCAGGCCCAGGCAATCCCGGTCATCCTCGCCGGCCGCGACGTCATGGGCGGCGCCCAGACCGGCACCGGCAAGACTGCAGGCTTCGGCCTGCCGATCCTCCAGCGTCTGCAACCGCAGGCCAGCGCCAGCCCGTCGCCCGCCCGGCATCCGGTGCGCGCGCTGATTCTCGCGCCGACGCGCGAACTGGCCATCCAGGTCGAGGAAGCGATCAAGGAGTACGGCAAGTACACCGGTTTGCGTTCAACCTGCGTGTTCGGCGGCGTCGATATCCGCCAGCAGCTGCCGATCGTGCGCGCCGGCGTCGAGATTCTGGTCGCCACACCCGGTCGGCTGCTCGACCACATCGAGCAAAAGAGCATCAACCTGTCGCAGGTCGAGATTTTCGTCCTCGACGAAGCCGACCGCATGCTCGACATGGGCTTCATCCCGGACATCAAGCGAATCATGGCGCTGCTGCCGGTGACCGCCAAGCGGCAGAACCTCCTGTTCTCGGCGACGTTCTCCAACGAGATCAAGAAACTCGCCGACCAGATGCTCAACCAGCCGCAGCTGATCGAGGTCGCGCGTCGCAACACGGCCGCCGAGACCGTCACGCAACTGGTCTACAAGTGCCCGCAGGACGCCAAAGCGTCCGCTGCTCGCCCACCTGGTGCGCTCGCGCAACCTGTGGCAGGTGCTGTGCTTCGTGCGTACCAAGCACGGCGCCTCGCGCCTGGCGCGTCTGCTGGAAAAGGACGGCCTGGCAACATCGGCGATCCACGGCGACAAGACGCAGATTGCCCGCATGGACGCGCTGGCGGAATTCAAGGACGGCAAGTTGCAGGTGCTGGTGGCCACCGACGTCGCCGCGCGCGGCCTCGACGTCGACGACCTGCCGCTGGTGGTGAATTACGAATTGCCGCACGTGCCCGAGGACTACATTCACCGGATCGGCCGCACCGGTCGCGCCGGGGCCGTCGGGGAGGCCATCTCCCTCGTCGCGCCGGAGGAAGAGAAATATCTGGCCGATATCGAGCGGATGCTCAAGAAGAAGGTCGATATCGCCGAGCCGGCGGGCTTCGACGCCCTAGCCGCGGCAGCGCGGGTGCCGATGCGCGAGCGCGCGACGCGCACTCCGCGACGCGACGGCGCCGCGGCTGGTGCATCGCGCGCCGAACCCCGGCGCGCGGCACCGACAGAGCGCAGCGACACGCACCCGCCGGAGCCGCGCGTTCGCAGTGGCCCGCCCGAGCCGCGTGCACGCAGCGAGCGTGAAATCGAGCGCGAACTCGCCTACGCCCGCAACCCCGATCAGCCCTTGCCCGCGCGTTCGACGACGCGGACCGGCTCGATGGACGACAAGCCGGCATTGCACGGTCATGCGCCGCGCGGTGGCCACCACGGCAAGGCAAGGCCGCTTCCGGCGCTGCTGATGAAGCGCAAGGCACCCGAAGCGCAGGACGCCTGAGGCCAGGCGCGACGGCGGGACTCACGATAGCGCATTGCCCGACCGGACCGCACGGCGGCCCTTCGTCGCGATTGCCGCGGCGCGCGCCTACTTTCGGGTTACGACGATGCGTCGCTTGTCGCCGACCAGGAAGCGCATCGGCAATCCGCTCGCGCGCAGCGCCTCGTAGGTTGCGGTCGACATGATCGCGTAGGCGTCGCCGCCGTCGCGCCAGCGGCGCTCGAATTCCGCCAGGTCTGCGATGAAATTCGCCGGAGACCGCGCGATCCCCCAGGCAAGTTCGCTTTTCTCCCGGACCAGCGTGACCGAACGTCCCAGGTAGAACGGGACCGCCTGGTCGAAGACATCGACACTGTAGAACGGAAGCTCCGGCCGGAACGGCCGCCTGTCCTCTGTCACGCGTTCGATGAGTTCCTCCGGCGAGAAATAGCTGTCCACCCGATGCGCGACGATGGCAGCCACCTGGCAACCGAGCACCCCACCGAGAACCAGCACAGCCAGGGTCAACATGCGCCGCCGCCGGCGAAGGCAGCGCAAGGCCAACAGGCCGGTGAGCACCAGGATGCATCCGCTGCCAGCCACCCAGCCGGCGTTCGTCGCATAGAGTTCCTGCAACGACACAACCTTGATCCAGCGCGCGGCCGGAACCGCCGCCACAGCCATGAGCAGCCCACCGCCGGTCAACGTCCATGCGGTGATCGCCATCGTCGCATCCCAGCGCCGCGCCAGCGGCACCGCCGCGGCCATCGCGACGGCGCCCACTATCGGCAGGATGTAGGCCGTAAGTTTCGACGACGACAGGCTGAAAAACACAAAGATCGCGCCGGTCCAGCACCAGGCGAAGAGCACGTCGTCGAAACCCTTCGCCGCAACGGTCGCCCGGGCCGGCCGCCGCGACGCCTGCACCAGCGCCGCGACGATCGCCGGCAGCCAGGGCAGCAGGTACGCCACGGTAACGGGGAAGAAATACCACCACGGCCCCGGGCGTCGGTGCCCCGGCTGCGTGTAACGCTGCCAATGCTCCTGCACGAAGAAGAAATCGGCGAAACCCGGGTTGCGCAGTTCGGCCAGGACGAACCACGGCGCGGTGATCCCCAGCACGATCGCCATTCCGGTCACCAGATGCAGGCGGCGCAGCAGCCCGAGGTCGCGCGCGACCACGACGTAGGTTGCGATGGCGAGCATCGGCAACAGCACGCCGATCAGCCCCTTGGTCAGCACCGCCAGTGCGCAGAATACCCATGCCGCCAGCATCCAGCGCCGGCGCAGGCCCGGCGCGGCGCGCGGGTCCTGCGCAAGCAGGAAAGCGCACAGCGCGCAGGTCAGCAACGCTGTGAGCATCATGTCGAGGGTGACGAACTGGGTCGAGAAGAAATAACCGCAGCCCGTTGCCAGCACCGCCGCCGCCAGAACGCCGGTCCTTTGCGAATGCAGCCGGCGCGCGGTCCACCAGACCGCCAGCACCGCGATCAGGCCGGCAATGGTCGGCCCCAGCCTTGCCGTCCATTCGTCCTCGCCGAACACGGCGAAAATGACAGCGGTGATCCAGTACTGCAGCGGCGGCTTCTCGAAATAGGGGAAACCGTTGATGCGCGGCGTTACCCAGTCGCCGCCGGCCAGCATTTCCCAGGGGATCACCGCGTAGCGGCCCTCGTCCGGGAAGAAGAGTCCGCGCAATTCCAGGAAGCCGAACCACAGCGCGAGGAACGCCACGGCAAACGCGATCACACGCCGGCGGCGGCGTGTCCGCGCAGCGTCGATCGATCGCGCGGCGCTGCTCTGCCGCAAGCCCGCGCCGCCGTCGGTCGTCACCTTGCGCTAACCTCCAAGACGCTGATACTGCTGGCGGAGCTTGTCCAGTGTCGCCGAGAAGCCCGGCCAGGCGCGCGCGCTCCTGTTCGACGACGGCGGCCGGCGCGCGGGCGACAAAGCTCTCGTTGCCGAGCTTGGCACCTGCCTTGGCGATCTCGCCCTCGTGGCGCGCGATTTCCCTGCCGATGCGTTCGCGCTCCGCCGCCGGGTCCACTTCGATGTGCAGCATCAGCCGGTACTCGCCGACGATCTCGACCGGCGCGTCGGAGGCCGGCAGTTCGGTCACCACATGCACGTCGGCCAACTTGGCCAGCGGTTTCAGGTAGCGGGTGAATTCGGCGAGTGCGGCGGCGTCGCCGGTCACGAACAGCGGCGGACGCGGGCGCCGGCGACACCTTCATCTCGCCGCGCAGCGCGCGGCAGGCGCTGACCAGCGACTTGAGCGTCGCCATCCGCGCGTTCGCGTCGGCGTCGACGCGATCGAAGCTGGCCTTCGGGAATGGCTGCGTCGAGATCGAGCTGCCGGACTTGCCGGCGAGCGGTGCCACGGACTGCCACAACTCCTCGGTGATGAAGGGCACGAACGGATGCGCGAGCCGCAGCATCGCCTCCAGTTCGCGCACCAGCATCGAACGCGTGCCGCGCGCCGCCGCATCGTCGCCGCTTTCGTCGGCATCGGCCAGCTGTACCTTGGCCAGCTCGACGTACCAGTCGCAGTACTCGTCCCAGGCGAATTCGTAGAGCGCGCTTCGCCGCGAGATCGAACCGGTATTGTTCGATGTCCGGCGCGATGTCGTGCTTGGCCTGCTGCAGGCGGCCGAGCAACCAGCGGTCGACGAAGGTCGTGGTCCGCGGCAGCGAATCGTCGACGTCCGCAGTCCTTGCCTTCGACGATTCATCAGCACGAAACGCGTCGCATTCCACAGCTTGTTGCAGAAATTGCGATAGCCCTCGCAGCGATGCAGGTCGAAGTTCAGCGTCCGGTTGAACGTCGCCAGCGACGCGAAGGTGAAGCGGACGGCGTCGGCGCCGAAGGACGGGATGCCCTCCGGAAACTGCCGCCGCGTGCGCTTGGCGATCTTCTCGGCCTGCCGCGGGTCCATCATGTTGCTGGTGGCCTTGGCGACCAGCGTCTCCAGGTCCACGCCGTCGATCAGGTCGATCGGATCGAGGACGTTGCCCTTGGACTTGGACATCTTCTGCCCGTCCTCGTCGCGGACGATGGCGTTGATGTAGACGTCGCGGAACGGGACATGCCCGGTGAAATAGGTCGTGGTCATCACCATGCGCGCGACCCAGAAGAAGATGATGTCGAAACCGGTGACCAGGACCGACGACGGCAGGAAGGATTTCAACTCCGGCGTCGGCGCCGGCCAGCCCAGCGTCGAATGGCACCACAGCGCGGAGGAGAACCAGGTGTCGAGCACGTCCTCGTCACGGGTGAGCGTGGCCGGCGCGCGGCCCAGCTTCGCGTGCGCCTGTGCGCTCGCCGACGCTTCGTCCGCCGCAACGTAGACGTTGCCGGCCTCGTCGTACCACGCGGGGATCTGGTGTCCCCACCAGAGCTGACGCGATATGCACCAGTCCTGGATGTTGTCGATCCAGTGGTGGTAGGTGGACAGCCACTCTCCCGGCACGAAGCGCAGATTTTCGCCGGCACCTGGCGCGCCCGCCGGCAGGCCGATCTCGCTGACCGCGGCCTGGCACAGGTCCTGGATCGACTTGCCCGGGAAGAACGGATGACTCGCCGGCGCGGGCTTCTTCATGTCGACGAACCACTGGTCGGTGAGCATCGGCTCGACCACTTCACCGGTGCGACCGCAGCGCGGAACGACCATGGTGTGCGCCTTCTCCGACACCAGCAGGTCCACAGCGGCGAGATCGGCCAGCACCGCCTTGCGCGCGTCATAGCGATCGAGGCCGCGATACTTCTCGGGGGCGTTGTCGCTGATGGTCGCGTCGAGATTGAGAATGGTGATCGGCGCCAGCTGGTGGCGCTGGCCGAGTTGCCAGTCGTTGAAATCGTGCGCCGGCGTGATCTTGACCGCGCCGGTGCCGAACTCGCGATCGACATAATCGTCGGCGATCACCGGAATGCTGCGACCGGTCAGCGGCAGGCTGACCAGCTTTCCCACCAGCGCCGTATAGCGCTCATCGGCCGGGTTCACCGCGACGGCCACGTCGCCGAGCATGGTTTCCGGACGCGTCGTCGCGACGACCACCGAACCGCTGCCGTCGGCCAGCGGATAGCGGATCTGCCAGATCTTGCCTTGCTCCTCCTCGCTGTCGACCTCGAGGTCGGACACGGCGGTGCCGAGTTTCGGATCCCAGTTCACCAGCCGCTTGCCGCGGTAGATGAGGCCATCCTCGTACAGCCGCACGAAGGTTGCCAGCACCGCGGCCGACAATCCCTCGTCCATGGTGAAGCGTTCGCGGGACCAGTCGGCCGAGGTGCCGAGTCGGCGCATCTGTTGCGTGATCGCCGAGCCGGACTCTTCCTTCCACTTCCATACACGCTCGACAAAGCGTTCACGGCCGAGGTCGTGCCGGGTTTTTCCTTCAGCCTTTAGCTGCTGTTCGACGACGATCTGCGTGGCGATTCCGGCATGGTCGGTACCCACCTGCCATAGCGTGTTGTCACCTCGCATCCGGCGGTAGCGGATCATCAGGTCCATCAGCGTCTGCTGGAACGCGTGACCCATGTGCAAGGTACCGGTGACGTTCGGCGGCGGCAGCTGGATGCAGAACGCCGGCGCGTCCGGATTCATTGAAGCCTTGAACAGGCCGTTGGTGTCCCAATACGGGTACCAGCGCGCCTCGATGGCGTGGGGTTCGAAGCTTTTCGCGAGTTCCATGCGCTGCCCGGGCGCAGAACATTGCGCCGGTTCCTGTAAAAACGTTGGATTCTAGCAGAGCGACGCGCCTACTCCTCAGAGAATCAGGAGCTTAGCGCTTCGTCGATAACGCAGGCGGCATCTCGATACCGCTGTCTCTCGACGCGCCGCGGAAGAGACTTTCGACCGCTGGGAATCGTGTGATGATGCCACGGGATCAGAGTGCCGGGTCCGCGCCCTCTAGCGCCCTCTCCAGCACCCGCACCACATGCAGCGCCTCACGCGGCGCGCCGCCGCGCGTGCCGTCGGCAATCTGGTGCCGGCAGCTGGTGCCGTCGGCCACCAGCAGCGTGCCGACGCCCGCCGAGCGCACGGCGGGCAGCAGCGACGAGTTCGGCCATGCGCTGCGATACGTCGTAGTGCGCGGCCTCGTAGCCGAAGTTGCCGGCCATGCCGCAGCAGCTGGTCTCGACCACGTCGACGCGCAGGTTCGGGATCAACTCCAGCACCCGGCGCGTTGCCGTCATCGCGTCAAAGGCCTTCTGGTGGCAGTGGCCGTGCAGCAGCGCGCGATCCTGCGGCAGCGCCTGAACGGAAGGCGAAGGCGGCCGGCCTCGTGCTCGCGCGCCAGGAACTCCTCGATCATGAAGGCGTTGTCGGCGAGCATGCTTGCGGCGTCACCGAGACCGAGCACCAGGAATTCGTCGCGCAGCGAAAACAGGCACGACGGTTCGAGGCCGACGATGACCGCGCCCCGCTCCACCTGCGGCAGCAGCGCGGCAACGAGGCGGCGCGCTTCCGTGCGCGCCTCGTCGACCAGGCCGGAACCGAGATACGTCCTGCCGCAGCATAGCGGTCGCGACGCGTCGGCGTCGCCGGAACCGGCGCGCGCGACCTGCACGCGATAGCCGGCCGCCCGCAGCACGCGCAACGCCGCATACGCGTTCTCGGGCTCGAAGTAGTTGGTGAAGGTGTCGACGAACAGCACGACGTCCGGCTGTTGCACGTCGTCCGCAGCGGCGGAGCGCAGGAACGTGTCGCTTCGCCACTTCGGCAGCGAGCGCCGCGCCGAGATGCCCAGCAGCCGCTCGCCAATCCATCCCGCGCCCGGCATCGCTTCGCGCAGATTGGCCAACCACGGCAGGCGCGCCGCCATCGGCGCCCAGCGCGGCAGGTTGGCAATCAACCGCTGCGCAAAACCCAGCCCATGCGCCTTCTGCCAATGGTGGCGAAACTCGATCTTCATCCGCGCCATGTCCACGCCGGTCGGACACTCGCGGCGGCAACCCTTGCAGCTGACGCACAGATCCATCGCCTCGCGTACCGCTTCGGACGCCAGCGCCTCGGGTCCCAGTTGCCCGGACAGCGCCAGCCGCAGCGTGTTGGCACGACCGCGCGTCAGGTGCTTCTCGTCGCGCGTCACGCGATAACTCGGACACATCGTTCCCGCATCGAATTTGCGGCAATGGCCGTTGTTGTTGCACATGTCGACGGCCTTGGCGAAACCTCCGGCCGGGTCGCCACCGGTACCGGGTGCAGTAACAGTGTCGGCCACTGGATCGCCGTGCACATCCCAGCCCGACCAGTCGAGCGCGGTGGTAACGGGAAGCACGCGATGTTCCGGCCGGAAACGGAACAGCGACGCATCATCCATGCGTGAGCAACGGACGATCTTGCCGGGATTCATGAGCCCCAGCGGATCGAACAGATCCTTGATTTCCTCGAAGGCACGGGTCAGGCGCGGGCCGAATTGCCAGCCCACCCATTCGCTGCGCACCAGTCCATCGCCGTGTTCGCCGGAGAACGCACCCTTGTACTCGCGCACCATGGCGCTCGCCTCCTCGGCGATGGCGCGCATTTTTTTCGCACCGTCGCGGCGCATGTCGAGGATCGGCCGCACATGCAGCGTGCCGACCGAAGCGTGCGCATACCAGGTGCCGCGCGTGCCATGTTTGGCAAAGACTTCGGTCAGCCGGTCAACGTAGTCGGCGAGATGCTCGAGCGGCACTGCGCAGTCCTCGATGAACGACACCGGCTTGCCGTCGCCCTTCATGCTCATCATGATGTTCAACCCGGCCTTGCGCACCTCCCACAGCGCCTTCTGCGCGCCGGCGTCGGTCATCGCTACCACCGATCCGGGCTGGCCGAGGTCGCCCATCAGCGCCGCCAGATCGTCGAGGCGGCGAACGCAATCGTCGCGCGACTCGCCGATGAATTCCACCAGCAGGATCGCGTCCGGCTCGCCCAGCAGCGCGCGCTCGATCACCGGCCGGAAGGCGGGATTGCTCCGTGCCAGATCGATCATCGTGCGGTCGACCAGTTCCACCGCCGACGGCGAGAGTCCGACTATGTGGCGTGCCGACTCCATCGCCCGGCGAAGCGTTGGAAAGTTCACCACGCCCAGCGTGCGGTGGGCAGGCAGCGGCGCCAACCGCAACGTGAGCGTGCGCGTCAGCGCCAGCGTGCCTTCGCTGCCCACCAGCAGATGCGCCAGATTGACGCTGCCGTCGGTCGTATAGGGACGCTCGCTTTGGGGATGGAACACGTCGATGTTGTAGCCGCCGACGCGGCGCATCCTGCTTGGGACCCGCCGCGCGATCTCGTCGCGTTCGCGTTCGCCGATGGCGCGCAATCCGCTCATCAGTGCGCTCACACTCGACAACGCCCCACTCATGTCGCGTTCAACGCCGAAGCGCGCCTGCGTGCCATCGGCCAGGAGGACGTCGATGGCGAGCACGTTGTGCACCATGTTGCCGAAGGCGATCGAGCGCGAGCCGCAGGAATTGTTGCCGGCCATGCCGCCCAGCGTGGCCTGCGCCGAGGTACTGACGTCGACAGGGAACCAGACGCCGTGCGCCTTCAGTTGCGCGTTGAGGTCGTCGAGCACCATGCCCGGTTCGACGGTCGCGGTCATCGCCTCGCGGTCGAAGTCGACCAGACGATTCAGGTGCTTGCTGTAGTCGATGACCAGCGCGGCACCGACGGTCTGGCCGCATTGCGAACTGCCGGCGCCACGCGGCAACAGCGGCACGCGCAGTTCGCGGCAAACATCGAGCGCCGCGACCACGTCCTCACCAGACTTCGGCACCAGCACGCCCACAGGCTCGACCTGGTAGATCGACGCATCGGTGGCGTAGCGCCCGCGTGACGCCGCGTCGAACAGCACGTCGCCCGTTACCGCGCCGCGCAGCCGCGCCGCCAGCGGGTGTTCAACGCCGCTCGAATGGAAGGTAACGGGTTGCGCTGCCGGCGTGCTCATCAGGTTGTTCGCAGTCGACCGTGGCTGGATCGCGTCTCCCGCAAACCTTGTGGCGGCGGGCGCGACCATCCAGCACATTGTAGGGGATACGCCACGCGGACATCGCTGCGCGCACGGGGTCGGCCGCGACCTTTCGCCATTCGTGTCAGGTCACGCCACCGGCAGCGACGCCCCCGTTCCCTCCGTGCGCGCCAGTACCGCTCCCGCGGTCGCCGGTGCACCGCGATCGAGCCTGCGTCCCACCGCCTGCGCAACCGCGCCGATTCGATCCATCAGCGTTGCAAACTCGACCGGCGCCAGCGCCTGGTCGGCGTCGCACCACGCGTCCCGCGGAACCGGATGCACCTCGACCAGCAGGGCATCCGCGCCCGCGGCAACCGCGGCGCAGGAAAGTGAGGACACCATCCACGCCTTGCCGCCCGCATGCGACGGGTCGACGATGACCGGCAGGTGTGTTTCGCGCTTGGCGACCGGCGATGGCGGTGACGTCGAGCACGTTGCGGTAGGCCGTCTCGAAGGTGCGGATGCCGCGCTCGCAAAGGATGATGCGGTGGTTTCCTCCCGCGGCGATGTATTCGGCCGCCATCAGCCATTCGGCAATGGTCGCGCTCATGCCGCGCTTGAGGATCACCGGCATGTCGACCCGCCCCACCTCCTTCAGCAGGTCGAAATTCTGCATGTTGCGCGTGCCGATCTGAACGACATCCACACCCTCGCGCAGGAAGGTGTCGAGCATGCGCACGTCCATCAGTTCGGTGACGATGGGCAGGCCGTGCGGCTTGGCCGCGTCGCGCAACATGCGCAGGCCCTCGACACCCGCGCCCTGGAAGGTATACGGACTTGTCCGCGGCTTGAATGCCCCGCCGCGCATCAGGCGTGCACCGCCCTGCGCCACCGCGGCTGCGGCGGCGCGCATCTGCTCCGGCGTCTCCACCGAGCAGGGCCCGGCGATCACCTGCACGTCGGGTCCGCCGATCGGAATGCCGCGCACGTCGACCACGGTGCTGGTGCGATGCCATTCGCGGGCGACGAGCTTGTAGGGCTTGACGATGTGCAGCGCCCGTTCGACACCGGCGAGCGTCTCGAACATGTCCGGAGACAGCTTGCGCTCGTCGCCGACCGCGCCGATCAGCGTGCGCTCGGTTCCGCGCGAAACGTGGACGGCAAGCCCTTCCGCGACGATGCGCGCCTCGACGGCGGCGATCTCGGCGGTGCCGGCGTCCGGCTGCATGACGATGATCATGGCAATGCTCCTTCGAAAAACGAACCCGGAAAAAAACCGGGCGGCCTTTGCGGGCCGCCCGGTTCGTGGAATCCTTGATCGACTTGCTGGATGTCTACGGTCGCGCGCGGCCCTCTGGAAGCATGGTCCAGAAATAAAACGCATATCCGTACGCGGAAGCAGGCATCTGCGGCCCTGTTTCCCGGTCGGCGTTCATTTCAGCGATTGATCGCATAAGGGCAGTCTAGCATGCTGCCAGAGGGCGGTGGCAACCGTCGGCGACCCTCGCGGCCTACTTCCGTCCGTCGCCCGGTTCGGCGTTGCCCCGACCCGGTTCTGCGCCAGCGCCAGCGCATGTACCCGCTGAACCGGCTCGCCGGCCACGACAGCAAGAGCCAGGCAATGGGACGCTAGTGATCACGCCGCCAACGCTCGATCTCGCGTTCGATCGCTTCCGCGACGTAGGCGCGCAGCAGCTCGCCAACATGCTGATTGATGGTCGCAACCAGATCGGCGCTGGCGCGATCGACGATGGGCTTCAGGCGCACGCCCAGTTGCTCTCGCAGGCCGGTGTCGGTGAACAGGTCGATGCGTTGCAGGACCTGGATACGCACCTCCTCGGCCAGCGCATCCCACTTGGCCTGATCGTCGGGCGCTGCCGCCACAGATTCCGGGACCGGGGTAGGCGCAGCGGAATGCACTTCCTGTACTTCCTGTACTTCCTGTACTTCCTGTACTTCCTGTACTTCCTGTACTTCCTGTACTTCCTGTACTTCCTGTACTTCCTGTACTTCCTGTACTTCCTGTACTTCCTGTACTTCCTGTACTTCCTGTACTTCCTGTACTTCCTGTACTTCCTGTACTTCCTGTACTTCCTGCAATTCCTGTTCCGGCAACTCGTCGACCTCAGCCTCGACGATCGACGGCGCCTCGATCAGCAACTCTTCGATCACCGCGTCCTGTTCGGCAGCCGGCTCTTCAGGAACATTCGTGTCGAGATTGGCCAGCGCTTCTTCGGGTTCTTCCGCTTCCGGTTGCGGACTGCCCGGCGATGGCAACTGCGTGCCGACGAAGCCCAAATCCACGTCGAAGGCATCGTCCTCCGCCGACTTGAGGTCGATTTCCTCGTGCTCCGCGGACGCAAGCAGCGCAGGGTCGACCGGCTGGGGGATCCGGACCGGCGGTACCACCGCAATGGAATCCGGCACGTCGCCAATGACCGAGCGTGCCTGGTCGTCGAGCCAGTCCGACGGTTCCCCCTCATCGGGTTCGTGAATGGAAACCGCTTGGTCACCGGACTCCACCGCGTCGACCAGGACCGGGATCTCGGCTCCATTGTCTTTTTCGCGCAACAACACCGCGGGATCCACGGGCACGACGTCGGTGAGCACCGGAATGTCGTCGACCGCATCGGCCCTGTTGCGCCGCATCAGCGCATCGGCCTGCTCGAGAAGTTCACGTGCGGTCGGCACCGACTATCCCTGCGCCGATAGATTGTGCGAGCGCAACTCGTAACCGCGCTCACGATAGTAGCGGTAGCGCTGCCGGGCAGCATCGGCGTCATCCACGCCGACAATTTCCGCCAGGCGTTCAAAGCGGCTGAAGAATGGCGGCGGGTCAAGCTGCAGGTTGACCAGCACGGCGCAAGGTCCATCGTGTTCGAGCCGGTGGTCGATCCACACGGGCGTTTCCGCCGCGTGCGCGTTGTCGATCCGGCAATGTGGCAGAAACCCGGTCGGCGGAACGACCCACAGCAGCCGATCGAGCGCGTCGGTCATCACCGCATCCGGCGTCAGGACCCGGACGCTTCCGTGCGCCGCCATCGCCTTCGCCACCAACCGGGCCGCCACGCTCAGGCGGTCGTCGACGTGCGTATAGAAGTCGATGGTGGTCATGCGATGAATCGCGTCACGCCGGCGGAGACTCCTGCGCGAGCAGCCAGGTGGCGAGCAGGGGAACGGGCCGCCCCGACGCCCCCTTGTGCTTGCCATCTTTCCACGCGGTGCCGGCGATATCCAGATGAGCCCAATCGAATTTCTTGGCGAAGCGGGAAAGAAAACATGCTGCGGTGATGCTGCCGGCGGCGCGACCCGCGATATTGGCGAAATCGGCGAAATTGGAGTTCAGCCCCTCCTGATAATCCTCCCACATCGGCAATTGCCAGGCGCGGTCGTAGGCGTCCTCGCCCGCAGCGAGCAGTGCACGCGCAAGCGCTTCGTTGTTGCTGAAGAGTCCGGTCGCGACGTGACCCAGGGCAATCACCATGGCGCCAGTGAGGGTGGCAATGTCAACGACCGCCTCGGGCTCGTAGCGCTCGGCGTAGGTGAGGGCATCCGCGAGCACCAGCCGCCCTTCGGCATCGGTATTGAGCACTTCGATCGTCTGGCCGGACATGCTGGTCACGACATCGCCAGGCTTGGTCGCTCGACCGGAGGGCATGTTCTCGCAGGCGGGTACCAGACCGACGACGTTGACCGGTGCCTTGACCTCGGCCAGTGCCCGCAGCGTTCCGAAGACCGCCGCGGCGCCGCACATGTCGAATTTCATCTGGTCCATGTCGAGACCGGGCTTGAGAGAAATGCCGCCGGTGTCGAAGGTGATTCCCTTGCCGATCAGCACGCACGGTTTCGCCTGCTTGCGCGCGGATTGCATGTATTCGAAGACGATGAATCGCGGCGGCTGCTCGCTGCCATTGGTCACCGACAGGAACGAGCCCATGCCCAGTTCCTCGCAATCGCTTCGCTCCAGGACCTTGACGGAGATGTCGGGAAACTCGACCGCTAGCTGGCGCGCGCGCTCGGCAAGATATTCCGGCGTGCAGACGTTGCCGGGCAAATTGCCCAGGTCGCGTGCCAGTTCCATTCCGTGCGCAATGGCGAGCCCGCGCGCGGCCGATTTCTCTCCCGCGGTCAGGTCGGAGCGCTGCGGCACCGACAAGGTGAGCTTGCGCAGCGGCCGGCGAACCTCGGTCGGCTGGCTCTTCAGCTGCTCGAAGCGATAGACCGACTCCATCGCCACGATGACCGCGTGCTCGACGCGCCAGGCCACCTCGCGTCGCTTGACCTTCTCCTCGGTCAGGTAGACGACCGCCTCATAGGAACCGGTCTCGTTGAGCAGTTTGACCGCCGAGCGGATGGCCTGGCGAAATTCGCGGTCGCGAAAATCGCGTTCTTTGCCCAAACCCACGAGCAGCACCCGGTCGGCCAGCGTCCCGCGCACGTTGTGCAGCAGGAGCGTGGCGCCGAGCTTGCCCTCCATGTCTCCGCGGCGGATGATTTCGCTCACATAGCCGTTGCTGGCACGATCCACCAGCTCGGCGGACAGCGAAAGCTTGCGATTGTCGAACACCCCAACGACGACGCAGGCGCTGCGCTGCTTCTCGGGGCTGCCGCTTTTTATGGTAAATTCCATCGCGTTCCCTCGTCTTCCGTTCCGGCCTTTTGTTGCCGTTACGCGTGTTGCCGGGCATTATCGGCAAAATTCCCGGAAAAAGTCAAAACTTTTCCCTCCGTCATGATTTTTCGACGCAGCCTGGTCAGGGAACTGACCGCCACCGCGATAGGCCTGTTCGTGGTGCTGCTGGCCATCCTGTTCACCCAGTCGGTGATCCGGGTCCTGGCTCGCGCCGCCGGCGGTGCCGTGGCGGCAGACGGCGTACTCGCGCTGATCGGCTTCAACGCGATGTTTTATCTAAACATTCTGTTGTCGGTCGCACTGTTCCTCACCGTCCTGCTGACCCTGTCACGCTGGTATCGGGACAGTGAAATGGTCGTCTGGTTCACCTCCGGGCAATCGCTCACTGCCAGCCTTCGGCCCATTCTCTGGTTCGCCTCGCCGTTCCTGTTCGCGATCGTCGCGCTATCGCTTTTCCTGTCGCCATGGGCCGAGCAACGCAAGATCGAATACGAGCGCCAATTGGAGTCGCGCGACGAAATTTCGATTCTCTCTCCCGGCCTATTTCGCGAATTTCGCCGCGCCGGCATCGTCGTCTACATCGAGAGCATCAACCCGGTCGACGGCCGCATCCGAAATATTTTCCTGCATTCTGTCGACGACAAGCGCGACTCGACCACGGTGGCCCGGGCCGGCAGCCTGGAAGTGGAACCGAACGGGGACCGGTTCGTCGTGCTCGAGGACGGGCGCCGCTACGAGGGCCAGGCCGGTTCTGCGGACTACCGGATGATCGAATTCGACCGGCTTGGCCGCCGCATCGAACCAGCCGAAGCACGCGCGCTGCCGACCTCCACTCGAGCGATCCCGCTGCCGCTGTTGCTGCTGTCGGATTCCAATGCCGAGCGTGCCGAGCTGTTCTGGCGACTGTCGGTGCCCATTCTCGCCTTCGTGCTGACGCTGCTGGCGATCCCGCTCGCCCAGGTGAATCCCCGGATGGGTCGCTCGATCAATCTCTTCGCCGCAGCCTTCCTCTACATGCTTTATTCCAACTGCATCAACATCGTCCAGAGCCTGATTGCCCAGGGAAAGCTCGAACTATGGCTGGGATTGCTGTTGCCGCATGCAATCGCGCTGGCGCTGGTTGGACTGCTGTTCCGGCACCAGCTATCGATCTACGGGCTCTTCGGCCGCGCGCCGCGCGACGCCGCCAAACCGGCCTGATTCATGCGCACGCTGACTCGATACGTCGGACGCGACGTCTTTCTGACCACATCGCTGCTGTTCCTGGCGCTGCTGGGACTGTTCACGTTTTTCGATCTGATCAACGAAATGCGCGACGTGGGGCGCGGCAACTATGCGCTGACCACCGCGCTCCTCTTCGTCGCGCTGCACGTGCCGTCGCGGATTTACGAACTCTTTCCGGTTGCAGCGCTGATCGGCACGTTGTTCGCGATGGCGCAGCTTGTCGCCAATTCGGAATTCACGGTGATGCGCGCGTCGGGCGCGTCGATTCTGCAGCTCGGCTGGGCGGTGATCCGCGTGGGGATTCCCCTGGCGATCGCCACGTTTCTTGCCGGCGAATACGTGGCGCCGCCGTCCGAACGACTCGCCCAGAACCTCCGCGCGACGGCGCTGGGCGGCGCAACCGGCGTCGTGGCGCAACAGTTCGAGTCGGGTTTCTGGTTCAAGCAGGACTACACGTTCGTCAACATCCGAACGGTGCTATCGGACATGACCCTGGTTGGCGTGCGCATCTACGAATTCGACCGCGACCTGCGCTTGACCGTAGTGCGCAGCGCGGAGTCGGGCCGTTTCGCGGGCGACGGCCGCTGGACTCTGGAAAAAGTCAAGGTCACCGAACTCGGCAAGGACTCGGCGCGGGTTTCCTCGGAGCCGAAATGGACCTGGCAGTCGGTGCTGCAGCCATCGATCCTCACCGTCTATCAGGTGGCGCCGGAGCGTCTTGCGCTCGCAACCCTCTACGACAACATCCGCGTGCTGGACCGCAATGCCCAGAAGACGTCACGCTTCGAGATTGCCTTCTGGGCCAAGGTGCTGTACCCGGTGGCGGTGCTGGTGATGATGCTGCTGGCACTGCCGTTCGCGCAATTCCAGAGGCGCCAGGGTGGGGTGGGATTTCGCATCTTCGCCGGCACCATGCTCGGGCTCGCCTTCTGGCTGATTGGCCGGCTGTTTGCCTACCTTGGCGTGCTCAACGACTGGTCACCGTTCTTCTCCGCCGCGTTTCCGCTGCTCGTGTTTTCGGTACTTGCGTTCGCAATGCAGTTCTATATCGAACGGCGCTGACCGCGGCAACAACTCGATGCGGGTGCGTGCCCTCGCGAGTTCCGCCGACGCCGACCATCCGGCTCCCGGCCCGTCGTGCGCAATTGCCGGCCAGCTGATCGGACTTGAACCGCCGAAAAAAATGCCCGGCTCGAAGCCGGGCATTTTCGGTTTCCAATAATATCCTCGCGGATCAGGCCGCTTTGGCCTCAACGGCAACGACATTGGCAAACTTGTCCTGCTTCGGGCCCTTGGTCGTGTACTTCACGTGACCATCGACCAGCGCGAACAATGTGTGGTCCTTGCCGATGCCGACGTTGACGCCCGGATGGATCGGCGTGCCGCGCTGGCGGACGATGATGCCACCGGCGCGAATCACTTCGCCGCCGTAAACCTTGGTGCCCAGCCGCTTGGAATTCGACTCGCGCCCGTTGCGCGAACTGCCGCCCGCTTTTTTATGTGCCATGGTGTCCTCGTCCCCGGTTAGCCGACGATCGCTTCGATCTTGAGTTCGGTGTAGCTCTGCCGGTGGCCCTGATGCTTCTGGTAGTGCTTGCGCCGGCGCATCTTGAATATCTTCACCTTTTCGCCGCGCCCCTGCGCAACGACGGTGGCCGTGACCGTCGCACCGGCGACGGTGGGTTGACCCAGACGGACGCTTTCGCCTTCACCGACCAGCAATACCTGGTCGAGAACCACACTCGCGCCCACATCCGCCGGTATCAGTTCTACTTTGAGTTTTTCGCCGGGGGCAACCTTGTATTGCTTGCCGCCGGTTTTTATGACCGCGTACATGAGAGACTCCGTTGAATAGGCTTTCCCGTTGCCGCGCTTGCGCGCCCTTCCGACGGGAATGCGGAAAAGCCTTGAATTATAAGGCCGTAAGAGCCCAATTGTCAAAGATTCATGGCGATGGTCCGTTGGACCCCGGGCGCGCGGATCGCGGCATGCGCCAGGACACCGGCGATTCCGGCCGGTCGGGTAGAATGCGCGCCAATTGCGCCCATTTCCCGTTTTCCCGGGTGAAACCACTGTCTGCGGGCGGCCCGGATCGCGCTGCCGGGTATCCCTGGATCTGGCGTTTTCGGGGCCGGGCCAGCCGATTCGGGCGCCTGCGCCAACATCAAGACCCCATGCCGAGCCCTCAATCGTGACCGTTACCTTTATTGAATCCGTGATCGGCGAGGACATGCAGGCGGTCGATCGGGCGTTGCGGCAGGCGCTCGAATCGGATGTTTTCCTGATTCGCCAGGTTGCCGAGCACATCGTGGGCGGTGGCGGCAAGCGCCTGCGCCCGGCGTTGTTGCTGCTGGTCGCGGGCGCAACGGGCTATCGCGGTTCAGACCAGCACGTCCTGGCTGCGGTGGTCGAGATGATCCACACCGCGACGCTGCTGCACGACGACGTTGTCGACGAATCCGACCTTCGGCGCGGTCACGCGACGGCCAATGCTGCGTTCGGCAACGCGGCGTCCGTACTGGTCGGCGATTTCCTCTATTCCAGGGCTTTCCAGATGATGGTCGGCGTGTCGCGAATGCGGGTGCTGGAAATCCTTGCCGACGCCACCAACGCGATCGCCGAGGGTGAGGTGCTGCAGCTGATGAATGCCGGCAACGCCGATCTGACCGAAACCGCCTATATCGACGTCATCCAGCGCAAGACCGCACGGCTGTTCGAGGCCGCGGCGCGGCTTGGCGCCGTATTGGGCGGGGCGGACGCCCCGCTCGAAGACGCGCTGGCCCGCTACGGGATGCACATGGGCACCGCCTTCCAGCTGGTCGACGACCTGCTTGACTATTCGGGCGAAGCAACCGCCATCGGCAAGAACCTGGGCGACGACCTGGCCGAGGGCAAGATGACGCTGCCGCTGATTCGCGCGCTCGCCACCGGGAGCACCGCCGATGCCGCGGTGATCCGGCATGCCATCGCCGGCGGTGGAATGACGGATTTCGCCCCGGTGACCGCCGCGCTGGCTGGCACGGATGCCCTTGCCTACACCCGTGCCTGCGCCGACAACGAGGTAAGCCACGCCGCCGATTGTCTGGCCGGTTTGCCCGACTCGATTTACCGGAAAACTCTGCTAGAATTGACAGTCTTCGCAGCGCAGCGGACGTACTAGCATCCAGCCGGTGTCACATTCGGCGTCGATGGTCAGGCCGGCGCGCGAGGCTCGCGGAAAGCGGTTACGACGACTGCATTCCCGCCGCGAGTGCGACACGAAGTACCAATCCCGCCAAGGGAACCCAATCGGGGTGTAGCTTAGCCTGGTAGAGCGCTACGTTCGGGACGTAGAGGCCGGAGGTTCAAATCCTCTCACCCCGACCATTGACTCAAAGAGCCATACTCGGATCACGATGGCGTGTCCTTCGCGGCACGCTGCTTCCAGAGTTCCCACGGCCGGCGCAATTGCAGGTCGTTGGTGGCCGCTGCGTTCGCGGCTTCTTCCCGGGAAAGGAACCTGACCGGACCAAGGCGCATGGCGTCCGCCTGGAGCTTGGCATTGATCTCCGTATACACGGAGCGGTAGACAACCTGGGGCAGTGAAACGCCCACGACGGTTACGCCGTGCCCGCGCATCAGCACCACGGCTCCGTCACCCAGGGACTCGGCCAGGGCGGCGCCGAGCGAGGCATTGCGAATCAGCATGTCCGTGGGCGCGCTCGCCGCTTCGCGGATCTCGAACACGGGCGCGCCGGAGCCCAGGAATCCGCTCATGTGATAGACCGGTTGCAGTGGCACCGAGACCACGCCGAAGGGAATGACGGCTGGCGAATGGCTGTGAACCACCGCATGCACGTCGGGAAGCGCCTTGTAGATCTCGCTGTGGATGTATCGCTCCAGATAGGGGGTGCGCCCTTGCGCATCGATGGCAGCGCCATCGAGGTCGAACTCCATGACGTCCTGCGCCGTTACCAGTCCGGGGGCCATGCTGCGCGATAGAAGAAATCTTCCGGAATCCTTGTCGTGCCGGACACTGACATGTCCGAAGCCATCCACGATTCCCTGGTCGGAGAGTATCCGGTTGGCGGCAACCAGATCGGCGACCAGGGCGGGGTCCGGCACGCCAGCCGACCGTAGGGATGATGCCGAAGATGTGGTCTCGCCGGCCTTCCGCATGGCCCCGGCAGACACCTTGCAAGGTGGCTTGGTCATGACTCCGCCCTGTCAGATCGGGTAGATGAGGCTGTTGGGCACGACAATGCTGTCGAACACGCAGAATTTTTCCTTGAACTTGAGCCCGCCGTCCTCGACGACAAGCTTGTCGATGTACTCGCCAACATTGAAGATGCGGCTCACATCATCCATCAGCGTTTCCATCACCAGGTAATTCGCCCGGACGTCGAGTACGCCACCCTCCCAGCCTCCTACACGAATGCAACTGACGATGTGGCGCAGGTAGCGTGGTGCGTACATGCTCGTCTGCCGTATCGTGACGACGCGATCCTTCAGCATGCCCTTGCTCTCGGACAGCCAGGTAGCGAGCGGGAGTCCGCGCCGGTAATTCTCCCGGGGAATGATCTTGTACACGCAGCGTTCGGTGAAGAACTCCGGCCACGACTCGAGCTCATCGTCGTCGATGCAGCCCGCATACTCGGCGTAAAGCTCCTCGAGTTCCAGGCGCAGGTGGCGGGTGGAGAGGTTGGCAAAGTCGCTGGCCGCTTCCATCACAACTCCATGACCTTGCGGTAGTAGTCGTAGAACGCACGTATGGTCGCTTCGGTGACCATGTGTTCCTCGTCATGCCAATCGCGTCCACCCATTTCCACGACGCCCTTCGCATCCGGGTAGGGACGAACGCCATCCTGGGAGAACTTCATCACCTCGCTGTCGTCGATGGACACCAGGCCCGCGGGACCCATCAGGTTGGCCTGCAAAAGCCTGCGGCTGGTCATTTCCTCAGAGTCGTCGGCATAGCCGAAGAACGTCCAGACCAGTTCGAACGCCTCGGGACCCCGAGTGACCAGCTGGCGCATCGCGAGCGTGTTGGATTGTTGCTGGATGATGAGGTTGGGCCACAGCGTGGTCATCACCACCGTGTTCGGATCCTTGAATTCCTTGACCGGTTGCAGCAACGTTGGATCATTCAGCTTGAAATCCGCCTTGAACGACTTCATCTCGGCCGTGGCTTCGCCCGCCTTCTGCTCGCCCTTCTGCGAAATCAGCGCGGCATGGCGTCCCGTCGCGTCCATTTTCACCTGCGACGGCTGGTCGGCCCGGAACAATCCGAACGAGACCAAAAACACGTGCAGCAGGCTGGCGTGATACGGATCCTTGATGTTCTCGAACATCAGCTTCCAGTTCGCCGGAATCACCTGCCGTGAGTAACCAAGCACGCGGATGCCCCGACCATCGAAGATCCGGTCGAAAAGCGGCAGCATCGTGGGTCCGAGGTAGGTATCGAACGGATCCATCGCGAGGTCGAACGAGGCGAATATCGCGCCGCCTCGCTCCGTGACCTTGAGTTTGCGCAAACCGTGGTTTTTCGGATCGAAATCCGCGGGCATGCCGCCTTGCTTCTTGACGCCGCGCCGGAACGGGACGCCGATGAGGTCGCCCTGGAGGCTATAGGTCCACTGGTGATAGGGACACATGAACTCATTGGTGTTGCCGTCCCGACTCTGGCAGAACTGCACGCCACGGTGCGCGCAACGGTTCTCGAAGGCGTTGAGCACCCCCTCCTTGTCGCGCACCAACACGACCGGCTTGTCGCCGATCGTCGTGCGCCTGAAGTCACCCGGATTCGGAACCTCGGCGACCAGTCCGACATACGCCCAGTTCGACCCGCAAAAGATGCGCTCCTGCTCGCGTTCGTATATATCTGGATCCGTGTAGATCCAGTACGGTATGCGCGAAACACCTCCCTCGGGCCAGCGATACTCCCGCTGCGCGTCCGCCGATCCTGTCGTTGCCGTCGCCTTCGTCATGCCGCGGTCCCCTTGTTCGCTGTCAGGTGAGTCCGGCCCGACGCAACACCTCGTCGAGCCGTTTCTCCAGTTCCGGCGTCGCCGGCATCATCGGCAGGCGGTGTTCGTTCGACTCGAGCAGGCCAAGACGCTTCATCATGTATTTGATGGCGATCGGGTTGGTGTCATAGAAGACGGCCTGATTCAGCTCGAACAGGTCACCATGCAGCTTGCGCGCGCCGGCCATATTGCCCGCCAGCGTCTCGTCGGCGAGCCTGGCGACTCGGCCGGGCACCAGATTGGCCACGGCGTTCATCGTGCCGAGTGCACCGATCGCCATCATCGGAAACGTAAACTCCTCGAGTCCGACGAAGATGCGGAAATCGCTGCCGAGGCGTTGCAGCATGTGTGTCACGAACGCCAGGTCGTTCACCGCGTGCTTGATGCCGACGAAGTTCTGGTTATGTTCGGCGACCTGCTCCAGCGTCGCCATCTCCACTGACACCGCGGTGCGGCCGGGAATGTGGTAGATCATGAATGGCAGATTGCTGCGCTCTCCCAGATCGTTGTAGTACGCGACCAGGCCTCGCTGCGGTGGACGAACGTAGTACGGGGTCACGATGAGCAGCGCGTCCGCACCCGCCTTGGCGGCGAATTCCGTCAGATGCACCGTTTCGGCATGCGATTGCGACCCTGTCGCGGCCACGACGGGAATCCGCCCATTCACCACCTGTACCGCAGCTTTTACCAGCTGATTGCGCTCGTCGAGCGTAAGCGTCGAAGGCTCGGCCGAAGTCCCGTTCACGACTATGCCGTGCGTGCCTTTGCGGATCTGGAATTCGAGCAGGCTGGCGTATGCGTCGTAGTCCACCCTGCCCTCCCTGAACGGCGTAACGACGGGTGGATAGGACCCCACCAGAAACCTGGGGTCGAGCCTGATCATGCGGCGGCCTTGTTTCTGTTCGTCGCGAATCCGGGTTGCGAACCGAGCAGCGCCGCCGGCTTCTTCATGTCCTCTTGCCAGAGAATGGATTCCATGTAGATGTTGAGCGGCTGGTCCTGGATGGTCAGCTCATAGACCGGCTCGTCGTACGAAGCGTGGTTGTGCACGGCCCATCCCGGGGCGGAGAGCATCAGGTCCCCGGCCTTCCACTCGTAGCGGTTTCCAGCCACCACCGAATAGCCGCTACCCTTGAAATAGTAGTTGATCGCCGCCGACACGTGGCGATGCGGGCGATCGACGATCTTCGGCGGCCGGATGGTCATGGTGGCGAAGAAGTTCGGCGTGATGCCGTTGTGCCGGCCCGTCACCGGGTTGTAGTACATGTACAGGCGGCGGCCGACGTAGTCCTTGCCCAGCGCTACCAGCTTGTCCAGTTCCTCCTTGGTCCTGAGCCAGGAAAAGTGCAACGGCCTGGAGACGACGACCTCGGGATTGATCAGCGTTTCGTACGGCATCAGCATGGCGCCGTCGTCGCCGTAGGGAATCATGCCGAAGGGGCTCTTGCGCCGCGGGTCGCTTGCCTCGGCTTCGGCCACCACCGCGACAGCCTCGGGCTTGACGTCGTTTTCGAAGACGTAGACCTCCATGTGCTGGAGCAACGGGACGTTGGAGTAGGTCAGGCGCACCTGCAGGTCGTCGCCGTCATTCGCGTGCGCGTAGGTCGCGTACGACGGATGGTTCCACACATCGTAGAGTTCGAACGCGATCCGCTTGCCCGCAACCATCGTATGGCCGGAGCCGCGAATGCAGAAATTGACTTCCGTCGCATTGTGGCGGAACGGCCGGGTCTGCTCGCCGGGTTTCAGCACCGAGAGCTTGACCTGGATCCCCGGCGCGAAGCCTGGGGTCGCGGCATCGGCGAGCGGGTGCACAATCAGGGATTCGCGCCGCCCATCCGCGGGGGCGGGCAATGCGGCCAGGCGCGCGACCTCGGCGTCGATCTCTTCCTTGCCGACGATGATGGGCGGCCAAAGGATGTTCTCCCGTGGCGGCACGCCGGTCGCTTCCACGAAGCGCCCCTGCAACCTCTCGAATTCCTTGCGCAGCTCGCTCATCATTGTCTCCTTTGGTCCATCGTCAGCTCGTTACGTGCCCGTTCCGGCGACAGTTCCGCGCAACCGCGGCTTGGCACGCCCCGGATGGGGAAAGGCGCGGCCCTTCCCAAGGGCACGTGCCCGCGCGTAAATCGCGCTGCCCAGCGAAAGGTCGGAGATTCCGACCCCCATTGCCTTGAACAGGGTCAAATCGTCGCCGGGTTGCCGCGACTTCCCGCCCGCGATCAGGTCGCAGAGCGGAACCACCACGTCCCATGCGGGTCCGGGCGGCCCGTAGTGGCCGATGAATTCGGCCGAGAGGCGCTGCACGGCCGCGACGCTGTCGGTCACAACGACGCTGGCGCGTTCGATCACGTCCTGCGCGAGTTCGGCACGCTCCGGCGTGATCGCACCAACGGCGTTGACGTGCGCGCCGCGGGCGACCATTCCCGAAGCAAGGAACGGTACCGTGGCCCGGGTCACGAGAGTCACGATCGGCGCACCGCGCACGGCATCCTCCACAGTATCCGCCTCAACGATCTCGAAATCGAATTCGCCGCGCAGCTTGTCGATGAACAGCCGCCGGCTTTCCGGCCGGGGGCTGAAAACCCTCAGGCGCCGGAGTGGTCGCACAGCGGCAACAGCGGCGACCTGCAACAAGGCCTGCTTGCCGCTGCCGATGATCGCCATGTCGTCCGCGTGGCGGTCCGCAAGCCGGTTCGTCGCCACGCCCGAAACGCCTCCGGTGCGCATCTGCCCCAGTGCAAACGCCTCGACGATCGCTTTGAGCGAACCGTCCTCGGCATCGATCACGATGAGTAGCGGCGTCGCGCCTCGCTCGGTGTGCGCCCAGGTCTTGGTGGCTGCCAGCCCGTCGCCCGGGAACACCGCGCCGATGGCGTGCAGATTGCCGTGACCCCAGGCAACATGGGTCTTGACCATGTTCAGCGCCTTGCCATCCGCTTCCCGGCGCAGACCCTGCTCGAGGGCGTCGATCGCCTCGCTTAAGTCAAGCAGCTCGACGACTTCCCGTTCCGCAATCCAGATCGGTTCAGTCATGCCGATTCCCGGTTCTCATCCGCTGAATCCGTCCTCGAACACGGACGGCACCGGCGGCTTCAGCTGCAGGGTGTTCACGGTCAATGCATGCGTGACGTAGCGCCCTACCAGCAGGACCGCCGCCATGGCCTGGTCCGGTGAAAGCGCCTGAGACATCGCCGCGAATTCCTGCGCAGCCTGCTGACCGCGCGTCTCGATGGCGGCAATGGCATATTTCTGCACTGCCCGTTCGGCCTCACTCATCAGCCTGGCCTCGTCGGGCTTCAGCCGGTTCACTTCCGCCACCCACTCCCGCCCGAACCCCAGGCGAACGGACAGACGCTCATGCTGATTGCGTTCGTATTGATTGTTCATGAGGCCGGCGACAGTGAGCGCGCCGACTTCGGTCAGCCGGTCGGGCAACGCCTCCTTCAGCGCGTCGGTGAAATGCATGAATGTGAGCAGCACGCCTGGTGCGTGGCCGGCGCATTTGAACAGTTCACCCAGGTAGCCCAGGCGCTTGACGCGCGGGCCGAGGTAAGTCGCAAGATCGGCCCGCATGTCGGCGAGTTCGAGCCTGGGAATCGATTGGTTCATGCCGTACTCCTTTCCGGATTCTCGATTCAAGGGTATTCGCCCCCTACACCACCTGAACCTGAACAGTCCCATTCTCGACGCGGATCGGAAAAACCCGCAAATCCCTGGTCGCCGGCTCGGCCAGGACCTTTCCGGTGGGGATGTGAAACACTGCCTGGTGCAACGGGCACTCGATCGTGTCGCCGTCAATGTATCCATCGCACAGGCTGGCTTCCTCGTGTGTACAGACGTCGCTGGTCGCATACAGGCGTCCACCCACATTGAAGATCGCGATCAATTCGTCGCCTGCCTCGACCTGTTTCGCCTCGCCCTCGGGAATCTCGGCTTCCGACGCAACGCTGTGCCATTCGCCCATTTACACTGTGCTCCTTCCAGGAACCAAACTTCTGCCTCGATGTTAGCGCCGTTCGTCATGAACGATCAAACTCGATGCTGCGATCGACCGATCGTCGAGATGTGCCGACCCGACACGCGCGCGCATGCCGGCGTTGCCGGTCATTGCGAGTTTCGATAGTCAGTGTCCGCATTCACCGCGTCGAGCGGGCCCCTTGCAAGATAGGCAAAAAGCGCCAATCCGAGCACCGCCGCCGCGACCTGGACGCGCCAATCATTTGCCAGGAGTGCCAGACCGCAGGCGCCGATGAACGCCCGCCACAGGCCGTTGACGCGCGCACGCAGGAATCCCTCCACCGCGACGGAAAGCAGCACGACCGCGATCATCGCCGCGACGATATGCAGAATGATTGGCAGCACTTCACCCTGAAGAAGGATTTCGCCGCTGTAAGCGAACGCAAACGGCATGACGAACGCCGCTACCGCCAGTTTCACCGCCGCGACCCCGATCAGCAGCGGATTGCCTTCGGCGATCGGAGCCGCCGCAAAGGCGGCCACGGCGACGGGTGGCGTCATGGCGGAAAGCGACGCGAAGTACAGCAGAAACAAGTGCGCGGCGAGGAGCGGCACACCGAGCTTGGTGAGCGCCGGAGCGATCAGCACCGCCGCCAGGATATAGACGCTCGGCACCGGCATGCCCATGCCGAGCAGGATCACCACGACCGCCGCGATGACCAGCGACCAGAACAGATTCTGCCCCGCGAGGAGGAAGATCAGATCGGTGAACTTGGCGCCCAGCCCGGTCATGCTGATGCCCCCAACGACGAGCCCAGCCGCCGCGCAGGCGCCCACGGCAGGCGTCGTCCGCCGGGCAGTCTCGGCGAGGATCATGAACAGCGATTTCATCCCGAGCCGCGTGCTCCTGCGCAGCATGGCCACGGCGATGACGCCGATCGTTGCGTACGCCGCCACGTAGGTCGGCGAGTAGCCGAGCACCAGCGCCCAGATCAGTACGATGAAGGGCACGGCAAAGGCGCCCCCTTGACGGATCGAACCCCAGAACGGCGGAATGTCCCGTGGATCCATCGCGCGCAGGCCGATCTTGAGCGAACGCAGGTGCACCTGGTAGTACACGCAGAAATAGTAGAGTAGCGCCGGGACGATCGCGGCAACCACAATGCTTTGGTACGGAATCCCCGTGAATTCGGCCATGATGAAGGCGGCTGAGCCCATCACCGGCGGCAGCAGGCTGCCACCGGTCGACGCCGCCACCTCGACGCCGCCGGCGAGGACGGGCGAGTAGCCCAGGCGCTTCATCATCGGAATCGTGACCGACCCCGTCACGATCACGTCCGAGGTCGGACTGCCGGAAATCGTCCCGAACAGCCCGGACGACACCACGGCGATCTTGGCTGGTCCGCCAGGCTTCCTGCCGGATATCGCCGCCGCGACATTGAAGAAGAACTCTCCGCCACCGGCGCGATGCAGGAACGCCCCGAACAGGGAGAACAGGAAGACGTAGGTCAGCGCGACCCGCACGGGTACGCCGAAGACGCCGTCGGTCGTGAACACCAGGATGTCCAGGAAATGGTAGTAGTCGATCTCGCCGTGGCCGAACGCCCCCGGCAAGACGTCGCCAAACAGGTTGTAGGCCAGGAATGCCAACACGACCAGCAGCAATCCGAGGCCGACGGTTCGTCGCGTCGCCTCCAGTACCAGCAAGAGCAGCGCAGTGCCGAAAAACACATCCGAATTCGAGAGCGGGTCGAGCAGCGCGATGCGCTGCGTGATGCGTTTGATGTCGAGGAAGAAGTACGCGCTCGTAGCCAGCGCAAGCCCCGCGCAGGCGTAGTCCGGCCACGGAATGCGCCCGGGATCCGAGCCTGCCCTCGGCGTGCACAGCAGGAAGATCAGCGCGATCATCGGCCCGAGGAACACGAAGAGCATCGCCACGATGTCCACGGCCCAGATCGTGGTCGTGACGACAATGCCGATGGTGACGGCAGCGGCGAGCACGTTGGCGAACAGGCCAACCGCGCCTTCGGGTTGGCGCGCCTGGCCCGTGGAGAACAGAGCGGAAGCGATGCTCATTGGAACCGGATGACCATTCCTTCCGCGGCGATCCGAACGTCTACTTCATCAGGCCCGCTTCCTTGTAGTACTTGACGGCTCCCGGATGGTAGGGAATCACGTCCATCTCGACGAGCAGCTTCGGGGTCAGCGCCTTCATCGAGCCATGCACCGCCTGCAACTCGCCGATCTGCAGGTGCAATGCCTTGGCGAAGTTGTACGCGGTCTGGTCGTCCAGGCTCTGGTTGACGATCAAACCCGCGCCGAGCGTCGTGGTCGGGATGGGCTCCGTCTGGAACGCGTAGGCATTGGCCGGGATGACGAATTTTTTTGCCCCGGTCTCCGCAACCACCTTGTTGATCACCGCCTCAGAGACAGGCAACATGACCGATTCGATCGCATTGGTCGCCTCGAGAAGCGAGCCCTGTTTCACGAAAAGACTGTTGAAGATCAGGTCGGCGCGCCGATCCTTGTAGAGGTCGGTCTGCTCCTGCGACGCGGCATAGATTACCGACCCGCCCCACTTCTCGATGTCGGCTTGCGTGACCCCGATCGCCTTGAACATCGCCAGTGCGACCCCCTCGGCAATATTGCCGCGGCGGTTGACCGTCACCCGCAGCGGCGGCTTCTTGGCGGCGATGTCCTCGAAAGTCTTGATACCGTACTTGTTCGCGAATTCCTTGGTCATGATGAGCTGCATCGGGCCCCAGTCGTAGAGGTAGGCAATCGCCCGCATGGACTTGATAGGCTTCGTGAACGGCTTGGAGCCCTCGAGCGCGAGCTTGAGTTCGGGATCCTGGGCGATGCCGATCTGCGCCTTGCCCGTATCGAGAAGCCCGATGTTCGCCAGGCCACCACCGGAGGTCTGATAGGTAATCGTCGAGCCTGGATACTGCGCCTTGACGGCCTTGTCGATGCCGACGCCGAGCGACGACCACAATCCACTCGGGCTCGCCCCGGCAAGTGAAATATTGTAGGGCTGTGCGTTTGCGGCCGGGCCGGCCGCGGCGACGGCGGCGAGCGCCATGACGGCGAGTAGCTGTTTCATCACATCCTCCTTGTGGGTGTGTTTCGTTCGTCCGACTGACACGGATATGACCGGGCCGGCAAACGCACTGCGCAAGACCACCTCGTCCGGTGCGATCGTCTCGTCGCACTTCGGTTTCCACATCTTGCATTCTCATGCAATCCCAGCGCGTTTGGCAACTCTGTTGCCCACGTCTTCAGATCTTGTGGCTTTCCAGGCAGGCGGGATGAAACAACTCATCCACCGCCACTTCGCGTGAAGAGATGCCCTGAGCATGATGGTACTTGACGAATGCCTCCAGCACATGGTGATTGGCCGCAAGTCCGTAGGGCCAGAATTCCTTTCCCATGAACGACTCCGTGCGGCGAATCTGCTCGTCGACGAAAGGCAGCGAGACCTTGGTCGCCGACGTGTCCGCGAGATCCTCCAGGGCCAGCTGTTTGGAGCGCTCAAACGCCTTCAATAGCGCCATCGACAGCCAAGGATGCCGCTCGGCGAGCGAACGCCGGAGACCCACCAAGTGCATGATGGGGAAGATCCGTGTTCGCCGGAAGTAATCCATGGCCTCACGAGTCGGGTCTTCGAACAGCCAGCCCAGCGCCCTGTTCGAAGGCACAAAGGCGGTTGGCGCCCGAGGCCCGATGTACCCGTCGATTTCGCCGTCCTGCAGCATCGCATTCAGCGTTTGACCGGGGCCGATGTCCTCGAGCACGACGCCCGGCGGAAGGATGACGTCGAGTTTTTCCAGCCGCCCCGGCTCCTCGAGCCCGCCGCGCACCCACCGGATGTCCGCCGGCGTCACGCCGAAGTCTTCCTCGAGCAGCGCACGTGCCCACACGTTGGCGCTGAGCTGCCATTCGGGCGTGCCGATGCGGCGCCCTATGAGATCCTGCGGCGTCCTGATTCCGCGGTCGGTGCGCACGATGATCGAGGTATGGCGGAAGGCGCGCGAAACGAAGGCCGGGATGCCGACATAGGGGCAATCTCCCCTTGCGGTGCGCAGCACGAAACTGCTCAACGACAGCTCGCTGACGTCGAAGGCCTCGTGTCTCATCGCCCGGAAGAACATCTCTTCCGGCGACAGCGTCATGACTACGGGCTCGACTCCGTCGATCCTGACCCTGCCGTCAATGATCGCCCGGTTCCGGTCATAGTCTCCGATCGCAATCGAGAGCCTCAGCTTTTCTGCCATTTCCTGTCCTGAACTCCACAGCGGAGGCGGGAGGTGCGCGGACTGCAATCACAGGCCAGGAACGAAACGCGCCCCGGACGGGCGGACCACGGTGGAACCGCGCGAATATCGCGCGGGCGATGCGTCGCCATCGATTCAGGCTACCGGAGCGCGCAGGGACTCGTCAAGCAATGCCCCGAACAGTTGTCGGCGTATGCGATCGCGGCGCAATCCGTGTGCGGACAAACTGGCACGCCGACCGAACACGAGGCAGGAAACCGTGCCCGCGCGGTGGGCGGGTGTCAACTGCGGCGCGGGAGGCGCGAGAATGCCATGGGCATCACACGACGCATGTGCAGCGAGAGGCCGAGGTTGGCCATATGCTGGCTGTTGCGCATGAGGATGGTCTGCGACAGCGGGAGAAAGACCTGCTCCTCGTACACGGCGTGCGCCTCATAGGTGTGCACCAAGTCTTCCACTCCCGCGGCGTCCAGTCCCGCCTCGTGACCCTTGGAGATTTTTTTCAGGTCCGGTTCGATTGCCTTCCAGGCCGCTTCGACCTGGCGATGCTCGCGCGTCAGTCGCTCGACAATTGCCTTGACCCGATCGCGCTCCTCGCCGCGATCAGCACTGGCCAGCACAGCCGGAAACAGTTCCTTTTCCTCCTCGGCATGGTGTTCGCAGATCACGTCGCGGAAGAACCTGATCGTCTCGGCGGCGATGCGGCGTGCCTCCGCGGCTGGTTCGAGCAGTGCCGGCAACCGGCCGACTTCGTGCAGATGGGCCAGAATGCCGACGTGGCACTGCGAGAACTGCTCAAGCGGCGCCTTGTCGGCTGCGGCGACCGGAATGGTGGGCTCTGAAGTCATGGCGGCTTTCCGGAACCAGTATCGACAAGTCTAGTTCCGGCGCGGCGCGGGTGTTTGATGATGGTCAACCCACTGATACTTGTCCTCGGAATTCGCCGGTCTGACCTGAATCCATTTTGACACGCCTCAGCACCCGGCGACCTCGCCGAGGATTCGACGAACATCGTCCACCGACGCAAGGCGGTAGTTGGCGTGACTCGCCGCAGCGCCGACATGAAACGTCAGCGCGTCGCTCGAAAGCGCTGCGAACATGTCTTCGTCCGTGACATCGTCCCCGAACGCCGCCAGCAGCGTCCCGGGGGGCGCGCCGGCAACGATGTCCAGCGCGATGCGCCCCTTGTTGGAGCCATGGGGCCGAAGCTCGACCACCTTGCTGCCCGACAACAACTCGACCGGGGCGTTGGTCAGCAACGTGGAGATATGCACCTTCAGTTCGTTCGCCTGGGCGACGCCGAATTCCGGATCGCAGAGCCGATAGTGCCAGGCGAGCCCGCTGCGCTTTTCCTCGACCAGCGAGCCCGGTGTGCGCTCCGCGAAGTCGCGCAGGATCTCGAGCGCCGGCTTGCGCCAGCTGTCGGAGATCGTCTCGCGACCGACCCAGTCGGACTGCGGCGCCCTCGACCAGAAACCGTGCTCGGCGTGCAAATGGATCGGCAAACCTCCCAGCCACGCGCCGAGCGAGTCCCTGGAACGGCCACTGACCACGTGGACCTCCACCCCGGGCCGTGACGCGAGGCGGGCGAGCAGCGCCTTGAGCGCCGAATCGGGCATGGCGAGGTCGGGCGCCGGCGCGATCGGCACCAGGGTTCCGTCGTAATCGAGGAGCAGGACCAGCGACGCTGCCTTCCGGATGGTCTGCGCGAGGCTGTCGAGTTCCGCTCGCGGCGTGTACGTCAGCTCGACGTGGTCAGGCTGCGAGCTGGCATCTTCGAGGGCGTGGATGAAGGTCTGGACCCAGCGATGAATGTCATAGGAGAACACCCGGGCACGAAGCAGGTTCATCCGTGCCCGTCGATCGTCTTCAGGCAGCAAACTCGCCCGGTAGATCGCCTGCGCGGTGTCGTCGACATCGTAGGGGTTCACGTGGATCGCCTCGCCAAGCTCGGAGGCCGCGCCTGCAAACTCGCTCAACACCAGGACGCCACTGTCATCGAGCCGCGACGCGCAGAATTCCTTCGCGACCAGGTTCATCCCGTCGCGAACCGGCGTGACGAGCATGACGTCCGCGGCACAGTAGAGCGCGACGACCTGCGCCTCGGACAGGCTTCGATACAGGTAGTGGACCGGCGTCCAGTGGGGCGACCCGAACCTTCCGTTGATGCGTCCGACAAGCGCGTCGACCTGCGTGCGGAATTCCGCATATGCGTCCACGTTCGTGCGCGACGGCACCGCCACCTGCACCAGCCTGATCCCTCCGACCAGTTCGGGATGGCTCTCAAGCAATCGTTCGAAGGAGAGCAGCCGCAGCGGGATTCCCTTGGTGTAGTCGAGTCGATCGATGCCGACCAGCAGCAATTCCTGCGTCGGGCCGCGGAATTCGGACACAAGGGCACCTACCTCGGGAGACCCCGCCCGCTCGGCGAAGCCCTTTGCATCGATGCCCATCGGGAATACGCCCAGCGAAGTCGCCCGGCCGCCCCACGGCAGCCGATCGACATCGGTCACAGCGCCCAGGACATGCAGCGCCGACGAGGAGAAATTGCGCATGTACGACGCGGTATGAAAGCCGATCAGGTCGGCGCCAAGCAGGCCTTCCAGCAGCGGCTTGCGCGACGGCAGGGTCCGGAACGTGTCGGACGCGGGAAAAGGAATGTGGAGGAAGAAGCCGATCCGCGCGTTGGGGATCCGGTCGCGGATCATGCGCGGCAGCAACATCAACTGATAGTCGTGGACCCAGATCAGATCGCCGTCGCGATAGTTGGCGACGACGGCATCGGCGAACCGTGCGTTGATCGCCTCGTACAGCGGCCAACCGACGACGTCGAGCGGGATCTGTCCGAGAAACGAGTGGAACAACGGCCACAGCAGGCCGTTGCAGTACCCCTCGTAGAAACCCTCCACCTCGGTGACGGATAGCGGAACCGGCACGACCCTGAGCTCGCGGCAGCGCAGCTCAAGCTCGGCGGCACGCTCGGGGCTCAGCTCGCCACTGATGCCCGGCCAGCCGATCCAGATCCCTTCCGATGCCTCGTGCACGGCGCGCAGTCCGGTAGCCAGCCCTCCACTGCTGCGCTCCACGATGACATCGGAATCCGTCGCCCTGACGGTGATCGGAAGTCGATTCGAAACGATGATGACTCGACCCATACAGCCACTAGTGTACGACCAAGGCTGCGATCACCCTTCACGCGCCGGCGAAAACCGGGATCCGGAACGGTTGGACAAGCGGGAGCGTGGAACCGCTTCGGTGCGCTTGCGCCCTACTGTTTCAGGCTCGGAGCAGACTCGCTTTCCAGCCGGGTCACCGGGCAGATCGCCAACGGATTGTCCTTGGTGAGGACGATTTTCTCGTCCTCGTGCTGAATGGTCAGGCTTTCTCCGCCCTGCAGCGTGTATCGGGCTTCGTCCGCGCTGACCTCGACGGTGAACGGCACGCCCCGATAGGTCAGGCACAGTCGAAGCCAGGCGGCTTGTCCCGGGGCCCGCCTGGGCCGGAACGTCAGCGTGCCCGCGTAATCGCGCATGCCGGCGAAGGCGTAGGCCATGAGCATCCAGCATCCGCCCATCGACGCGATATGGCAGCCATCCTTGACGTTGCCACCCACGTCGGCGAGGTCCATCAACAGCGCGGAACGCGCGTAGCCGACCGCCGTGCCGAAGTCGCCGATCTGCGCCGCGACGATCGCCTGGATGCACGAGGAAAGCGAGGAGTCCCCGGTTGTCAGCGGATCGTAGAACTCGAAATTGCGCCGCTTGTCCTCGAGGGTGAATTCATGCTCCAGAAGAAACATGGTCAACATGACGTCGGCCTGCTTGATCACGTTGCCCCGATAGATAGTGAGGGGGTGGTAATGGAGCAGGAGCGGAAAGTGCTCCGCCGGTTCCTTTTTCAGGTCCCAGTGCTCCTTGTCAAGGAAGCTGTCGTCCTGCGGATAGATACCTGTGCTCTCTTCGTACGGCACGTACATGTTGCTTGCGGCTCGCCGCCACTCCTCGGGCTCCGACGGCTCTAGCCCGGTCTTGCGGATCAGCGCCTGGTACACCTTCGGCTTGTTGTCGCGAAGCGATTCCACGGTCTCGACGGCGTAGCGCAGGTTCTCCCGCGCCATCAGGTTGGTGAAGGTATTGTTGTTCACCACGGTGTTGTACTCGTCGGGCCCGGTCACGCCGTTGATGCAGAACTTGCCGCCCTTCCTCTTGGAGAAGAATCCGAGGTCGGCCCACATGCGCGCGGTCTCCACGAGCATCTCGGCGCCGAAGCTATCGAGAAACTCCTCGTCGCCCGTCGCGGCAACGTATTTTCTGAGTCCGTACATGATGTCGGCGTTGATGTGGTACTGCGCCGTTCCTGCCGCGTAATACGCAGAGGCCTCCTCGCCGCTGATCGTTCGCCACGGAAACATCGCGCCGCGATGGCTCAATTCCTTCGCCCGCGCCCGCGCCTGATCCAGCATGTTGTAGCGAAACATGAGGACGTTTTTCGCGATGCGCGGGTTGGTGTAGATCAGGAACGGCAGCAGGTAGATCTCGGTATCCCAGAAGTAGTGGCCCTCATAGGCGTGGCCTGTGAGGCCCTTGGCCGCCACGCCCGTCGTCTCGGCCCGAGCGGATGCCTGGAGAATGTGAAACAGGTTGAAGCGGATCGCCTGCTGGATCTCGGCCGTCGTGTGCTTGACGGCGTTCTCGTCCACATCACGGACCTGGACGTCGCTACGCTGCCAGAAATCCTCCATGTACTGCCGTTGTCCCTGCTCGATGACGGGAAATCCGAGCCGCCGGGCACGGTCCAGCGTTCGCTCCACGCGGTCGCACAACTCCTGCGCAGGTGCCGTGGCAGAGGTGTGGTAGGCGATGACCTTGGTCAGATCAATGGCTTGCCCCGGCTGCGCCTCGATCGCGAAGACCACCTGCGCCGAGTCCTCCGCGCATCTGGTGCTGACGGAATAGGGGCAGTCGGTTGCGATGTCATGATCGATTCCGCAGGCCAATATCATGTGGCTGTGCTCGGTGCCGTGGCAGAGCACCGCCCGCCGATCGTTCGCGTAGTGAATGCGGGGATGAAGCACCCTGCGCGAAAATCCCTTGGGCTTGCGTGGATCGAATTTCTCGCGCGCGCGATCCAGCGGTTCGGTCAGCATCTCTGAGGACAGGACCACCGGCGCCTCGGCATTCAGAAGCGTGACCTGGTAGGAGATGGCCGCCAGGTGGCGGTGCTGCAGCGAGACGAGCCTGCGGGATTTGATCGAGACCTGCTTGCCGGCTGGAGTCTCCCACACGATCTCCCTTTCCAGCACGCCGGATTTCATGTCGAGGCGACGATCGAAGCTCAGCAGATGGGCGCGGGGAAGATGGAAGGGCTCGTCGTCGACGTAGAGTTTGATGATCCTGGTGTCGGTGACGTTGATGATGGTCTGGCCGGTCTTGGCAAAGCCGTAGGCGTCCTCACCGTAGACGATGGGCCAGGTTTCATGGAACCCATTGATGTAGGTGCCATTGTTCTCCACCGGCGCACCCTCCTCGAAGCAGCCGCGCATGCCGAGGTACCCATTGGCGGTGGTGAAGAACGTTTCCGTCATCTCGGCGAATTCCGGCATGAACTTCTGCTCGATGAGATTCCACTCGTCCGCGGGATAGACGCTCGGCGGTGGCTTGATGCGCTCATGGTGAATCATCGTTTGAATCCTTGATGATGTACTCGAACAGCCGGTGTCACGACGCGACACGGCGTGGTGTTGGTGTGAAAAGCGCAATGACACAATACCGCCAATGACGGCAACGACCGGAGGCGGTCATTGCCGCCCGGTCGGCTGCAGCAATTCGCCGAGGTCCCCGACCACGAGGCCGGCGCCATGACGACCGAGTTGATCGAAATTTCCTTTCCGTGCCACGCCGATGACCAGTCCGAATCCACCGGCGCGGCCGGCCTCGACCCCGGAGATGGCGTCTTCGACCACGACGCTGCGCGCTGGCGTGACACCGAGCAGTTCCGCCGCCCGCAGGAAGGAGTCCGGCGCCGGTTTGCCGGACAGGTGCTCGTCGATGATCGTATTTCCGTCGATCCGGACATCGAACAGACCTTCAATTCCTGCTGCCTCGAGAACGAGGTCGCAGTTGGCGCTGGAGGTGACCACGGCCGTCCTGAATCCCTGGCGACGCACATCGTGCAGGAATGCGATCGAGCCTTCATACACCTCCACACCCTCCGCAGCGATGATGGTGTTGACCAGTTCGTTCTTCCGGTTGCCGAGTCCGCAGACGGTCTCGCGTCCTGGCGAATCATCGTGGCCTCCCTCGAGGAGGTCGATGTCCCGCGAGCGGAGAAAATCGCGAACCCCATCATACCGGGGCTTGCCATCGACGAAGCTGGTGTAGTCAACGTCAATGTCGAACGGACGGAACGGCTCCCCTGTCGACGTGGCCCGTTGCCCGATGTACTCGTCGAACATTCGCTTCCACGACGCCGCGTGGATCTTGGCCGTGGCGGTCAGCACCCCGTCAAGATCGAAGAGTACGGCATCGAATTTTTCCCGCGTGACCGGGTTTGCAGGAAACGGTCGACTCATCGGTCCAACGTCGCTCCAGTAGGTCGCTGCAGATGCAAATCGTCGTACAGTCCTTCCATGATGCGCAGTCCCTCGCTCGCCACATCGGACAACAGGTGCTCGTCCGGTGCGTGCTGCGAGCATGCAGGATAGGAGTGCGGTACCCACAGCGTCGGCAGGCCGAGCACTTCGGCGAAACAGTCGTTCGGCAACGATCCGCCGAGGTTGGGCAGGATCGCCGGCGCGATTCCCGTCGTGCGCTCGATGCTTTGCGCGGCCCAGCGCACCCAGGCATTGTCCGGGTCCAGCCGCGTCGCCGACATGACCTCCGCGCGATCGCGCTGCACATCGATGCGGGCGAATCCATGCGCATCCAGGTGTCGGCGAATTGCCGGAATGAACGACGCGGGATCGCAACCCACAACGAAACGTAATTGCAGCGTGGCGGCGGCCCGTGCCGGAATCGCATTGACCGGATGCTGCGGATTGCCGGTCACGAAGGCGAGAACTTCAAGCGCATTGAAGCCGAATACGCGTTCGGCCGGGGTCAGGCCGGGTTCACCCCAATCGGCATCGATGGGTGGGCCATTGGGCTCGCCGGGTTCGATGCTGGCGAGCGTGCGCCGCACGCTTTCCGGGATCGGCGGCGGCCGCAGCGCGTCGACGAGGATGCGTCCGCGCGCGTCGACCATCGACGCGATCGCGTTCGCGATCAGCGTGCCCGGATTGACCAGCAACCCGCCCCAGTTGCCCGAGTGCTGCGCGCCTTCGCGCAACGTGCAGCTCAGGACGAAATTGATACAACCGCGCGAGCCGAGAAAGAGCGTCGGCCGGTCCGAACGCAGGCGCGGACCGTCGCTGGCGATGAACACGTCCGACGCAAGTTCCGCGCGGCGCTGCTCGCAGGTCGCGCGCAGTCCTGGAGAGCCGACCTCCTCACCCATTTCGAACAGCCACTTGACGTTGAAACCCAGCGCGCCGCGTGTTCGCAACCGTCGTTCGAGCGCGGCGAGATTGATCGAATGCTGCCCCTTGTTGTCGGCAGAGCCGCGGCCGTACCAGCGCTTGCCCTTCTCCTCCAGCACCCACGGCGACGATGCCTGTGTCCACTGTTCGTCGTAACCCAGGATCACGTCGCCATGGCCGTACATCAGCACCGTGGTGAGCTGCGGGTCCTCGATGCGCTCGCCGAAGAGCAGTGGCGGGCATCCGGCAACCGGGTTCTCCCACAACCGAGTGGTGAAGCCCATGCGTTCGAGCGTCGGCGCGATTTCGTCGACCAGATAGCGCTGCAGTTCCGGCGAGCGCTCCGGGTTCTGGCTTTCGGTGCGGATGGCGATGCGCCGCGCGAGTGCGGCGCGCAGGTCGGCCAGCCCGTTGTCGGCGGGCTGCGCGGAGTGCACGTCGACGGGCATCACACGCCGGCTGCCGGCATGTGCACGAACATCGGCAACGCGGCAACGTCGGCGAAGCCCAGGCCACGATAAACCGAATGTCCCGCGGTGGACGATTGCAGGACACCGACGCGGTAGCCCTGCCGGTGCGCGATGCGCAGCGGTTCGGCCGTCGCGTGCGCGCCGAGTCCCTTGCCGCGCTCTTCGGGCAGCGTCGCCACGCAATAGATGCCGGCCAGCCCATCCGCCAGGTACAGCATCGAGGTGGCGACGGTCCGGCCGTTGCGAAGTATCGCGAAAAACTGAATCGGGGCATCGTCCGCCATGTCGGCGCCAAGGGCTTCGGGCGAAAAAATACGGGCCAGCCCCGGCGGCAGCCCGTAGCCGACAGCCAGCGTTTCGGACCACGCGCGGCCCTCTTCACCGGCGCCGATTCGCACGCAGTCATAGCCCGGCGGCGTGGCCGTCGCAGCCATGCGGTCGATATCCACTGCCATGGCTGGCATGGTGCCTTCGCTCACAAAGCCTGCCGCCGTCACCGAACGCGACGCGGATTCACCAACGCCCAGCGGGTAGATCAGAAAGGCCGGGAAACCACAGCTGCGCAACGGTCCGATGGCGGCCTGCGTGACTTCCGGATCGTCCGGGTCGCAGACGATGGCCAGGTTGCCCATCGGGTGCGCCTCGCCGGTGATCAGGCGAAAGTAGCTCGCGCACGACTCGACACCCCGCGGCACCTTGAGACTCCGGAATACCGTGTCCAGGTGACGGGCCGCGCGAATACCGATCGTACTTCCGTTCGCTTCCTGCGACTGAGCGCCGGCTGCCTGGTTCATCATCAATGCTTCCCCACCGATCCTGGATCACGCATACGTTGAGGGAACATGCCGGACCTGTCAACGATGGACCCGACGGCAACGCCGCGCATTGCGTCCGCCCGGCAATCAAGCGGTCCGGGTTGCCGCCAGACCCATGCATCGTCGTGATGTACCGGTACCGCGCAATCACGCACGGCAACGCGTCAGCGGGCGACCAGTGCATTGATGAACTTGCGCAATGCATCGTTGAGCGCCTGCGGCTGGTCGAGCATCACGAAATGACGTGCCGGCGCAATCGTCACGACCTCGAGTTGCGCCACGCCCGGAAGCAGCGAACGGTAGTACGACCCCTTGTCCGACTCCGAAATGCCCATGGCGGCGTAATCGCTTGCGAGATAGGGGGCGATCACCATGACCGGCACGTGGATTCCTGCCAACTGCGGGCGCAGGTCGAGTGCCATCACGGCGCTCGCATAGTCGGCGACGGCCTGCGGGTCGCTGCGCGCGGCGAGCCTGGCGATCTCCACGGCCTGCGTCGCATTCACCACGCCGACTCGCTGCATGTATTGCAGTTGCTGAGCCTCAAAGGCGGCCGGCGTGATACCCGCGAATTGCGCGCGGATGCGTTCGGCGAGTGCCTTCCGTTGCGTCGCGGGTACCGCTTCGGTGGAGGGGAACACCGGCAGGCCGTCGACCGCGACCACGCCAGCGATCAGATCGGAATGCGCCGTCGCAAACTGCAGCGCCAGCGTGCCGCCCAGGCTGTGGCCAACCAGCACCGGCTGCTCGAGGCGTTGCGTGGAGATCAACTCCAGCAAAGACGCTGCCGCCTGCACCAGCACCTCGCCCTTCGCTGCCGGAATGCCATCGAAGCCGGCCAGCGTGACCGCATACACACTGTGCTCGCCCTGCAACGCCTTGATGCTGTCATTCCACACCCAGGCGCCGCTGGCGAGGCCAGGAATCAGGATCACCGGTGAGCCGCGCTCGCCATGGCGCTCGACATGCAGGCTGCCGACATCGAACACAGCTGCCTGACCGGCGGCCATCGCGCTGCCGGCAACACTCATCCACGCCGCGGCCAGAATGGCCACGGCCCGCTTTACGCTTTTCATGAAAACTCCTTGAGGTGGACTGCTTGGGTGGGCTACTTAGGTGGCCTACTCGTCGGCCAGAAAAATGGCTTCGATGCTGGTCTCGAACCGCTTCGCGATCGCGAACGCCAGCGGCAGGCTGGGGTCGTAGCGGCCGGTCTCGATCGCGTTGACCGTCTGCCGCGACACGTCGAGCAGGTCGGCCAGCGTGGCCTGGCTCCAGCCGCGTTCGCCGCGCAGTTCGCGAATCCTATTGTTCATCGGTGGCGCAGGCAGGAGAACATCGTGAGCACTCCCCATACCGCCCCCATCACCGGCCACACGGTGAACATGCTCAGCCGGGGATAGCCTGCGTTCTCGAGAAAGCCGTAGGTGAAGGTCCAGCCGGCGGTGACCGCCGCGGCGATCGCCACATGCTCCAGCGTCGTCTTGCGGATGAACTCGTCGGAGCGGCGGATCTGCCGCACGATCGCCCAGACTGCCAGCAGAAAGGGCAGCATCGGGCTCACGTACAGGGCGGTCTGCGCGGGTCCCGGCGCCATGCGCTGGCCGAAGGTCAGCGCCGCGACGAGCACGACGGCGTACAACAACAGGGCTCCCGTCAATTCCTTGACGTACTGCGCGTTCCTGGATTTCTCACTCATGGCTGCTCCATAGGATGTAAAGGATGCTTTACATAATAGGGGCAGCCTGGATTGATGTCAAGTGTCCTTTACATCAAAGCCCGGTGCGCGACGCAGGTCCGTGGCGGCGCAGGGCCCGCCCGCTATCGTTTCGGTGGTTTCAACCCGTGATAACCTGCCCCGGCAGGCGCCTTCTCGGGTCGAGTCTGCGATCGTTGACCGTCCCAATGACTGACCGTCTGCTTGAGGTGTCGCGTGGCTTTGGGTACCAATCAAATGATGATCGCGGGGGACGGGGTCAGTGCTCCTGAAAACACCCGACGTCAAGGATTCCGCGAGTTCCGGCGTGAGGACATCGAGCAGTCGATCCCGGCCCGTTTTCTGCAGCAGGTCATGCAGCGGCCGGAAGCCCTTGCCGTCCTTACGCGCGAACGCTCGCTCACCTACGATGCGCTGAACCGCGCCGCGGATCGTCTCGGTGCGGCGATCCGCAATCAGTCGGGAGACGGCGACCAGCCGGTGGCGCTGCTGCTCGATCAGGGCGTCGACGCGGTGATCGCGATTCTCGCCACGCTCAAGGCGGGAAAATTCTTTCTGCCTGTCGACGCCACGCATCCGCAGATCCGACTCACAGGCGTGCTGGAGGATGCCGGTGTTCACCTGCTGGTCGCAGAGGCGAAGCACGCCGCGCTCGCCTCGCGCCTCGCGGACGGTCAGCGCGCCGTGCTGCTTGTCGGCGATGATGCGGGCAGTGGCAATGACGTGACCGCTGGCGAGACGCGGGCAGACGACGCGATTCGTTGCCTGCCCCCTTCACCCGAGCAGCTCGCCTATCTTTTCTACACCTCGGGCTCGACCGGACGGCCGAAGGGTGTCGTCGACAGCCACCGGAACGTGTTGCACAACGTGATGCGCTACACGAATGCCCTTCGCATCACTCCGTCGGATCGCCTGACGCTCATTCAGTCGCCAACCTTCAGCGGCACGGTCTCGAGTCTCTTCTCGGCGCTCCTGAACGGCGCCGTGATCTGTCCGTTCAACCTGCACGCCGAAGGGTTCGCATCTCTCGCCGAATGGCTCGATGAGATGGAGATCACGATCTACCACTCGGTGCCGGTGCTCTTGCGCAGCCTGCTCGCAAGCGGGCGGCGCTTTCCATCGGTGCGCGTGGTGCGGCTGGAGGGGGACCAGGCGTTGCCGAGCGACGTCGCGCTCTTTCGTCGTCATTTTGAACAGGACTGCATTCTCGCCATCGGACTGGGCGCGACGGAGACGGGTCTCTCCTGCCAATACCGGATCGACGCCGCGACGACGCCGCCTGAGGGAGTCGTCCCGGTGGGCAAGCCCATGCCGGACATGGGCATTGTCATTCTCGATGAGGACGGGCGCGACCTGGGCCGCGAGCGCGCGGGAGAGATCGCCGTCAGAAGCCGCTACCTGGCGATCGGCTACTGGCGTCAGCCGGAACTCACTCGCGCCAGGTTTCAGCCCGATCCGAACGACCCGGGCGTGCGGCTCTACCTGAGCGGCGACGTCGGCCGGCTGCGCGCCGACGGCTGCCTGGAATACCTGGGCAGGATGGATTTGCGATCGAAGATCCGCGGCCAGTGGGTCGATGCGGCGGAGGTCGAGGCGGCGCTGGCGCGTATTGACGGTGTCCACGATGCCGCGGTGCTGGTGCGTGAGGCGGTTCCAGGAGAGCCGCGGCTGGTCGCCTACGTCGTCGTCCGCGGAGATGCCGCGCCCACGGCGAGCGCGCTGCGGACGTTACTCGCGACCACGCTGCCAGGCGCCATGATCCCGAGTTCGTTTGTGTTCCTCGATTCGCTGCCCGTAACCGGGAGCGGCAAAGTGGATCGCCGCGCCCTGCCCGCGCCAGAGGCTTGCGTCGATAGTCGATGCGCAAAGGCGCGCGAGGCCGACGCGCCTCCACCGCGGGACAAGATCGAAACTGCGTTGATCGCAATCTGGGAGGACGTACTGACCCGCAGACCGGTTGGCCTGCATGACGACTTCTTCGATCTGGGTGGCGATTCGCTCCTTGCCGCCCGCGTTACGCTCGAAGTGGAGAAACGTCTCGGCGAGCGCGTATCGCCGACCATGGTCTGCGCGACGCCGACGGTTGCCGGTCTGGCTGTGGCGCTCCGGGATAAACCAGCGTCGGGCTCCGCGAACGTCGTGGTGGCCATCCAGCCGCGCGGCACCAAACGACCCCTGTTTTTCATCCATAACCACCGCGGAAATGTCGCCGGCTACGCGATCCTTGCGCGACATCTGGGCGAGGACCAGCCGTGCTACGGGTTGCAAAGCCCCTTTCTTGCGGATCCGATGAGCGCGCCGGCGACAATCGAGGCGATGGCGTCGCGCTACGTCGACGAGATCCAGCGCATTCAGCCCGAGGGACCGTACAAGCTGGCAGGCGAGTGCTTCGGCGGCGTGGTGGCCTTCGAAATGGCGCAGCAACTCGTGGCGAAGGGCGCTCCGGTGGAGCTGCTCGCGATCATCGCCGTGACTCCCTACGATTTCCCCGATCTGTTGAGCGAGTCGGCAAGCCGATTGCACGTGTTGCATGGCGCGCGCGCCCGGTTGATCCCGCGGCTCGAATACTATGCGACGCGTCTGCGCCCACTGCCATGGCGCGAGCGATTGCGCTACCTGGGTGGCCGAGTGCGATTGGTGCCCCCGTTTCTACGCGACCACTGGCGCGAGATCGGTCGCGGTCCCAACGAACTCGCGGTTCAGACTGCGACTACGCCGCTCGTGACCGTGCATTCGACAATGTTCCAGAGATACCGGCCGAGGCCGTTCGCGGGCCGCCTTGGCCTCTTCCTCTCCACCAGGACGACGGTGCGCTATTCGAGCGACCCAGGCCGTGACTGGCAGGGACTCGCGACCGGCGGCGTGGACGTTCACCTGATGGACGTCGGCGCCGACGTGATGACAGCGGAACCACACGCGCGAAAACTGGCCATGCAGATCAGCCAGCATCTGTGCGCGGGTGGGCGGCCCACTTGATGCACGATGGTCCTGAACTCCGCGCGCACCGACCGGGCACGCAGTGTCGAGAATTTTTACAAACGGCGGTCAGGAAATCCCCAAGTGCCTAATTCGATTGGCAGGTCTGATTATTGCATCGCATGGTGATTGCTCTCGCCTGCGGTCAGAAGCCAGCGACCATGCGGAGCGACTGCCGAGTTCAAACCTGGGGATAATGATGAAAATCCGCATGTTTCTCGCTGCCTGTTCGGTGGCCTTGGCTCACGCGCTCCCGGCGTCCGCGGATATCCTCTCCTTCGACACCATTCTCGGCCCCGAAATCCTGGGGGCAACAGGAAGTGGAACGGTCGTGGTGGCATTCGACACGACAACCAATGCGCTGGCGATCGATGCAATCTGGTCGGGCCTGTCGGGCAGTACGACCGTTTCCCACATCCACTGCTGCGTTGCGACGCCGGGCACGGCTGGCATCGCAGTGGCTCAGGGCACGCTTCCGGGGTTTCCAGCCGGCGTCACCGCCGGTTCGTATTCGACTGTTCTGGACCTTGCCTCGACTTCTTCATTTGCTGCCAATTTCTTGACGGCGAACGGCGGCACCGCCGCGTCAGCAACTACGGTGCTGCTCGCGGGCCTCGGCGCTGGCACCGCCTACTTCAACATCCACACTTCTCTTTTCCCTGGCGGCGAAATCCGAGGATTTCTGCAAACTTGCGGTGGTACCACAGGCAACCCCTGCGAGACCATTTCAAGAGTCCCGGAACCCGCCACCCTCGCCCTTCTCAGTCTCGGCCTCGCCGGGCTCGGTTTTTCGCGTCGCAAGCATTAGCTGATTCCTCGCCTACGCGAGGCCCCGGTCCGACCGCCGACCTGCAATCGCAATCAGCTTGCTCCGAACACCCCCGCCACCAGCGGCTTCAGCTTCGTGTACGCGGCACCGATCGTATTCGGGACCGAATCGGTCGAGTGCTCGACGCCGGTGAAATAGGTCAGCGCCAGCGCGACCATGTGCCGTTCAAGTTCGTTCAGCGGCACCTTCGCCAATTCCGGCGACAGCGGATTCACGTTCATCGATCCCGGCGGCTGCGGACCCGGCACGGTCACCGGCCAGGTCGACGGATCGCGCATCTGCATCTGCGTGAGGTTGACGGCGTCACTCAGGTCCGGTGCGTTGCGGTCGCGCTCTGTCAGGTGTTTCAGACCGTGCTTGCGGCACAGCGTGCGAATAGCCGCGGCGTGGTGCACCGGCCGCTTCACCACGGTGTTCGCCTTGGTGTAAGCGGAAATCGCGATCGACGGCACGCGGATGCCCAGCCGGTCGAACAGGAAATCCATCTCTCCCGGGAACTGCGGATTGTCGGGCGTTGTTGCCGCCGGCGGCGCCACGTGGTCGTAGCAGCCGCCGTGCTCGTCGAAGGTGACCAGCAGCATGGTGTTGCTGGCAGTGCTGGGCGTGGCTCCGTTCGGCTTGCTGGTGCGAATGGCGTCGTAGACCTGGTGCAGCAGCAGGTCGCCGGCACGGACATCCGAAGGATCGGGAATGCTGACACCATCGATTATCAGGGGCCCAGGCGGATGGAAATCGTTGTGGTTGAACAGCATACGCGGCTCGACGAACGCGTAGTCCGGCAACGTTCCGGCCGCAACGTCGGCGTAGAACCGCGTCATGGTGGCGAAATGGGTCTTGAAGTAGAGGAACAGTTTCGGCGCATGGATGAGCGCGGTCAGCGGAAACAGCTGCACCTCGTCGTAGTAGACCATCCACGACTTCTTGGCATGCTCCAGCCGGTTGAAGATCGTTTCCGCCAGATTGCCTTCGATCCATTTCTTGTGCGGCTCGTTGAGGACGTAACCCGACGACGACGACGCGTTGAAGAACGAGCGGTTGCAGTAGGTCTGCGACGGCACCGCGCAGAACCAGGCGTCGTAGACGGCGAACTCCTGCGCGAGCTTGGACAGCACCGGCAGCTGCGCCGGGGTGAAGGCATCCATGATCACCCGGTACTCGTCGAAGGTGGGATCGCGGCCCTGGGACGCCCGGAAGTTGTTGCAGTAGTCGTTGACGAAGCCCAGCATGTTCGGCAGCGTGCCGGAGGGCGGCGTGTTGTACGGCGACTTCATCATCGCCGAGGTCTCGTAACGATTGGTTTCGGGACTGACCAGTCCGAACAGTTGCGTGCTGATATGCGGATAGCCCTCGCCGGGGTCCGGGTTGGGGTTCTGGAAGTCGGCTTCGGTGCCCGGACTCGGCCGCGGGGCCACGCTGGTGTGGCCGTCCTTGATCTGCGGCGGGACCGGGTTCGGGTAGCTCCCGCTGTAGAGGCCGTTGAACGGCCCCCCCGCCGGATAGAGATAGCCCAGCAGGTTGTCCAGAGAACGGTTTTCGAACATCAGCACGACGAGCTTGTCGAAGCGCGAGATGGGATCCTCGACGCCGGCTACCGCATCCTCGACCGCGTCGATGCCGCCTCCGGAGATGCACGACGACAGCAGCGTCGCGCCGGCCGCGGCGGCGGAGGCCTTCAGGAAATCACGGCGCTGGACAGCATCGGCGACCGGAGCATCGTCAGGCGGCGCCGCCGCATTGCTGGGCACTGGCTTGTCATCGTTCATGGCAATCGATCGACGGTGGCGAGTGCCGAGGGTGCCACGCCATGGGCCGCGGATCAACCCGGGCGAAGCGTGCGCGGACCGGGGATCGGCCCATTGCATTTCCCCGCGCCTCCGCTATATTCGCCGAGATGCTGCGCACCTTGCTCGTCCTTGTTCTGTTCATCTGTGCGCCTGCGCACGCCGACGAGGCGCTATGGGCGCTGCTGAAGCAGGGCGGTCAGGTCGTGCTGATCCGTCACGCACTCACCGATCCCGGCGTCGGTGATCCGCCGGGTTTTTCGATCGACGACTGCCGTACGCAACGCAACCTGTCGGAGACCGGACGCGCCGAAGCGCGGCGCCTTGGTGCGGTGCTGCGCGAACGCGGCATTCCTGTCGAGCGCGTGCTGTCGAGTCCGTGGTGCCGCTGCCTGGAGACCGCGCGCCTCGTGTTCGGCGTCGATCCGCAACAGGACGCGATGCTGGCCAATCTCTTCACCCACGGGCAGCACCGGGAACGCCAGCTCGCGCAATTCCGCGCCTTGATGGCCACGGCGCCGACCAAGGGAAATCTGATGCTGGTCACGCATGGCGCGACGACGCAGGCGTTCACCGGCATCAGCCCGGCCACCGCCGAAATGGTGATCGTTACGCCCGAAGGTAGCGGTGGGTATCGCGTTGCGGGGCGCATTTCGCTTCCGAACTGACCGCCGCCACCTGTCCTTCCGAACACCTGCCGGCCAGATCGGGATGGACGCGGCGCCGCTATAATCGCGCAATGAATTCCCACGCGCCGGGCGTTGCCGCGGGCAGCGCCGAGCGTGCGCTGTCCTCCCACACGCCGATGATGCAGCAGTACCTGCGCGTCAAGGCGGAGCATCCGGACAAGCTGGTGTTCTACCGGATGGGCGATTTCTACGAGCTGTTCTTCGGCGACGCCGAGCATGCCGCGCGGGCGCTGGACATTACGCTGACCGCGCGCGGCCAGTCGGCGGGCGCACCGATCCCGATGGCCGGCGTGCCGCATCACGCGCTGGAGCCCTATCTCGCCAAGCTGGTGCGGCAGGGCGAATCGGTGGTCATCGTCGAGCAGTTCGGCGACCCGGCGACCAGCAAGGGGCCGGTCGAGCGCCGCGTCGCGCGCATCGTCACGCCGGGCACGCTGACCGATGCCAACCTGCTCGACGCCAAGCGCGATTGCCTGCTGGCGGCGTTCGTGCCGGCCGGCAAGCGCGCCGGCATCGCCTGGCTGAATCTGGCCTCAGGCACGATCACGCTCACCGACGTTCCGCTCGCCGAAGCCACCGCCGTGCTGGAGCGCGTGGACCCCGCCGAGTTGTTGCTGCCGGAGGACGCGCCGTTGCTGGCGCTGCGCGGGTCCCCGCCGCAACGCGCGCTGGCGCCCTGGCAATTCGACCGGGCCGGCGCCGAGCGCGCATTGTCCAAACAACTGGGCACGCACGACCTTGCCGGCTTCGGCGCCGCCGACGCGCCGCTGGCGATCGGCGCGGCCGGGGCGCTGCTCGCCTACGCGGGGATCACGCAGCAGGGCGCGATGGCGCATGTGCGCTCTCTCGCCGTCGAGGTCCCGAACGCCTTTGTCGCGCTCGACCCCGCGACGCGGCGCAATCTGGAGATCACCGCGACGCTCAGCGGCGAAAGTGCGCCCACCCTGCTGTCGCTGCTCGACGGCTGCGCGACCGCCGCCGGCAGCCGCCTGCTCCGACATTGGCTGACGCAGCCGTTGCGCGAGCAGGCGCGCGCGACGCAGCGCCTCGACGCCATCGCGGCGCTGGTCGATGCGCCGAGCGTCGTTCGCGCGCTCGGCACGTCGCTTTCGCGCACTGTCGACATCGAGCGCATCGTTGCGCGCATCGCGCTGCGCAGCGCGCGTCCGCGCGATCTTGCCGGACTGCGCGATACGCTGCTGCGTCTGCCGGAGATCGGCGCGGCCGTTGCCACGATCGAGGCTTCGCAGGTGCGCGAAGCGGTGCGCGGACTCGCGCTCGACGCGCGTTGGGCCGATCTGCTCGCGCGCGCCATCGCGCCGGAACCGGCCGCGCAGATCCGCGACGGCGGCGTGATCGCCACCGGCTACGACGCCGACCTCGACGAGTTGCGGGCGATCGACACCAACTGCGGCGAATTTCTGGTCGAACTGGAAGCACGCGAACGCGAGCGTACTGGTATCGGCAGCCTGAAGGTCGAGTACAACCGTGTGCATGGCTTCTACATCGAGGTCAGCAACGCCCACACCGCAAAAATCCCCGACGACTACCGACGCCGGCAGACGCTGAAGAACGCCGAACGCTACGTCACCCCGGAACTCAAGACCTTCGAAGACCGCGCACTCTCGGCGCAGGAACGCGCGCTGGCGCGCGAGCGGCATCTGTTCGAGCGCCTGCTGGACGAACTCGGCGACGCCATTCCTGCATTGCAGGACGCGGCAGCGGCGCTGGCGGCCATCGACGTGCTGGCGAATCTGGCCGAACGTGCCGCCATCCTCGACCTTGCCCGGCCGGCATTCGCGGCCGAACCCGGCATCGACATACGCGGCGGCAGGCATCTGGTGGTCGAGCGCCAGGTCGACAGCTTCATCGCCAACGACGTCGTGCTCGGCGGCGAGCGTCGTCTGCTGATCGTCACCGGCCCGAACATGGGCGGCAAATCGACCTATATGCGGCAGACGGCGGTGATCGCGCTGCTCGCGGCCTGCGGAATGTACGTTCCGGCGGCAAGCGCCAGCATCGGGCCACTGGACGCGATCCACACGCGTATCGGCGCCGCCGACGATCTTGCCGGCGGCCGTTCGACGTTCATGGTCGAGATGACCGAAGCGGCCTACATCCTGAATCGCGCCACACCGCAGAGTCTGGTGCTGATCGACGAAATCGGCCGCGGCACATCGACCTTCGATGGACTGGCGCTGGCCTGGGCGATCGCGCATCGGCTGGCCGAGCGCAATCGGTGCCTGACGCTGTTTGCCACCCACTATTTCGAACTCACCGCACTGGCGGCAGAAATGGAAGGCTGCGCCAACGTCCATTTCGACGCGGCCGAGCACAGGGACGGCATCGTGTTCCTGCATGCGGTTGCCGACGGTCCCGCCAGCCGCAGCTACGGCTTGCAGGTGGCGAAACTTGCCGGCGTGCCCGCCGAAACTGTCCGCCAGGCCAAGGCGCACCTCGCCCGACTTGACCAGTTCTCGGCGCGCAGCGACACGCAGGCGGATCTGTTCGCGGGTCCGGCCGTGAATGCGCCCGGCGAGGACACGCGCGGCGCCGACGTGCTGGAGCGTCTCGCCGCGATCGATCCGGATGCGCTGTCGCCGCGCGAGGCGCTGGATTTGCTTTATGCGCTGAAGAGTCTGGGCAGTGGGTAGTAAATAGATTTCCCGGGGTCGGAGGGCTCCGCCCCGACCCCGGTAGAAAAATCACGACGCGACGGTGGATGCCGATCCCGGATTCCCCCGGACGGCCAACGATGTCCTGGCATCAGTGGTGATGATGACCGTGCGGTCCGTGGACGTGGCCGTGCGCGACCTCCTCAGCCGAGGCGGCGCGGACTTCCACGACCGTGCAATCGAAGCGCAGGCGCTGGCCGGCGAGTTCATGGTTGCCGTCGAGGACGGCCTTGCCGTCGGCGATGCCGGTGATCCGCCAGACCACTTCGCGGCCATCCTGGTCGGCGACCAGATAGCCGCCGACGGCGATGTCCGGAGGCAACTGATCGACGGGTTCGACGCGAATCATGTCCGGATCGTAGCTGCCGAACGCATCGTCGGGTTCCAGCGTGACGGATATGGCGTCGCCCACCTTCTTGGTGTTGAGCGCCTCCTCGATCTTGGGGAAAATACCCGAGTGGCCGCCGTGCAGGTAGGTCAGCGGCTCGGGGGACTCCTCGAGCATCTGGTTGCTGGTGTCGAAAAGCTTGAACGAGATGGTGACGACGGTATTGGCAAGGATGTTCATCGATCGGCTCGCGGCAGGAAAAAGGGGAAAGCGGGGAAAAATACGGGATATGCCGCAATTCGATCACGCCAGGGCAATGGCCCGACCCGATGCGGGAGGCGACGGCGGCAATATTGTAGCCGCTTCGCGCTGCGTCCCGCAGTCCGGATGCTAGGCTCCCGCCCATGAGCACATCGGTACGCGCGACAAGGGCACTGCTTGGCGGAAATACTCCGGCCAGATTCATGGCGCGCCATTGGCACAAGGAATCGTTGCTCGTGCGCGGCGCGTTCGCCGGCTTCGAGGGCCTGTTCACGCTGCGCGAGTTGAAGACGCTCGCGGCGCGCGACAACGTCGAATCGCGGCTGGTGGTCCGCAACGGCGCGCGCTGGAGCCTGGATCACGGACCGTTTCGCAGCACGCATTGGAAGGCGCTGCCCGAGCGCGGCTGGACGCTGCTGGTACAGGGCGTCAACCTGCACAGCGATTCGGCCGATGCGCTGCTGCGCCGTTTCGCCTTCCTGCCCAATGCGCGGCTGGACGACCTGATGGTCAGCTACGCCGCGCCCGGTGGCGGCGTCGGACCCCATTTCGATTCCTATGACGTGTTTCTGCTGCAGGGCTCTGGTCGTCGCCGCTGGCGCTACGGCCGGCAGGATGATCTGGCACTGCGACCCGGACTGCCGGTGAAGATCCTGAAGCATTTCAGGCCGCAGCACGATGCCGTGCTGGCACCGGGCGACATGCTCTACCTGCCGCCCGCCTACGCGCACGACGGCGTCGCCGTCGACGCGTGCACGACGTATTCGATCGGCTTCCGCGCCACCGCGAACACCGAACTCGCCCACGCGTTCCTGGACTGGCTGCGCGATCGTGTCGAATTGCCGGGCCGCTACGCCGATCCGGATGCCAAGTCCACTCGCGAGCCCGCGCGCATCGGTTCGGCAATGCAACGGCATGCGGCAGTCACGCTCGCGGACCTGCGCTGGGACCGGAAACTGGTCGCGCACTTTCTCGGCTCGATGCTGTCCGAGCCCAAGCCGGATGTGGTCTTCGATCCACCCGAGCGCGTGCCGGCACGCGCCGCTTTCGCCACCGAATTCGCCCGGCGCGGCGTACGCCTTGACCGGCGCACGCAACTTCTCTACGACGACGACGCGCTGTACCTGAACGGCGAGGCGCACCCGTGGCCTGCCGGCGATCGCAACGCGCTGGTGACGCTCGCCAATCTGCGGACGCTTCCGCCTACGCGTGCCGGCGCGCCGTCCGTCGCATCCATCGCCTTCCTGCACGAGGGATTTCGCCATGGCTACCTCCACCTCTGCTGACAACGCACCGCCACGACCCGAGCCGCGCGAGGTCATGCTGGACACGCTCGTCGCGCAAACGGCTGCGATCGACGAGCTCATCGACCTGGCGCAGGACCGGTTGCAGATCTTCGACACCGACCTCGCGCAATGCGGCTGGCAATCCTCCCAGCGGGCCGAGCGACTCGGCGCGTTCCTGCGTCGCTCCCCCAAAGCGCGCGTCGAACTCATCGCGCACGATCTGCGCTTTCTCGAAGCCTCGTGTCCGCGTCTGCTCGCACTGTTGAAATTGCACTCGCATGCGGTAACGGTCTACCGCACCGGCGTGGAGGCGCGAAAGGCCACCGACCCGCTGGTCATCGCCGACGGCCGGCACTTTCTGCATCGCTTCCATGCCGATCAGCCAAGAGCCTCGTTCGTGGTCGAGCAGCCACAACTGGCCCGGCCCTGGGCAATGCGTTTCGGGGAGATCTGGGCGACCGGGGAACCGGGACTCGGCGCCACGGTGCTCGGGCTGTGAATACTGCACCGCAGGTTCGCAAAATATTAAGTTTGCGCCACTGAAAACATTGCGTTTTGTGGTATCGTTCCAAGGCTTGTTTGCTGCGCCGCACCATTGGCCCGAGGCCGGATTGTCCGGACCCGTGCAAGCGCCGCGCGAGCGATTTCAACCCACCCGATCTCCCCTACGAAGGATCTTACGATCATGAACAAGTCGCTCATCCTGGTTGCAAGTGTGGCGCTGGTCCTGGCCGCATGCGGCGAGGCCAAGAAACCTGCTGCTCCCGCTCCTGCACCGGCCCCCGTAGCCGCCCCGGCACCTGCACCCGAGCCGGCACCGGCCCCGGCGCCCGCCACCGACGCGGCCAAGCCGGCCGACGCGGCTGCAGCCCCTGCGGCAGCGCCAGCAGCTGCGCCGGCGGCCGAACCGGCCAAGGAAGCGGCCAAGGAAGCGCCGAAGAAGTAGTCACTCGGCTGCAACCTGCGAAAAGGCCGACCCTCGGGTCGGCCTTTTTGCTGCGCGCGTCGGAAACTGCTCGCGTCGCAAACGCACTGCCGGCCGCTGCGTCAGAGCGGCACGCCGATCCGGCGGGCGACCTCGCGGTAATGCCCAATGACATCGCCCAGATCGCGGCGGAATCGGTCCTTGTCGTATTTTTCGCCGCTGCCCGTGTCCCAGAGCCGGCAGCCGTCCGGCGTGAACTCGTCGCCCAGCACCAACTGACCGTCCGGGTCGTCCAGCGGATGGCCGAATTCGAGCTTGTAGTCGACGAGGTCGATGCCGGCATCCGCGAACAACGGCTTCAGCACGGCGTTGACCTGGTGGGTCAGTTTTTTCATCTGCCCGATCTCCGCGGCACTCGCCCAGCCGAGCACGCGGATGTGATCGTCATTGCACAACGGGTCGTGCAGCGCGTCGCTCTTCAGGAAGAATTCGAAGATCGGCTCGGACAGGCGCGTGCCCTCGTCGATGCCGTAACGCTTGGCCATCGAGCCGGCGCAGATGTTGCGCACCACGCATTCGACCGGAACCATCTTCATCGCCTTGACCAGCGATTCGCGCTCGTCGAGTATCTGCAGAAAATGCGTCGCGACGCCCGCCGCGGCGAGCCGGTCCATGATGTAGGCGTTGAACCTGTTGTTGGTTTCGCCTTTTTTTTCCAGCTTGGCGAGCTTGGCGCCATCGAAGGCAGAGACGTCGTCGCGGTAATGCATGATCAGTCGCTGCGGATCGTCAGTCGCGTAGACCGTCTTGGCCTTGCCGCGATACAGCTCGGTTCTCTTTTCCATCGCGCTTTCCTCGAGGCCTACGCGAGCGAACGCCACGCGAAGCCGGTTGCCTGATCGGCGATTCCGATCCAGTCCGTCGAACAGGACAACGCCGAGGCAAGCGCGGTACGGGCCTTGTCCGGCGTGTTGTTGTGCTGCGAAAGGTGCGCTGCCAGCACGTGTTTGAGACGGCTGGTATCCAGCGCGGCGAGCAGCGCCGCCGCGCCTTCGTTGTGCAGATGTCCGAAGCGGCCGGAGATGCGCTTTTTCAGTGCCGCCGGATAGTCGCTGTCGCCGAGCATCTGCAGGTCGTGGTTGCACTCCAGCACCAGCGCGTCGCAGCCTGTGAGACTTTGCTCGACGCAGGGTGTGGACATGCCGAGGTCGGTCAGCACGCCCAGACGAAACGCACCGTCGGTCACCACGAACTGCACCGGCTCGCGCGCGTCGTGCGGAACGGGAAACGGACAGACCTCGAGATCGCCGATCACGAATGCATCGTGGCTGTCGAAGCCGAAGATCCGCTCCATCCCGGCAAAGCGGGCGCTGGTCTGCGACAGCGTACCGAAGGTGAGCCACACGGGGATCTTGTGTCGCGCCGCGAACGCGGGGACGCCGCCGACATGGTCCGAATGCTCGTGCGTGACCAGGATGGCGGACAACGAATCCGGCTCGATACCGATGCGCGCCAGCCGCTTCGCAGTCTCGCGCACCCCGAAGCCACAGTCGATCATGACCCGGGTGTCACCCGCCTCGACGACGAGGCCATTGCCCTCGCTGCCGCTGCCTATGGAGGCGAAGCGCAACGCGTCCTTCCTCTTGCCTACTTCAGCTGGTCTTTGAGCAGCGCAAGGATCTTCTCGCTGGTCGGCGTGCGGTCCGGCGCACCACCCGGATCCTGCACGCTGACGACGCTGGTCTGCGCGCTTTCCGCGATGACGATCTGGTATTGCTCGGGCTTGTCCTTGTCGTCGCTCTTCCAGAACTTGAGCTTGTCAACCCAGCCCTTTTCGTCCTGTTTCTTGGCCAGGTCGTCGGGGTCGCCGTAGCGAACGAAGTACACGCCACGCGAGCGATCGCGGTCGATCACCGTGAAGCCGACGCGATCGAGCGCCAGACCCACCCGCCGCCAGGCCCGGTCGAACTGGTCATCCACGGTGAGCCTGTAGGAACCGTCCGGGTTTTTCTCGATGCGGGCCTTGTCCGGCGACACGGTCGCCTGCAGAATCGCCGCACGCGCAGCCGGCTCGGACACTCCGAATTTCTGCATCAGGCGCATCAGCATCTCGGCTTCGAGTTGCGGATTGGGCGGCATCACCGCCCAGGCGAAGGCCGCAGGAGAGGAGTTGTCGATCTTGCCCGTCGGCACCTGCTCCATGCCACGATGCGAAATGTAGATTTCGACCGTGCCAGGCTCGACGCCGCGCTCGATCCGGGTGCGGAACTTGTCCTGCCGGTAGGTCGTGTAGAAGACATCCAGATACTTGCCGAGCGTGCGGCGGAAGAAGTCGCCCGGCACTTCGGCGCGGTTCTCCGCAAAATCCGTTTCCATCGTGCCGGTCTTGGGCTGCTCGACCGCGATCACGAAGCCGTTCTCGGTCCAGAATTCGCGCACGGTGTTCCAGGCCTGCTCCGGATTGGCCTTGGCGACCAGCCAGCGCTCGTTGCCGGCGCGGACGATCTTGGCGTCCGGATTGACTGGCAGGAATTCCGACTTGGTGCCCCGGTTGGCACCGGCCGCGGCGAGGCCGGTTGCCGTGGTGACCTGATAGCGATCGTCGTAGCGCGGCGTCGTCAGATCCGGCGGAAGTTCAAGCGACGGCGCGGAGGACACCGACTTGTAGTCGATGCGCTTGGATGGAGCGATGCCGGTCAGCGATTCACAGCCCGAAAGCACGAATGCCGTCGCGGCCAGCGCCATCATCGCGACGCGACCTGCGGGAAGGCAATGCCTGGCGGTCATGGGGACAATCTCGTGGTTCATTGAAGTGCTCCTGCCTCGCGCAGCGCCGCGCGGACGGTGTCGTGGTGCTGCGGCGACAGCGGCAGCAGCGGCAGGCGCAGCACATTGCGGATGAGGCCCATCTCCGCCAGCGCCCACTTGGTCGGCGTCGGATTCGCCTCGATGAAGAGTACGCGATGCAGCGCGAGCAGACGGTCGTTGCACTCGCGCGCCTTGCGAACATCGCCGGCGAGCACCGCCGCGCACATCGCGCTCATCAGCTTCGGCGCGACGTTTGCGGTCACCGAGATCACGCCGTGCCCGCCCAGCAGCATCAGCGCGAGTCCGGTGATGTCCTCGCCGCTATACACGGCAAAATCGTTCTTGCCGGCGCGCGCCAGCGCCTTGAGGAGTTCGCTGCCGCGCCCGACATCGGCCGTTGCATCCTTGATGCCGACCACACCCGGCACGTCGGCCAGGCGCAGCGCGGTGTCGTTGGCAAGGTCGGCGACCGTGCGGCCCGGCACGTTGTACAGCACCATCGGCAGCGAGACCTTTTCGGCAATCGCGCGGAAGTGGCGATACAGGCCTTCCTGCGTCGGCTTGTTGTAGTAGGGCACCACCGACAGGTGGGAGTCCGCACCTGCCTTGGCCGCGCATTCGGCCAGTTCGATGGCCTCGGAGGTCGAATTGGCGCCGGTGCCGGCCATGACATGGATGCGACCCGCCGCGTGCTCGACCACGGTACGGATCAGCAGGCAGTGCTCGTCGAAGTCGACCGTCGGCGATTCGCCGGTGGTCCCGACAATGACGATGCCCGACGTGCCGTTGGCGACGTGGAAGTCGATCAGGCCGCGCAGCGCGGGCAGATCGAGCGCACCGCCGTCCTGCATCGGCGTGGCGATAGCGACGAGACTTCCGGTCAGCATGGTTTGGCGTCTACGAAAAATGCGACATTTTACCCTATTACCGCCGGTCGATCCCGCAGGTCGGCCAGCCCGCGTTCGACCACCTGCGGACCGCGCCGTTCCGTCAGGACGCGTCGGGGAGATCCACCGGCCAGGCGCGCGCAGGTCCCACTGCGGCCAGCCGCTGGACCACGGCGGGTCGCCCGCCCCACTCCACCCGCCCCTGTTCGAAGGCGACGACGACAAGCGGTGGCGGCAGGTGCGCCAGCGACAGGAGTTCGTCGGTACAAAGCAGGAAGTCAGGATTGGCCGGTCGCCCATAAGCTTCATTGCCCATGGCAAAGGTTTCGTAGAGCAGCACGCCATCGGGCGTGAGCGCCGCGCGCAGCTGCGGGAACAGCGGCCGATGCAGATAGTTGACCACGATGATGGCGTCGAATCGCTGACCCTCCAGCGGCCACGGCCCGCCCTCGAGATCGGCAAGCTGCGTATCGACCCCGGCCACGCCGGAACAGACGCCCAGTGCATCGGCGTCGCGATCGACCGCCAGTACTCGCGCGCCGCGGGCCGCCAGTACACGGGCATTTCGCCCGTAGCCGGCAGCAAGGTCGAGCACGCGCGCACCCGGCGCGATCAATCCGGCGAAGCGGATGATCCAGGGCGATGGCGCGGGATGGTCGTGGGTCATGGTGAACGAATTCCTCGCGGTTTCGCATTCCGGGCCGCCGTCTTGCGCGCTGCCGCGTGCGCCGCGGCGGCCAGCCAGTCGACGAAGGCGGCCACCTCCGGTCGCGGGGCGGCATGCGGAGCCAGGATCGCGAAAAAGCTTCGTCGCGAATCGTAACGCTTATCGAATGGCGCAACGAGACGTCCGTCGCTCAAGTGTTCGGCAATCAGCGGAATGCGCCCCAGTGCAACGCCCTGTCCCGCGACCGTCGCCTGAATCAGGTGGTCATAAAGCGAGAACCGGACCGATTCCGCCGGCTTCAGGTCCGGCAGGCCATTGGCCGTGAGCCACGCCGGCCAGTTGAGCCAGGGCATGATGCCGTTCGGGTCGTCCAGATGCAGCATCACGTGACGGGCGAGATCCTGCGGCTGCGCGAGCGGAGGGCCTTTGCGGACCAGCCGGGGACTGGCAACCGGCAGCAGCCGTTCGCCGAACAGCCGCACGGCCTCACTCGGCGCACCCGCATCCGCCAGGTAGCGCACCGCCACGTCGACGTCCCCGTGCGCCAGGTCCACCAGGCGATCGTCGGCTGACACATAGACCCCGACTCCCGGATGTGTTGCCCGAAACTCCGGCAGGCGCGGAATCAGCCACAGCGCAGCAAACGACACGGTCGTGGAAACCGTCAGCCCGGGCTCGCGTGCAACCAGCCTGGTCGCGTCGGCGGCCGCGGCGAATTCGCGCAACGCCTGCGTCACCCTGGCATGGAACACCGCACCGGCGTCGGTCAGCGCCAGCGCGCGGTGACGGCGCTCGAACAGCGCCACGCCCAGCGCGTCTTCCAGTGCCTTGACCTGGCGCGACAGCGCCGATTGCGTCAGGAACAGTTCCTGCGCCGCGAGCGTGAAGGAAAGCCGTCGACCCGCCGCTTCGAAGCCGCGCAGGAAGTCCAGCGAGGGCAGGCGATGCAGCGTCCTATGCATTCGCAAAACTCATGCGAAGCATGCGCAATGAACGTTTGAAAGCATCCGGGCCACCCCGCAGAATTCATCCATGCCACAGGGAATTCCTGTCGGCGTCCCGAGCCGGGGCAAGCGCCACCGCGCATGGGTTTCAGCTGCATTCTACGCATGCCAAAGGAGATTCACCATGAGTTGTCTCGATCACGGCATCGCTTTTGACCTCTCCGCGCGCCAGACGCGGTCATTGCCGGACATCCGCGGCGCGACGCTGCTGGTCACCCGGGGCAGCCTGTGGATCACCCAGCACCACGACACCCGCGATTTCGTGCTGCGTGCCGGCGACTGCTGGGTGGCCGACCGTGACGGCTTGACCATCATCGAGGCCCAGGAAGACGCGACGGTCCTGCTGTCGGAGGGAGCCGCGCAGACCTGGAGCGCAGGTACAGGGACCGGCGGGTTCGGGCGTGGCTGGGCCGCGCGACTGCGCGGGATTGCGCACGCATTCTTCACCACGCCGTCGCGCAACGCGGTCCGCTACTACTGATCGTTGCATCACCCGGAGCGCGCAGACCGCCTGCGCAGAACAGTCCGCACGGAACGCAGGCCCATCCGGCCTGTCGCTCCGCGCGGCGGTGCGCCGGGCGCACCGAAGACTGCTATCGAAAGCGAACGACTACTTCGCGCTGAAAACGATGTTGCCGCCCTTCACGCCAACGTGCACGGTGCTCCCCGGCGCGTAGCGTCCTGCCAGGATTTCCTTGGCCAGCGGATTCTCGATCTGCTGCTGGATGGCGCGTTTGAGCGGCCGCGCGCCATACACCGGATCGAAGCCCGCCTCGGCGACCTTGGCCAGTGCCGCGTCGTCGACCTTCAAACCGATTTCCAGTTTCGCGAGCCTCGCCTCGAGCGACTTCAACTGGATGCGCGCGATGCTGGCGATCGCCGCGCGGTCGAGCGGCTTGAACACCACGATTTCGTCGATGCGATTGACGAATTCCGGCCGGAACGAATTCTTGACTTCGGCCATCACCGCGATCTTGATCAATGCCAGGTCGTTGCCGGCGTCGGTCATCTGCTGGATCTGGTGCGAGCCGAGGTTGGAGGTCATCACGATCACCGTGTTGCGGAAATCGACCGTGCGACCCTGCCCGTCGGTGAGGCGGCCGTCGTCGAGCACCTGCAGCAGCACGTTGAACACGTCCGGATGCGCCTTCTCGATCTCGTCGAAGAGGATGACGCTGTACGGCCGGCGGCGCACGGCCTCGGTCAGGTATCCGCCTTCCTCGTAGCCGACGTAGCCCGGCGGCGCGCCGATCAGCCGCGCGACCGAGTGCTTTTCCATGAACTCGGACATGTCGATGCGGATCATCGCGTGGTCGGAATCGAACAGGAACTCTGCCAGCGCCTTGCACACCTCGGTCTTGCCCACGCCGGTGGGGCCCAGGAACAGGAACGAACCGTAGGGACGATTCGGGTCGGACAGGCCCGAGCGCGAGCGGCGGATGGCATCGGCGACCAGCGAAACCGCCTCATCCTGACCGACCACGCGCTGGTGGATCTTGTCTTCCATGGCCAGCAGCTTGTCGCGCTCGCCCTGCATCATCTTCGACACCGGGATGCCGGTCGCGCGCGACACGACCTCGGCGATTTCCTCGGCGCCGACCTGGGTGCGCAGCAGGCGCGGCTTCTGCGCCGCGTCCTTGCCGGCCGGCACCGCGTCCGCCTTCTTGAGCTGCGCCTCGAGCTGCGGCAGTTCGCCGTACTGCAGCTCGGACATGCGCTGCCAGTCGCCCTTGCGCTTGGCCTCGTCCATCTGCAGCTTGATCCGGTCGATCGCCTCTTTGATGTGCTGCGTGCCGGCGACCTCGGCCTTCTCGGCCTTCCACACTTCCTCGAGGTCGGCGTACTCACGCGCCAGCCGGCCGATCTCGTCCTCAATGATCGCCAGGCGCTTCTTCGACGCGTCGTCCTTTTCCTTTTTCACCGCCTCACGCTCGATCTTCAGCTGGATCAACCGGCGGTCGAGCCGGTCCATCGATTCCGGCTTGGAGTCGATCTCCATCTTGATGCGCGCAGCCGCCTCGTCGATCAGGTCGATGGCCTTGTCGGGCAGGAAGCGGTCGGTGATGTAGCGCGCGGACAATTCTGCCGCCGCGACGATCGCCGGGTCGGTGATCTCCACGCCGTGGTGGATCTCGTAGCGCTCCTGCAGGCCGCGCAGGATGGCGATGGTCGACTCGACCGACGGCTCGCCCACGATCACCTTTTGGAAGCGGCGCTCCAGCGCGGCGTCCTTCTCGACGTACTTGCGATATTCGTTGAGCGTCGTCGCGCCCACGCAGTGCAGCTCGCCGCGGGCGAGCGCGGGCTTGAGCATGTTGCCGGCGTCGATCGCGCCTTCGGCCTTGCCGGCGCCGACCATCGTATGCAACTCGTCGATGAAGACGATGGTGCGGCCCTCGTCGGCGGCAATGTCCTTCAGCACCGCCTTCAGGCGCTCCTCGAATTCGCCGCGATACTTGGCACCCGCGAGCAACATGGCCATGTCCAGCGACAGCACGCGCTTGTTCTTGAGCGTCTCCGGCACCTCGCCGTCGACGATGCGCTGCGCCAGGCCCTCGACAATCGCCGTCTTGCCCACGCCGGGTTCGCCGATCAATACCGGGTTGTTCTTGGTGCGCCGCTGCAGGATCTGGATGGTGCGGCGAATTTCGTCGTCGCGGCCGATCACCGGGTCGAGCTTGCCCTCGCGGGCGCGCGCCGTGAGATCGATCGTGTACTTGGCCAGCGCCTCGCGCTGCCCTTCGGCCTCCTGCGAGTCCACGCCGGCACCGCCGCGCACGGCCTCGATCGCGGCTTCCAGCGCCTTGCGGTCGAGTCCCGCTTCCTTGACCAGCCTGCCCGTGTCGCCCTTGTCGTTGGCCAGCGCGAGCAGGAAAAGCTCGCTGGCGATGAACTGGTCACCGCGCTTGACGGCTTCCTTGTCGGTCAGGTTGAGCAGGCCATTGAGGTCTCGCGAGACGTTGATCTCGCCGCCCTGGCCCTCGACCTTGGGCAGGTTGGCGATGCTGGTCTTGAGCGCCGCCTGCAGTCGTGGCACCGCCACGCCCGCACGCGCCAGCAGCGACGTGGTGCCGCCGTCCTGCTGCGCCAGCAGTGCCGCAAGCAGGTGCTGCGGCTCGATGAAGCCGTTGTCGTTGCCCAGCGCCAGGCTCTGCGCGTCGGCGAAGGCCTGCTGGAACTTGGTGGTCAGTTTGTCGAAACGCATGGTCATTCCCCGCAAAGAATTCGCTTTGTCTGGCATATTGGGGAAAAACCATCGTTTTCAACAAGGAAATGACGGCCGCCCCTTGGCGCCGGCGGAGAGCTGACCCACCCTCCGCGTGCGCTCAGGGCGCGCATTCGTGCGTGCTAGCATCGATTTTCCCGCAGCGACTGCGCCAAACCCGGTTCAACCATGTCCCCCACCGATCCCCGTCCGGTCGACCCGCCCATCTCCGCCCCGCCGCCCGCGCCCCGCGATGCCACACTGCCCGAGGTCGTCGGCGCGGTGTTCTCGAGCTTTCTCGGGATTCGCAAGGGCAAGGCGATGCGCCGGGACGCGGTGTCGATCAAGCCGAAGCAGGTGATCATCGTCGGCGTCGCGCTGGCCGCGGTCTTTGTCGTGTCTTTGCTGTTGCTCGTCCGGGTGATCATCAGCACTGCCGGCGCCTGAGGATTCCGTTTTTCGCGCCGCGGCGGGACCCGAACCCATGCCGCTGAAGTCAGCCTGCCGGCGCCGAGGCGTTCGCCGCTACACTGGGCGATCGTGGATTCCTTTGCCGCCTACTCAGCGCTGCATTACCTGATCGTCGCGCTGATCGCCATACTCACCCTCGGGGCAATCGCCGTCCGCCGCCGCCGGCCTCCCGCGCCCCTGCCTGCCGGTCCGTTGGAACGCGGCATCGGCGGCGCCTATCTTGCCTTGTGGGTCGGCACCTTCATCTGGTTGCGTTTCGGCCCGCTCTACAATCCGCCGACGACCTACCCGCTGCAGCTGTGCCACCTGTGCGCGGCCGCCGCCGCCGTCGTGCTTCTGAACGCGCATCCGCTGCTGCGCGCCGTCGTGTACTTCTGGGGACTTGGCTTGTGCACGCAGGCGTTGGTCACGCCGTCGCTGGTCGAGGGGCCGACGCAGTTTCCGTTCTGGTTCTTCTGGGTGACGCACGCCATGATCGTCGCGGTGCCGATCTACGACGTCGCCGCGCGCGGCCTCCGGCCGGGCTGGCGTGACTTCCGGGTGGCCTGCGTCGCGGCAATCGGCTACGTGATGCTGGTGCTGCCCATTGACCTGGTCACCGGCTGGAACTACGGCTTTGTCGGACCATCGCGGCCGGAGGTTCCTTCAATCGTCGATGTCCTCGGTCCCTGGCCGCAGCGACTGGTGGCCATCGTGGTCATCGCTGCAGCGGCAATGTTCGCGCTGCTGCTGCCATGGCTGCTGCTGCGCCGCGCGGGCGTGCGCGGCAGTTGACCGGACGCGACTTCGCGGCAGACGCTTTGCTACCATCCCGACCCATGCGCCGCCTTCGCGACTCCGTCTTCCCGGCACTCGCGGTGCTCGTCGCGGCAACGCTGACGGGCGGCTGCAGCAATGACGTGGCAAGCCAGCGCAGCCTCGCACTAAAGGAATGCCGGCTGCCGCGCCTGGCCGCAGCGGCTCAATGCGGCGAACTCGAAGTCCCGGAGAATCGCGAGCGTCCCGACGGCCGCAAGATCAGGATCTTCGCCGCAGTGCTCCCGGCCAACACGCTGACCCCCAAGGAGGATCCGCTGGTCATTCTCGCCGGCGGGCCGGGACAGGCGGCCTCGCAGCTGGCGCCCTTCGCCGCGCGCCTGGTCGATGTGCGCCGCACGCGCGACATCGTCCTCATCGACCAGCGCGGCACCGGCCGCTCGAATGCGCTCGACTGCGCGGCGCTGCGGCCGCGCGACGACGAGGATTTCGACATCGATCCGCTGCCGCGGGCGCGCGATTGCCTGGCGGAATTGAAGGCGCAGGGCATCGACCCGGCACAGTACACGACCGCGGCGTGGATCGCCGACCTGGAAGCGATGCGCGAGGCGCTGGGCTATCGGCGCTGGAACCTGTGGGGCGGCAGCTACGGTTCGCGCGTGGCGCAGGAATACCTGCGCCGCCACCCGGAGCGCGTGCGCACGGTGACGCTCGACGGCGTCGTGCCGCCGTCGATGATCGTGACGCTGGACGTGTGGCGCAACCGCGACGAGGCCTTGCGCGCCATCTTCGCCGCATGCGAGCGCACGCCGGCCTGCCGCGAGGCGCACCCGGATCCCGAGGCGACGCTGCGCCGCATCGCCACGCGCCTCGGACCGCAGGGACGCGAAGTCACGGTGACCGATCCGCAGACCGGCAGCGCCCGGCCGGTGCGCATGACCTTCGACCTCGTCTTGGCCGCGCTGCAGCCGTTGACCTATGCGCCCGAGACCGCGGTCCTGCTGCCGCAGATGCTGGCGACAGCGGCCAACGGCGACTTCGGCCCACTGTTCTCGGCAACCCCGTCGTCGTCGAATGATCCCGCCCAGCGGTTGATCAATCCGGCGCTGCACTTCTCGGTCACCTGCGCCGAGGACGTGCCGCGCATCGCCAGGAATGCGGAGACGGCGGCGCTCGCCGGGCTGCCCGCCGCGGGTCTTGCGCGACAGGCGATCGCCGTCTGCGACGTCTGGCCGCGGGGACGCGTGCCGGCCGACGCGACGCAGCCGGTGAAGGGCGAGCTGCCGGTGCTGCTCATCTCCGGCGGCATGGATCCGGTGACCCCACCCTCATACGGCACCGAAGTCGCAAAGGGCTTTCCCAACAACCGGCACATCGTCGCGCCCGGCTACGGCCACATCGTGTCGGTGCACGCCTGCACGCCGCGCCTGATCGCGGCCTTCGTCGACGAGGCGGGGTTCGGCAAACTGCCCGCGTCATGCATCGCCCACCTCGAGAAGAGCGCGCCGCCGTCGCCGTGGCCCGACCTGCTCGCACCCCGACCATGATCCGCGTCCACGGTGTTTCCAAATCGTTCGGCAGTAAGAAGGCCGTGCAGGCGGTGCGCGACGTGACCTTCGCCGCGCCCGACGGACAGATCACCGGCCTGCTCGGCCCCAACGGTGCCGGCAAGACCACGCTTCTGCGGATGCTGGCGACGCTGATCGTGCCCGATGCGGGTAGCGCCACCGTCGCCGATCTCGACGTCGTGCGCGACCGCTACGCGGTGCGCAGCCGGATGGGCGTGCTCTCGGATGCCCGCGGCCTCTATCCGCGGCTGACCGCGCGCGAGAACATCCGCTACTACGGCGGCCTACACGGGCTCTCCGGAACAGCACTCGAAGGGCGCATCGACGCGCTGATCGAACGCCTGGGCCTGAGCGCGGTGGCTGACCGGCGCACGCAGGGATTCTCGCAAGGCGAACGTATGAAGGTAGCGATCGCCCGTGCGCTGGTGCACGAACCGGCGACGATCCTGCTTGATGAACCCACCAATGGTCTGGACATCATGAGCGTGCGGGCGCTGCGCGAGCAGTTGCGCGATCTGCGTGCCGCCGGCTGCTGTCTGCTTTTTTCGTCGCATGTGATGCAGGAGGTCGCGGCACTGTGCGACCGTATCGTGATCCTCGGCGAGGGACGCGTCGTCGCGCAGGGCAGCGCGCAGGAACTGATCGCGCAAAGCGGCGCCGGAACGCTGGAGGATGCTTTCGTGTCGCTGCTGGGCACCGGCGAAGGTCTGGCCGCATGAGCGCGCCGGCCGGATCGTCGCCGCTGGCGCGGACCCTGGTGGTCCTTCGCAAGGAGATCGTCGACAGCCTGCGCGACCGACGCACGTTGCTGGTGTCGTTGCTGACTGCGGCAGCCGCCGGGCCGATCTTCCTGCTGCTGATCTTCAACCTGATCGCCAGCCAGGCGGATCGCGCGCGCGAACTCAAGCTGCCGGCCGTCGGCATCGAGCACGCGCCCGCGCTCGCCGCCTTTCTCGAGCGCCAGCAGGTCACGCTCTCGACGGCGCCCGACGATTACCTTGCGAGGATCAAGTCCGGCGACCTCGACGTGGTGCTGATCGTCGATCCCGACTTCGCCGCCGACGTCGCCGCCGGCAAGCCGGCGACGGTGCGCCTGGCCGCCGACCACTCGCGGGATCGTGCGCGCGCGTCGATCCGGCAGGCGGAAAACCTGTTGCGCGCCTACAACCGCCAATGGGGTACGCAGCGCCTGCTGCTGCGCGGCATCGCGCCCTCGGTGGGCAATCCGCTGGAAATCGAGGAGCAGGATCTGGCCACCGCGCAGAGTTCGGGGGCGATCATCCTTTTCCTGGTCGCCTTCTACGGCCTGCTGGCCTCGGTGATGGGCGGCATGGCGGTGGCGCTGGACACCACGGCCGGCGAGCGCGAGCGGCAGTCGCTGGAACCGCTGCTGATGACGCCTGCGCGACCTCTGGAACTCGTCGTCGGCAAGTGGCTGGCCGTGGCCTTCTTCAACGCGCTGGTGGTGTTGATCACGCTGGCCGGGTTCTACCTGACGCTGAGCTTTGCACCGCTGCCGGCGGTCGGCACGCCTTTCCTGTTCGGCATGCGCGAATACCTGCGCTTCGTCGCGGTGCTGCTGCCGATGATGCTGCTGATGCCGGCGGTGCTGCTCTACTTCGGCTGTCGCGCCCGCACCTTCAAGGAGGCGCAGGCCAACATCTCGCTGCTGATGTTCGTGGTGTCGATGGTTCCGGCCATCCAGCTTTTTCTGCAGCAGAAGGAACCGGCATGGCTGGTGCTGGTGCCCATCTCCGGCCAGTACACGCTGCTGCGGCTGGCGCTGCGCGGTGAAGCGGTCCCACTGGTCCAGCTAGCGCTGTCCTACGTCGCGCCGGCCGCCCTGATCGCTCTGTCGCTGGTCGCGGTCGCGCGGATGCTCTCGCGCGAATCCATCCTGGCAGGCAGGTAGCGCGCGGGTCACGTCCGCCGTGCGAGAATTCGCGGGTGCCTCCGACCCGCAAGCCGCCATCTTCCGTCCCAACCCCCGCCCCCGCCGAACCGTCGGCGATGATGGACACGCGCGAGGTCGCCGCCTACCTGCGTCTCAAGGAGCGGCGGATCTACGACCTGGTGCGCGCCAACGCGCTGCCGCACCTGCGCGCCACCGGAAAATTGTTGTTTCCGCGCGCGCAGATCGATGCCTGGCTCGCCGCCAAGTCTCGCGCACCGGCCGTGCCTGCAGCTCGTTCCGCGTCGCCGGCGATCATCGCCGGCAGCCACGACCCGCTGCTCGAATGGGCGGTGCGTGAATCCGCCTGCGGCCTCGCGGTGATGGCCTGCGGCAGCGGGCAGGGCCTCGAGCGATTCGCCGAGGGCGCGGCGCGCGTCGCGGCAATGCACCTGCTCGATCCCGACTCCGGCGAGTACAACATCCCCAGCGTCCGCGCGCGCCTCCCCGGCGCCGACGTAGTGATGATCGAATGGGCGCGGCGCAGCCAGGGCCTGGTGCTGGCGTCCGGCAACCCGCTGAAGATCCGCACGCTGGCAGACCTGAAGAAGCGCAAGCTGCGGGTGATCGGCCGCCAGTCCGGCGCGGGCAGCCAGCGGCTGTTCGCGCACCTGCTGCAGCGGCAATCCATCGACCGCGATTCGCTGCTGTGGGTCGCGCGGGCTGCGTCGGCCGAGACCGATCTCGCCGCCGCGATCCGCGACGGCCGTGCCGACGCCGGCGTGGCGATCGAGGCGGCGGCGCGCGCGCACGGACTCGCCTTCATTCCGCTGGCCACCGAGCGCCTCGATCTGGTCGTCGGGCGGCGCGACTATTTCGAGCCGTCGGTGCAGGCGCTGCTCGCCTTCGCACGCTGGGGGGAATTCGCGGCGCAGGCGATGGCGATGGGCGGCTACGACGTCACCGCGACCGGGCGCGTCGTCTACAACGCCTAGCGCGGGCCGGCACCGCGCGCGGCGCCCTGCCCTGCTGCGGCCTTTAGCTTCCCGCGTTGGGAAAGAACAGCTGCTCGCCGCCGACCTTGTAGCTGGCGATGGCGGCCTGGCCCTTCGGCGACACCACCCAGTCGATGAATGCCTGCCCAAGGTCCTTCCTGACGTGCGGATGTTTCGCCGGATTGACCAGGATCACGCCGTACTGGTTGAACAGGCGCTTGTCGCCCTCGACCAGGATCGCCAGGTCGCCGCGGTTCCTGAACGCGAGCCAGGTGCCGCGGTCGGTCAGCACATAGGCGTTCATCGACGACGCGGTGTTGAGCGTGGGACCCATGCCCGAGCCGGTGTCGCGGTACCACGCGCCCTTCTTCGCGTCGAGGTCCACGCCGGCGGCCTTCCAGTAGCGCAGTTCCGCGGCATGCGTGCCGCTCTTGTCGCCGCGCGACGCGAAGGGCGCCTTGGCCGCCTCGATCCGGCGCAGTGCCTCGAGGATGTCATTGCCGCCAGCGATCTTCGCGGGATCGCTCTTTGGGCCGACCAGCACGAAATCGTTGTACATCACCGCCTGCCTGCTGACGCCGTAGCCTTCGCGGACGAATTTCTCCTCCGCGACTTGGTCGTGGACGAACACCACGTCGGCGTCGCCGCGCCGCGCCATGTCCAGCGCCTGCCCGGTGCCCAGCGCCACGACTCGCACCTTGACGCCGGCCTCCTTCTCGAACAGCGGCAGCAGGTGCGCGAAGAGTCCCGACTGCTCGGTCGAGGTCGTCGACGACACGACGATGAATTTCTCCTGCGCCTCCACCAAGGGGGCGGACAGCGTGGCAATTACGAAGGCCAGCGCGGCCAGGATTGCCCTGCGTCTCATAGTCGTTCTCCTTCCAGAAATGCCGCGGCTTCGGCCGACCGCGGCGTGTCGAAAAAAATGTCCGCCGGCGACTGCTCGACTACGTGTCCCTCCTGCAGGTAGACGATGTCGTCGGCAAGGCGCTTGGCCTGCGCCAGGTTGTGCGTGGTCATGACGATGGTCGTACCCTGCGCATGGATGCCGCGCACGATGTCCTCCACCGCGCGCGCCGCCTTGGGGTCGAGACTGGCCGTCGGCTCGTCGAGGAACAGCACCTCCGGCCGCAGCGCCCAGGCCCGCGCCAAGGCCAGCCGCTGCTGCTCGCCGCCCGACAGCACCCGTGCCGCGCGCGTCGCCAATGCGCGCAGGCCGACCTGGGCGAGGGCGTCGTCGATGCGCCGTTGCGCATCGGCGCCGACGATGCCGGCCAGCGCCAGCGCGTAGCGGATGTTCGCAGCGGCCGAGCGGCGCAGCAGCACCGCCCGCTGGAACACCATCGCCTGCCTTTGCGGACGCGTGCGATGCCCGCCCCAGGTGACCCGTCCCGCCGACGGCGGCAGCAGTCCGTGCAGCAGCCGCAGCAGCGTGCTCTTGCCGGCGCCGTTGGCGCCGATGACCACGGTTCGCGCCCCGGCGTTGATCGACACGTCGACACCGGCCAGCAGCGTCACGCCGCCGCGAACGACCGCGGCATCGGCGCAGACGATCGGCAGGCCGCTCGCGCCGCCGTTGTCAGCCATAATGCGCCCTCGCCCACTCCCGGGTGGCATGCGCCGCGGCATTGACCGCCAGCACGATCGCGATCAGCACCAGGCCCAATGCCAGCGCCAGCGCGAGGTCGCCCTTGCTGGTTTCCAGCGCGATGGTCGTGGTCATCACCCGCGTGACGCCGTCGATGTTGCCGCCGACGATCATCACTGCGCCGACCTCGGCGATCGCCCTGCCGAAGCCGGCGAGCAGCACGGTGGCCAGCGAAAAGCGCGTGTCCCAGAGCAGCGTCAGTGCGGCCTGGCCGGTTCCGGCGCCCAGCGAAAGCAGTTGCTCGCGGTACTCGGCCCAGGCATCGGCGACCACCTGCCGAGACAGCGCGGCGATGATCGGCGTGATCAGGATGGTCTGCGCGACGATCATCGCCGCCGGCGTGAACAGGATTCCCAACGCGCCCAGCGGGCCGGCGCGCGACAGCAGCAGGTAGACGACCAGGCCGACCACCACCGGCGGCAGGCCCATCAGCGCGTTGAACACGACGATGATCGACTGGCGGCCCGGAAAACGACCGACGGCGATCGCCGCGCCCAGCGGCAGCCCGATCAGCGCGGCGGCAAGCGTCGCGGTCAGGCTGACCGCCAGCGACAGGCCGACGATCTCGACCAGCTTGGCGTCGAAGTGGGTGACCAGCCCGGCGGCGAGCGCGAGGCTGTCGGAAAAGGTGTTCAAGGCGGTCCGGCCAACGGCGCAAGACGTGCATTATGACTGCATTTTTATGCAATCTGTACACGTCCATGGTCAAAATATGCCGGACAGCCTGTCCGGCGAATCGTCGCGTCAGCAGACACTTGGATCAGTTTCCGCTTCGCAACTTCCCAAGGATCGCAGCGCGTTTCCGCCCCGAAAGCGTCGATCGTCGCACCTTTTGCGGAACGGGAATGACCCATGAAGCAGATCCACCCGCAGGTAGTCGTCGCGTCAGGACCCAGCTGCCGCGTCCCTCAAGGATCGCTCACGACCCTGACCAGCCGGTCAAGGTGCTCAAAAGACGCCGTCGAAATACAACGAAGCGATCGTTCAGCCGTTGCGCAGTGCCGCGAAGCGCCGGGCGAAGTCGGCCGCCCACTTGTCAAATGCCTTCTTCGCGTAGTCCCATTGCGTGAACGAGTCGAGATAGCCGTTCACCCAGGCTTCGGCCGCCTTTGTTGCGCCCGAATTGAGATCGGCCGCGTACTTGAGTCCGATCTCCGTATCCGCGCACTCCGCGACCACCTTGCCGGAGGCGCCATCGCGGAACTGCACCTCCATCCCGGTTTGACCAAGATAGGGCGTCGAGCCGACCGGCCGGCCGGTCGCTGCACCCGAACCGATTTCTGCGACGAAGCCGTACGGTACCGCCGTGCCAACAAGACTGGCGACCTGATTGGTCGGGACGAGATCGGTGAGCGCGATCCGCACCGTCAACACTCCGGGCCCGGCGACAGTCACGACCCGCGTCTGCTGCTGGATGGCCGTGACCAAGTCGCTGTGGAAATAGTCGATCAGCAACTTGAGGTTGGTCGGATCGACCGGGTGCGCGGACCCGGGCTTCAAGTACACCTGGATGCGCTCGAACAGCACCTTGTCGTATTGCTTCCAGTCGCCGCCCGCGTCGCGCCAGCACAGCATGCCGCCGCCGCCCGGCATTGGCCGCAGGCGCGCGTAATCCGTGAGGAACCCGACGCGGCGAACGTTGCTGGCTGTCGCTTCCGAGGCCACGATGCCTGACCCGCTCGTGGCGCTTGGTGCACTGTTGCCGCCGGTCGGCGCCGCGCATCCAGACAGCAGGATGGCGATGCCGAGTCCGCACGATGCGATGGTCTGTGCTGTGTTGTTCCTCTTGGAATTCACGTTGTGAGCCTTTGCATAAGACGCAGATTAAAAAGCGGTCAACCAAGAATTGCCGAACTTGCCAGGTCAGTCGCTCTTCCCCGGCGTCTGCAGTGCCTGCAAGGCCGCATCCAGGGCGAAAGTGCCGCCCTTTTGGCTGGGCGGGAACTCCCGGAACGTGCCAATGAATTGGCCCACGTACTGCTGCGCAGGAACGAGCAGGAAAATGTGCTCGACCCACCAGCGATTCCAATCCATTCCTTCGACGTCGCCGATCTCGAACGGGTCCGTCCGGACGTTGAAGATCTTCGGCGCTCGCAGTGTCGTGAACGGCTGCCGCCAGACCGCTGCGCCATGCGCCTGTTGCTCGGCGAAGACGATCTTCCACTGGTCGTAGCGCAGGCCGACCAGCTGGCCATCGTCGTTGAAGTAGAAGAACTCGTGGCGCGGACTCGGCGCCTTGCCGGCAAGTGCATCGGTCAGGTTATAGCCGTCGAGGTGGACCTTGAAGGTCTTGTTACCGACCTTCATGCCGCGCTTGAGCTGTTCCGTCGCATCGGGCACGCCGGCGGCCGCCAGCAGCGTCGGCAGCATGTCCTCGTGCGCGAACACGTCGTTGAGCACGGTTCCGGGCCTGATCACGCCGGGCCAGCGCATGAAGGTCGGCACGCGGTAGCCGCCTTCCCAGTTGGTGTTCTTCTCGCCGCGGAACGGCGAGGTGCCGCCGTCGGGCCACGTGAACTTCTCCGCGCCGTTGTCGGTCGAGTACATGACGATGGTGTTCTCGTCGAGGCCGAGCTCCTTCAGCGCGTTCAGGAGTTCGCCAACGTGCGCGTCGTGTTCGACCATGCCGTCCGGGTAGATGCCCAGGCCCGTCCTGCCGCGGGAGGATTCCTTGAGCCGCGTCCAGATGTGCATGCGGGTCGAGTTCCACCAGAGGAAGAAGGGCTTGTCGGCCTTCTTCGCATCCTTCATGAAGCGGATCGTCTCGGCAGTCACCTCATCGTCGATGGTCTCCATCCGCTTCTTGTTGAGCGGTCCAGTGCTCTCGATCTTCTGCGTGCCGTCGGCGTTGGCCCAGGTGTGGATCACCCCGCGGGTGCCGAACTTCTTGCGCAGATCCTCTCTCTTGAAGTAATCCTCGTGCTCCGGTTCGTCCTCGGCGTTCAGGTGATACAGCGAACCCTTGAATTCCTGGAACCCGTGCGCGGTCGGCAGATGCTCGTCGAGGTCGCCCAGGTGGTTCTTGCCGAACTGCCCGGTCATGTAACCCTGCGCCTTCAGCAATTCGGCAATCGTCACGTCACGCGCCTGCAGCCCCTCCTTGGCGCCGGGCAGGCCGACCTTGAGCAGGCCGGTGCGAAACGGCGACTGGCCGGTGATGAATGCCGCGCGGCCCGCGGTGCAGCTCTGCTGGCCGTACCAGTCGGTGAAGAGCGCGCCTTCCTTCGCGATGCGATCGATGTTCGGCGTCTTGTAACCCATCATGCCCTGGTTGTACGCACTCAGGTTCCAGTAGCCGATGTCGTCGCCCCAGATGATGAGGATGTTGGGCTTTTTCGCCGGCGCCTGCGCCAGCGCCGGCACGGCGAAACCGAGCGCGACAACCATGACGGCAAGAAATCCCGATACGAGTCTTTTCGTGTTCATTTGCTCCTCCGAGTTACCTCTTAGTAAGGCAGAACGTAGCTGTCGTCGCGCTGGCCAACCGCTTCCATTGCATCGAGATCGGCACGCTTCTTTTGCCAGGCCGATCGCCGGACCGCCTTTTTTTCGGCAGGCGTGAGCTTGTCCCACTTGGTCTTTGCGGCCTCGGCTTCCGCCTTGTATTGCGCGCTCTGTGCCGCGGTTTCGCTCCGCATGTCGTCACGCTGGCCCACAATCTCTATCGCGGACAGCTCGCTCAATTTCTTCTTGCGTGCCGCTGCGATCGTCGCCGATTTCTGTTCCGGCGTCAGCGAGGCCCACTTCGCTCTTGCCGCCTCGTACTCGGCTTTGTATTGGGCCTGCTGCGCCGCGGTCATCGCCTGCATGTCGTCGCGCTGACCCGCCTTCTCCATGCCCTTCAGGTCCTGCTGGGCCTTCTGGTTCTGCGCAGTTCCTTGTGCGAGTTTCACCGGGCCCTCCGATACCTGCGCCCAGCCGGCGGTTGCAACCGCCAAGGCAGCTACGGCTATCCATACGTGTGCTGTTTTCACTGTCGTCTCCTATGGGGCTTCCTTCGAAAAGCCGGGGTACGGAAGGTCAGCGTCCCGCGCTTGGGCCCCGTGCTAACCGGGCTTCATCATGTTCAGTGCCGCAAGGATCTTGGCCGGCCTGAACGGCACCGGTTTGCCATTGACGGTCAGCTTGATGGTCATCGTGGTCACGGGCGGCTTCCGTCGTGGGCCATTACAGATTGTTCCACGGTGCGCGCCGGCGTATCAACGCCAGGCGGACCGCCATGACGGACTGAACCTGATCCACATCCGCTCGTCAGCCGGCAACTGAATTGCCGCATTCCCCGATGCCACCTGCGCATGGCCGAACGCAATTTTCTCGAGAGGTTCCCACCCGTCGATCCTGAATGAAACGTCGTACTCCGCCATCGCTGTCACGGGCGGGGCCGATTGCAAACCGACAGCGCCTGGCAACATCGACGATATGGGGTTGAACGACGCTGCCAGCGCGCCCGGGATGGCGGGCCACATTGCACTCCGAGGAACGGCAGGCGCCCCGCACAGGGGCGCCCGCCTTCGCTGCATCTCGGTTGTTCACACGGCTATTCGCCCGCGTGGCTGGTCGCCTTGGACTCCTGCATTGCCTGGATGATCTGATCGAGGTTGTAGCTCGATGGGGCCTGAAGCGCGGGAAACTGCTTGTAGGTCATCAGTTCCTTCATCCACAGCATCTGCCCGATGGGTAGCAGGTTCCAGTCGTAGATGTAGGCCGTGCTCGGCGCCGCCAGCGCGCCGCCCATGCCCAAGAGAGACAACTGATCTGCGCCCACGGCCGCCTCGAACGGATCGCGCTTGATGTTGGCCACCTGCGTCCAGTGATAGTTCTGGACCCCCAGCAGGCCGCCTGTGGCGTTCGAGGGCGCCATCGTGTAGTAGAACTTCCAGTTCTTGTAGCGCACCGCGGAGGGATGCGTTCCGCTGTAGTAGAAGAGGGTATCGCGCGCGGACTCGCCCTGACCTTCGAGGTAGGCGCGCTGGTCGACGCCATCGAGCGTCGTCTTGAGAATGCCCGGATACGCGCCAGCTTCGATCTTCTTCTTCAGTTCGTCGCCCTTGGCGCCACCGCCGATGTTCACGAGCGTGGGCAACCAGTCCAGCATCGAAAAGATCTGATCCTTGACGGTGCCCGGCTTGATGTGACCGGGCCAACGCACCATCATGGGGACTCTCATGCCGCCTTCCCAGGTCGTCAGCTTGCCGCCCCGGAACGGCGTGACGCCGCCATCCGGGAAGGTGATGACCTCGGCCCCGTTGTCGGTCGTGAAGACCACGATCGTGTTGTCGAGCTGGCCCATGGCCTCCAGCTTCTTGAGCACTTCGCCAACGTTGTCGTCCAGCTGCTTCATGCCGACTTCGTTGATGCCCCAGTCCTTGCCGCCCTTTACGCCCAGCATGGCCTCGTACTTGGGCGAGAGCATGGTCGTGATGTGCATGCGCGCCGGGTTGTACCAGACGAAGAAGGGCTTGCCGGTCTTCTTGGGATCGTTACGGTCGAGGTAGTCGATGACCTTGGCCGAGATTTCCTCGTCCACGGTCTTCGAGCGTTCCAGCGTCAGCGGACCTTCATCCTTGCAGCTCTGATTCTTCTCCGTGCCATCCGAAGATTTGCAGGCAATGACGGGCCGCGGTGGGGTCATGCACAGCGTGGTTCGCGGGTCAACGGCGCCTGGCGGGTCGGAGAGTCCGGGAACCGGCGTGTTCTTGCACGGCGGCACCACGGCCTGATCCGTTGGCGACTTGTTGATGTCGGGGAAGCTCACGCCCTGCATCGCGTCGAGGTGGTACAGGTAGCCCCAGAACTCCTGGAAGCCATGGGCGGTCGGAAGCGAGTTCGTCTTGTCGCCGAGGTGGTTCTTGCCGAACTCTCCGGTGCTGTACCCGAGATCGTGCAGAAACTTGGCGACACTCGGCGTGCCGGGCAACAGCGAAGAGGTCGAGCCCGGTAGCTGCGGCATGATCATGCCCGCGCGCAGCGGATTCATGCCGGTCATGAACGACGTGCGCCCGGCGGTGCAGCTCTGCTGCGCGTAGGCAGTCATGAACAGCGCACCCTCGTGCGCAATGCGGTCGATGTTGGGCGTTTCCCCGACCATGAGCCCGCGGTGGTAGGCACCCACGTTCATGATGCCGATGTCGTCGCCCATGATGAACAGGATGTTGGGCTTTTTCTGGTTCTGCGCCAGCGCCGACCCGGCAGCGAACCCGAGCGAGGCCACCAGAATGGCGCACCAAACCTTGATACCAACTCTCATTTTGTTCTCCTTTCCAGCCACCATGAAATCAAACAGCCGCGCCAATCAGCAATCTGGCGGAACATTCAAATTCGTTTTCCTGATGTGCTTGCAGTCGCCCTAACGACGCGCAACACTTCAGCTCGACTATTCCGCCGGATGGGCGAATCGAAGCCCGTTTGCCATGCAACTCCCGCAACCATGCACCTTAGGTGTCTTGGTCATGCAACACAATCCATGCGCGCACCTGTCCAACTAAGTGGAACCACGTATTGCCGAGGGGCGCCAAAGTGGGTACTGGTCAGATTCACCCAGGGCCAATGCCTGCCTGACCACCTTGCGCAAGTGCCGATCCAGAACCGGCAGTTCGACGTATTCAGCCGCCCCCGCACGCATGAATTCCACCGCCGTGGCTAGATCGGCGTCACACGCCAGCACCACAACGGGGAGCCGAAGTCCGCGCGCTCGTATGCCCTGTATCAGCGCGCACATGCCGCCTCCCATCAGAGCGGAGGACGCCAGAACGCAGCCGCGTGATTCCGGCGTGACCATCCGAAAGAATTCGGCCGACGATTCGCACAGGCAAACGCAGTCGGTCTCCGGCGCGACCACGCCGGCTACGCGCCTGGACTCATCGCCCGGCAAGCCGATGACGTAAATGGTGTTGGGCACTCTTCCCCTGCGCTGCGGGTGGGCCTGTCATGCAACCCGATGAGATAGGTT
>CAVQGR010000003.1:0-607796 GCA_963712105.1 uncultured beta proteobacterium
GCATCGAATTAATCCACATCATCCACCGCTTGTGCGGGTCCCCGTCAATTCCTTTGAGTTTTAACCTTGCGGCCGTACTCCCCAGGCGGCTCACTTCACGCGTTAGCTTCGGTACCAAGGAATCACTTCCCCAACACCTAGTGAGCATCGTTTAGGGCGTGGACTACCAGGGTATCTAATCCTGTTTGCTCCCCACGCTTTCGTGCCTGAGCGTCAGTATTGGCCCAGGGGGCTGCCTTCGCCATCGGTGTTCCTCCGCATCTCTACGCATTTCACTGCTACACGCGGAATTCCACCCCCCTCTGCCATACTCAAGCTCGCCAGTTTCCAATGCCATTCCCAGGTTGAGCCCGGGGCTTTCACATCAGACTTAACGAACCGCCTGCGCACGCTTTACGCCCAGTAATTCCGATTAACGCTCGCACCCTACGTATTACCGCGGCTGCTGGCACGTAGTTAGCCGGTGCTTATTCCGCCGGTACCGTCAAGTGACGAAGGTATTAACCTCGCCCTTTTCTTCCCGACTAAAAGCGGTTTACAACCCGAAGGCCTTCTTCCCGCACGCGGCATGGCTGGATCAGGGTTGCCCCCATTGTCCAAAATTCCCCACTGCTGCCTCCCGTAGGAGTCTGGGCCGTGTCTCAGTCCCAGTGTGGCTGATCATCCTCTCAGACCAGCTACCGATCGTCGCCTTGGTAAGCCATTACCCCACCAACAAGCTAATCGGACATCGGCCGCTCCCAGAGCGTGAGGTTCTTGCGAATCCCCCACTTTCCTCCTCGGAGCATATGCGGTATTAGCGCCGCTTTCGCGGCGTTATCCCCCACTCCGGGACACGTTCCGATGCATTCCTCACCCGTTCGCCGCTCGCCGCCAGGGTTGCCCCCGCGCTGCCGCTCGACTTGCATGTGTAAAGCATGCCGCCAGCGTTCAATCTGAGCCAGGATCAAACTCTTCAGTTCGATCTCTGCAAGTTAACTCATCTCAACGTTGGCCCTATCCCCAGGCACTTCTGCCCAGAGACAAGACGTTCAGCCCTGTTCCGTCACCGGACCAGAGCCTTACTGCGTTGTGTGAGCACTACGTTTGTCTTGGAACTATCCCCCAACCAGCACCACCCCAAAGGACAGCGCCAACCAGAGGCCCCAGACCACGAGCACCCACACCTATCGGTTGCAAATTGTTAAAGAGCCTGCCGGACCTGCGTCCATCGCCTGAGCGACCGTCCCCCGTTGTCTTGCGCTGATGCCGGTGGGTTTCGAAGCAGCAAAGAGGTGAAATTATAATCTGAATTCGCAGTCTTTGCAAAGCACTTTGCAACCAGCATCATGCAGGTCTTCGGCGATCCTCGGGGTCGCTTTCACTCCGCATTCAAATTCAACAACATGCCCACTTTTGCCACCCTCGTAGAAGCACTCGATGCCGTCGCCACGAGCACCCGCGCCATCCATTACATCGCCGGCGAAACGAACGAAACGCGGCTTCCCTACGCGCAACTGCGCGGCCGCGCGCTGGGTCTGCTGCGGCACCTGCAGGACGCCGGCGCGACACCGGACTCGCAGGCGATCATCCTCGTCGACGGATTGGCGCCCTTCGTCGACACCTTCTGGGCCTGCATGCTCGGCCGAATCGTCGCGGTACCTCTGGCTCCCGGCAATGCCGACGAGCACAAGGCGAAATTCTTCCGTGTGCTGGCACGATTGCCGAAGCCGGTGCTCGCCACCGAGCGCAAGGTGATGGAGCGTCTGCGCGCCTTCGCGCTGGAAAACGACGGCGCCGCCGCGCTGGCGCGACTTGAAGGCCGGGTCGTCTATCTGGATGAAATCGCCGACGTCGAAAGACCGGGCACCGCGCACCCGGTGCAACCGGACGACATCGCCTTCGTGCAGTTTTCCTCCGGCTCCACCAGCGAGCCCAAGGGCGTGATCCTGACGCACCGCAATCTCACCACCAACATCGATGCCATCGCCGGCGGCGTCGCGGCGCGTCCCGACGACGCCAGCCTGTCCTGGATGCCGCTGACCCACGACATGGGCCTCATCGGCTTCCACCTGACCCCACTGTTCCAGGGTGTCGACCACTGGCTGATGCCGACCGCGCTGTTCGTGCGCCGTCCCGGCCTGTGGCTGGCCAAGGTCAGCGAACATCGGGTCAGCGTGACCTGTTCGCCCAACTTCGGCTACAAGCATTACCTGAAATTCCACGACCCGGCGAAGGCCGCCGCGCTCGATCTGTCCTGCCTGCGCGTCATATTCAATGGCGCCGAACCGATTGCGGCCGACCTGTGCCGCGAATTCACCGACGCGCTGGCGCCGGCCCGGCTCAATGCGTCCGTGATGTTTCCGGTCTATGGGCTGGCCGAGGCCAGCCTCGCCGTGACTTTTCCCGCAGTCGGTGCGCCACTGCGCTGCATCAACCTCGCGCGCAACGCGCTCGGTCCTGGACAGCAGGTCCGAACGAGCGAACCCGGCAGCGATGATGCGGTGGAGTTCGTTGCGGTCGGCACGCCGGTGAAGGGGTGCGAAGTCCGTGTCGCCGACAGCGACGGGGCGGGAGTTGCTGACGGCGTGGTGGGACGCATCCTGATCCGCGGCAACAATGTGTGCCCCGGCTACTACGATGACGAGGCGCTCACCCGTGCCGCATTCACCGCGGACCGCTTTCTGGATACCGGCGACCTCGGGACCTTCATCGACGGCGAACTCGTGGTCACCGGCCGCGTCAAGGACATCATTTTCGTCGGCGGGCAGAATCATTATCCGCAGGACATCGAACTGGTACTGGCCCAGCACGCGGACATCGATCTTGGCCGCGCCGCCGTGGCAGCGTATCGACCGCCCCGCGCAGCGACCGACGACGTACTGGTGTTCGTGCTCGCCAAGGGCGAGGACCTGGCGCCGTTTGTCCAACTCGCGCGCAGCGTTCGTCGCATCGTCAACGAGCGCACGGGTCTTGCGGTGACCTCGGTGATTCCGGTTCGACAGTTTCCGAAGACGACCAGCGGCAAGGTGCAGCGCTTCGCGCTGGCGCGTGACTTTGCCGACGGCGCTTTCGCCGATGTACTGGCGCGGTTGCGCGAGCTCGACGCCGAAGCGCAGCCCTCGACCGAGGTTGCGGTCAACGATCTCGAACGCGTACTGTTGACGATCTGCCAGGACACGCTGCCAGGTCGCGCGCTGGGTCCCGACGACAACCTGTTCGAACTCGGCACCGGATCGCTGACGCTGGCGCAGATCTACGAAAAAATCGACGCCGCCTATCCCGGCACACTCGAGGTCACCGACTTCTTCGAATATCCGACGGTGCGGGCAATGGCGGGCTTCCTGGCACAGAAGCTGGCGGAACCGCGCGGATGAGTCGTTCCTGCGACCCTCAGGCGTAGATCGGCTTCCTGTATTTCCACTTCCGGTGCAGCCACAGCCAGTCGGCGGGACTGCTTCTGATCTCCCGCTCGAGCGCGCGGGCGTAGCGCTCGACGATGTCCGGTCCGGATTCACGGTCGTACGGCGGCGTGGCGAGAAGTTCGAGCTCGACGCTGTAGCGCCCCGGCGCCTCGCGGCGCATTGCCACGTAGACCACCGGCGCCTTGACGATTTTCGCGATCTTGTCGGCACCGACGAAAAAAGCCGTGTCCTGTTCGAGAAAGCGCGTCCAGTGCTTTTCCTCGTCGTGCCTTGGCGTGTGATCGGCGACCAGCGCATAGGCACGCGCCTCGCTGCGCCTTTTCATGATCTCGAACATGACGCTGCGGTGCGCAATCGGATTGCCGCCGAAGCGTGCGCGCGCCTCGCGCAGGAAGGCGTCGACGCCGGCGAGCCGCTGCGGCTTGTAGACGGCATCGATGGGCACGTGCAGGACCTTGGCGCCCGCGAGCAGCAGCCATTCCCAGTTGCAGAAATGCGCCGCCAGCAGCACCACCGACTGTCCCTGCGCCGTGAATTGCGTCACCACTTCCGGATTGACGAAGCGGACCCTGTCCGCCAATTCGTCCGCGCTGGCTCGCCAGCCCCACAGCGACTCGGCGATCACCGTACCCAGGTTGCGGTAGGATTGCCGAACGATCGCCGCGCGTTCTTCCGCGCTCAAGCCCGGGAAGGCGTTGCCGACGTTGGCCTCGGAGAGTTTGCGTCGCCAGCGCAGGATGCGATAGGTGATGAAATACAGGACGTATCCCAGTCCATCGAGCGCCCGGCGCGGCCAGTAAGTGAGTGAACCGAGAAGAAAACCCATGACTTCGTCCGTGACGCGCCGAGATCGCGCACCAGGGAAGCAAAGGCGCCGCGCGAAGCCATGAGCCTAGACGAGTTGACCGATGCGGGCAATCGCGGCGACGCGGATCCCGCGCAGGATCCCGTCGCGCTGGCGTCGCCGGCGGAAGGAGTCGCGCTGTGGATGTTCGCGCTCGCGCGGGCAGCACCGGCATTGCGCGAGCTCGAGGCGCTGCTCTCCCCGGAAGAGAAATCGCGCGCGGCCCGCTTCGGAACGCCGGCGCTGCGCGAGCGCTACGTCGCTGGTCGCGGCACGCTGCGGCGCCTGCTCGGCGACGTCCTGGGGCAGCCACCGGCCGCCGTCGCCATTTTTCGCGGCCTGCGCGGTCGACCTCAGGTGGGCGACGTCGGCGGCCTCGACTTCAATGTCACGCATACCGCAGGGGTGGCACTCGTGGGCATCGCCGCGAGCGGGCGCATCGGCGTCGATATCGAGCACCGCGAGCGCGCGCTCAATGTCGAGGGCATCGCGCGCAAGTTCATGTCGCCCCGGGAGCAAGCGGTCCTGGCGACGCTCGAACCGGAGCCGCGTCGACGCGCGCTGTTGCGCCTGTGGACCTGCAAGGAGGCGATGAGCAAGGCCACCGGCGACGCGCTGTCCGCGCCGTTTCGCACCATGGACATTGCCATGTCTTCCGGTCTTGCACTGCACGCCGGCCCGTCGCCCTACACTCCTCCGGACTGGCGGCTGGTTGCCGCGCAGGCACCGGCGGCGTACATCGCCACTGTCGCCCTCTGGTCGGGACCGGCCTAGGGCTGGGCGACTCGACCGCGGCACCTTCAGTCGGTGGCCGCGACACTCACCGGAAGCTCATCGGAAGCTCAGTACAGGTTGATCGACGGCGAGACTCTCGCCTTCACTGGCCAGCACCTCGTCGACGATCGAATCCCGCTCGGCGAGGATGACGTTCTGCATTTTCATCGCCTCGATGACGACCAGGCGTTCGCCGGCCTTTACTTCCTGACCGGGCTTGACCGCGACTTCGGCGAGCAGCCCCGGCATCGGCGAGAGCAGGAACCGGGACAGGTCCGGCGGCAACTTCTCGGGCATGCGCTTCAGCAATTCCGCGGCGCGCGCCGGCATCACGATCAGCTCGAGCTGCGTGCCCATGTGCGCGATCCGATAGTGCAGTGCCGGCCGCTCGAACTGGACCGCGAACGGCCGGTCGTTGCAGGTCCCGCGCATCAGGATCTCGCCGAACTTCAGATCATGCCGAATCGCGAATTTCTGCTCGCCTATCAGCACGTCGCAGCCGCCCGGCACCGGCCGCGCATTGACCAGGTACTCGATTCCGTGCCCGAGCACCACGTAGTCCACGCCCACCATGTACTCGTGTCCGGGGACCTGCCCTTCGATGCGCGACGCGCGCTCCCGGTAGGCGCGGTGGACCGCCGAGGTGACGGCTGCCAGAAAGGCCGGATCGTCGTGGGGCACGTCGGCCAGGCGAAAGCCGTCCGGATACTCCTCCGGAATGAATGCCGTCGTCAGACGCCCCTCGAGGAAACGCGGATGCCGGGTGAGTGCCGACTGGAACAATACATTCGAGGCGACGCCACGGATCACGAACTCGTTCAGCGCCTCGCGCATGCGGGCGATCGCCCCATCGCGGGTTGGCGCATGCGTTACCAGCTTGGCGATCATCGAGTCGTAGTACATCGAGATCTCGCCACCTTCGTAGACGCCGGTGTCGACCCGGACCGCGCCCTCGACCTCCTTGGGCGGAATGAAGCGGACCAGGCGCCCGATCGACGGCAGGAAGCCCCGCAATGGATCCTCGGCGTTGATCCGGCATTCGATCGCCCAGCCGTCGCGCCGGATGTCTGCCTGCGCGAAGCCGAGCTTCTCGCCCGCGGCGACGCGGATCATCCATTCGACGATGTCCAGACCGGTGATCATTTCGGTGACCGGATGCTCGACCTGCAGCCGGGTGTTCATCTCCAGAAAGTAGAAGCTGCGATCGCTGCCGACGACGAACTCCACGGTCCCGGCGGACTGATAGTCGACCGCGCGCGCCAGCGCGACCGCCTGCTCACCCATCGCCTTGCGCGTCGTGTCGTCAAGGAAGGGCGACGGCGCTTCTTCGATCACCTTCTGGTGGCGGCGCTGGATCGAACATTCGCGCTCCCACAGATAGACCATATTGCCGTGCGCGTCGCCGAGCACCTGGATCTCGATGTGCCGAGGTTCCTCGATGAATTTCTCGATGAAGATGCGGTCGTCGCCGAAACTCGACTTGGCTTCCGCGCGACAGGCGTCGAAGCCCTCGCGCGCCTCCTTGTCGTTGAAGGCTACGCGCAAGCCCTTGCCGCCGCCGCCCGCGGAAGCCTTGATCATCACCGGGTAGCCCACGTCGCGGGCGATCTTCACCGCCATCGCGGCGTCGGCGATGACGTCGGTGTAACCGGGAATCGTGTTTACACCCGCCTTGAGGGCGAGTTTCTTGGAGGCGATCTTGTCGCCCATCGCGGCGATGGATGCATGTTTCGGGCCGATGAAGACGATGCCCGCCGCCTCCACGTCGCGCGCAAAGGTCTCGTTCTCGGACAGAAAGCCATAGCCGGGATGCACGGCCTCGGCGCCGGTGGCCTTGCACGCGGCGATGATGCGTTGCGCCTGCAGATAGGACTCGCGCGACTGCGGCGGACCGATGGCGACCGCCTCGTCGGCAAGTTCGACGTGGCGAGCGTCACGGTCGGCATCCGAATACACGGCGACCGTCTTGATGCCCAGCTTTCGTGCGCTCTTGATGACGCGGCAGGCGATCTCGCCGCGATTCGCAATCAGGATTTTCTTGAACATGGTGGGAGCCGGTGGTGTGGCGCGCGCGGCGCGCTCACAGGGGAATGTTGCCGTGCTTGCGCCACGGGTTCTCGAGTTTCTTGTGTTTCAGCATGGCCAGACTGCGGCAGATGCGCTTGCGTGTCTCGTGCGGCATGATCACGTCGTCGATGAAGCCGCGGCGCCCGGCGATGAAGGGATTGGCGAAGGTCTCGCGGTACTCCTGCTCGCGCGCCGCGATCTTCGCCGGGTCGTTTTTCTCTTCCCGGAAGATGATTTCCACTGCGCCCTTGGGGCCCATCACCGCGATTTCCGCCGATGGCCAGGCAAAATTGACGTCGCCGCGCAGGTGCTTGGAACTCATCACATCGTAGGCGCCGCCGTAGGCCTTGCGGGTGATCACCGTGATCTTGGGAACCGTGCATTCGGCATAGGCGTAGAGCAACTTTGCACCGTGCTTGATGATGCCGCCGTACTCCTGCGCGGTGCCCGGCATGAAGCCGGGCACATCGACGAAGGTCAGGATCGGAATACCGAAGGCGTCGCAGAAGCGGACAAAGCGTGCCGCCTTGATCGCGCTCCGGATGTCGAGGCAGCCGGCCAGCACCAGCGGCTGGTTGGCGACGATGCCTACCGGTGCCCCTTCCATGCGGCCAAAACCGATCACTATGTTGCGCGCGTAATCGGGCTGCAATTCGAAAAACTCGGTGTCGTCCACGACCTTGTGCAGCAGTTCCTTCATGTCGTAGGGCTTGTTCGGATTGTCGGGGACCAGCGTATCGAGTGATTTTTCGAGTCGATCGGCCTTGTCGTTGGTGCGACGCACCGGCGGTTGGTCGTGATTGTTGAGCGGCAGGTAATTGAAGAAGCGGCGCAGCATCAGCAGCGCCTCGACATCGGTGTTGAACGCCAGGTCGGCCACGCCCGAGCGGGTCGAGTGCGTCACTGCGCCGCCCAGCTCCTCCGCAGTCACCTCCTGGTGCGTCACCGTCTTCACCACCTCCGGGCCGGTGACAAACATGTACGACGAGTCCTTGACCATGAAGATGAAGTCGGTCATCGCCGGCGAGTACACGGCACCGCCGGCGCAGGGCCCCATGATCAGCGAGATCTGCGGAATCACGCCGGACGCCAGCACATTGCGCTGGAACACCTCGGCATAACCGCCCAGCGAGGCCACCCCCTCCTGGATGCGCGCGCCGCCGGAGTCGTTGAGGCCGATCACAGGCGCGCCGACCTTCATCGCGTGATCCATCACCTTGCAGATCTTCTCGGCATGCGCCTCGGACAGTGAGCCGCCAAACACCGTGAAGTCCTGCGAGAACACGAACACCAGCCGGCCGTTGATCATGCCGTAGCCGATGACCACGCCGTCGCCGGGCACCGAGTCCTCGGCCATGCCGAAATCGTGGCAGCGGTGCTCGACGAACATGTCCCATTCCTCGAAGGATCCTTCGTCGAGCAGGATTTCGAGGCGTTCGCGCGCCGTGAGTTTGCCCTTGGCATGCTGCGAGGCGATGCGTTTCTCGCCGCCGCCGAGTCGGGCAAGGCTGCGCTTCTGGTCGAGCCTGCGAATGATGTCGTGCACTTTGCCTACCCCCTTTGGTTTTCCCCGAGCAGCTGTGCGGCTGCCGCGGTCGGCGTCAGCGTCCCTGCCGCGACCTGGTCCAGCATCTCCGGCAGCGCCGCGCGCACGCGCTCGTCGGTGCGGAAGCGCTCGCGCAGTCCGGCATCGATCAGATGCCAGGTCCAGGCCAATGCCTGACGGCGACGCTTGACGGTCCATTGTCCGGCGGCGGTCAGGACATCCCGACAGCGCAGGATCTCGCTCCAGAACGACTCGATGCCCTCGCACTTCAGCGCGCTGACCGCCAGTACCGGCGGACGCCATGGCGACGGCCCTGCACGCAGCAGCGACAGCGCGGCCTTCATTTGACTCATGGCCCGCTCGGCCGCCGCGGGATCGAGGTCGCGCTTGTTGTAGACGATGATGTCGGCCAGCTCGACCACGCCACGCTTGATCGCCTGCAGGTCGTCGCCCGCGTTGGGCTGTTGCAGCAGGACGAAGATATCGGTGAGATTCGCCACATCGGTTTCGCTTTGCCCAACGCCGACGGTCTCGACGATGATCACCTCGAATCCGGCCGCTTCCGCGAACAGCAGGGCTTCGCGCGTGTGCGCGGCCACGCCGCCCAGCGCACCGCTGGACGGCGACGGACGGATGAACGCCTGCGGATGCCGCGACAACGCTTCCATCCGCGTCTTGTCGCCGAGGATCGACCCGCCGGAGACCGAACTCGACGGATCCACCGCAAGTACCGCGATGCGATGACCCGCATTCACCAGCTGCAATCCCAGCGCTTCGATGAAGGTCGACTTGCCCACGCCTGGCGCACCGGTGATGCCCAGGCGCAACGCGCGACCGGTATGCGGCAGCAGCTGCGCCATCACCTCGCGCGCCTGCGCCTGATGGTCGCCACGCGTGGATTCTGCCAGCGTGATGGCTTTGGCGAGGGCGCGGCGGTCGCCACCGCGCACACCTGCGACCAACGCATCCCGCGCCGACGTTTCCGGCCCGGGTGAACGCTGCGAGGGCCGCGCGGCGCTCAAGCGGCGACGGTTCTGGCCGCGCGGATTTTTGCGAGTACGTCGGCCGCGCAGGCCGGGATCGCGGTGCCAGGTCCGTAGATGCCGGCAACTCCGGCGGCCTCGAGCATCGCGTAGTCCTGGTGCGGGATGACCCCGCCGACAAAGACGATGATGTCCTTTGCGCCCTGCGCGCGCAGCGCGTCGATCAGCGCCGGCACCAACGTCTTGTGCCCGGCGGCCAGCGTGGAGATGCCGACCGCGTGTACGTCGTTTTCGATCGCCTGGCGCGCCGCCTCTTCCGGCGTCTGGAACAAGGGACCGATGTCGACGTCGAAGCCCAGGTCGGCAAAGGCGGTTGCGACCACCTTGGCGCCGCGGTCGTGGCCATCCTGCCCGACCTTGGCGACCATGATGCGCGGGCGCCGGCCCTCGTCGTCGGCGAAGGCCCTGACATCGGCGGTGAGCTTTTCCCATGCACCATCCTGCGCGAAGCCGGCGCCATAGACACCCGACACGCTCTGGGTCGTGGCGTGGTGGCGGCCCCATGCGGCTTCCAGCGCGTCGGAAACCTCGCCCACCGTGGCGCGCGCGCGCACCGCGCGAATCGCCAGGTCGAGCAGGTTGCCCTCGCCCGAGCGCGCCGCGTCGGTGAGACCGGCGAGCGCCGCCGTCACGGTCGCCGCGTCGCGCTTCGACTTCACTGTCGCCAGGCGCGCAAGCTGCGCGTCGCGCACCGCGGTGTTGTCGATCTCCCGCGTTTCCATCGGCTCTTCCTGCGCGAGGCGGAATTTGTTGACGCCGACGATCACGTCCTGTCCTCCGTCGATGCGCGCCTGCTTCTCCGCCGCTGCGGCCTCGATCTTCAACTTGGCCCAGCCGGATTCGACGGCGCGGGTCATGCCGCCCATCGCCTCGACCTCCTCGAGGATCGCCCAGGCGCGATCAGCCATGTCCTGCGTCAGCCGCTCCATCATGTACGAGCCGGCCCAGGGGTCGACGACGCTGCAGATATGCGTTTCTTCCTGGATCAGCACCTGCGTATTGCGGGCGATGCGCGCCGAGAAATCGGTCGGCAGCGCGACCGCCTCGTCGAAGGAATTGGTATGCAGCGACTGCGTGCCACCAAACACCGCGGCCATCGCCTCGATGGTTGTGCGCACGATGTTGTTGTAGGGGTCCTGTTCGGTCAGCGACCAGCCGGAGGTCTGGCAGTGCGTGCGCAGCATCAGCGACTTCGCATTTTTCGGATCGAAGGCCTTCATGATCCGCCACCAGAGCAGGCGCGCCGCGCGCAGCTTGGCCACCTCCAGGTAGAAATTCATGCCGATGCCGAAGAAGAACGACAGCCGGCCGGCAAATGCGTCGACGTCCATGCCGCGGGCCAACGCTATGCGGACATACTCGCGGCCGTCGGCGAGCGTGAAGGCGAGTTCCAGCGCCTGGTTCGCGCCGGCCTCCTGCATGTGATAGCCGGAAATCGAGATCGAGTTGAACTTCGGCATGTGCTTCGCCGTGTACTCGATGATGTCCGCGACGATGCGCATCGACGGCTCGGGCGGGTAGATGTAGGTGTTGCGGACCATGAACTCCTTGAGGATGTCGTTCTGGACCGTACCCGACAGGCGCTCCTGCGCGACGCCCTGCTCCTCCGCGGCGACGACATAGCCGGCCAGCACCGGCAATACCCCGCCATTCATGGTCATCGACACCGAGACCCGGTCGAGCGGAATGCCATCGAAGAGGATCTTCATGTCCTCGACCGAATCGATCGCCACGCCCGCCTTGCCGACGTCGCCGACCACCCGGGGGTGGTCCGAATCGTAGCCGCGGTGGGTGGCAAGGTCGAAGGCAACCGATACGCCCTGCCCGCCGGCCGCAAGGGCGTTCCGATAGAAGGCGTTGGATTCCTCGGCGGTGGAAAAACCCGCGTACTGGCGAATGGTCCACGGGCGCCCCGCATACATGGTCGGCTGCGGACCGCGCAGGAAGGGCGCGAAGCCCGGCAAGGTGTCGGCGTAGGGTAATCCAGCCACGTCGGCCGCCGTGTACAGCGCCTTGACGTCGATGCCGTCGGGCGTATGCCAGACCAGCGCGTCAATCTTGCCGCCCGGGGCGTTTTTCCCGGCGACGCGGCGCCAGTCGTCGAGCGTGACCGGCGGGTAATCGCTGCGATCGGAGTCTGCCAATGTACTAACCCCCTTGCCCGCCCACCACGGGGCGACAGACCGCCATTCTAGCGGCATGCGCCCATCGGGCGATTTGGCGTCGATCAAGGTCCCGCCACATCCGGTGGCCGGGAAACCGCGGGCGGCGGAATTACCGGGGTTCAGTCCGCAACGAGGGCGCCCAGGTAGCTGCGCGCGCCTGCATCGTCCACGAGCGCATCGAACGACGCAATCTGGCGCACGCGCCCATCCTGCACGAACAGGAAGCTTTCGCAGGCTTCACGCAGGATTTCCAGGTGGAAGCGTTCATTGGGATGCACGCAGAGGAATACCAGATGCCCTTCGTCGCGCAGGCGCGCGAAGAATTCGAGCATGAAGCCGATATAGCCGTCCTGGACCGAGAACTGCGGCTCATCGAACAGGTGCACCAGCGGCCGGGTCCGGTCCGCCCGCTCCATCATGAACGCCGGTCGCGTGCGCCTGAAGGCCCGGACCTGATAGGACTGGTGATAGTGGATCGCCATGCGGTCGCGCTCGGCGTAGCGCACCCGATGGATGTTCCTGCCGTCAACCAGCACCCGGCCGGAGGACGGCACGTTGCTGCCGGTGATGAGTTCGAACAGCGTCGTCTTGCCGGATCCGTTGGGGCCGAGCAGGCCGATGGTTCCGGGCGCATCCACACGAAAATCCGCCTCCAGTGAGAAGGTCTGCCGGCGGGCGAGACCCGGCGCGTAGTAGCGCTTGACGAGCCGGTCGACGTGCAACAGCGCCGGCGTGCCTGCGCTCATGCCGCCAACCCGAAGGACTTGCGCGCAGCCATGTCGTCGCGCAGCACGCCGGCCGCGCCTTCGTGCACAACGCGGCCGGTATGCAGCACGACCACACGATCGGCGACGTCGAGGACCGTGCCGACATTCTGGTCGACGACCAGGCAGGCCACGCCCTCCGTCTTCAGCCGGCCGATGGTCCGCATCACGTCCTGCACCACCTTGGGTGCCAATCCCTGGCTGGGCTCGTCGAAGAGCACCAGGCCCGGTGCGCCGACCAGCGCGCGGGAGATCGACACCATCTGCAACTCGCCTCCGGACATGTTCTCGCACTCGCGCGGCAGCAGGTGGCGCAGCGCCGGAAAGATCTCGCAGCATTCGTCGACGCCCCAGGCACGAAAGCGGGTGGTCTTGCGTGCGATCGACAGGTTGCGCGCCGCCGTCAGCGTCGGAAAGACGCGTCGGTCATCCGGCACCCAGCCGATGCCCTGGCGCGCGATCGCGTGGGTATGTGAACGGGTGATGTCGGTGCCGGCGAATTCGATACGGCCGGCGCGCGCCGGCGTGAGGCCCAGGATCGAGCGCAGCGTGGTGGTCTTGCCGGCCCCACTCGGTCCCAGCAGCGCCACGACCTCGCCGGCCTTCACCTCCAGCGACACGCCGAACAGCGCCTGCGTCTCGCCGTAGAAGGTGTCGATGCCCTGCACGCTCAGCATGCCAGTTTCCCAAGCGCCGAACGCTGCACCCAGTCGTTTTCCTGCAATTCGGCCGGCGTGCCGCGGGCGATCACCTGGCCCCAGTGAATGACGTCGATATGGTCGGCCAGTCGGAACAGGAAGCGCATGTCGTGCTCGATGATCACCAGGGTCACGCGTTGCTTGAGCGATTCGACGAGTTCGGCCAGCCGCGCGGTTCCGTCGGCGCCGAGACCGGAGGTCGGCTCGTCGAGGAACAGCAATCGCGGTTGCGTGGCCAGCGCCAGTCCGATTTCCAGCGCCCTGCGCTCCCCGTAGGCCAAGTCGCGCGCCCGGACGCGCTCGCGGCCGGCGAGGCCGACCTGCGCCAGGATGCCGGCGGCGAGATCCTCGGCGCCGCTGTCGCGCGCGCGGTCGCGCCAGGCGTCGAAGGAACGCGCGCGCATTGCCGGCAGCGCGACGACCAGATTGTCGAGCGCGCTGTCGTCGTCGAAAAGGCTGATTGCCTGGAACGACCGGGCGAGGCCCTGCCGGGTGATCGCCGGCGGCGACATGCCGGTGATGTCGTGACCGTCGAAGGTGATCCTGCCCCGGTCCGGCGCGTACATGCCGGTCAGGCAATTGAAACAGGTGGTCTTGCCGGCGCCGTTGGGGCCCATGATGCCGGTGAGCGTCCCCTCGTCGACGACGAGGTCGATGTTCTCCAGCACCACACGGTCGCCGAAGCGCTTGTGCAATCCATGGGCTTCGAACAGCGCCATGTCAGGCCTCGCGGCGCCGGCGCAGCGCCGCGGTCAGGTCGCGCAGCACTCCGGCCAGGCCTTCGGGCTTGTACAGGACGACCGCCATGAACAGCAGCCCGTACCACAGCAGCCAGGTTTCGGTGTAGGCGCCGAGCAGGTCGCGGGCAAGGATGAAGAACGCCGCGCCGAGCAACGGCCCCCAGAAGCTGGTCAGGCCACCGCCGATGAGCACCATCATCACCACGAATCCCGACTGGTGCAGGCTCATCACGTTTGGATAGGCGGACTGCTGCGCCATCGCGAACAACGCGCCGGCGAGTCCGGCGATCGCCGCGGAAATCACGAACACCAGCCACTTGTAGATCCACGCGCGGTAGCCCAGGAAGCCACCGCGCATCTCGTTCTGCTTGAGGCAGCGCAGCAGGCGCCCCATCGGCGAATGCACGAAGCGCCAGCAGACGATGACGACCAGCAGCAGGGCGACAAGCGTGAAGTAGAACAGAGCCTCGTTGGAGGAAAGGTCGATCGACGTGAAGCCGAATTGCGCCGGCAGCCGTTGCAGATTGAGCAGGCCATCCTCGCCGCCGGTGACCGAATGCCATTTGATCGACACGAACCAGAACACCTGCCCGAACGCGATGGTCAGCAGCGCGTAATAGATGCCGCGGCGATGCGAAATGAAGGCTGCGACGATGCCGCCCAGGATGGCCGCGGCGAGCATCGCGCCGACGAGGTCGATCCACAGGTTCGCGACCACATGCAGCTGCAGCAGGCCGAAGGCGTAGGCGCCGGTGCCGAAGAATGCGCCATGTCCGAACGACGGCAACCCGGAATTTCCGAGCAACAGGTTGAAGCCCATCGCGTAGATCATGAATATCGCGATCTCCAGCGCCAGGTACTGGTAGAGGCCGATGCCGTCCAGCCACAGCGGCGACGTCCCCATGATCAGCGCCAGCGCAATCAGCGGCCAGGGCACGGTGGCCGCCGGCGCAGCCGCGCCCGCGACGACAGGGCTGGCGAGAGCTTGGTCATTCACCTGCATGGAGGCATCCGGGGACGAAGGACAACGGTTGGCGGAGAGCAAATCCTGAGGGTCAAAGGCATGACTGGCACTTTCCAGCTTATTCCACGATAGAATATTCATTCCAAATTGACAAGCCCCCGTTTCGGGGGCGCCCGGGAGGATTCGATGCAGGCCAGCACCCGTTACGACGATCTCGCGCGCGCCATTACCGAGGCCTATCCCAAGCTGCCCAATCGCCTGCAGGGCATTGCCCGCTTCGCGCTCGGCAATCCCGACGCCATGGCGCTGTCGACGGTCGCGGAAATCGCCCGCGAAGCCGGTGTGCCGCCGTCTGCGGTGATCCGTTTCGCCAATGCGCTCGGACATGGCGGCTTCACCGATCTGCAGCGCATCTATCGCGAACGCATCGTTGCCCGCTCGGCGACCTACCGCGAGCGCATCGAGCACATGCGCCGCACGGGTGGCGATCAGGGTCATGTGGTTCCGCAACTGGTCGACAGCGCGATCCACGAACTCGAGCGACTGCGCGATCACTTCGACACGCAGCGCCTGGCCACTGCCGCCGGGCACGTCCTCCGCGGGGCCAACGTGTATCTGCTGGCGCAGCGGCGCGCGTTTCCGGTCGCCAGCTACCTTGCCTACGGACTCGCCCAGCTCGAAGTCCGAGCCTTCCTGCTGGACTCCGTCGGCGGGATGCTGCGCCAGCAGGCAGCAACCATCCGTGCCGGCGACGTCCTGCTTGCTGCCAGCTTCCGCAACTACACCGAGGACGTGATCGAGATCGCAACCGGGGCGCGCCAGCGCGGTGCGACAGTGATCGCGATCACCGATCACCCGGTCTCGCCGTTGGCGCGCGTCGCGCAGGTCACGCTGGAAATCGGCGATGACCCAGAGGTCCAGTTCCGCTCGCTGGTCGCGCCGTTGTGCGCCGCACAGGCGCTGGTGATGGCCGTCGGCTACGCGCAGAGCGAACGCAGCCTACGAAAGGCAGACACGAAAAATCCTCGCAAGCGCACTTGACAGGGAACCGGGAATAGAATGACTATTCTATTTTATCGGGATTCGGAACGTCTACGCCAGACAACAACCGGCGTCTTCCGCCCCCGCAGCAGCAGCGTGACCACGCCCGTGGCCGACCTGCGAACCGTCATCCGCATTACCCTCAGGAGGAAGCGATGAACGAGAACACCAAAGACAGGATCGAAGCGGCCCCGCAAACAACCAAGCCGGAGGTCTCGCCGCGCCTGACGCGCCGATCGCTGCTGTCGGCGATCGCCGCCGGCGCGGGTACCGCGACATTCTTCGGCCCGTGGAAGGTCAACCACGCCTGGGCGCAGGCGGCGCAGAAGAAACCGCTGGTCATTGGGCTGACCATGGACGCTTCGGGCCAGTATGGCGCGTCCGGCGGCATGGAGCGGCTGGGCGCGATGATGGCGATCAAGGAATTCAACGACAAGGGCGGCGTCCTCGGCCGACGCATCGAGGCGCTGCACATGGACACGGAAACCACTCCGGCGACCGGCTCGCGTGTTGCCGAGCGCATGATCACCCGCAACGAAGCGGCGTTTCTGGTCGGCGGCGTGCACTCGGGCGTTGCCAACGCGATCTCGCAGGTGGCGCAGAAGTACGGTTGCGTCTACTTCAACACCAACTCAAGCTCGCCGACGGAATCGGGTCAGAACTGCCACCGGGTCAAATTCGTCTGGGACGGCAACGGCACCAACTTCGCCGAGGCGATCGTCAAGAACGCGATCAAGTCCAGCGGCAGGAACTGGGTGCTGCTGACCAACGACTACGTCTGGGGCCACAACACGTCAAAGGCGACACGCACGCTGGTCGAGGCCAACGGCGGCAAGATCGTCGACGAGCTGTTGATTCCGCAGAATACGCGCGACTTCTCGTCCTACCTGATCAAGCTGCAGCAGTTGAAACCCGAGGTCGTGGCCACGGCGGTCGGCGGCGACGACATCAAGGCGCTGCGCCAGCAGGTGGTCCAGCTCGGCCTGCAGAAGCGCATGGCCTGGATCAACAACCAGCAGGACTGGCCGGACGTCTACGGCCTGGGGCCGGAGCAGATCTTCGGCGTCTTCGGCACGACCTGGTACTGGCTGCTCGACCTGCCCGGCGTCAAGGAATTCGTCGCCGCCTACCAGAAAGTCTACCCCGGCATGCCCATCCGTGAACCGGGCAACGTCTATTACAACGGCTACGTGGCCACGCGCGAGCTGCTGCGCTGCGTCGAGGAGGCGGGGACCACCAGCAGTACGGCGATCATCAAGAAGCTCGAAGGCCGCAAGATGAGCGCGCGCGATCGCATGCAGGCCTACGACGCGTGGATCGATCCGGCGACGCACCAGTGCCAGCAGACGATCTACATGGCCGCGTACAACGACCAGCCGAAGGTCAAGGACGACATCTTCAAGATCCTGACCCAGTCGGATCCCAAGGACGTGATGGACGACGGGGCGCCCAAGGCGTGCAAGCTCGAGTCCTACGAGTCGACGCCGAACTACGAGATGTAGGCGACGCTTGACGCTGATCCCGCATCTGGTCAACGGCGTCGCGCTGGGACTGCTCTTCGCGCTGATCGCGCTGGGATTCATGCTGGTTGTCAGTCTGATGGAGACGATCAACCTGGCGCATGGCTCGTTCTTCGCGCTGGGCATGTACGCGGCACTGGTACTGGTGGCGCCAAGTGGGGATCTCGGCGCCTGGCTCGACGGCTACCGGGGGCTGTCCGTGGGCTGGCGCTACGCGATCGCGCTGGCGCTGGCCCCGATGGTTGTCGGCGCAGTGGGCATGTTGCTGGAACTCGCGCTACGCCGGACCTATGGCCGCGATCCACTCTACGGCCTGCTGTTGACCTTCGGCGCGGCGCTGGTGCTGGAGGAGGCCATTCGCGCGGTCTGGGGTTCGAACGAGCAGCAGTTGATGCTGCCGGAGGGGATTACCGGCGCATTCATGGTCGGCGATCTCATTTACGCCCGCTACCGCGTGTTCGCCTGCGCGTTCGCTGCGGTTGCCATCGGCCTCCTGTGGCTGTTCCTCGAAAAGACGCCCTATGGCTCGATCATCAAGGCCGGCGCGCACGACAGCGAAATGGTGCGCGCGCTGGGCATCAACCTGTCGCGGCTACGGCTGTTCGTATTTGCGCTGGGTGTGGCGCTGGCAGGCATTGCCGGCGTGGTGATGGCGCCGATATGGGGGATGCGTCCGCACGTCGGCGTCGACGCGGTGGTACCGGCCTTCCTGATCATCGTGCTGGGCGGCGTCGGCAGCTTCTGGGGCGCGGTGGTGGCGGCGTTGCTGGTCGGGCTGGTGGTCGGGCTCACCGGCGCGTACGCTTCGGAGTGGTCGCTGCTGTCGATGTACCTGCTGTTCATCGCCGTGGTGACCTTTCGCGCGCGCGGCCTGTTCGGCAAGAAGAGCGTGCTTGATGTATGAACGCCATTACTTCGTGGAAATGGATTCGCAATGACGACGGCAGACAATGAATCATTCGCCGGCAAGGTGGCCTTCATCACCGGCGGCTATGGCGGCATCGGCGCCGCGGTCGCGGCCGACCTCTGCACGCGCGGTGCGACGGTGGTCGTCACCGGACGTGACGCCGCGAAAGGTTCCGAACTTGCCGCAACGCTGACGGCGAACGGCGGACGCGCCGACAGCGCGGTCTTTGACGCGCGCGACGTCGCCTCGATTCGCGCCGCGGTGAACGCGGCCGCTGAACGTCACGGCGGCATCGACTTCCTGGTCAACAGCGCCGGCACGCAGCAGATCGAACCGCTGGTCGATGTCACAGAAGAGGCCTTCGACCGTGTGCTCGACGTCAATCTGCGCGCGGCGATGTTCGTCGCGCAGGCGGTGGCACGCGTGCAGATCGCCGCCGGGCGCGGCGGCCGGCACGTGCACATCCTGTCGGTGCGCGCACAGCTGGGCATGCGCGACCGCGGTTATTCGGCCTACTGCAGCAGCAAGGGCGGCCTGTCGCAGCTGGTCAAGCAGCACGCGGTCGAACTCGCCGGCCAGGGCATCAACGTCAACGGCGTCGCGCCAACAGTCGTGCGCACGCCGATGGCGTCCGATTGGCTGGCCGACGCCGAGGTCTACCGCAAGTTGATCGAGCGCATTCCGCTCGGGCGCATTGCCGAGGTCGAGGACGTCAGCGGTCCGGTGCGCTTTTTCCTGTCGCCCGCCTCCGCGTTCGTGACTGGACAGATTCTCTACGTCGACGGCGGCATCACCGCCTGCCAGTAGCGCGGCCCGCGCGCCTGCGCGTGCCTGGCCGATCGCGGAAATCGGAGCAAAGAAGCGCCGTATCGCATCGCCGAGGCGCCTGCCATGCTGGTCGTCGCCTTCACCCGGGTCTAGAATCAGGACTCGTCCATACGGAGACAAGCCATGGCACTCGTCGATCGGGTCAAGAACATCCTGCTCGCCCCGAAGACCGAATGGCCGGTGATCGCGGGCGAGACACCGTCCACCGGTAATTTGCTGGGCGGCTACGTCGCCCCTCTGGCGGGTGCCGCTGCCCTGGCCGGGTTCATCGGCAGTTCCTTCGTCGGCTTCACCGTTCCCATGCTCGGGACCATGCGCACGCCGGTCGGCGCGGGCATAGTCACGGCGGTGTTCACCTTCGCCATGGCCTTTGTCGGGGTGTATCTGCTGTCGTTTGTGATCAATGCGCTGGCGCCATCCTTTGGCGCCGAAAAAAATTCTCCGCAGGCGCTCAAGGTGGCCGTGTACGCCTACACGCCGGTCTGGATCGCCGGATTGCTGCAGGTGATCCCGATGCTCGGCTTGCTGGGACTCGTGGCCGCCCTGTACAGCATCTATCTGCTTTTTCTCGGCTTGCCCGCCCTGATGCGGAATCCGGCGGAGAAATCGATCGGGTACACCGCGGTCACCGTGATCTGTGCGATCGTCATCGGCTTCGTCCTTTCGTTTGTGGTCGGCGCCTTCAGCCACATCAGCGGCGGCGGCGCCGGGATGATGGGCTCCGGGATGATTCCGGGCCAGGGCTCGGGGCCGAGCTTCGACAAGGGCTCGCCGATGGGCAAGCTCGAGGACATCGGCCGGAAAATGGAAGCCGCGCAGAAAAGCGGTGACCAGCAGGCGCAGATGAAGGCGGCGATGGAGGGGCTGGGCGCCGTGATCGGCGGCGGCAAACGCTACGAGCCGCTGTCGCTCGATGCGCTGAAGCCGTTTGCGCCGGAGAGTCTGGGCGGCCTTGCGCGCACCGCGCACAATTCGGAACGCGGCGGCATGGCCGGACTGGAAATCGCCAAGGTCGAGGCGGACTACGGCGACGGCGCGGCGAGAAGCATCCGGCTGGAGATCGTCGACACCGGCGGCGCCGCTGGCCTGATGGGCATGGCCGGCTGGGCCAACCTGCAGGGCGAGAAGGAAAACGAACGCGGCATCGAGCGCACGCGCAAGGAGGGCGATCGCCTGGTCCATGAAAAGATTTCCAAGACCGGCGGTGCCAACGAGGTCGCCATGGTGCTCGGCAGCCGCTTTCTTATCGAGGCGAAGGGACGCGGCATGACCATCGACGAGCTCAAGTCGGCAATCGCCTCGCTGAATCTGGGAAAACTCGAGGCAATGAAGGAAGTCGGCGCGCAGAAATGACGGGCTGACTCGACCGCCCGCCCGGGCGTTGTTGATCCCACCACCCGCGCGAGTGTGATCGATCCAGCCAACCGTGCGGGCGTGATCGATTCACCGATCAGGTGAGTTGGTCTTTTGATTGATTTCGCTGCCAGCGGAGGACAATCATGAAACATCAGTTCTGGTCGTGCGCCACGCCTTGGGCGGGTGCCCGCGCTGTGGCGCGGCTGTTCGTATTGGCGGTGGCGCTGTCTGCGGCGCCGGTCACCGCGCAGTTCGCGTCCGAATTGGGTGAGGCGCCACGGCGCGACGAGCCGCAGGAGGTGACCGACCGGGTCTACGCGCCGCGACCGGAAGCGGCGAAGACGCGCAGCGAGGTCGTGCAGCTCTACCAGATGCAATACCTGCCCGGCAGCTCGGTACCGCTGATCTGGACGGGTTCGGTCGCCGGCTGCAATCCCGGGACGACCAACATCGAGCACCAGCAGGCGGTGATCGCGCGCATCAATTACTACCGCGCGCTGGTCGATCTGCCGGCCGTCACCCTGGCCGGCGGATTGACGACAACGCAGGTGCAGGCGGCGGCACTGATGATGTCGGCGAACAACGCGCTCAACCATTTTCCGCCGATGACCTGGCTGTGCTATAGCGCCGACGGCGCGACCGCCGCCGGCAGTTCGAATATTTCGCTCGGGACCAATGGCAGTGGCAACGGTGTCGGGGCGATCGATGGCTACATGGACGATTTCGGTCCCGGCAACACGGCTACTGGGCATCGGCGCTGGATCCTGCATCCACCCCGAACGGGCATGACGACGGGCGACACGGTCGGTGGCACGCCACCGCCACCGTTGGCCTCCAACGTGCTTCACGTCTTTGGCCCGACCGGGCCACGACCACCGACGCCGAACGGCGTCGCCTGGCCACCCGCCGGTTTCATCCCCTATCAGAACCTCCCGATCAAGTCGAACCGCTGGTCGTGGTCGTTCCCGGGCGCCGATTTCAGCAACGCCACGGTCACGATGACCGGGCCGGGCGGCGCCATCGTCGTGGTCCCGGAGCCACTCGCCACCGGGTTCGGCGACAACACGCTGGTCTGGCTGCCTACCGGAGTCGCCTACACCAAGCCGGCGACCGACACCACCTACATGATCACGATCAGCGGCATCGGCGGCGTGGGTGTTCCCGCGTCGATCAGCTACTCGGTGACGGTGATCGATCCCGATGCGGTGGTGTCAGGCCCGCTGACCGCGAGTGCGGTCGAGTTCTACAACGCTTCGCTTAACCACTACTTTCTCACCCATATCGCCGGCGAGATCGCGATCCTCGACGCCGGCGTCACCATCAAGGGCTGGACCCGCACCGGCCAGTCGTTCAAGGTCTTCGTCGCCGCCGGCCCGGGCACTTCGCCGGTATGCCGCTATTACATTCCGCCGGACAAGGGCGACTCGCACTTCTATGGTCGCGGCACCGTCGAGTGCAACGCGACCGGCGCCGCCAATCCCTCGTTCATCAACGAGGATTCGCAGTTCTTTCACGTCGTGCTGCCGGTGGCCGGCGTCTGTCCTGCAGGCTTGCGAGAGGCGTATCGTGTATTCAGCAATCGGATCGACGCCAATCACCGCTACATGATCGATCTGGCCATCCGCAACCTGATGACGACTCTGGGCTGGCTTGCCGAGGGCGACGGGCCGAATCTCGTCGTGATGTGCGTGCCGATCTAGCAATCAGCGCCATCCGGCCGCGCGTCCGGGGCCATCGTTTATGATGCTGCGGACGCCGGTCGATGCGCTCGAGTTGTGCTCCAGGTCGACTGCCAAGGTACCGGGTCCACGTTCCCCCTGAGGCATGGGGAAAGCGAAGGCCTACAGGAGAAGTTTGCCGAATGTATCTTTTCAGTCGTATCCATGTCGCTGTCCTTGGCGTTGTCGTACCGCTGCTGAACTTCCCCAAGCCCTTCTCCTTCGTGGGACCCGACGCCTCGTTGTCGCTCGCCCGCGAGATCGTCGGCCTGGGCGTCAAGCGCGTGATGGTGATCACCGATGGCGCGCTGTTCAAACTCGGCATCGTCAATCCGGTCGTCGAATTGCTGCGCAACGGCGGCGTGACCGTCGAGGTTTTCAGCGAGGTCGAGCCCGATCCCGGTTACGAGCTGGTGCAGAAGGGCGTTGACCGCCTGATCGAATTCAAGGCCGATGCCGTGCTTGCGGTTGGCGGCGGGTCGTCGATCGATGGCGCCAAGTCGATTCTGCTGTGCCATGCGAACAACTGTCATCCGTCGAAGCTGACCGGGATCTGGCTGTATGCGCTGCCGCGCAAGCCCGGCCTGCCCTTCTTCGCCATTCCTACAACCGCCGGCACCGGTTCCGAAGTAACCATCGCGGCCGTCGTTTCCGACAAGGCGGCGCGCATCAAACACGCCATCATCGATCCCAAGGTGGTGCCGGCGATGGTCGCGCTCGACCCCAAGCTGATGCTTGGCCTGCCGCCGTTCATCACCGCGCCCACCGGCATGGACGCGCTGACCCATGCGGTCGAAGCCTTCGTCTCCACCATCGCCACCACCGAGACCGACGCGCTGTCGCGCATGGCGACCGCCAGCATCATGCGCAACCTGGCCATCGCCTACGCGGATGGCCGGAACGTCGAGGCGCGCGAACGCATGGCGGTGGCGTCGTCCATGGCAGGCATGGCCTTCACCCGCGCCGGGGTCGGCTATGTGCATGCCATCGCGCACCAGCTCGGCGGTCTCTACCACGTGCCGCACGGGCTGGCCAACGCCATCGTGATGCCCTATGTGCTGGATTTCTCCAAGGCGAACTGCGCGCACCGGCTGGCCGAATTGGCCAGGATTTCCGGCATCGGCGAGGCCGGCGCAGTGGACGCCGAACTTGCGGATGCGTTCATCGCGCGCATTCGCAGCCTGAATATGCAAATGCAGATTCCCGCGTCGGTCAAGGAGTTGCGTCGCGAGGACTTCGACCAGATCGTCGACCGTGCCTTCGCCGAAGCGCACGGCACCTACGGCGTGCCGCGCTACATGACGCGTGCGGACGCCTTTTCGCTTCTGGAAAAACTGCTGCCGACATAAGGCGGCGCCCTAACCTTCCGGGCCGCACCGTCACCCCTGCCGCCCCTGCTAGGGTCCGCAGCGAACGTCGATCGCCGCCTTGGCCGCAACCACCGTCGCCGGATCGGCGCTCACGGGGGAGAGCGCGTCCACGCCCGTTTGCTCGCCGGCGTAGTCGCAACCCGCTGCCACCTTCGCCGTGAAGTAGGCGGCGACTGCCAGCTTGTTCGCGACCACCGTCGAATCCGGCGGTGTCGTCGCGCCGTTCATCACGTCCAGCGTGATCGACTGCAAGGTTCGCCGGCCCGCCAGCAATTCACCCACGTAGTAGTCCAGCCCACCCTGCTCGGGATTGCGCCCCAGCGCCTGCTGGTAGATCTTGGTCACCAGTTCGGTGAGCGTCAGTCCACCGTAGCGGCGGTTGAACTCGTCGGAGTTGCCGAATGCCGCGATGATGGCATCCAGCGACCCACCCTCGGCATCCATGCGTACCGCCCAGTAGACATGACCTCCCGGATCCGCCGGACGGCCATAGTAGGCGACGTAGGCCTTCTGCACGTAGTCGAGCGAGGTCTGGGTGCCATTCGCGGGCAGTGCCCTGGCGACCGCCAGGACGTTTCCCGCCGGATCGTAGGTGTAGGTGATTGCCACATCGCCGTATTCCGCCTTGATGAGCCGGCCGGCGGCATCGTAGCCATAGGTGACCGTGGCCGCGATCGTGAGCGAGGCGGTGCAGGACAGCAACAGCGTCAGAAGAACCGCGAGCCAATGGCGGGTTCGTGTTCTCATGATCGCTATCTCCCGCACCGTTGTTGATCAAAAACGGACTGGATGTTGAAGAGAATCACGGAATCCGGCGAACCCGGCGGTAGCAAATCCAACACCAATGGCGGTGGTGTATCCAACACTATCGGCACTATTGGCGCGGGTGCCGTATGGCCAAAGACCGGTTGATATCCAGCCGTTCCATGCAAGACGTCCTGGCTGTTACATTGATCAGCCCATCGGGGTCGAATGCCAAACTGAAACTGGCTCGCGTAGGAAGCGGAAAATCCTTGTCTCACTTGGTCTTCGAGAGAAGCCCTCGCTCGCTGGAAGGCCATTGGTATCTCGAGCGGCGACGACTCGTCAAATAATTGGAATGAATCCATGAAGTTGTCGAACGAGGGCAACGGGTCGAGATGGAGATCGCTGTAGTCTCCCCAGCGATTGCGACGAGGCTCACTGCCTGCTCCCGGCCTCGCGCCGGTCGGGATGTCGCGGAACCACGAGCCTGACAGCAAATCCGGAACAAATTCGGTAACTGTGGACTGTCTGTTGAAGTTGTTCCCCGAGCCGGGCGGACCCAGATAGGGAAAGACTTCGGCATATAGTAGGTCGTTTGGGCTGGTGTTCGCAGCGGCGATGTGCCCGTTTGGACCCAGCGCGACCACCCTCACGCGGTTGCCAACGCCCTGTGCCTTCAACCCGGACGGATCGATGCGCGACAGCGGGTCGCCCGACGCATACTGGTAGGGATTGATCTCGCGCGGACCCAGTTGGCGGATCGGGTCGCGGGAGAGGAAGCGCGCGCTCATGCTGTCGTAATAGCGCGCGCGCATGTAGTAGAGGCCGGTCGACCCCTCCTGCATCACCCCCCAGCGGCCGAGCCAGGTGAACGGATTGGGCGTGCTGCCCATCGCCGTCACGGTCTCGCCGTACGGCGTGATGCCGTAGCTGTCGGTTACGGTACCGCCATCGCCGGTCAGCAGGACCGTCGAGCCGACCTCGTCGAAGTGATAGTAGTGATGCGCATTGCCGGCGGCGTCGATCGCATAGAGCAGCGAGCCGTCCGGCCGATGGATGTAGTAGCGCTGGTCCACGCCGGCCGACGTCACGATCGCGATCGCCGGCAGACCCAGCGCGTAGTTGAGCACATGGCCTTCGGTGCTCCCGCCCGCCGGCAGGCGCGAGGTGCGCATGCCAAAGGCGTCGTAGCCGAAGAAAGCCGAAGCGCCCGGCGACGTAAAGCTCGTCAGCCGTGATGCCAGGTCCCAGCCATACGTCCGCTGCGCGTCCTGGGTGATCCGGCCGAGGCCATCGTAACTGGCTCCGGCGAGTTGCGCGGCGGCGTCAAAGCTCTGCGCCAACGCCCCCAGCGCCGGCGCCGGTTCCTGCGGCTGAGTGCGATCGGCAGAAGTCACCCGGCCAAGGACGTCGCGCTGCAGCGCGATCGACGCCAGCGTGGTGGCGCCGTTCGCCTCCGTGATGGTGCCGATGCGACTGTTCGCGTCATAATTAATCTGCGTGGTGACACCGTTGGCGCGGGCAATGCTGGTCACCCGCGCCGCAGCGTCGTAGGTGAACGTCACCGAGCCGCCCGCCCAATCAGAGACGCTCGCCAGCAGGCCGCGGGCGTTGTAGGCATAGGTCACCGTCTTGCCGGGTGCGTAGTCGATGCTGGCGATGCGCCCGACCACGTCACGATTGATGACCAGCCCGTTCGAGGAGGCGATGCGGCCGTTCACGTCGTAGCTCAACACGACACCGGTGCCACCGGTCGGCTGGTTGTTCAAGTCGAAGGTCGTCAGCAGGTCCAGGCCGTCGGAATATTGCCGCCGGGTCACGTTGCCCGCCGCGTCGCGCGTGACCTGCAGCGAACCCGCCTGGGAGGCAAAGCTCTGCACCCGGCCACGCGCGTCGTAGGTGTACGAGGTGGAACGACCCAAGGGATCGGTGTCCATCAGCAAGCGGCCGGCGGCATCGTGCGTGCGCGCCCAGAGCTGGCCGTTCGGATCGGTGATGCCGCTGAGCAGGCCGAGATCGCTGCGGCCGTAAGCCGCGCCGATGCCGCCCGGCGCGTTGACTCCGGTCAGCAGTCCGCGGCTGTCGTAGCTGAAACTTGCGCTGCGTGCCAGCGCATCGGTCGTCGTGGCAAGCCGACCCAGCGCGTCAAACGTCCGGCTGAAGGCTTCGCCCAGCGGCGTCATCTGCTGGACCAGGCGGCCTAGGCTGTCGGTGGTAAAGGTCTGGGTATTGCCGAGCGCATCGGCAGCGCTTGCGAGGCGGCCTTCCTTGTCGTAGCTGAAGGAAGGACCCTGGCCCGACGGATCCTTGGCGTTCGTCAGGCGGCGCAGCGCATCGTAGGTGAAACTCGCCGTCTCGGCCGCGGCGTTGGTCACTGCCGTCACCGAGCCCAGCGGGTCGTACTGATAACTCGTCGTTTGCCCCGACGGGTCGGTGACCGAGGTGACCAGATCGTCGGTGTCGTAACTGAGGCTCGCGGTTTGATTGAGCGCATCGGTCACGGACGTGAGATTGCCGTTGTCGTCGGTTGCGAACTGAAACACGCCGCCACGCTCATCGGTGCGCGTGAGCAGCCGGCCGATGGCATCGTAGGTGAAGTCGCGCCAGGTCCCATCGGCGAAGCTCACGCGGGATACGCGTTTCCGGTTGTCATAGGTATACGTCGTCACCCCGCCGGAAGTGTCGGTGATGGCAGCGACGGTGCCATCACCGTTGTAGGCGAACGACACCACGCCACCGGCCGGGTTGGTCGCCGTGAGCACCTGGCCGCGGGCGTTGAAGGTACTGGCAAACAGCTTTCCGGCCTGATCGGTAACGCCCGTGACATTGCCATTGGCGTCGTAGGTCAGGGCGATGCTGGACCCGTCGGCGTACTGGATACCGGTCAGGTTGAAGAACCCGTAGAGTCCCTGCGCCTGCGGCGCATAGGAAAAGGTCGTCGTGTGCCCCAGCGCATCGAGCACCCCGGCCACAAAACCCGACGCCGGATCGTAGGCCACGTCGGTCTCGTTGCCGAGGCGGTCGGTGACGCGGGTCCTGCGGGAATTGGCGTCGTAGTCGTACAGCGTGCTCTCTCCCGCGGCGTCGGTCAGCTGGCTCAGATCGCCCGGCCCGTCATACAGGTGCACCTCGGCGCCGCCCAGCGGGTCGGTGATAATCCGTGCGCCCGGTATCGGCTGGTCGAAGGCGATGGTGGTGTTCTTGCCAAAACTGTCGGTTTGCGTGGTCGCTCGGCCGCTGGCATCGAACTGTTGCGTCCACGGCGTGTTGCCCATCGGCCGTTGCGCGGCGACCAGATGCGCGGCCAGCGGTCCCGCCCCATAGCTGTAGGTCGTCACCTTGCCGTTGGCGTCGGTGGCCGCGGTCAGGTTGTCACCGGTGTGGGCGAAGCTCACGCTGCGGCCGGACTGGTCGGTCACCATGGTCAGGCGGTTCGCGGTGTAGCCGAAGGTCAGCGTACGGCCAAGGCCATCCGCCACCAGCGTGGGGCCTGCGGCCCCCTGCGTCACCGTCAGCGTGTTGCCGTTGCGGTCGCGAATGCTGGCCAGCTTTCCGGCACCCGAAAAGCGATAGATCAAGCCGTCGGCCGAACTCACGTAATCGAAATTGCCGCCCACTTCGACCAGCTGGTCGTTCGAGGCGTTGGTGCCGGCCAGCATCCAGTTGCCGCTGGATTTATCGAATGACACGGATTTGCCCGGATACAACCTGACGGTCGCGCTGATGCTGAATATGGTCAGCGACGCGTCGAAGTTGTGCATCCAGTTTGACCCCAGTGCGGAGGTGATGCCGCTGGCGTTCATCTGTGATCCGTAGGCCCGCGCGAACAATAACGGCAGCGGCCCGCCGAGCGACAGATCGACGACGTCCGCCGTGACCTCGCCGGTCCAGGTCGAGATCGGGTCGTTCACTTCGGTGGCATTCGGAAACTCGGCGCCGGTCCCGCTACCAACGACCACCGGAATGGAAATGTTTCCCGATGCCGTGCAATTCATCATCGGTGGTTGGCCCGTCGCTTGCCACGTTCCGGTGATCGTCGCGTTTTCTGAGGCGCCAATCGGAGCGCGCAGGGCGCCGATTTTGATGAATACAATCAAAAACGGATTGGCACCATCAACCCACGCCTCGACGAGATCCGAGGATGGCTGATTCAGCGTTACGAAAACCTCACAAGGTTCGTCCTTTTCCGGCCAGACCACAACTACCCATTCCTTCTCACTGAAAACCATGATGATCGGATTGCCGGGTTGCGTACCGTTCGGGTTCTCATCCCAAATGACGTGATGCGCCCGAGCCTGCACCGCGAGCAGCAGCAGAGATCCGATGAGCAGTGAGGCAATCGTTCGCACGATGTTCCCCCTTTGGCGAGCCTGATGCTGCTGTCGCGCGGCCCGCGTAACGGTACGCGGGCGCCCGCTGCACTATATCGCCATCATCGTCCACGGCCGGCAGGCAGTGACGACGAGGCGAAGGCGCCGAATAAGCTTCTCTGTCGCGGTGTCAACCGCGCGGACTGCGTCGGCCGGAGATCCCGATCAGCAGGAACGCGCACTTGATCGGGTACCAAGACTTGATCGGACTCTGAAAATAATCTGCCTATCACGGAAGACTGTCAATCCCGCCGCGCCGGCAACATCGGGGACAGCGAGGCCGTCACGATGAATTGCCTCCGCGATGTTGTCATCCACCAACGATGTCGGGCAGCTTGAGCCGCTGCACCTTGCCCGACGGTCCCCGCGGCAGTTCGCGCACGAAGTGCAGCCGCTTCGGTGTCTTGAAGCGGCCCAGGTGTTGTTCGCAGAATTCGCGCAGCTGATCTTCGCTGCAGGTCTGGTTTTCACGCAGCACGACGCAGGCCATGATCTCCTGGCCGTAGTGCCGGTCGGGGATGCCGACGGCTGCGGCATCGAGCACGGCCGGGTGACGCAACAGCATTTCGTCGATTTCGCGCGGCGCGATATTCTCACCGCCCTTGATGATCAGCTCCTTGATGCGGCCGGTGATGAAGAAAAAACCGTCGGCGTCACGGTGGCCGAGATCGCCCGTGCGCAACCAGCCATCCGGCGTGAATGAACTGCGCGTCGCCTCTTCATTCTTGTAGTAACCGAGCATCACGTTGGGGCCGCGGATCACGACCTCGCCGGTCTCGCCATCGGCCACCGGTTGCATTGCCGCGTCGATGATCCGCGCCTCGCAGCCCGACGCCATGCCGATCGCGCCCAGCTTGCGTCGCGCCGGGTCCATCGGATTGCTGAACGCCGGTGCGACGGTTTCGGTGAGTCCCATGGTTTCGACAATGCCGATGCCGAACCGGGTTTCGAAGGCGCTCAGGTGGTCGGGTGGCAGTGCCGCCGACGCCGAGCGGCAAAAGCGAATCTGCTGCGCCGTCCCCAGCGGCGCGTCCGCGCCTTCGAGCAGGTACGAGATCATGGTCGGAACGACATTGAGCCAGGTGCACTGAGCATCGCGGGCCTGGGTCCAGAAACGCGCGGCCGAGAATTTCGGCGTCATCGCCAGGCTGCCGCCATGCGCCAGCTGCGCCAGCATCGTGACCGCGAAGGCATTGATGTGATACAGCGGCAGCACCGCGAGCACGCGGTCGTCGGCCGTCAATTCATGCTCGGCGCTGACGGAAGCCGCATTCGCCGCCAGGTTGGCCTGCGTCAGCATCACGCCCTTGGGCATGCCGGTGGTGCCGGACGTGTACATGAGCAGCGCCAGCGCATCCGGCTCGGGCGCCGCGGATGGCGGGCCCGGCGGTGCCGGGATCGCGTCGGCGTCGGCCTCGGTGACGATGACGGCAACGTCGCGCCCGAAGCCGGCCAGCAGCCCGCGCACCATCGCTTCGCGTTCCGGCGTCACGATCACCACCCGGCAATCGGAGTGCGTGAGCACATGCCGCATCTGTTCAGACTGGGCGAGCAGGTTGACCGGATTGACGCACCAGCCGCCGTGCATGGCGCCGAGCAGAACGCGCAGCGTCTGCAGTCCATTGGGCATGACCACGCTGACCACCTCGCCCGGCGTCGAGCCCTGCGCGTGCAGCCACGCGGCCACCGCGCGGCAGTCCCGCGCGAGCTGGCCGTAGGTGATCGAGCGCGCCGTCTCGGTGGCCAGCGCATAGATGGCGTCGGGCCGCTCACGCGCCTGATGCTCGATCAGCGCGTGCACAGTTGAACTGGCCCGTGCCCCCCGATCGGCGCTGCGCGCCGACCCTCCGGGGAGGCGAGTGCCTTGTGCCGGCCCGCCGGCGTTCATGCCTTCCCGTACCTGGCGAAGTAGGCGCCGAAGATGTCGGCTTCAGAGGGCACCCGCTCGGCGATCGGCACCGACACGCGCGTGGTGTTCAGATAGTGGCGGTAGTTCATGTTGTCGGAAAAGTTGTTCTTGCCCCAGGTGCCGCAGCCCATCGACAGCGAGAACGGCAGGCCGTTGTCGAAGCTGCCTCCGGTGGCGATGCAATGCGCCTGGTTGAAGATCACCCGCGACACTGGCAGCGTGATTCCAAGCTGCAACGCGCGTTCGGCCCTGGTGCTGTGCAGTCCCACCGAATGCCCGGCGCCCTGAAAGGCGTAGATGCGTTCGACGATGCGCATGGCATCGGCGAAATCGCGGGCCGTGTAGAGCGTCAGCACCGGGCTCAGCTTTTCGCCGGAGAACGGGAAATCGGCACCGAAACCCCTTTGCGCATCCTCTTCCACCATCAGCACGCGCAGGTCCGCGCCAGCCGCAGCGCCGAAACCAGCCTGTTCGGCGATCCGTGCGGCGGACTGGCCGATCACCGCCGACGACAGCTTGCCTTCGGGCCACATGAGTTGCTGCAGCGCCGCCTTCTGCGCGGCGTCCAGCAGCACCGCGCCACGCGCCGCAAGTGCGGCCAGCAGTTTGGCGCGCACTGCCTCGACGACGACGACGCTGTTCTCCGACGAGCAGCTGGTCGCGTTGTCGAAGGTCTTGGAACGCACGATGCGCTCGGCCGCTGCGTCGACATCGGCAGTCTCGTCGACGATTCCCGCCACGTTGCCGGCGCCGACGCCGAAGGCCGGCGTGCCGCTGGCATAGGCAGCGCGCACATTCGCCCCCGAGCCGGTGGCGACGACCAGATCGCACTGGCGCATCAGTTCGGCGGTGGATTGCTTGGTCACCGGCGCAGGCAGCAGCTGCACCAGGTCGCGCGGTGCGCCGATGCGATCGAACTCCGCGTGGATGTATTCGATGAGTTTGGCTGCCGTGCTCCAGCCCTTCGGTGACGGCGCGACAATGACCGCGTTGCGGCCCTTCAGCGCATTGATGATCTTGTTCGCCGGCGTGGCCGCCGGATTGGTCGACGGCGTGATGGCGCAGACGACGCCGACTGGACGGGCGATCTCGATCAAGCCGCATGCGGCATCCTCGGCGATGACGCCCACCGACCTGGCACCAACAAGATCGCGCAGCAAGCCGAGCGTCTTGCGGTGATTCTTGCGAATCTTGTCGTCGACGCTGCCGATGCCGGTGTCGGCCACGGCAAGTTCGGCCAGCGCGCGGTTGCGCGCCGGTTCGATGATGGCCCAACCGGCCGCTGTGACAATCTCATCGACGCGCGCCTGGTCGTGGCCGTCGGCGATACGCTGCGCAGCACGGGCGCGCGCCACCAGCGCGGCGACGGTTTCCTGGACTGCTTTCATGGAGCGGGTTTCCTTGCAATGAGTCGCATCACCTTGCCCTTCATGTCGGGCACCAGCGCCCAGAGCACGAACAGGCCGGCGAAACCGAGGATGCTGGCGCTGATCGGACGCGTGAAGAAGATCGTCAGGTCGTTGTCGTAATTGGCCAGCGAGGTCATGAAATAGCGCTCGGCCAGCGGTCCGAGAATGACGCCGAGCACCAGCGGCGCCGACGGAAAGTTGTAGCGCTTCATCAGGTAGCCGATGACGCCGAAGCTGAGGCAGATGTAGACGTCGGCAATGTTGTTGCGCACGCCGAAGGCGCCGACCACGCTCAATACGACGATGAAGGCGCCGAGCACCGTCGGCGGCACCTTCATCAGCGAGGCGAAGCCGCGCGCCACCACCACGCCGGCGCCGATCATGCACAGGTTGGCCAGCAGCAGGCTGGCGAAGATGGTGTAGACCATGTCGGTCTGCGTGGCAAACAGCAGCGGCCCCGGCGTCACGCCGTGCAACACCAGCGCCGCCAGCATGATCGCGGTGGCCGCGCTGCCGGGAATGCCGAGTGTCAGCAGCGGGATCATCGCCGCGCCGGTGGTCGCGTTCTTCGCCGCTTCGGGCGCCACCAGGCCGGCCTCGACGCCGGTGCCGAATTCCGCACCACGCGGCGAGGCCTGCTGCTCCACCCCGTAAGCGATGACGGCGCCGACAGTCGCGCCGGCGCCGGGGATCATCCCGATCGCGCAGCCGATGCCGGTGCCGCGGGCAGCGGCGCCTTTCAGGTCCCACAACTCCCTGATCGACGGCAGCTTGAGCTTGACGCCATGCGCGACATTCTGGCCATGGCTGCGCTTGCCGAGCATTTCCAGCACTTCGCCGAGTGCGAACAAACCGATCATGACCACGACGAAGTTGATGCCGTTCTGCAGCGCCGGAATGCCGAAGGTCAATCGTGGCAAGCCGTACAGCGGATCGACGCCGACGCTGCCGATGACGATGCCGCTGAACAGCGACACCAGGCTGATCCACGGTGTGGCCTTGGCGATGGCAATGATGCTGACCAGCCCAAGGAAGGTGGCGGCGAAGAACTCCGGTTGGTCGAAGGCCAGCGCCAGCTTGGCGAACGGGGGCGCGCCGAAGGTCAGCAGCAACGCACTGACCATGCCGCCGGTGGCCGACGCGGCGATCGCCAGCGTCAGCGCGCGCGCGGCCTCGCCGCGCTGGGTCATCGGATAGCCGTCCCAACAACTTGGTAACGAGGCTGGCGTGCCCGGAATGTTGATCAGGATCGCCGAGATCGACCCACCGAAGACTCCGCCTGCGTAAATGCCGCCGAGGAAGACCATCGCCGACAGCGGGGTCATCAGGTAGGTGAAGGGCAGCGCCATCGCCATCGCGTTGACGAAGGAGATGCCGGGCAGCGCACCGGCGATCACCCCCACTGCCAGTCCCGCGAGCATGATACCGAAGTTGTACGGCTGTAGCGCCGTCACCAGGCCATGGAAAAGATTGATGAAGACATCCATCGCCGATGCCTCTCAGTAGATGCCGAGCAGGCGGTACAGCGCGACGCTGAACTCGCCGATGGGCCCTGCACCACGGTCCAGCGGCATCAGCGCCAGCTTGATGAACACGTACAGGAAGATCACGGTCCCGATGATGCTGGTCAACCCGATCTGCAACGGCGAGCGAATGCCGCCGAGCGGCAACCACAACGCGATGTAGATCAAGGTGGCGAGTGCAAAGCCCAGCGTCGGCAAGCTGAAGCCATAGGCGAGCACCAGCACGATGCCAAGCCACACCCGGGGCCCGCCGGCGACCTCCGGTGGTGTGGTCCCGGCACCCTTGCGCGGCACTGCATCGGCGGCCCGCTCGCGGGCCCGCAGCACCTGTGCCACGCGCTGCACCGCCCACGCCAGGGCAAACAGCATCACGCTGTAGAGCATGATCGTCGGCCAGGTGGTGGGGCCGGCGATGCCGCGTGCCATCGCCGCCGCCTCTTCCGGGCGGTCGGTGACAAAGCGCGTCAGCACCGCTGCCGCGACGGCAAAAATCAACGGCGGCACCACCGGCCGCCAGGAGACGGCCGCTGCGCTCATTTGAAGGTCGCGAGGTAACCCTTGACCTTGTCCTGGAAGCCCTTGACGTAGACCTGGGCCTCAGCCGGCGTATAGCGGCGCGACGCGCAGGTGTAGGTCTCGGCGCAGAATTTCTTCCACTCCGGCGTATCGAGCGCCGCATTCGCCGCAGCAGCGAGTTGCTTGACCCGTTCCGGTGGGGTCTTCGCGCTCACTGCCAGCGTGCGGAAGTTGGGCAGATCGTTGATCTCGAATCCGAGTTCCTTGGACGTCGGCGTGTCCTTGAAGGCAGGATGGCGATCCACATCGAACACCACCAGCGGGCGCAGTTGCCCGGCGGCGAGGAACGGCGCCACATCGCCCGGTTCCTCGTAGATCGCGTCGGTGTGCTTGCCGATCGGGGAGGCATAGCGCTCGGCCGGCTTGGCGAACGGCACGTTGGTCATCTTGAAGCCCTTGGACGCGAAGTACTTGACCGTGATGTCGTCCTGCGTGCCGTAGCCCGAGGTCGCGATCTTGAGCTTGCCGGGATTCGCCTTGGCATAGTCGAGCATGTCCTTGAAGGTCTTGAACGGGCTGTCGGCAGGCACGAACATCATCGACGGCGAGTCCTGCGTGACGGCGACGATGGCGAAATCCTCCGGCTTGGCCGTGCCAAGGCCCGAGGCCCAGGCCGACACGGTCAGCGCGATCAGCGTGCCGACGGTATAGCCGTCCGGTGCGCCCGTCAGCACCTTGGTCAGGCCGGCGTTACCCGAGGCGCCGCCGACATTGGCGACCGGGAACGGAACGCCGAGCTGCTTTTCCATCAGCTGCGACATCTTGCGCCCCATCGAATCGGCGCCGCCGCCGGGACCGAAGGTCACTACGACCTCGACCGGCCGGTTGGGATATTTCTCCTGCGCGGTCGCCGCCGATGTGGCGAAGGACAGTGCGGTGACCAGTGCGCTGGCCAGCAGCGTCGTACGGGAAAGATGTCGCGACATTATGATGCCTCCTTTGATTGCGTCGAAAATTGCATGGCCGCTTCCACCGTCGGCCTCGCCGGGCCGTTCAACGAAATGACCATCCATCGGGTTTTCCGCGTCTCGAGTTTCCTGATCAGCGGTCCTTCCATTGCTGCATCCACTTGGTACTGTCGGATTTCAGAATCGAACACGACCGTCCGCCTGTCAAGCGAATTGATCGCGCGTCGCTCCGTCGGCAGCGGGCCGCGCACTCATCGCCGATGTCGTCCGGCCAGCATGCATACAACATCGAACAGCAGTCGGTTGTCCAGACCGGCCGTTGCGTCGAGTGCCGTGCACTGACTGTAGAACGGAGAAAGGTCGAGTCCGACGCCGAGGCCGAAGATCTCCACCGCACCCTGCTGCTCGCGCCGCGCGACGACCTCGCGCAGATGATGATCGAGGTAGTAGTCATCGTTGGCGAGTGCAGTGGCGCCATCCATCGGACAGCCGTCGGACACCACGACCAGCAGTCGGCGCCCGGCGTTGTGCGCCAGCAGTCGATCACAGGCCCAGTCGACCGCTTCACCATCGATGCCTTCGCGGTAAAGATCGGCCTTGAGCAGCGCGGCCATATCATGCCGCGCCCGCCGCCAGGGCGTATCGGCATTCTTGAAGACCAGATGGTTGATTTCGTTGAGCCGGCCTGGGTGGCGCGGGCTGCCGGAGCGTTGCCAGTCGCGCGCAGCGCGGCCGCCATGCCAGGCACCGGTGGTGAATCCAAGCACTTCGCTGGCCACGCCGGCCTGCTCGAGCGCCCGCACGAACACGTCGACCAACATCGCCACCGTCTCGCTGTGCTGCTTCATCGACCCCGAGCAGTCGATCAGGAAGGTCAGCAGCGCATCGGCAACCGGCTGTTCACGATCGACGCGAAACAGGCGCCGTTCCGCCGGTGAACTGACCAGCAGCGCCAGCCGTCGGCCGTCGACGCGGCCCTCTTCCCGGCCGTCGTCCCAGTCGTCGCGCACGGGAACCGCAAGCAGCGCCTTCAGCTGTCGCGCCAGCCGGGCGATGTTGAAGTCCTGCTCGCCGATGCGCCGGTCCAGTCGCTCGCGGTATTCGCGCAATAGCGCCGGACGCACCAGGGCACCGGCGCGCAATTCCTGGTCGTAGGCAGTGGTGAAGACACGGTATCCATCCTTCGCCTCGCCAAGCACTCGGCTGTCGCGGCTTTGCGCATCGGCAATGCCATCCTCGATCTCGCCGTCGAAGTCGAGCAGCAGGCTGAACGCCGGGTCGTTCCGAGCGCCGGATTCCTCACTCGCCGCATCGGCATCCGCTTCGTCAGTCTGCTCGATCATTTCGCCGATCACCGCCGCGATCGCCTGTGCGTGCTCCGCGTAGGCCGCCTGATCGCCGCGTTCGCGTCGCAGTCCCGCCAGCGCCTGGCCGATGGCCGGGCCGATGGCGAACCGTGTCGCTTCCAGCAAATCCTCGGTCGCCTCGACCACCGGCTCGCCAGTGACGCGGCTGCGGCCCATCTGCGCCACCGTGTACAGCAGCAGTCCACGGGCGGTATCGGTCAGGCCGCTGCGATGACAGGCGAGCGACCATTGCTCGAAGCGGTGCCGCAGGTTGTGCGCGACGCCGGGCATGTCGGCAGGCGCGCCCGCCTCGACCCGGCATTGCTCGAGGAGTTCGAATATCCAGCGCTGCACCGGGTCGGCCGGACACAGCCGCGCGTGCAACGCGGCGTCGGAAAACGCCAGGCGCAGCGCGATGCCGTCGGCGGCGCCGCGGAACGAGCCGAAGTCGTCCTCCTCGAGCGACGGCTGCAGGTGCGGTCCGAAGATCGGCAGCAGCTTTCTGCCACGGTGCAGGCGACGCGCGCGAAAGTGCAGATCGGTCTCGCCGGAGAGCGCGCGAATGCTGGCCGCGCACAACTCCTCGACCCGCTGCTGGTAGCGGGCTGCGACCGGCGCCGCGGCGATGTCCGCAGGCATCACGCCGCCCCGCCGTGCGGCAGATCCGGCGGGTCGAGCTCGCGGTCGAAGCAGCGCTGAAAATATTCGGCGACGATCGGCCGCTCGGCGTCGTCGCACTTGTTCAGGAATGAAAGGCGAAAAGCTGCCGCGGAGTCGCGAAAGATTTCGCAATTCTCCGCCCAGGTAATCACGGTGCGCGGCGACATCAGCGTCGACAGGTCGCCGGCGGCGAATCCCTTGCGCGTCAGGTCGGCCACCGCGACCATCTGGCTGACCAGCGCGCGACCCTGGTCGGTGTTCTTGCCGGGCACCCGCGCCAGCACGATCGCCACCTCCTCGTCGCGCGGCAGGTAGTTCAGCGCGGCGACGATGTTCCAGCGATCGATCTGCGCATGGTTGAGACGCTGCACGCCGTGATACAGGCCGTTCAGGTTGCCCAGTCCCAGCGTATTGGCCGTGGCGAACAGCCGGAAGCAGGGATGCGGACGGATGACGCGGTTCTGGTCGAGCAGCGTGAACTTGCCGTCGCGCTCGAGAATGCGCTGGATGACGAACATCACGTCGGGGCGGCCGGCGTCGTATTCGTCGAACACCAGCGCCACTGGCCGCTGCAGCGCCCAGGGCACGATCCCCTCCTGGAATTCGGTGACCTGCTGACCGTCGCGCAACACCACCGCGTCGCGACCGACCAGGTCGAGCCGGCTGATGTGGCCGTCGAGGTTGACGCGCACGCACGGCCAGTTGAGGCGTGCCGCAACCTGCTCGATGTGCGTCGACTTGCCGGTGCCGTGCAGCCCCTGGACCAGCACCCGCCGGTCGCGCATGAACCCGGCGAGCAGCGCCAGCGTCACGTCGGCGTTGAAGCGATAGGCGGGGTCGATGTCGGGCACATGGTCGTCGCGCTCGCTGAACGCCGGCACCTGCAGCGGCGAGTTGACGCCGAAGGTGTCGCGCACCGACACCAGGCGATCGGGCTGCAGTTGCGTCAGGTCGCTCACGGCATCGCCCAACACGTCGCGACCCGTTCGGGCGGCGAAGGATGATCGAGTGGGCGACGCATCTTGGGCAGTCGGTCGGGTCGATTCACGCGCGCGCGCTTTTTTCCCGCGGCGCCTCGGCGTCGATGGCGGCCAGCGCGGTCGCGGCGCGTTGCAGCGCCGGCAGCAGCTGCAGCGCCTTGTCGGCACCCAGGCGCATGGAGGGCGCCTGCACGGCTATGCCCAGGTTGGCGCGGCCGTGGCCATCCGCGCGCGGCACCAGCACCGCGATGCACGTCAGGCCCGGCAGGAACTCCTCGTTGTCGAGCGCGTAGCCGTCGCGCCGTACGCGGGCAATTTCCGTTTCGAGCGCGTCGAGGTCGGTCAAGGTCCTGGGCGTGTATGCCGTCAACGGCACGTGCGCGAGCAGGCGACGGCGCTGCGCGGGACTCAGCTGCGCCAGGAACAGCTTGCCGCTGGCCGAGCAATGCGCCGGAACGCGCGAGCCCGGGTGCAGGTAGAAGCGCAACGGCGCGGCCGTCTCGACCCGATCGAGATAGACCACTTCGCTGCCGGCCAGCGCGGTCAGGTTGCAGCTCTCGCCAACCTCGTCGACCAGTCGGCTCAGCACGGCATGCTGGGCGCCGTGAAAGCTGTTGTTGAGCAACAGGTTCTCGGCCAGGCGGCGCAGACGCACGCCGGTGCTGTACCGGCGGCCGTCGTCTTCGCGCTGCAGCAGTCCGCCGGCCTCGAGCTGCTGCAGCATCCGGTGCAGCGTCGGCTTGGGCAGGCCGGTTTCCTCGACCAGGCCCTGAAGTGAGTACAACTGGTCGCGCGAAGCGATCACCTCCAGCAGTGAAAACAGCCGCAGGGTCGGCGTGTCGCCGTTGATGGTGGTGAGATCAGCTTTGGGCGGTAGACCGATTTTCATGCCGGGAACTCTAGCCTAATTCCAATAATGTGTACATAATGTTCCGGATATTTGATTATAGACCCACTCAGTCGACCTTCAGGAGACCATCCATGAGCGCCCGTCCAAAGACCGACCAACGCACCGTCGTCAGCGGTGTGCAGAAAATGACGCCCTCGGAGGCGTTCGTCGAAACGCTGGTAGCGCAGGGTGTGGACACCATGTTCGGCATCATGGGTTCGGCCTTCATGGACGCAATGGACATCTTCGCGCCGGCCGGCATCACGCTGATTCCGGTCGTGCACGAACAGGGCGGCGCGCACATGGCCGACGGCTATGCGCGCGTCAGCGGCCGGCATGGCGTGGTGATCGGCCAGAACGGACCGGGCATCAGCAACTGCGTCACCGCGATCGCCGCCGCGTACTGGGCGCATTCGCCGGTGGTGGTGATCACCCCCGAGACCGGCACCATGGGCATGGGCCTGGGCGGTTTCCAGGAGGCCAACCAGCTGCCGATGTTCCAGGAGTTCACCCGCTACCAGGGCCATGTCGTCAATCCCAAGCGCATGGCCGAGTTCACCGCGCGCTGCTTCGACCGCGCGATCTCGGAAATGGGACCGACGCAGCTCAACATCCCGCGCGATTATTTCTACGGCGAGGTCACCACGGAGATTCCCAAGCCGATCCGCGTCGAGCGCGGCGCCGGCGGCGAGCACAGTCTCGACGCTGCGGCCGAACTGCTCGCGGCGGCGAAGTTCCCGGTCATTCTTTCCGGCGGCGGCGTGGTGATGGGCGATGCGGTCGATGCCTGCAAGGCGCTGGCCGAGCGCCTGGGTGCGCCGGTGGTCAACGGCTATTTGCGCAACGATTCGTTCCCGGCCAGCCACCCGTTGTGGTGCGGTCCGCTGGGCTACCAGGGCTCGAAGGCGGCGATGAAGCTGATCGCCAAGGCCGACGTCGTGGTCGCTCTCGGCTCGCGCATGGGGCCGTTCGGCACGCTGCCGCAGCACGGCCTCGACTACTGGCCGAACGACGCCAAGATCATCCAGGTCGAGGCTGACCACACCAACCTCGGTCTGGTGAAAAAGATCTCGGTAGGCATCTGCGGTGATGCCAAGGCCGCCGCCGAGGCGCTCACCGCGCGCCTGGCCGGCAGGACGCTGGCCTGCGACGCCAGCAAGGCCGAACGCGCCGCGCAGATCAAAGCCGAGAAGGCCGCGTGGGAAAAGGAACTCGACGGCTGGACGCACGAAAAAGATGCCTACAGCCTGGACGTGATCGACGAGGCAAAGAAGGAAGGCGGCAAGTGGCTGCACCCGCGGCAGGTGCTGCGCGAACTCGAGCGGGCGATGCCGCCGCGGGTGATGGTGTCGACCGACATCGGCAACATCAACTCGGTGGCTAACAGCTACCTGCGCTTCGAGGAGCCGCGCAGCTTTTTCGCACCCATGAGCTTCGGCAACTGCGGCTATGCGCTGCCGACCATCATCGGCGCCAAGGTCGCGGCACCCGACCGCCCGGCGGTCGCCTACGCCGGCGACGGCGCCTGGGGCATGAGCATGGTCGAGATCATGACCTGCGTCCGCCACGACATTCCCGTCACCGCGGTGGTCTTCCACAACCGCCAGTGGGGCGCGGAAAAGAAGAACCAGGTCGACTTCTACAACCGTCGCTTCGTCGCCGGCGAACTCGACAACCAGAGCTTCGCCGGAATCGCCCGCGCCATGGGCGCCGAGGCCATCGTCGTCGACAAGCTCGAGGACGTGGGCAAGGCGCTCAAGAAGGCGGTCGACCTGCAGATGAACGAGCGCAAGACCTGTGTCATCGAGATCATGTGCACGCGCGAACTCGGCGATCCGTTCCGCCGCGACGCGCTGTCCAAGCCGGTGCGCTTCCTGGAAAAATACCGGGACTACGTCTGATCAGCGAGCAGGCGGGCGCTTCGCGGCAGCGCAGGCACCCGCATTGCCTGCCGGCAGTGCTGCCGGCATGCGCTGGTCTCAGGCGACCACCCGAGCTTGATCGGCTACCCGCTCTGGCAATGACAGGCCTTCAGTCCGGCGATGGTCGCCTGAACATTTCCGGCCGCGTCCGAGACCTTGACCGAAGCGGGTTCCTTTTCGCAACTCTCACAAGCACCAAGAACGTAGCGCTCCGTTCCACCGACCGCGATGTTCGCGACGAAAACATCGCCGCCAACCTGTACCTCGGTGATCTTCCAGCCCTGCGTTCCTCTGAGCAGCGTCACGTCAATGTAGTTGAAGCATCGACCAGCCGCTTGCCTGGCGACCTTCGAGCTGCGGGCCGAAGGCGCGGCATGCTTGCCTGCGCGCGGATCGCCACCGTATATGCCGACCATGACCGCCCGGTCGAAATCGGCGGCCGCCAGAAACATCACCCCGTCCTCATCGTCGCCACTTGAGGGCAATTCCCGGCATCGGGACTGGATGAGTACGATCGCCTGTCCGATCACCGTCGGCGGCGTCGTGCCCGGGTCCAAACGCGTAACCATTTTCTCGCTGACGTGCTCGCAATCGCATCCCATGGATCCCTCCCGCGAGGTAGTGGATGTGCCGAAAGGTACTGCCGTCGCACCAGCTTGGCCGATTCTAGGCCCTCTTGGCAGGCTGTCAAATCACGCCTCGCAAACGGAAAGGGCCTGCATCGCTGCAGGCCCCTGGCTTGGTGGAATCGGCGGCAACTCCAACCGGCAATGCCGACTGGTCAGTCCGGAACCAGCGCGCTCGCGTCGCCTCGGGCCACCAGTTCTTCGCCGACGTAGGAGTAACAGTCGAAGGTTACCTTGCGCGTTTTTTCCACCAGCTCGCGCACGACGACCTTGCTGACGACCACGTCACCCGGACGCACCGGCTTCTTGAAGCGGATCGACATCTCGCGCGCCACCGAACCCGGGCCGGGAAGCTTGTTGGCGAGCACCGCCGAGAAGAACCCGACCAGCAGCGCTCCGTGCGCGACCCGGCCTCCATATGGTGTACCGGCGGCGTAGGCGTCGTCGAAATGCAGCGGGTTTCGGTCGCCGGTCGCCCCACCGAACATCTCAATGACCTCGACGGTCACGAGTTGCTCGATCGATGCGGACATGCCGAGGTGGAGGTCGGAAAATTTCATTGGATGGTCGGGCGCGGCATATTCGGCATGCAGTTTGCCTCGGCCTGTCGGAAAAGGAAAGGCGGCCTGCGTCGTGGCTGGCCGCCGTTGGGCCTGGTCGCGGGGACAGGATTCGAACTTGCGATTTTCGGGTTATGAGGCGATCTTGGCCCGGGCAAGTTGCCATCTGCCGAGTGGCGGAGAACAAGCTTGAAGTGTTCTAACGGAGCAGCAGCTGCTTGATATTCCCCATGCACCCTTTGACTACGTCGGTAAAGGCAGGCACGAGGTCGTCGCTATTGCTGTTCGGATTCTCACTCGTCCAATTGACGACAAAGCAGAAGGTGACCGGAGTTGCGTTGACAACCATCTGTCCGGCGTACGAGAGGGCGTGAAAGTCGGCCACGACCATGGAGTCAGCAACCCAATTACCGCTGCCGCCCTTGCCGTAACCAACGGTGTCATCGGGGAAGAAGGCATTGGCCAGGTTGATCCGCTTGAATTCCGCAAGCGTCGCCGCCTTGGTGAAAAACCTGCCGGCAAGGGCTCGCTTGTAATACGACACCAAATCATCGGCGCTGCTGGCCAGGGTTTCCTTGTCATTGAGCGGTCGGTGCGGCGGTCCCAACGCACGGCCTGACGCCAAAACCTGCTGGACACCGGACCAGCCGATGTCCACGCCAAGGGGCGCGCCGACATTGTAGGAAAAAAAACGGCGTGTCGAATCGGGGATGAGCGTTGCACCGAGACCCTGCGCGGCGATGAAGGATCGGACGCGATCCGGCCCGACCCGCAGCAGCGCGATATCGGTTGCCGTGTTGTCGCTGTGCGTGATCATCGCCTCCAGAATCGAGCGGGCCGGCGTCGTGCCGGTCAGTGCCTCGAAGACCGAGCTGCCGTCCGTACGAACGCTGTCATTGACAGGCAGTTGTTCATCCTCGGAAAGACCGCCCGAATCGACGTCGCGGAGATATTGGCAAAGGATGAATGTCTTGATGGCGCTGGCGACAAAGAGCTGCGTCGCCGCCGAGTCGGACACCAGATTGTGATCGTCGATGTCGATGCGGTAACTCGTGGTTCCTGGAAACGACTTGAACCATCGCAGCCATGTATTCAGGCCGCGCACCGGGTACCGCGCCCACGCGGGCACCGCTGCAGCCATGCCCGCGAGCGCTGTCGCCGTATGTACCCCAAAGGTTCGACGATCCATTCGTTCTTTCTTGTCCGCTCCGCTTGGCCGATCAAACAATGGGTTGATTCGGCGCGACCAGGGTCAAATTATATCCAACGGCGCAACGAGAACCGGCGTGTTCGGAACGAACCTGCAGTCACCCGCAAGCTCTCCCTTCCGGTAGATCGCAAGTACCAGCCTTCGGACGAAAATTGCACCCGCGGGTCGTTGCCGGCTTCTACGGACACGCGGGAGTCAACCGACCGCGAACTTCAGCCCGAGATCGCGATAGATCACCTGCGCCGCGTTGCGCCCGGGCGCCATGGAGACGCCGCCGCCCGGATGGCTTCCGGAGCCGCACAGGTAGACGTTGTCGAGGGGTAACCGGTACTGGCCCAACTCCGGGATTGGTCGCATGGCGCCGGCCTGGTAGGGCAGGAAGGCGCCATGGGTGATCGTGCCCCGCGGCGCGCTTGGCAGCAGCGTTTCCAGATCCACCGGACTGCGCACGACTCTGCATGCGATGGAGCGACGAAGGTCGGGAATGTAGTCTTCGCTCAGCTGGTCGATGACGCGATCCGCATACCGCTCCTTGACCGCTTGCCAAGTCGTGCCGCTGATGCTGCCGGCCGCATCTCCCACAATGACATATGGCACAGGCTGCACGACCAGTTTCATTAATGCCCTGCCCGCAGGCGCCCGGCTCGGGTCGCAGGCGGAGTCGTTGCATATCAGCGCAAACGGATTCGACGGCAACAGACCGCCGCGGCATTCCTGGAACTGGCGCGCGAGGCAGTCGAGCGAAGGAACCGGATGCACATAAACGCTGCGACTCGCATCCTCGCCCGCCTTGTAGTGGATTGGGCGATCGAGCGCGAGGTAGACGACGAAAACCGATTCTCCCGGTTCGTAGCCGCGCATCTTGCGCACGATCTCTGGATCGACCGCCTGCTCGCCCAGAAGCCCCAGCACCAGCTGCTGCGGATCAACGCTTGAGGCGACGAGCCCGCCGACATCGATCGTTTCTCCGTCGGCCAACTCGACAGCCACGGCCTTTCCGTTCTCGACGCGAATCCTCGCGACCGTCGAGTCCGTGCGAATCTCGCCGCCATGAACTTCGAGAAACCTCGCCAGAGCGAGCGGCAGATTCCGCATCCCGCCCTTCACGATGTTGTTGCCGAACTGCTGGATGAGTGTAGCGAAGCCCTGTGCAACGCTGGCGCCGCCCACGTCGTCGGGGGACAGGCCTACGTGCGTGCACCAGGTTCCCAGGAGAACCCGTGTCTGCTCAGTCTCGAAGTGGCTCCGCGCCCACGAGCGCAAGGACTGCAGCCCGAACCGGTACTCATCGAGCCCGTCGGGCATCGCCTCCAACGCAGTCATGTACTCCCCGAGGGACCCGGGCGGTGAGTTGATCGCAGTGCCAAACGCCACTGCCTGCGCGGCGAAGCGTGAGCAGAGTCCCCGGTAGGTCTCGGCATCGCTGGTCGAGAAGCGGGCCAGGCTCGCGCATGAGCGTGCGATGTCGCGAAAGATGCTCACCGACGTTCCGTCCGGGTGCGCGTGCGTGAACCCGATCTCCGGATACAGCAGCTCGAATCCGTAGCGCTGCAGATCAAGCTCGCGCGGCACTGGTGAGACGTTGCCAAGCTGGTACCCGAAGGCGTGCGTGTCGGACTTGAATCCTGGCAGCGTCACCTCCTCCGTGTTGGTCATTCCGCCGAGCGAGTCGTACTGCTCGAGGACCAGAACCTTCATTCCCGCTTTGGCGAGATAGCAGGCGCAGGTAAGTCCGTTGTGGCCGGCCCCTATGACGATGGCGTCGTGCGCGCTGGTCATGATTTCCTCCCGTCGATCCGCTCGTGACCATTGTGCCCCATGCGAAACGGACTCGACACGGGCGATCGAGGCGGATGGCGCGAGCGGTCGAGCATGTCCGCCCGACCCCGGCGCACTGACAGCGCCCTGCGTATGAAAGGTGTCCCCAGCAGTGACCTGCTCGGGTTTTGCGAAACGATCATGACTTGAGACAATGGCGCCTCCGCCACGGCGCAGGAGAAGCTGCATCGACGAATGCTGCACAAGAATGCCCGCACACTTCCGGCCGCTGTTCATGTTGAAGGAGCCATAGGGCTGGAAGAGTGATGAGATGTTGTGCCGGAATGCGCATTCGCTTCACCGTCTCGACCATGAACTCCTCCGTGTACCACTTCGTGCTCATCGCGCCGCCTTGACACTTGGTTTGTCAGGCGCCAAGGTGTCCATGAAAGCCGGGGCGATCCAGTTTCCATACTCGCGCGGTGTCTGAGTGACGTAGGCCATGAATTGCGCGACAGCTCAGGTGCTAAGCTGCCCCCGATCGCGCCTCGTGGCGTTGGATCTGCGTTCCGTACCATATTGATTCGTGAATCGGACAAATATCTACCTGCATATTCGTCGATTCAGACCATCAAAGCGGAGGTTGACCATGAAGCTGCTCAAGGATCTTTTCGCAATAGCGACCCTGTTGATTCCTGCATCGATCAATGCGGCAGCTCTGGATGCTTCTGCCACCATATCGGGAACCAACAACGCCTTTTTGGTTGGGATCGTTACGGTCGACGAAAACTTCAGCGATATCAGTCCTGCCGCGTCGACCGATCCGGTAGCAATCAGCGAATCCGCAAGCTTCAAAGGCCTTGGCCAGACGGGTACGACGCTTGGAGTCGTCAACGTTGAAGGTTTCGATAACGGATTTTTCAGCCTTTCGACCTTTGGACAGGGTAATCACCTGAATGAATCGGCGTTCCGATTCTCAGAGGTAATTACCAATTCATCGGCCCAGGCTTTACAGTTCAACATGGACTTCCTGATCAGTGCTGGTCAACTGAAAACGCAAGCTTACGAAGTTACGCAGCAAGGTAATGAATTTCTCGAAGCAACTTATGGAATATCCATCGGATTTGCCGGAACGGAGTTGTTTCAAAGCAGCGCGACGCTGCGCCAGGTCGCCGGCATTGACGATTCCTCTACGACATCATCGCTGAGCCAGATTGGCACTACGTTAGGCGGGAGTTTCACTCAGGGCAATCTGGCCACCTACAGTTGGGACGCGTTCAATGGAAACCTCATTCTCGGAATATTGAATGCCGGTGAAAGTGGATTGCTTGAGTACAGCATCTTTACCCGTGGCAGCGGTCAATTCGATATGTGTGGCTCGAGCGGATGTGGCTCAACCCGAGCCAGCATTGGCGACCCGATAAACCTGTCGTCAATTGGAACTCAGGAAAGTATTGCAGGTGTCCCGGTCAGATCCGTGCCCGAGCCGCCAACCTTTGTGCTTCTATTTTGCGCCCTGCTTGGGCTGATAATCAGCCGGCGGCGGCGTGACTTCGACCCCATGGCGCACTCGGCCATCTGACCCCGAGCGAGTATGTCAAAGCGGATCAGAAACGAAGTGTCGAAGTGACCATTTTCCAGTTGCGACCTGGCCACAAACGGAGCCGACTCACTGACACGACAAGCGCTCACTTCGGTCGGCAGTGAGCGCAGCGGTCAGTCATTCATGCCGTCGTCGCGCAGATACCGTTCGCGCAGCGCATTCATCATGGCGACCGATAAATCGGCAATGCGCTGGGTTGTCGCCGCCAGCGCTTTCGCATCGGCCGCGAGCAGGTCGAACGTGCGCAGACCCGTACGCTCAAACTCTTCGGTGTAGAGCCGCTCGTTATCCAGATGGACCTCGATCTGTCGAACCAACGTATGGTAGCCCTCCTGAAAGTAGTAATGGTCGAGTCTCGCATGGCCGACGGTCAGCTGCTTCGACGGAAGGTCTTCCAGCTCTCGGTCCAGCGGAATCACGCACTCGTGCAAAGCCTGCAGCGGGATCTTGAGATAGCCGTGGTTGACCAGTGCCTGCTGCATCGCCCGGTCGAGGGACTGCTGGAGCGCCGCATCCTTGCTGTCTGCGAGAACGACCAGCATGTCGACCCACGAGGGCGGAAGCGGAAGGTTGTGGTCCGTGAACCAAAGAAGGAGATCGGCGTAGATGCTCTGCACGGCAATGGATTCGCGATCCGACAAGGTCTCGAATTGGCCATCCCCAAGGTAACTCGGGAGCAGCTTGGGAATGAAGGTCGCGTCGACGACGTCACCAAGGTGGTCGCAGCGCGCAAGAAGTTCGGGGGTGGTCTTGTCGGGCGCCACGCCGTCCGCGAGCGGCAGACCGGCATCCGCGTAGCAGCGCGCCACGAGTTGGGAGCAAAATAGCAGGTTGCGGTCGTCGATGCGGGCCGACCGGAACAGCGCCAACATCGCCCCGGTCGTCCAGTAGCCTGCGTGCACGTATCGGTGCGCAATTTCCGCTGCTCGTTGAGCCACCGCCATGTCGTCGGTAACGAGGCGCCGGACAAGCAGACGCGGCGCCACCAGAGTGCGGATCGATCGAATTCGCACGCCCAGGCCGACCGCCTCCGCATAAAGACCGTCACCGAGGACAATTGCCGCGTGGCTGAAGCGGGAACGCGTGAACATACGGATCAGCCGGCTCGCCTTGGCATTCTGCGTTGAAAGCAGAACGTCGCCTGGACGCAGCGCATCGCCTTCGAGCACGAAGAGTCGTCGCGTCACAAGCCGCCTGGCCAGAAGGATCGCCTGGTTACGGAATGGGCTGTGTGGGCGCGGTCCCGCCTGCGACAGGCGCCGCTGTTGCTGGGCCCGCCGTCCGCGCAGCGGACCGCGGTGTCGCGAACCAATCGGCGACCCGCGAAAAATCGCCTTCGCGCAGCGGGGACCCGTGCGGATGATTGGCGGGGTCGAACGCGGCACGCGCGCTTTCGTAGCCCAGGCGCCGATAGCTCTCGAACTGGCTCTCGTCGTACCACTGGTCTGCTGTCGACTGTTGCGGAAAGTCGTCATTGGCCAAGCGGTACTGGCGGACGTCGGCGGCATTGAGCGCGGTCACCGAGGGCTTCACCCACACGATCACGCCCAGCGCCTGCTCCTCGTCCAGATGGAGCATGCGCAGATGCTCGGGCTGGTACCGGATCGTTCCCCATGCGACGTGCGAGCGCGCATTGTCGTCGTTCACCTCGCGCGTGCGAAACTCGTCGATGCGCAAATCGATCTCAGCGCCGAAGTCGATGCGGCAACGGCGGATGGCGATGCCGATGTCCTCGAAGCGCAGTCGCGGATCCGCGCCGCAGTCGCACACCACGATATAGCGGCAACCACGCTCGACCAGCGCGTAGAGACCGGTGTTGTCGAAATGCCCACCGTCGGTCAGATAGCAATAGGTGCCGAGTTCGCCGGTGTTGGCTAGTGTCTCTCGCAACAGGTAGAACGGCCACAGGCGCGCATGCGGCTCGTTCCAGCGGCGCCCGGAAGGTGTCGGCGCCCAGAATCCAAGCCGCACGTTGAATAGCGACAGCAGGAGCGTGAGCGCTGCGCTCGGCGTTTGCGAGCCCATCGTGGGGCTTACGGCAGCGCCGGACACGGCGGCTGCCGTGCCGAGCGAAAGCTCTCCCGACATGTAGTCCGCTGTACAGCGGTACCCGGCGCGTGCCGAACCGCAGTGGTAGCGCGACATGATGAAGTTCTCTGCCGAGCGCTGCGACATTGCAAGATCGGAACCACCGACGAGGCTCAGCGTCGTGTTGACCAGGTGATACGCAGCGCCGGCGTCGTGATTCCACAGTGCGGTCATCCTGATGTCGTCGCCAGGCGCCGCGTCGGTGATCTCTTCGTTCTTGCGAGCGGCGTTGGACGCGCCGAGATAGGCCCTCGTGAGACGGGCCCTGTAAAAACCGTGCATCGACAACAGATTCGGGTCCGCCAGCCAGCCAAGGGCGATTACCGCCCCGAGCAGCAGCGCGATCCACAGCAACGCCACGAGCAACGGCTCGTTGGCCGAATTGATCGGTAGCGTGCCATTGGTCAACACACACAGTGCGGCACCGACTGTTGCAATGCACAGCAAGCCGGCTGGCCGGGCGCTGCCCAGCGCCATGCGCCAATGGCGAGGCACGAAGGTCACACCGAACGCGGTGATCCCGATGATCAGCGCGACCGCAGTCGACCATTGCCAAGACTTCGCTTGTTCACGCCAGAGTGCGGAAATAGAGACTTCGTCGCTCAATGCCCATGCGGTGATCGCCGCGCCGATCACCGCGACACGGACCCAGCCGCGCGGGGTGAATAAGTAATACCACTCGCGGTGGCCACCGGGCGGGGGCGGCGACCCGCCGAAGATGCGCAGGATTGGCTCAGGTACGAGTCGTCGCCACGAGAACGCTCCTTCGGGTGGAGGTGTAGAGGGATCCTGATGGCTCTCGAAGATACCGAACGCGACCTCGAGAGCCGCGAACACTACCGCGGCCTTGGCGAGTTCGGCAACGAGACCGTGGTCGAGTGTGTTATCCGCACCAAAGCGGATCGACGCGCTCAGCAATTCATGCGACAGCCCTGCGAAGCACAACGCAGTTGCTACAAGCAGCAACGGTGGCGCCAATTCAATCAACACACGACCCACCTTGCCCGGCGGTTTGGCCGTGGTGCCCGCAGCCGACGGCGTCGCCTTGACGATCGTGTACACGGCACTGGCGAGCGTAAGAATGAATCCACCGATGCCGCCGGCACGCACCACCTGCTCATGGACGAGACTGGCGCCACCACTTAGGAAAAAACGCAGCGCGACGTGCCCGAATCCTGCAAACAGAAGCAGCAGCGCGAGAAACGTTCCCCATTTCATGACGAACGCGAGCTGTTGCGTGAGCCACGCGCGATGGTCGGCAGAGGTCGAACGCACGATCATCGTCGCGCCCGCCGTTGTCCGTTCAAACTTGCGGAACGAACTCACGAGGTGAAGCAGCACGCACGCCGTTGCAACCACCCACACGATCCAATGCAAGTGATAATCGGTACTGGGACCGTAGATACGGTCGAGTACCTCGGTCCCGACCAACCCGACGGCCACGATTCCCAGCAGCGCCAACACGAGGCGGGCGGACGAATGGGCGAGCCACAGCAGCGCAAAGGTCGTCACGGCAGCGAGAATCATCTGCAGCACCACTCCGAAGCGCTGCGCCGTGCTAGCGACGGTGGTCGGACAATCGTCAGGCGGATGGCAGAGGAAGTTTGCGGCATTGCCGTCGAGTAGATAAAACGCCTGCGCGGCGACGATGGCGGCCAGCGCCAGCGGCAGCAGCGCCGCCCACGTCAGCAGCAGGTTGCGCAAGTAGAACGCGATCATCCTCCAGGTGTCGGGGCTGAATGCCCCGGTCTTCGGAGTCAGATAATTGGAGAACAAACGCAGGAAGTGGATCGGGTCGCGCCGGCGCGCGATCAGCGAGCCGTCGGGCAGCGAAGGTATCGGCACGGCCGTGCCTGGAGCGCCGAGCAGCACGCCGGTTTCCGCGCGCCGCTGCGGCTCGAGTTCCTCCGGTTGGGGGAAAACATCAGGGGGCGCATGACGCTCGCGCGACAGCCATGCGCTCCACCATGCCCCGATGAAACCGCCGCCGGATACTGTGGACAGGTAGTCAAAGAGCCACAGCGTTCGCCGAGAGGCAAGTCCCTGCAGCACGCCGAGATTGAACGAAGCGGAGCGGATGCCACCGCCCGACAACGCGAGCCCGACGAGATCGCGCACCGCTGGGACCTTGGCCGGCGGCGGTGGACACTCGGCCGCGCGCGCCGCCGAGTCGCGGGTCGACCGGACCATCTATTCGCCCAGTAGACTCTGACGCAACCACGTCCTGGTACGGGCAATGACGCCTTTCCCGGTACCCGATTGCGATTCTCCGCTGCCCGGCCGCTGATAGCGCGCCAGCGCATCGAGCGAAGACGGCTCGGCGGTTTTCGGTTGTGGTCCGGTTTCGGAGCGTTCGAATCCGCGCGCACCGCGGAGATCGACGTGCTCGGGTGCGCCCTTCGCTTCCGGCGCCGCCTTGAGGTGCTCCGACCAGCGCAGGCGACGCAACTCGATGGCCTCGCGCTCGATCAGGTAGATCGTGTCATTGCGTGGTTCGGGCCCGGCCTTCGTCTCGACGGTATCTGCCCGGCGCGACTGGCGGAATTCCAGTACCGGAGGTGATGATGGCTCGCCAGCTCGCAAATCGTCGGTGCCCGCCATGCCTTGGCCTCCGCGAATGACCTTTGCCTTGGACGCAAATATACTACAAACGACGGCGGCACATCTCCCTGAACATTTCGTGCAAGATCTGCAGGTGGGGTTGGAACTGGCGTCAACGCCTGCGGAGGGTGGAGGACACGCCGTTGTTGCAGAATTGTTGTTGGCGAAGCATCAGTTGCTCATCAGCAACCGCTTCTGCCATCGCGTTGCGAATCTCACTACCCTCGATTGCGCGATGCTCGGATTGACCGCGCTGTTGGTGAATCCGCGATTCCGAGCAGTCACTGGCCCCTCTGCGGGTAGGCCTGTTGTTTGTGGCGATGCGCCGTGACGAGTTTCCGAAAAAGTAAGGCGGAACGCAAATTGAAAGGGCCCGCATCGCTGCAGGCCCTTGATTTGATGGTTGCGGGGGCAAGATTTGAACTTGCGACCTTCGGGTTATGAGCCCGACGAGCTGCCAGACTGCTCCACCCCGCGAGGCGAATTATACACGCGCCACGAAAGACGGGCCAGCTTGATTTGACTCAGCCCCCACCCGCCGGAAACGTCACGACATGGTCGATGGCCAGCCGGATGCCGATCTTCTCGCCGATGGCGTGGTTGTGGTGCGACGGGACCAGCGACAGCAAACGCGTTCCCGACGCAAGCTTCAGCGTGTAGAGAAACTCGGCGCCGCGAAATGTCTTGGACTCGACCTCGGCCTGCCATGGACTCGCATCGTCGTGCAGGATGTCGTCTGGGCGCAGCAGCAGGTCGACCGCGGCGCCGTCGAGCAGCGGCACCGATAACTCCGCGTCGAGTTCGCCGATCTCGGTGCGCACCCGCCTTCCATGCCGGAGCACACCCCTCAGGAAGATTCCCTGGCCGACGAAATCGGCGACGAAGCGCGTCTGTGGTCGATGGTAGAGGTTGTACGGCGTGTCCCACTGCTCGATGGCGCCGTCGTTCATGATGCCGATTTCGTCGGCGAAGGCGAACGCCTCGTGCTGGTCGTGGGTGACCAGGATCGCCGTGGTGCCGGCTGCCTTGACGATGGCCCGCACCTCCAGCGACAGGCGCTCGCGCAGGTCGACGTCGAGGTTGGAAAATGGCTCGTCGAGCAACAACAGGTCGGGTGCCGGAGCGAGCGCGCGGGCGAGCGCTACGCGCTGCTGCTGCCCGCCCGACAGTTCATGCGGATAGACGTCGGCGGCGTCGGCCAGGCCAACGAGTTCGACCATCGCGGCCGCGCGCTTCGCGGCCTGCGCAGGAGATAGATGAGAAAGACCGAAGGCGACGTTGCGGGTCACGGACAGATGCGGAAACAGCGCATAGTCCTGGAACACCATGCCGATGCCGCGCTTTTCCGGCGGCAGCTGTCGACCGGGTCTCGACACGACAGCGTCGGAGAAGGCGATCTGACCGCCCTGCACGGGTTCGAATCCCGCCAGGCAGCGCAGCACCGTCGTCTTGCCGCAGCCGGAGGCGCCGAGCAGGCAGCCGATGCTGGCCGGTTCGAGTGCGAAACTCAGCCCGCGCACGACGCGATGCTCGCCGTACGCGTGCTGGAGATCGAGGACCTGGACGGAAGCAGCCATGGGCACGTTCAGTGTAATGCGAAAACAGCCGAGGCTAGCCGTGGGCCGGTCGCGATCTCGCGTCGACCATCGTCCCGGAGGTCCCGCCTTTGCGCAACGTCTTCAGCTTGCCGGCCATCGCCGTGCCGACGAACAGCTGTGGTTCTCCGTCCGGCCCCGGCAATGCGAGCCGCGCGCGTGCGGCCTCGAAAGCGCTGGTGAAATCCTCGCCCTTGCCCAAACCGTCCTGGAACAGCGCCCGGCCGAAGCGGCGCGCCTCGCCACCCTCGGCGCAATTCTGTGCGCCGTCGCCAGGTCCGCCGGAGGTGATGATCAGCGTGTATTGATCCTCCAACGGCTTTAGATAGCCAGCGGAGTAGCACGCGGCCACCACGATGATCCGCCAGCGGATGCCGGCGTCGTCTAGCAACTGCTTCAATCCGGCGGGTGCGAGGTCGATCAGCGATAGTGGCGGCAGATCCGCCGCCAGACGCGCACCCGGTCCGCCACGACCGGTCAAATACACCATGACCACGTCGTCTTCGGCATCCATGATCGCCGCGAATTCGTTCAGCGTTTCGCGCAGGTTGGTCGCGGTCGCGAACGGCAGTGTGAGCAGCGACTGCGGACTGTTGGCGAGCACGACCGAACGACCGAGCGTTCCCCATCGCGCATCCATCGCGCGCTGGGCGGACTCGACGTCCTCCCGATAGGCGTCGTCGCGCCCATAGGGTGCGAAACCAACGAAGTACAGGTCGGATTGGCCGGGCCGCTCGTCCTTGAGACCGTCGAGTACGTCCTGCATCAGGTAGGCCTGCGCCGCCATCACCGCCTCGGAACCGGCGTGGAGGGCGGTGCCCTCGCCGGCATCGTAGTCGTCGCCGCGCCACCAAGGCTCGTTGGGAAAAATAAGGCCGGAGAACCAGATCGGCGCGGCAAGCAGCAAGCCACCGCCGATGGCGCGCAGCCAGGCGTGCGCCGGAGGCCGCGCGAAAGCCACGAAGACGCTGCGGATCAGCACCAACACGATCCACAGGATGACCAGGTGCTCGAGCTGCAACAGCGCCTCGCGCAAATCCTCATGAGCGGCGAACACCACCAGTGCGTAGTGCGCGATCTGCACGATCGGCAACGCAGCGAATGCCACGACGGGAATCGCCATGGCCAGCGATCTTTGCCGGTTGAGCAGCGCGATGATCGCCGTGCCGAGCAGGAACAGGCCGGCAGCGTAGAGCTCGGAGCCGGCGCCCTGGATCGAGAACAGGCGTGGTGCCCCCGCCCGCCACCAGTCACCGGAAAAGTCGATCAGCGCCGACAGGCAGAACAGCAGCAACAGCTGCGCGAGGTCGATCCGAAAGACGAGTCTTTCGACGCGCAGAAACAGCGCCAGACGCAGGCCTGCGCCGAGATTGCGCAACAGACAGGACAGCGTGTAGCCCATGCGGATGCGACGGGCCCGCTCTCTAGGCGGGGGTCGCGTGCGCCTCGATGAACGCCATCAGGCGATCGGCATCCGCCGGAATCGACGTGCTTCTTTGCGGACACGCTTCGAGTCCGGCGTACGCCGGCGGACACAGCGGGTCGCGGCCGAGCGCCTCGCGGATGGTGGCGGCGAACTTGACCGGCAGTGCGGTTTCGATGCACACCAGTGGCACATCGGGATCGCGGTACTGCGCGCCGACCTTGAGCCCGTCGGCGGTATGCGGATCGACCACCACGCCGTAGCGCGCGTCGATGGCGCGAATGGTGGCCAGACGATCGGCATGGGTGCTGCTGCCGGACACGATGCCCGCGGCCTTCACCTCCGGCCAGAACGCCGATGCCGAAAGGTCGAAACCACCTGCGCTCGCGAGCTCGCTCCACAGCGTGCGGATCTGCGCGGGATCGCGCCCGACGATGTCGAAAATGAAGCGCTCGAAATTCGACGCCTTGGAAATGTCCATCGACGGCGACGACGTCGCATGCGTTTCGGCGGAAGCGCGCGGCCTGTAATGGCCGGTGCGGAAGAACTCGTCGAGCACGTCGTTTTCGTTGGTCGCAAGGATCAGCCGCCGGATGGGCAGGCCCATCGCCCGCGCAACGTGGCCGGCGAGGATGTTGCCGAAATTGCCGGAGGGAACGGCGAAATCGACCGGATCGCCGTTGCGCACGGTGGCCGCGAAATAGCCCTTGAAGTAATAGACGACCTGCGCGGCGACCCGCGCCCAGTTGATCGAATTGACCGCGCCGACCCGATGACGCGACTTGAACGCGGCATCGGCATTGACCGCCTTCACCATGTCCTGGCATTGGTCGAAGTTGCCGGCGACGGCAAGATTGAAGATGTTGGGATCGGTGAGCGAGAACATCTGCGCCGTCTGGAACGGACTCATCCGCCCCTGCGGCGACAGCATGAACACGTTGACGCCATGCTTGCCGCGCATCGCATACTCGGCCGAACTGCCGGTGTCGCCCGACGTGGCGCCGACGATGTTGACCGTGCGGCCCTCGCGCTCGAGCACGTGCTCGAACAGGTTGCCGAGTAACTGCATCGCGATGTCCTTGAACGCCAGCGTCGGACCGTTGGAGACCGCAAGCAGGTGCAGCCCCGGCTCGAGCGTTTTCAGCGGCGTGATCTCGTCGTTGCCGAAGACCGCGCTCGTGTAGGTCTTGCGTACGATTCTCGACAGTTCCGCGGGCGCGATGTCGTCGATGAACGGCGTGAGTACCGCCAGCGCCAGGTCGGTGTAGGACAGCGGGCGCAACGCGGCGAGTTGCGCGGCGTTGAATCGCGGATAGACCTGTGGCACCGCCAGCCCGCCGTCAGGCGCCAGCCCTTCGAGCAGGATCGAGCAAAACGGCTGCGGCGCGTCGGCCCAGGCGCCGCGGGTGCTGACGTAGCGCATCAGTTCAGTTCTTCCAGGCGGATGCGCACGACCTTGCCGCGGACCGTGGGCAGCGCCTCGATGCTGGCGATGGCGGCGTCGATGGCGCGCTCGGTGGTGCGGTGGGTGAGCAGGATGATGTCGGTCCGCTCCTCGCCTTCCGAGGGCTCCTTCTGGATCATCGCGTCGATGGAAATATCGCGATCGGCCAGGATGCGGGTGATGTCGGCGAGTACGCCCGGCTTGTCGTCGACGCGCAGGCGCAGGTAGTAACTGGTCACCACGTCGGCCATCGGCAGGAACGGGACGTCGGTCAACTGATCCGGCTGGAAGGCGAGGTGCGGCACGCGGTGTTCGGGGTCGGCGGTGTGCATGCGGGTCACGTCGACCAGGTCGGCGATGACCGCGCTCGCCGTCGGTTCGGCGCCGGCCCCGGCGCCGTAGTACAGCGTCGCGCCCACCGCATCGCCCTGCACCAGCACCGCGTTCATCGCGCCCTCCACGCTGGCGATCAGGCGTTCCTTCGGGATCAGCGTCGGATGCACCCGCAGTTCGATGCCCATGGGCGTGCGCCGGGTGATGCCCAACAGCTTGATCCGGTAACCCAGCTCCTCCGCGTAACGGATGTCCTCGCGCGTCAGCCGGGTGATGCCTTCGGCGTAGGCCTTGTCGAACTGCATCGGCACGCCGAAGGCAATCGCCGACATGATGGTCAGCTTGTGCGCGGCGTCGATGCCCTCGACGTCGAAGGTCGGGTCGGCCTCGGCGTAGCCGCGTTGCTGTGCTTCGGCAAGAACCTCGGCGAAGCTCGCGCCACGCGCGCGCATTTCCGACAGGATGAAATTCGACGTGCCGTTGATGATGCCGGCGATCCAGTCGATGCGGTTGGCGGTCAGGCCTTCGCGCAGCGACTTGATGATCGGGATGCCGCCCGCGACCGCCGCCTCGAAGGCGACCATCACGCCCTTCGCCGACGCGGCGGCGAAGATCTCGTTGCCGTGGTGCGCCAGCAACGCCTTGTTGGCGGTGACGACATGCTTGCCGTTGGCGATGGCCTCGAGCACCAGTGCGAGTGCGGGCTCGATGCCGCCGATCAGCTCGCAGACGATATCGACATCGGGATCGCGAACAACGGCCCGCGGATCGGCGGTCAGACTGACGCCCGCCGCCTTCTCGATCACCGCACTCGCGCGATCGAGCGTGCGCGTGGCGATCCGGTTGATGCGGATCGGCCGGCCGGCGCGCCGGGTGATTTCCTCCTCGTTGCGGCGCAGGACCTCCCAGGTGCCGCGACCCACCGTGCCGAAGCCCAGCAGGCCCACGTTCATCGGTTTTATCGTGGAGGTCGCCATCAGAGGAGCCCGTCCTCGCGAAACATCTGCTTGATGCCGCGCACCGCCTGCCGGGTACGCGATTCGTTCTCGATCAGCGCGAAGCGCACGTGTCCATCGCCGAATTCGCCGAAGCCGATGCCGGGCGATACGCTGACCTTGGCCTTGGCGAGCACGTGCTTGGCGAACTCCAGCGAACCCCGCTGGCGATAGTGCTCGGGAATCTTCGCCCAGACGTACATCGACGCCTTCGGGTTGTCGACCATCCAGCCGGCTTCGTGCAGTCCCTTGACCAGCACGTCGCGCCGACTCTGGTAGCGCGCAACGATCTCGCCGATGCAGTCCTGCGGTCCCTCGAGCGCGGCGATCGCGGCGACCTGCAGCGGCGTGAAGGTGCCGTAGTCGTGGTAGCCCTTGATCCGCGCGAGCGCGTTCACCAGGTCGCGGTTGCCGACCATGAACCCGATGCGCCACCCCGCCATGTTGTAGCTCTTGGACATGGTGAAGAACTCGACCGCGACGTCGCGCGCGCCCGGCACCTGCATGATCGACGGCGCCTTCCAGCCGTCGAAGCAGATGTCGGCGTAAGCAAGATCGTGGACGACATAGATACCGTATTCCTTCGCCAGCGCGATGATCTTCTCGAAGAACGGCAGCTCGACGCACTGCGCGGTCGGATTCGCCGGGAAGTTGATGATGAGCATCTTCGGCTTGGGCAGGCTCATCCGGATCGTGTGCTCGAGTTCGGCGAAGAAGTCGACGTCGGGCGTCAGCTGCACCTGCCGGATGTCCGCACCCGCGATCACCGGGCCATAGATGTGGATCGGATAGCTCGGATTGGGCACCAGCACAGTGTCGCCGCGGCCGAGCGTGGCGAGCGTCAGGTGGGCGATGCCCTCCTTCGATCCGATGGTGACGATCGCCTCGGTGTCCGGATCGAACTCCACGCCCCAGCGCCGCTGGTACCAGTGGCAGATCGCCCGGCGCAGGCGGGGAATGCCCTTGGACACCGAGTAGCCGTGGGTGTCGGGACGCTGGACCGACTCGACCAGTTTGTCGACGATGTGCGCCGGCGTCGGCCCGTCCGGATTGCCCATGCCGAAGTCGATGATGTCCTCGCCACGGCGGCGCGCCGCCATCTTCAGTTCCGAGGTGATCGAGAAGACGTAAGGCGGCAATCGCTCGATGCGAGCGAAGTGTGTTTCGAGGGGGGCGGACATGCAGGCCTCTCTTGCGTAAGCGCCCGGAACCGTCCGAGCGACGTAAGTGGCGGATTGGAAGTCGCTACTTCGGTATGATTCTAGCGATATCCCGACTTTGCCGCAACGCAACATCGCCGCTGGCCCGACCTGCGCTGGCCACCTCAGGTGGCATTGCGGCCGACCCTCCCGGAACCCGCATGAAATTCCACCTCCAGGCACCCACATCGAACGTGGTTACCGGCTCCGGACCCGGCTGGGTGCGCGTGGGCACGACGGAATACCGCCACAACCTCGTTCTGCTGCCCGAGCGGATCGTCGAAAGCTGGGCGCCCGACGGGTTTGCCGCGCTGGGGGAAGCGGATTTCGCCGGCCTGCTCGACCATGCGCCGGAAATGGTGCTGCTGGGCACCGGCGCGCGCCAGCACTTCCCGCATCCACGCTTGCTACAGGCGCTGGCCGCGGCTCGGGTCGGCGTCGAGGTGATGGACACCCGCGCAGCCTGCCGGACCTTCAACATCCTGGTCGCCGAAGGCCGGCGCGTCGCGGCGGCGCTGATCGTGGCCGAATCCTCGGTTGCGCCGGGGAGACGCATTTGTTAAAGTATACGTTAATTCGGTGCGGCGATCCTGGAGCAGGATGATTTTCTTTCGCGCCCGGGCGCCGTTGCCGGTGTGCGTCTTGCCGCCTCCTCCTGGTCGAGCGGCCCTTCGGGGCTGGTTGACCGGCAGCTACGCCCAGCGCCATCGGAGGCAAGGTCTTCCAAGCTCGCCCCCCAATCCACCACAACCAACCCCCGGGAGAATCGAATGTCCAGGTTCCTGAAATCCCGCACGCCTTTGCGCGCCGCCCTCGCCGTCCTCTCGCTGACCGTCGTTGCCTCTCTGGCCGCAATGCCGGGCTCCGCCGGCGCACGTGATGTCAAGCTCGGTCACCTGGCGCCGACCGCCGATCCACGCCACGAGGTGCTGACCAAGTTCAGCGACACCATCAAGGCCAAGACCAACGGTGCGGTCGTGGTGCAGGTGTTTCCGAATTCCACGCTCGGCAAGGAGCGCGAGTTGTTCGAGCAGGCGCAGGCGGGAGTCACCGAACTCGCGCTTGTCGGTGGCGTCGTCAGCAATTTCTATCCGGCCTGGTCGATCACCGACATGCCCTATCTGTGGAAGAACGAGGCGCATCTGCAAAAATTCGTGAACAGCGACATCGCGAAGAAATGGTCGGCCGAGATGTCGCAGAAGCTCGGCGTCGAAATGCTCGCCTTCCTGGAGCGCAATCCGCGCATCCTGGTGACCCGCGAAAAGCCGGTCAACAACATGGGCGACCTCAAGGGCATGAAGGTCCGCGTGCCCAACATCAAGGTCTACACCGACGCCTGGCGCGCCTTCGGCGTCGAGCCGGTGCCGATGCCCGCCGCCGATTTCTACATGGGCCTGCGCCTTGGCACGATCGACGGCATGGAAAATCCGGTCGAGGTCATGTACCACTGGAAGGCCTACGAGGTCGGCAAGTACCTGTCGCTGACCAATCACATGTATTCGGGCTTTTTCCTGGTCGCCAGCAAGAAGTTCATGGACAGCCTAACCGAGGACCAGCGCAAGGTCATCCGCGCCGCCGCGCTCGACGCGCAGGCAGCACTGGCCAAGGCGAATGCCGAGGGCGCACGCACGCTCTATGACAAGCTGCGCGCCGCCGGCATGACGATCATCGAGAAGCCCGACGTCAGCGGCTTCGTTGCCGCCTCGAAGGGCGTGCACGAAAAGTACATCCCGCAATTCGGCAAGGAAGCCTACGACCTCGCGGTCAAGCTCGGCAACTAGGACGGCGCCGGCGTCCGCTTCCATGAGCCTCCTGCCCCAGCCGCGCTGGCCGCGGCTGGGCGGGTGAATCGCGCAGACCGCCACCTCGACTCGACCATCACGCCGATGACCCCGACGCGCGCTGCCGCGGCGCTATTCGCCGTCGTACGCTGGCTGACGATTGCCGCCTTCGCGGTGATGGTCCTGGCGGCAATCGTCCAGGTGATCTCCCGCTACGTGTTCAACAGCCCGCTGGGCTGGACAGAGGAGCTTGCGCGGATCCTGATGATCTGGTGGACCTTCGCCGCCATCGGCATTCTCGCTTTCCGCCGCAAGCTCCTCGCCGTCGACGCGGTGCTGCTGGCGCTGCGGGGGCGCCGCCATCAACTGGTGCTCGCGCTGGGCAACGGCCTCGGGCTGTTGTCGGTGGGTTGGCTGGCCTGGCTCTCCTGGCGCCTGGTCGGCCTTGCCGGCAGCCAGGTATCGCCGTCGCTGGAGATTCCACAGGCATGGATCTATAGCGGCGTGGCCGTGGGGCTCACCGCCGCCACCGCGGGTTTCGCCGCCAATCTCTGGGTTGACCTGCGCCGCCTGGTCGCCGGCGTGGATACGGGTCCGATCCGGGCCACCGACAGAAGCGATACCTGATGCTCTACATCGGCGGCCTGCTGCTCCTGATGATCATGGCCGTGCCCATTGCGGTCGTGCTGCTGATCGTCAGCCTCGGCCAATGTCGCCCTCGGCACCAGTGTCGACCCGATCATCATCGCGCAACGGACCGCCACCGGCATCGACAGCTTTGCGCTGATGGCGATTCCGTTCTTCCTGCTCGCGGCAGAGCTGATGAACCGGACCGGCATCACCGACCGCATATTTCATCTCGCCAACTGCCTGCTGGGCGGTGTTCCGGGCGGACTGGGCTACGTCAATGTCGGTGCCAGCATGATGTTCGCCTCGATGTCGGGATCGGCCGTCGCCGATGCGGTGGGTCTGGGTCGCATCGAGATCAAGGCAATGACGGCGGCCGGCTACGACCGTGATTTCTCGGCCGCGGTGACCGCGGCATCGACGACCATCGCACCGATCATTCCGCCGTCGATCTCGCTGGTCATCTTCGGCGTGACCGCAGGCGCATCGATCGGCGGACTGTTCCTCGGCGGTCTGGTGCCGGGAGTGATCATGGGCCTGGCGATGATGGTCGTCGTCTATCTGCATTCGCGCCGGATGGGTTACGGCGCCGGCGAGCGCGCCAGCTGGCAGACCACACGGCAGGCGATGATCGGCGCCTTCCTGCCCTTGATGACGCCGGTGATCGTGGTGGGCGGCATCTGGGGCGGCATCTTCACCGCCAGCGAGGCCGGTGCCTTCGCCGTGCTCTACGCGCTGATTCTCGGCGTCCTCGTTTACCGCACGCTCCGCTTCCAGGAGATCGCGCAGGTGCTGTTCGACAGCGCGATGGCAGCGGCGAACATCCTGTTCATCATCGCCGTCTCCGCGGGTGTCGGCTGGCTGCTGACCATGCACCAGATCCCGCTCAAGCTCGCCGCGCTGATCCTGAGCTGGTCGCCCGGTCCGGTGGTGTTCCTGCTGCTGCTGAACGTGATCCTGCTCGTCCTCGGCTGTTTCATGGCGGCGGCGCCGGTGATCATCATGATCACCCCGATCATCCTGCCCGCGACCATGGCCATGGGCATCGACCCGGTGCATCTGGGCGTCGTCATGGTGTTGAACCTGATGATCGGCCTGATCACGCCGCCGGTGGGTCTGTGCCTGTTCGCCGTCGCCGAGGTCGCCGAGATCAGCGTGGTCCGCCTGACCCGGGCGTTGGGGCCCTTCTACGTCGTCCTGGTCGTGGTCCTGCTGGCAATTACGCTGGTGCCGGAACTCGTCACCGGATTGCCGAAATACTTCGGCTACATCAAGTAGCCGGACCGCTTCCCGTCACCGCTACTCGCCCATCTGCATCAGCGTGCCGTGCTCGCGGGCATGGCGGACCGCGCCTCGGAGCAGCAGCGTACCCAACGCGACATAGATCGCATCGAGTCCGACAGCCCACCAGAAGTGGTCCCAGCGAAACACGTGGTCGACCAGCAATCCCCGCATTCCCTCGAAGACATGCGCCGACGGCAACGCATTGGCGACGCCCTGGAGCCAGGGCGGCAACACGCCGATCGGGTAGTAAACGCCCGAGACGGGAAGAACCAGGAACACCGCGGCCCAGGCCAATTCCTCCGCGCCCAGTCCCCAGCGCAGGATCATCGCTGACACCGCCAGCCCGATTGCCCAGCCGAACACGATCAGCAACGTGAAGTACGCGATCAGCGGAAAACCCAGCGTGAAAATCGAATAATGGAACAGCAGCCAGGCGAATGCGCAGGCGCCGCCGACGCCGATCAGCGTGCGCAAGGCGCTGAGCACGAGCTGCCCGCCGATGAACTCGGACAGCCGCAACGGACTCACGAACAGGCTGCCCAGGTTGCGCGCATGCATCTCGTCGATGAAGGTCAGCGATACGCCGAGCTGACCGCGAAACAGGACCTCCCAGAGCAGTACCGCGCCGATGAAATAGCCCGGCGCGTCGTGGAGGATGCTGGTCGTCGGCGCCAGATAGAGGGTCAGGAATGCCCACAACACCATGGTCACGGTCGGGTAGTACATCATCGACGCCACGCGCGGCCACGACTTGAGCAACAGGTAGGCATGGCGGCGCACCAGCGCGCGAATGCGCCGGGCCGAGGCAGCCACGCCGACCTGCGGATGCAGCGTCACCGCTTCGCGGGCAAAGGCGTCCATCGCTATCCCTGCGCCTGCGTCAATTCCGGCACGGATGCGGAATCGCCGCGGCCCTCGGTGCCGCGGGCGATATCGAGGAACACCTCCTCCATGTCCGCCCGGCCGTAACGTGCGATCAGCTGCGCCGGCGATCCGCGGTCGACGACGGCACCTTCGCGAAGCATGATCACGTCGTCGCACATTCGCTCGACCTCGCCCATGTTGTGCGACGCGAGCAGCATCGTGCAGCGACTGGCGCGCTGGTACGCCTCGAGATAGCTGCGCATCCGGTCGCCGATGTCCGGGTCGAGCGAGGCCGTCGGCTCGTCGAGGAGCAGCACCTCCGGCTCGTTGAGCAAGGCCTTGGCGAGCGAAACCCGGGTGCGCTGTCCGGCGGACAGCTTGCCGTAGGGTCGTTTGAGCAGCGGACCCAGGTCCAGCCGCAAGGCAAGCTCGGCGATGCGCTCACGCGGATCGCGCAGTCCGTACAGGTCCGCAAAAACGCGCAGATTCTCGGTCACTGTGAGCCGCTTGGGCAGATCCACATAGGGCGACGTGAAGTTCATCCGCGGCAGGACCAGGTGCGCCTGCCGGAGCATATCCGTGCCCAGCACGGCGATACTACCCGCGTTCGGACGCAGCACGCCCAGCAGCATCGACAGCGTCGTGGTCTTGCCGGCGCCATTGCCGCCCAGCAGCGCGGTGGTGGAGCCGCGCCGGACGGAAAACGTCATGTCCTTCACCGCCTCGACCGAACCATAGCGCTTGTGCAGGCCGACGACCGCGATCGCGGCGACCTCGGTTGCGTCATTCACAACAAGGGGCCCCGGTGCACTGCGACGCCGGCGCCGCAGATCCGGACGCATTCCGGCTCAGCACTTGATCGTCGTTCGGCAATACTGCGCCATTTCCTGCACGACGGCGGTTGCCGCCACCGTCGCGCGTGCCCGACGCTCGCCGTATTCGAGTTGCAGTCGCACGCGGTATTTGTCGAAGAAGGCGTCGAACTGTTCCGCGCCGACCGTCCCGAGTGCGTACAGGCCGTCGTCGGCCGGATCATGCTCGAGGACTATCGCCGCCAGCGGTTGCGGTGCGGGACCGGACACGACCCGGGCACCTTCAGCCGGATCGTAGACGCTGTGGTCGGCGCAGCAATGGATCACGCGCCCACCGGACGTCGACGACCGTTCGGGCTGATAGCGGATGAACGACACTTCGCGCGTCGGATAGGCCAGCTTGTGCGCGCAGATGGCGGAAAACGCGACGACATTGCGTTCGCTTCCCACGCCGCCCTGCCAGGCGTATTCAGTACCATCCTCACGCTTGAGCGCGGCGGGGACCGTGACCGGCCGTGCGAGCTTGATCAGCAGACACGGCGTCGACGCGTACGGATACTTGAACACATAGTTGGTCTCGGTCGCCAGCGTGGCCATTCGCAACGGCCGCCCGTGCACATCGACCAGGCGCGTCCTGGCATACAACCGCGGCGTCGCCTTCGCCCAGGCCTCGGAAAGAACTGCGAGCGGCGTCGTCGCGGCAGCACCGCCAAGTACCGCACAAGACTCGATGAATCCTCGCCGTTTCATGGCGTCTCCGCTATCCGCCTGTCCATGCTGATTTTACCGGGGCAGGAGTGTTCGGCAAGCATTCGAGCGCCCACCGGGATTGCCGAGGTCGCCGCCCGTCCGCACCCTGCCCGGTCAACCGGCGACCAGTTCGCGAATGTGTTCGGCGGTACTTCGGCCCAGCGCGGACAGCGCGTAGCCGCCTTCCAGCGTCGACACGATGCGACCCTCGCCATGGCGCTCGGCAACCGCAAGCAATTCGCGCGTGACCCAGGCGTAATCGTTCTCGCCAAGCCTGAGTCCGGCCAGCGGATCCTCGCGGTGCGCATCGAAACCAGCCGAGATCAGGATAAGTTGCGGGCGGAACGAGGCCAGCGCCGGCAGCCATCGTTCCTGCACCGCGTTCCTGAACTCGTCGCTGCCGTCGCCTTCCGCCAGCGGGATGTTCACCATGTTGGCCGAATGCGGCTGCATCCCGCTGTACGGGTAGAGCGGATGCTGGAATGTCGAAACCATCAGAACCCGCGGTTCGTCGCGAAAGATATCCTCGGTGCCGTTGCCGTGATGCACGTCGAAATCGACGATCGCCACCCGCCTGAGTCCATGCGCAGCAAGCGCATGCGCGGCACCCACCGCGACGTTGTTGAACAGGCAGAATCCCATGGCACGCCGGCGCTCGGCATGGTGTCCCGGGGGACGTACCGCGCAGAATGCGCTCTTGCACTGTCCACCAAGCACCAGGTCGACCGCCAGCACGACCGCCCCGGCCGCGTGCCGCGCGGCCGTGAGCGAATGCGCGTTGAGCGCGGTGTCGGGATCGACATAATGCAATCCCGTGTGCGGACTCGCGGCCTCGATTTCGTCGATATAGGCCTGGCTGTGCACGCGAGCGATTTGCTCGCGTGTCGCCGGTGGTGCGGTCAGGTGTTCAAGCCAGGGGTCGACGCCGGAGGCAATCAGCTGATCGGCAATGGCCGCAAGCCGCTCCGGGCATTCCGGATGCTGGGGACCCATTTCATGGAGCAGGAACGACGGATGGGTTATGAAGGCAGTGGACACGATTCGCTAGGCGGCCTGGAAAATGTGGAACAACGGCAATCGGCGGGACTCGATCCCGGGTGCGGCACATCGTGAAGACGGCACATCGTGAAGACTACAAATGCCGCGCAGCCGCCCGACGGAGTTTACCCCGTGCCCGCCGGTCGTGACGAGCGACCCCCTGGCGCGCTAGAGTTGCTGTTGGCCCGACCCCGGGACCGCATATCCATCGAAAGCCTTCCATCATGACCCTGCGTCCCGCATCGCAACCGTTGAGTCCGGCCGCCGCGCGCCTGCTTCCGGTATTGACCCAGCTCTCGCGCATCGTCGTCGGCAAGGACGATCCCTTGCGCCTGGCCCTGGCCTGCCTGCTGGCGCGCGGGCACCTGTTGATCGAGGACATTCCGGGTGTCGGGAAATCCACGCTTGCGCATGCGCTGGCGGCAACGCTCGGACTCAAGTATTCGCGCATCCAGTTCACCAGCGATCTTCTGCCCGCCGATGTTCTCGGCGTGTCCATCTACGACGAGCGTACCCAGGCGTTTCGCTTCCACGGCGGGCCGATCTTCAATTCCGTGGTTCTGGCTGACGAAATCAACCGCGCACCGCCCAAGACGCAGAGCGCCTTGCTGGAGGCCATGGAGGAACGGCAGGTTTCGATGGATGGCCAGACACGCAAGCTGCCCGATCCATTTTTCGTGATTGCCACGCAGAATCCGGTCGAGCAGATCGGTGCCTATCCGCTGCCGGAGTCGCAACTCGATCGCTTCCTGATGGCCATCGAACTGGGCTATCCGGACGCAGCGGCCGAGCGAGAACTGCTCGCCGGCGGCGATCGGCGCATCCGCATTCCCGACATCACGCCGGCCGCGGATCCCGCCACGTTGGCCGAGTGGCAGCGGGAAGCGGCCGAAGTTCACGTGGCGCCGGCGCTGCTCGACTACGTGCAGGCGTTGCTGGCGGCATCGCGTGGACACACGGCCAACGGCGCCGGCAGCAACGCCGGCTCGCGCCGGGGCCTGAGTCCGCGCGCCGGCCTGATGCTGCTTGCCGCCGCTCGTGCATGGGCGCTGCTGGCAGGGCGCGCCATGGTACTGCCGGAGGACGTGCAGGCAGTCTTTGCCGCCGTCGCGGGGCATCGCCTCGCCGGCGGCACCCGTGCGGGCGCCGGTCAGGCACAGGCGCTGTTGCGCGCGGTTGCGCTTCCCTGATTCACGATGACCGCGACAACCGTCGTCGGCAACGGATTGTCCGCGTGGTGGTCACGCGTGCGCCAGCGCGCATTTCGCCATGCACCGGCGGACGAATCCGCCGTTGTACTGCGTCATTCGCGCATCTACCTGTTGCCGACCCGGCGCGGCTGGGCGCTGATTGCAACACTGGTCCTGATGCTGTTGGCGTCGCTCAACTACGCGCTGTCGCTCGGCATCGCGGTCACCTTTCTGCTGAGCGGGCTGATTGCGGCCGCGCAGCTTCATGCCTTCCGCAATCTTGCAGGCATCGAGGTGAAGCCATTGTCGGCGGGGGAAGCCTTCGCCGGTGATGAGCTGGCATTTGCGATCGCGCTGCACGCCGGCACGGCCAACCGTACGGCCATTGCCATCGCCGCCAGCGGCATCAGCGCGGAAGGCGACATCGAAGCCGGCGCGGCACGCACCATCGCGCTGGAGATTCCGGCGCCGACGCGCGGTAGCCTGCCGCTCGGACGCCTCACCTTGTCGTCGGACTATCCATTCGGTCTGTGGCGAACCTGGGCCTATGTGCATTTCCCGCTCGTCGGCATTGTCTATCCGGCACCGGAAATCGGCGCGCCGCCTTTGCCGCATGCCGGTGGCGGCACCGACCCGCTGGCCCACGGTCGCAATGAGGACAGCGATCTCGCGGGGCTGCGCGAGTACCAGCGGGGCGATCCGCCGCAGCGCGTCGCGTGGAAGGCAGTCGCCCGAGGCGCTGGCTGGTACAGCAAGGAGTTCGAAGGTGCCGGCGGCGGTGGTCCGATCGCCCTGTCCTGGCAGGCGATGCCGGCGTCAATACCGGTCGAGGCGCGCCTGTCGCGACTTGCGGCGTGGGTGCTGGCGGCGGAGCGCGCTGCATGCCCGTTCTCGCTGTCCATTCCCGGCACCCGCCTGATCACGCGGCAGGGTCGCGAACATCGACGGGAAGCGTTGACGGCGCTGGCCCTTTTCCCGGAGCAGGGCAACGCGTGAATCCCCTGCGCCTGTTTCGCCGCCGGCGCGAGCCGCCGCGAGATCAACTCACGCCGACCCAACTGCGCTGCCTCGGCGCGCTGCTGCTGGCCGCGCAGTTGCCGCAGGCGCCGCACCAGCCGATCTGGGTCGCAATCGCCGGCTGCCTGCTGGTGCTTGTCCGCGTCGCGTTGTTGCGTGGCGACCGTGCCCGCCCGCAGGCGTCACCCGCGCGCATTCCGTCGTGGACGCTGGTGCTGTTCGCGGTGACTGCGGCGGTCGCCGTGCGCGCATCGTTCGGTTACCTGGCCGGTCGCGACCCGTCGGTGGCATTTCTCTACATCCTGGTCGGCATCAAGTATCTCGAGACCAGAACCACGCGCGACGGCGTCCTGCTCATCTGCCTCGCCTGCTTCCTGCTCCTCACGCCATTTTTCTACAATCAGTCGTTGCTGGCCGCGCTTGCCGCACTGCCGGCCGTGCTGCTGATCGGCGTCGCCTTCGAGGCCCTGCATGGTCGCCGGGCGATCGACGCGCCGCCCTTCAGCCTGAAGTCATCGCTTTCCCGAAGCGCCGTGATGATGATGCAGGGACTCCCGGTCGCCGCGCTGCTGTTCCTGCTGTTCCCGCGGCTGGCCGCGCCGCTGTGGGGCCTGCCAACCGACTACGGCGCGAAAACCGGCTTGTCCGATTCAATGTCGCCCGGACAGATCAGCGAGCTCTCGTTGTCCGATGCCGTGGCCTTCCGCGTCGATTTCGACGGCGCCACTCCGCCCGCGGCGCAGCGCTACTGGCGTGGCCCGGTGTTTTCACGCTTTGACGGCGTGACCTGGAGCGCGGGATTGTCCGGAGTGGAAAATCGGGTTGGAACCTCCGTGAACGGGCGTGTACTGACCTACACGGTGACCCTCGAACCAAACTACCGCCCCTCGCTGTTCGCCCTGGATCTTCCCGATGGATTGCCGGTGCTCGCATCAGGCGACGCGTCCGGGGGTACCAGTAACGTGATCCTCACCCGCGACCAGCAATTGCTGATGCGTACACCGGCCGCGCAGAGCATCCGTTACGTGCAGCGATCGGTTCTTCGCGACTCGTATGCGGCAAATCTGCCGCTGGATGCGCGCATGAACCTCGCTACAGGCAGCGGCAACCCCCGCACGCTGGCGCATGCCCACGAGCTGCGCGCGCGCTATCCCGACGACCGCGCATTCATCGCTGCGGTGCTCGACTGGTTCCACCGCGAGGAATTCGTCTACACGCTTTCGGTACCGCTACTCGCGCGCGATCCGGTCGATGCATTCCTGTTCGACACCCGCTACGGTTTTTGCGAGCATTATTCCAGCGCATTCGTGCTGTTGCTGCGCGCCGCGGGCATCCCTGCACGCGTCGTGACCGGATACCAGGGCGGCACCGTCAATCCGCAGGGCGACTACATGATCGTCCGGCAATCCGACGCACACGCGTGGGCGGAGGCGATCCTCGACGGTCGCTGGCAGCGCTTCGATCCGACGGCAGCCGTCGCGCCTTCGCGCATCGAAGTCGGCATGGGCGGTGCCCTGCCGGAAGGCGAGCCGGTACCATTTCTCGCGCGCCTGGACATGAGTTGGGTGAAGAGTACGCGCCTTTCCTGGGACGCTTTCAATCACAGTTGGCGCCGTAACGTGGTCGGTTACAACCGCGATCGCCAGCGCTCGCTGTGGCGCGACTGGAATCTCGATCAGTTCGCCCCGTGGCAGTTTGTCGCCGCGCTGGCCATCATGCTCTTCGTCTGGGCCGGCATCGTGGTTGGCTGGCTGCTCTGGAAACGGCGGCGGCAGGAACGCGCGCTGGTCTTGTGGGACGACCTCAATCGTCGGCTCGCCCGTGCCGGCCTGCCGCGCCTGGCCCACGAGGGTCCGCTCGCCTATGCCGACCGCGCCGCCCGCCGCTGGCCACAGTTCGCGATCGCCTTCGCGGCCATCGGTGAATCGTTCGCCACGCTGCGCTACGGTGCCGAGGCCGCGGTACACGAGCGCGACGCCCTGGTCGCAACCCTGAAGCGCGCCATCGAGGTTCTGCCGGCTCCAGCGGCGCTGCGTGCCGCGGTCTGATTCGTCAGAACAGCGCCTCGGGGGTATAGCCGCGACGTACGAGCTTCTCGCGCAGCCGGGACAGCGCCTCGCCCTGGATCTGCCGGACGCGTTCGCGGGTGACGCCCATTTCACTGGCAAGCTCCTCCAGTGTCGTGACCTCGCTTCCATTCAGACCATAACGCCGCTCGATGACCAGGCGGTGGCGCGGCTGCAATTCGGCCAGCCAGCCGGCGACCGACGACTCCATTTCGCTGTCGTGCAATAGGATTTCCGGGGCTCGCGCGTCGTCGGCGGCGATGCCATCGGCGATGGTGAGCCCCGATTCCCGATCGAGCGGAGCATCCAGCGACAGCATTCGTTCCTGATGCCGCAGCAGACGCTCGACATCGGCCACGGGCTTGCCCAGCAGATGCGCCACGTCCTCCAGCGACGGCTCATGGCCGCCCGCCGGCGCGTGCGTTTCGAGATGGCGCAACGCGCGCAGCACCACGTTGAGTTCCTTGACCACGTGCGCCGGCAGGCGAATGGTGCGCGACTGGTTCATGATCGCCCGCTCGATCGACTGGCGCACCCACCAGGTCGCATAGGTGGTGAAACGGAACCCGCGTTCCGGATCGAACTTCTCCAGCGCATGAATCAGGCCCAGGTTGCCCTCTTCGATCAGATCCGGCAGCGCCACGCCGCGGTGCGTGTAATGGCGGGCGATGCTGACCACCAGGCGCAGGTTGCGCTCGATCATCGTCTGCCGCGCGGTGAAATCGCCGGCGCGTGCCGCGCGCGCAAAGACGAGCTCTTCCGCAGGCGCCAGCAACGCGTGCTGGCCAACGTCGTTCAGATAAAGTTGGGTGACGTCGGTGACGAAGTCTCCGGACAACCCGCCCGCCGGTTCGTCCAGCGGCAAGTCGCCGGAGAGGCGGTCGGGTTCGGGCAGGAGCGGCGCCGCCTCGGACAGGGAATCCGGATCGGTCTTGCCGCGGGATACGAATTTCATGCGACGCCGGGATGGTCGCGCAGGCCGCAGGGATGCTAGGCGGGCGGCAGATAGCGCACCGGATCCATCGGCTTGCCCAGCCGACGAATCTCGAAATGCAGCTTTACTTCGGTCGCATCGGTGTTGCCCATTTCCGCGATATTCTGTCCGCGGGTAACTGCCTGACCCTCCTTTACCAGGATGTCCCGATTGTGCGCGTAGGCTGACAGGTAGGTCTTGTTGTGCTTGATGATGATGAGCTTGCCGTAGCCGCGCAATCCCGACCCGGCGTAGACAACCGTTCCGGCCGCGCTTGCCAACACCGGCTGTCCGGACGTGCCGGCGATGTCGATGCCTTTCAGGTTGGCGGTTTCAGAAAAATTTCCGACGATGCGACCACGCGCCGGCCACATCCAGTCCAGCGCGTCGTCATCGGCATCCGCAGGCGCAGGCGCAGGCCGGGGTGTTTCGGGCTTGGACTCCGCCGCGGGCTCCGTCCTGGGGGCCATGGCGGGCGCCGCCGCAACCACGACAACCGGCTCGCTGGCGGCGCGTGTCACGTCACGCACCGCTTGTTCGGAATACGCCTCCTTGAGTGCCTTGGGCGCGGATTTGTAATTGTCGGTGTTGCGGGACGCGTTCGGTACGGCCTGGGCGGACGAGGGAGACATGGGCTTCGCCGCGACCACTGGTGCGATCGTACGCAGCGGCGCCGTGGTCACGCCGCCTGCGACAGGTTCGCCCGGCGCCGACATCTGCAACGTCTGCCCGACGCGAATCAGATTCACGTTCTCGATGTTGTTCCACGCGGCGAGTTCCTTGTAGTCGATGCCATGATCGAGCGCGATCTGGTGCAGCGTGTCTCCGCGTTTGACGACATAAGTCGATGGCCGCCAATCGGGCTCACTGGCCGGCTTGGCGGCAACCGGGGGCGCGACGGCGGATGCGGCGGGCCTGGCGGTCGCTGCGGGTTGCGACGTCGAACGGTCCTCGACCGGCGCACGCGTCTTCGACGCACAGGCACCGAGCAGCGCCACCAGGACGACCAAAGCCAACGCCCGTCCGAGAGGGCGGTGCGTGGAGGTGATGGAATACGAGAATGAACGCATGGTTGAATCGACAACAGATCTCGCGCAAACGTTCACGCCAGTCCGGAAAGCAATGGCACGAATCTTACCGCATCGAGCGTGTGCTCCTTGATCCCGGCAGCGGTGGACTCCAGCACCGTCAACCGCTGCACGCCACGCTCGTCGCCCGCCCGCGCCAGCGGCAGGACCATCCGGCCACCCGGCTTGAGGTAGGCGAGCAGCGCCCCGGGCACGTGCGTGGCGCCGGCAGTAACAATGATCGCGTCGACCTCGAGTGGCTCGCCCAGATCATGGCTGCCATCGCCGTGCTTCAGGGCCACGTTGGAGAGTTTGAGCGAGCGAAGATGGCCCTTGGCCTTGGCCACCAGCGCGCTGATGCGCTCGACGCTGAACACCCGGCGCGCCACGTGCGCCAGCACAGCCGTTTGGTATCCACATCCGGTGCCGATCTCGAGCACCGCGTCGAGGTCGCGGCCATTGCGCGCCAGTTCGGTCATTCGCGCCACGACCCAGGGTTGCGATATCGTCTGCGCATGTCCGATCGGCAGCGGTACGTCGTCGTAGGCACGAATGGCAAGCGCCTCATCGACGAAGATGTGCCGTGGCACGGCATTCATCGCCGCCAGCACCAACTCGTCGGCGATCCCCTGTTCGCGCAGCCGCTCGATCATGCGGGCCCGGGTGCGTGCCGAGGTCATGCCAATGCCGGCGCGTTCGCGGTCTCCGTAGGGTTGTGTGCTCATCCTTGCGTGCCTGTCGTCGTTCGATAGCGGCCGCGTGCGAGGCGACTCAGGCGGCGAGCCAGCGGGAAACGCCCGGCATCGCCCCGGGATGAGTGAGATCGATCTGCAATGGCGTCACCGATACGTGGCCGGTCGCCACGGCGTGAAAATCGGTGCCCTCGCCAGCGTCTGCTGCCGCGCCTGCCGCGCCGACCCAGTAGACAGTCTCGCCTCGGGGATTCTGGGTGCGGACCATTCCCTCGGCCTTGTGCCGCCGGCCGAGCCGGGTGACGGCCATGCCCCGCAGTGCCGACGTGGCGACGTCCGGAACGTTGACATTGAGCAGCCAGGCACCCAGCGGTTCGCGCGCGTGGCGCGCCACCAGCTCGCCGGCGACCTGTGCGGCAGTCTCGAAGTGCTCGCCGTTTCTTGACGCGAGCGAGATGGCAATCGACGGTATTCCCAGCAGGTAACCTTCGGTGGCCGCCGCGACAGTCCCCGAATAGATCGTGTCGTCGCCCATGTTGGCGCCCAGGTTGATGCCGGAGATCACCATGTCCGGCAATTGCTCGAGCAATCCGGTGACCGCGAGGTGTACGCAGTCGGTCGGCGTCCCGTTGACGAAGAGGAAGCCGTTCGGCGCGCGCCGCACATGCAGTGGCCGATCGAGTGTCAGCGAATTGGAGGCCCCGCTGCGGTCGCGTTCCGGCGCGACCACCGTGACCTTGGCACTGCGCGCAAGCGCAGCGGCAAGCCGCTCGATCCCGGGTGCGAAATAGCCGTCATCGTTGGAGATCAGTATGTGCATCGGCGGCGTTTTGGGTACCGCTGACGTGGTGTTTCGCGGTGGCATCGATTATACCGTGCGCAATGAAGGGGTCCTGCCCCGAATCGCCGCGGCTTCGAACCAGCCGCGCCGTCCTATAATCGACGCCATGCGCCAGACGAATCATTCCGGGCCGCGGACCGCCGCGACGTGAACGCCGGCCGACGCGGATTCGCCGCCCTGGTGCTGGTGCTGACGGCGCTCGCGGCATTGCCGGTCCTGGCCATTGCACTGCGGGGCCTGGGAGGCGGCGCGGGTGCGACCTGGTCGCATCTGGCTTCGACCGTGCTGCCGGGCTACGTCTTCAACACTCTGGTTCTGCTGGTGCTGGTGGGCATCGGTGCGGCGATCGGCGGTACCGCGGCCGCCTGGCTGATTGCGCGGCATCGGTTTCCGGGCAGCAAAACCTTCGAGTGGGCGTTGTTGCTGCCACTGGCCATGCCGTCGTACGTGATGGCCTACGCGTACACGGACTTCCTGCAATATGCCGGTCCGGTTCAGAGCATGCTGCGCGAGGCGTTTGGCTGGTCGCACGGCGAGTACTGGTTTCCGGATGTCCGCTCGCTCCCCGGGGCCGCGACAATGTTCGTGTTCGCGTTGTACCCCTACGTCTACCTGCTGGCCCGCACGGCATTTCTGGAGCGGCCGCCGACGCTGATCGAGGCGGCCCGCACGCTCGGACTCAACCGTCGCGCGGCATTCTGGAGAGTCGAGCTGCCGCTGGCCCGTCCGGCGATCGCCGGCGGTGCGGCGCTGGCGTTGATGGAGACGCTGGCGGATTACGGTACCGTGGCGTACTTCGCCGTCGACACGTTCACCACCGGGGTCTACCGCGCGTGGTTCTCGCTGGGCGATCGTACAGCGGCGGCACAGCTGGCCATGACCCTGCTTTTCTTTGTCGTGGGTGCCGTCACGCTGGAACGCGCTTCCCGCGGGAGGGCACGCACCTATGGCGGACCGCGCGGCAAGCAAGCCTCCCGACAGGTGCCGGAAACCCTGACCGGGTTGCCGGCACTAATGGCGACAACGGTCTGCGCGATTCCGTTGTTGCTGGGCTTCGTATTGCCGGTCCTGCTGCTGCTGCGGCTGCTGTGGGACGAGCCCGAGCTCGTATGGACCGCACGCTTCATCGAATGGGCCTACAACAGCTTCCGCGTTTCACTGCTCGCTGCGCTGCTCGCCGTCGTGACCGCCACGGTCGTCGCCTACGCGATGCGCCTGTCTCCCGGGCCACTGACCAGGATCGGCGGGCGCGTATTGACGCTGGGCTATGCAATCCCCGGCACGGTTCTGGCAGTAGGTGTTCTGCTGCCGCTTGGCGCGGTCGACAACGCGCTTTCGGGGTTGCTGCAGGACGCCAGCGGCCGGCCCTCTGGCCTTCTGCTCACCGGCACGATCGCTGCGCTGATCTATGCCTACGTGGTCCGCTACTATGCGGTGGCCGCCAACGGCATCGAGCCGGGATTCGCACGCATCACGCCGGCCATGGACGCGGCGGCGCGCAGCCTGGGGGCCGGCGCTTGGGCAACGCTCCGGCGCGTGCACCTGCCGCTGCTCACCCGCAGCGGCGCGGCGGCGCTGCTGCTCGTCTTCGTCGACGTCATGAAGGAGTTGCCGGCGACGCTGGTGCTGAGGCCATTCAACTTCGACACGCTGGCCACGCAGACCTACCTGCTGGCCAAGGACGAACGGCTGGCCGAGGCCGCGCTGCCCTCGCTGGCAATCGTCGCCGTAGGTATCGTGCCGATCATCGTGCTGGCGCGCATGGCACGCCGGGGTTTTGGCGAGCACGCGCCGCCGGTCTTACCGCCGGCAGGCGTCGAAGCAGCCGTTTAAGCGATGACGGCCGCAGCGCGGCCATTCCGCAGCGCTACTTCCAGCCGACGCGGTCGGCCATTTTCTGCGCTTCGGCGGTGTTCTTTCCCAGCGCCGCGATGGGCAGCGGGTCGATCCGGAAGTTGCCCATCGCATCGAGTGCAGGGTTGGCCACCGGGACGCCCGCCACCACCGGCCATTCGTTGTTGCCGTCGGCGAAATAGCGCTGCGCATCGTTGCCCGCCAGGTAAACAAGGAACTTGACCGCGTTTTCGCGATGCGGCGCGTTCCTGGCGACACCGGCACCGGAAATGTTGACGTGGGTGCCGTCGCCCGCCTGGTCCGGAAAAATGACGCCGGTTTTCGCGACAATGTCGCGGTCATCGGCCTTGGCCGAGCGCATCAGGCGTGCGTAGTAGTAGGTATTGGCCAGGGCGACCGTGCACTCACCCGCGGCCACGGCCTTGATCTGGTCGGTGTCGCCGCCCTTGGGGGCGCGCGCCATGTTCGCGACCACGCCCCTGGCCCAGGCTTCGGCCCTGGCCTGACCCAGATGCGCGATCTGCGACGCGATCAGCGACAGGTTGTACGGATGACTGCCCGAGCGCGTGCACACACGTCCCTTGTTCTTCGGGTCGGCGAGCGCATCGTAGGTCGCGATGTCCGCCGGATTCACCTTGGCCTTGTTGTAGACGATGACGCGCCCGCGATAGGAGAAGCCGAACCAGTTCCCCGCCGGGTCGCGATATTTCGCCGGGATGCGCTCGTTGAGCGAAGCGTTGGTCACCGGCTGGAACAGGCCCAGTTGCTGCGCCTGCCACAGTCGCGCCGCATCGACGATGAGCAGAATGTCCGCCGGACTTGCCGCGCCCTCGTTCTTGAGTCGTTCGACCAGCTGGTCGTCACTGGCCTCGATGCGATTGATCTTGACCCCGGTTGCCTTGGTGAAGTTGTCGTACATTGCCTCGTCGGTCTGATAATGACGTGCGGAATAGAGATTTAGCACCGGTTCGTCGGCGGCCTGGGCAATCGGGATCGCCAGCATGGGAAGTAGCAACACGCATAGCGCGCGAATGATCCGGGTCATGGCAAGGGTCCTTGGGAATCCAGTCAAACTCTGGAAAGTGACCCGAATATAGTTGCCGCCATGCAAGTTGTCAATACGAATGCGAATTATTCGCATTAACCTCCCACCCGAGGCGGGGCAAGCGACAGTCTTCCTCTGCATTTCGACGACCTGTCGTGCGATCGATCAGCGTGACGCGCGAATGCGCTGCGCCAGCGTCCAGACCGCCGCCGCGTACAGCCGGCTCTTGTTGTACCGGGTAATCACGTAGAAATTCGGACAGGCAATCCACAGGCTGGCCTGTCCGGCGGCGCCATCCGGCCCCTCCTCCAGCATCAACACCCCAACCGGTTCCGCGGCGAGATCGGCCGGCGCGCCGACCGGGGTGACTCCATCGGTCTGCCACGCAGCCAACGGTCGCCGTTCGCTGATGCCGCCGTCGAGTCGCCGCTGCAGCGCGACGCCGCCTTCCGGCGACACGCCTGCTTCCAGCAACACCGGCTGACCCCGCAACCAGTCGTGTCGCGCCAGGTAATTGGCGACGCTGCCGATGACATCGGCGTTGCTGCGCCAGAGGTCGGCGTGACCGTCGCCATCGAAATCGACGGCAAAGCGTCGGTAGCTGCCGGGCATGAACTGCGGAATGCCCATCGCACCGGCGAACGAGCCCTTGGGCACCAGAGGCGAGAAACCCTGATCGCGTGCCAACAGCAGGTACTCCTTCAACTCCCCGCGAAAGAATTGCGCGCGTCGCGGATAGTCGAAGGAAAGCGTGGCCAGCGCGTCGATGACCCGGTGGGAACCGATGTAGCGCCCATAGTAGGTCTCGATGCCGAGTATGGCGACGATGATTTCCGCCGGTACGCCGTAGCGCTGCTGCGCGGATTCCAGAATGCTCTCGTTTTCCCGCCAGAAACGCAGCCCTGCTGCCGCCCGTTCGTCGGAAGTGAGCGAGGGCGCGTACTGGTACCACTTCGGTGGCTCGAGCAGCGGACGATCCATCAACGCCACGATCTTCGGCTGAAAGCGCGCGGCGGCGAACCAGCGCTCGACATCGCGCCGCGGCAGGCCGGTCTCGGTTGCCACCTCCGCCGCAAACGCGCGCACGTCGGCGCGCGGTCCGTAGGCAGGCGTGGCCGTCGGCGTGGATCGCCCGCGCGCCGCCGATGCGGGCGCAACAACGAGCGCCGTCAGCAGCAGGAACAGGAACGAAAATGAAAATCGCGACGACATGGCATTAATTCGCCGATGTTATCATCGCGCCGCAACCGCTTCCGACGCGGCACCGATACCGCGCCGCACGATGTCCATCCACGGTCTTTTCCCCCTCGCCCGTCCGTTCCTGTTCGCACTCGAACCCGAGTCGGCGCACGCGCTGGCGTTCGCCTCGCTCGACCGCGCGGCACGCCTTGGCATCGCGCAGGCCTTTGCGCCACGCCTGCCCGAATCTCCGGTGACCGCGATGGGCATCACCTTTCCCAATCGCGTCGGACTTGCCGCCGGTCTCGACAAGAATGCCGAGCACCTGGCCGGTCTGGCGACCTTTGGTTTCGGATTCCTCGAGGCCGGGACGGTCACGCCGCGGCCGCAGCCCGGCAACCCAAAGCCGCGGATGTTCCGCATCCCCAAGGTGCAGGCGCTGATCAATCGACTTGGCTTCAACAATGACGGCGTGGAGGCGTTCCTGCGCAATGTCGCCGCGTCGAAGTACCGCGGTGTCCTCGGCATCAATATCGGGCGCAACTTCGACACGCCCAACGAGCGTGCCGCCGACGACTACCTTGCCTGTCTGCGCGCCGTGTATCCGCATGCGCACTACGTGACCATCAATATTTCCTCTCCCAACACGCGCGGCTTGCGTGACCTGCAGGCCGAAGATGCGCTTGCGACGCTGTTGACGGCGCTGAAGGAGGAGCAGGTCGCGCTCGCGCAGACCCACGGACGCCACGTACCCCTGGTCGTCAAGATCGCCCCCGACCTGACCGACGAGTCGCTGCGCGCGATGGCGCGGCAGTTCGCTGACGCGGGCATGGACGGCGTCGTCGCGACCAACACCACCGTTGCACGGGAAGCGGTGGCCGGATTGCCGCACGGCGACGAGACCGGCGGCCTGTCCGGCGCTCCGCTCACCGAAAGGGCCGATGAGGTCGTGCATGTGCTGGCGCGCGCGCTCGACGGCGCGCTGCCGATCATCGGCGTCGGCGGCATCATGTGCGGCGAACATGCGCGACGGCGCATTGCCGCAGGCGCAACGCTGGTACAGGTCTACACCGGAATCATCTACCGCGGTCCGGGGCTGGTTGCCGAGTGCGTGCGCGCACTGGCGGACGCCTGATACCGGGAGCGGAGAAAGTTTCCCGGGCTCAAGGACTCACAGGCTCACGGATTCGGGCGGTTGAACACCATGATCTTCCCGGTCGCGCGGGCGGCTACGGTGCCGTGCTGGTTCGTGGCCACGCCCTCGAGTTCGACCACGCCCCCACCATGGCGCGGTTTGGGCACCAGTCCGCACACGGTCCACGCCATGTCCAGCGTATCGCCCGGTCGCACCGGCGCCAGGAAGCGCGCGTTGTGTTCGAGATAGCCGATCGCCGTGCCGTGAAAGCGCATGCCCACCGGCGCGCCCATGAACGCAGCAGTCATCATGCCGTGCAGGATCCGCCCGCCGTAGCGCGACTTGCGCGCGAATTCCTCGTCGACGTGCAGCGGGTTGAAGTCGCCGAGCAGACCGGCGGCGAGCACCAGATGCGTCTCGGTGATCGTCAGCGAACTGGCGAAGCTTTCGCCCATGGCAACTTCATCGAACCAACGGCCGCTGCCGTTCACTTGCCGTCCCCGCCGACCAGCTGCCACTGAAAACCCGTCGCGGCGACCCCGTCGCGCAGGTGCGAGAAGGCGACATCGACAAAGGCCGGATCGCCCTTGACTCCAAGTTCGAGTGAGCGGCGACCGTCGACTACCATGGTAGGCAGGCAGAACAGCTTGACCGCCGGAAACCGTGCGACGTTGGCCTCCATCAGCGGCAGCAGCTGGCTTTCTCCGGCGTCGAACACGAGCAGCGCGCGCTCGACCGGCGGGACCCTGGCCAGGTCGGGATACCAGGTCGCCAACACCCATTCGAGCATCGGCCAGGCCATGCTCGGAAATCCGGGAAAGAAGGCGTGGTCGCGAATCGCGAATGCGGCAACGCGGTTGACCGGGTTGGGAATGATGCGGCTGCCCTCGGGAAACTCGGCCATCAGCACGCGGTTGGGGTAGGCGTCGGCACCGAAACGCTGTTCCAGTTCCGCGACCGCCTCCGGATGCCGGACCAGCGGGACATCCAGCGCGGCCGCGGCGGACTGGCGGGTGTGGTCGTCGGGTGTGGCACCGATGCCGCCAAAACTCCAGACGATATCGCCGCGCGCGAAAGAGTCGCGCAGCAGCGCGGTCAGGCGCGCGCGATCGTCACCAAGATAATGCGCGTAATCGAGTCCAAGGCCGCGCGTCGCGAGTGTGTCGATGACGTGCGGAAGATGCTTGTCCTGCCGCTTGCCGGAAAGGATCTCGTCGCCGATGATCAGCACGCCCAGAGACCGGGGCGCGCGCACCTCGTTGCCGGCCGTGGCGGTCAAGCCTCTTCCGCAGCGACCGGGTATTTCTCCTCGATCTGCGTCAGCATGCTGGAGAACGCCCGGTCGATCAGCGGCTCCGCTTCGACCAGTCGCGCACGGTCGGCACGGAACCTCTCGGCCAGGTCCACCGCCGTCATCGACAATGCTTTCTGGCCCTGACGGTTGGTGAACAGGTAGGTGCCGCGCAGCGGACTCACCCACGCAAGCTTGGCGAATACGAGCTGCCCGTCCTCGGATTCGAATTCGATCCACATGCCGCGTTCGAGGCTGCGGGCGATCTCCAGGTAGTCGTCGTCAACCACCTCGGACTCGGCCTCGACCGGCTCCGGCTCCGCCGACGTCATGGCCACCACCAGCGCCTCGGCCTTGGCGGCAAGTTCCTCGTTGCCCGCGGCCTTTGCCATCACCACCTGGACCTTGGCCGCCTCGGCCACGGCCTCGGTCGGCGACATGGTGCCGGTCAGCGTAGGCTTCACCGCCGCGGCATGCGCCTCGACCAGGTTGGCCATGAACGATTCGCGATCGTCGGCAATCCAGGCCTGGATGGGCGCGCCTGCGGACAGCCGCTTGAGCAGCGATGGCAGCAACGCAACGAGATGACGGCGGTCTTCCGGGGTTCTTTTCGGCTGCACACTCCAGACGAGGTCCTCGAGCGTGGTCACCGCTGCAGCCCAGGATTCGCTCTCCTCGCCGTCCCGGCGGTGGACATCCTCCATCGTGAGTTGCCATTGCTGGCGCAGGAATGCCGCCAGGAAATTGGGCACCGGATAGCTCTCAATCCGCTTTTCGATCTCCGCCTTGGCCACGACCATCGCGATCTGCTGGCGATCGCGCTGATCGATCTCGTCGGCGTTCGACTGGATGTTCGCCTCGGCGTCCCTTTCCTCCTGCTCCAGGAACGCCTGAAGAACCTCGCGCTGCTCGTCGAAGATGGAGAGGTCGTCGGAAAAATTGTCCAGGATCTGGTGGACGATGCCGTTGATCGTCCGATACAGCGGATCCTCGGGGCCCATCTCCGTCGACCAGCCGAGACCGGCCTGCGCCAGTTCGTTAACCAGCACTCGCGACGGATGTCCCTTCTTGGCAAAGAAGGCGCCGTCGAGCATCGCTGCCTTCAACACCGGGATCTGCAAACGCGCAAGCAGCGCCTTGATGCCGTCCGGAAGATCCTTGGTCTCGAAAATGAAGTCGAACAGCATCGCGACCATTTCAATGGTCATCGATTCGAGTTGATTCGCCTTCGCGCCGAGCGGCGACTCCTGCAGATCCCGCAGCACGTTGTGCAGGCCCTGCGGAATGCCGGAGAATCCGACGGACGCGCCGCCGACCGCGAAATCCGTCTGTCCCGCCTGCAACCGCGTGAGGCCTTCGTGCAGATCTGCGGTAGACATGATCGGCGCACCCGGCACGTAACCGGATGCGGTCGGACGCATGGGCGCGAAGACCGGCCCCGGGGCCATGCCGGGCATGGCAATCGACGGGAAGCCGGCTTCATCGTAACCTGCCGACGGATACTGCCCGGCAGGGCCGGCACCCGGCGGGATACCGCCCAGCAATGCCGCCAGATCGGGCGCATGCCCCTGCGCAGGCGGCGGCGCAGCTGAAGGTGTGGCGCTGCCGTACATGCGCCGGAACATCGCCATGACGTCGATTTCGGTCGGGTGCGGCGCGATGGGTGCCGGCGGCGCGGCGGCCGTGCGGCCAGCCATTCGATCCGCCAGCCCTCCGCGGTTGACGATGCCCGGGCGGCTCGCGGCCGGCATCGCGTTTTTCTTCATCAGATGCGCGTTCACATCCGCGTAGATCTTGGCGATCTCGATCAGCGGCGCCTGGTTCAGGTCCTTCATGATCTGGAACTTGACCCGCCGTTCGGCCTTGAGCGTGTTTACCGCCTCCGAGAACGCGCTGACAATGGTGACCGGCCCCAGCGGATTCCCCAGCGCATCCATGTCTGGGTATCCGAGCAGGTGACCCATGCCGCGATTGAGCACGGCGAGTTCGTCATGGCAGAGGTTTTCGACCACGCGGGCGATGTTGCCGGTCAGCACCGATTCGTCCATGGTCATGGTCTCGACCAGCGTCAGATTGGTCGCGTCGACCTTTGAAAAATCGGCCTTGGGCGCAGTCTTCCCGGAAATGCGATCGTTGATGAGCGTGCGCAACTGACGCTCGAATTCAGCCATCAACGCCGGACGTTCACCCTTGAGGGCTCCGCGCGCATCGAGAAAGAGCTGTTGCTCGTCGCGAATGTCCGTCTTGCTGGCACGGTCCATCAGCATGTCGCTGACCCGGTCGAGGATCTGCGCAAACGATGCCGACAGGCGCGTCACCGCAAGGTCCCGGCATTCGTTCAGGATCTTGGTGATTTCACGCGCGGCAGGGCGGCGGGCAGACGCCTCTATGGGGGTCGGATTCACAATCGTCTGTCGTTGTAAGCCTGTCACCCTCGCCCGGTCTGGCGATCCGCCGGAAACCCGGTGGATCGGCTGGTCAGCTGGCCTTTGTCCGAAGGATCTGTCATCAATGAAGCATTGGGCGACAATCCCTTAGGACACAAAACCGCGAAGTTACTGTAGCACGGAGATCAGGCGGTGCCAACGCGTTCCGGGGGCCGGGGCGGTGGCGCCCGGACCAGGTCTGCCCAGGCCTTTTCCACCCGCTTGAACGAAACCGGGGCCGGAGTCTTCAGTTCCTGGGCAAACAGCGAAACCCGCAACTCCTCCAGCAGCCAGCGAAAATCCTCCAGCGCCGGCTCGTACCGCCCGGCGGCGCGATTTTGCGCCAGGCGGTCAGCGTAGCGCCGCCACAACACGGCCACCTCCGCCCCGTGGCGGGCGTCGCGGTCGGCGCGCTCGGCGACCTTGGCGAGTCGCCGGTCGAGCGCCTTCAGGTAGCGTGCGATGTGCTGCAGTTGCAGCCAGGACGTGGCGCAGAAGCATCCGGGATAGACCAGCGCATCGCGCTGGGCGCGGATTTCCGCAGCCAGTTGCGCCCGGGTTGCGGACAACGTGCTCAGTCGCGCGGTAAGCGCCGCATGCTCGGCCGCGATGCCGGCAAGCAGGCGGAAGGCCCCTTCGACCACCGCGGGCAGCCGCGCCCGGGCGCGCTTGACCAGCTCCTCGAAATCCACCTTGCTGCGCGGTAACGGATCGTCCGCAAGAAAGGCGCGCTCCAGCGCCGCCGCCTGGACATCGGCCAGCAAGCGGTCGGTGGGAACGGTGGTCTTCAGTTGCAGTGCCGCCTGGGCGAAACCCGGCCCGCCCTTGTTCAACCGCGAAACCTGCTCGCGCAAGGCGATGCGCAATAGCCTGATTACCGCCGCCCGGGTCGACGCCACGGCGGCCTCGGTCGTGTCAAGCAGTGTCAACGCGACCGAATCCCCTTCGTCCGCCAGCGCAGGATAGCCGGTGATCCGGCGGCCGGCCCGGACGATTTCCAGCGACTCCGGAAGATCGCCGAAACTCCACTCGCGCAGTCCCTTGCGCTCGAACGCCGGATCGGCGCTGGCAAAGGAAAGCTTCGCCGCCTCGCCCAGCTTCGCCCGCAGCGCGGCAAGATCCCGCCCGGAACCGAGTTCGCCGCCCGCCGCGTCGACCACCACGACCTGCACGACCAGATGCGCCGGCCATTCGAGCGCGTTCCAGAATTCGGACTCCGGTGCTACCGCGAGCCTCTGCCGAAGGTATTCGCTCAGCGCCCCGAGAAGCGAGGTCGTCGGCGACGCCGCCTCGAGAAACGCGGTCACGAACTCCGGCAATGGAATGATCCGGTTGCGCAGTTGCTTGGGCAGGGCGCGCAACGCATGTGTGACTTTTTCGCGCACCATGCCGGGGACCAGCCAGGTCAGTTGCGCATCGTCGAGCTGGTTGAGCAGCGTCAGCGGCACCGTGAGCGTCAGCCCGTCGAGCGGATGTCCCGGCGCGTAGCGGTATCGCAGCGGCAGCGACGCGCCCGCCATGCGCATGACTTCCGGAAACAACTCGATGGTGATCGCACTGGCCGCATGCCGCATCAGGTACTCGCGGCTGAGGAACAGCCGCCGCGGATCGTCACGCTCTGCCTGCTTTCGCCAGCGCTCGAAGGCGACCAGCGTGCAGATGCCTTCGGGAATGCGTTCCGCATAGAACGCGGCAATGACCTCGTCGTCGACCAGCACATCCTGCCGCCGTGCCTTGTGCTCGAGTTCGGCCACCTCGGCGACCAGGCGGCTGTTGTGCGCGAGGAACGCGCCCTTGCAGTGCAATGCGCCGGGCACCAGCGCCTCGCGAATGAACACTTCGCGCGCGGCAGCGGGTTCGATCGGCCCGAAGGACACCGGACGGCGCGCGACCAGCGTCAAGCCGAACAGTTGCACCCGTTCGCTGGCGACCACTTCGCCGCGTCGTTCCTCCCAGTGCGGCTCGAAGTATTCGCGGTCGACGCGGTCACCCGCCACCTCCTCGATCCAGTCGGGCTCGACCCGTGCGGCACAGCGCGCGTAGAGCCGCGTCGTCTCGGTCAGTTCGGCGGCGAGCAGCCACCGTGCACCCTTGCGGGCCAGACCGGAGCCCGGATGCAGATGAAAGCGAATGCCGCGCGCACCCGTGTAGTGCTCGTCGGCATCGGCCTTGACCCCGACGTTTCCCAGCAGTCCGGCCAGCACCGCCTTGTGCAGCGTCGCGTACCGCGCCGCATCGATGGTCGGCGGCAACGCCGCAATCCACTTCCACCCCGATTCCTCGAGCGTGGCACATAGTTGTCGGTGCACGTCGCGCCACTCGACCAGACGCAGCCAGGACACGAACTGCGCGCGACAGGCGTCAACCAGCCTCCGGTGCGACAGTTTTTGCGCCTGCGCATCGGCGAAGAATTCCCATAACGCGACCAGTGAGAGAAAGTCGGAACGCTCGTCGCGAAAACGCAGGTGCGCCTGGTCGGCCGCCTGCGCGCGCTCCAGCGGGCGCTCGCGAGGGTCCGGTACGGCCAACGCGCTGGCGATGACCAGCGCCTCGGGCAGGCAGCCGCCGTCGCGTGCAGCAAGTACGATGCGACCGATGCGCGGATCCAGCGGCAGGCGCGCAAGCTCGCGCCCGAGCGGCGTCAGCGCACGTCCGGCGTCGACCGCGCCCAGTTCCTGCAGCAACTGGTAGCCATCGGCGATCGCCCGCGGACCAGGGGCCTCGACAAACGGAAAGGCGGCGACCTCGCCCAGGCTGAGCGCGCCCATGCGCAGAATGACCGCGGCCAGCGACGAACGCAGGATTTCGGGTTCGGTGTACTCCGGACGCACGGCGAAATCCGCCTGGTCGTAAAGACGCACGCAGATGCCTTCCTGGACGCGTCCGCAACGGCCGGCACGCTGGTTCGCCGCGGCCTGCGACACGCGCTCGATCTGCAGCAACGTCGTCTTGTTGCGCAGGCTGTAGCGCTTTACGCGCGCCAGGCCCGAGTCGATCACATAGCGGATGCCGGGGACGGTCAGCGAGGTTTCGGCGACGTTGGTCGCCAGTACGATGCGCCGGCCCCCGCTCGGCCCGAACACCCGCTGCTGTTCGGCCACCGACAACCGCGCGAACAGTGGCAGGATCTCCAGCTGCCGCGCATACGGGCGCCGCGCGAGTTCGCGCCGCAGCAGGTCGGCGGTTTCGCGAATTTCACGCTCGCCGGGGAGGAACACCAGGATGTCGCCGGGACCTTCGCGCCAGAGCTCCTCGGCCGTCGCGGCAATCGCCTCCTCGAGTTCCTCCTCGTCGTCTGCCTCGCGCTCGGTGCCGGTACCGCCGATGTCGCCCTTCGCCAGCGGTCGGTAACGCACGTCGACCGGGAAGGTGCGGCCGGACACCTCGATGATCGGGGCCGGCGCCGCAGCGGTTCCGAAGTGGCGGGCGAAGCGCTGAGCATCCAGCGTCGCCGAAGTGATGATCACCCTGAGATCGGGGCGGCGCGACAGCAGCGTCTTGAGGTATCCCAGCATGAAATCGATGTTCAGGCTTCGCTCGTGCGCCTCGTCGACGATGATGGTGTCGTAGGCGGCCAGTTCCCGGTCGCCCTGCGTCTCGGCGAGCAGGATGCCATCGGTCATCAGCTTGATGTAGGCATCCGGCCGGGTGTGGTCGGTGAAGCGGACCTTGAAGCCGACGGCGCCGCCGACCGGTTCACCGAGTTCGTGCGCAATGCGCGTCGCCACCGCCCGGGCGGCGATCCGGCGCGGCTGGGTGTGCCCGATCAGTCCGGCCTCGCCGCGGCCGGCGGCGAGGCAGATCTTGGGTAGCTGCGTGGTCTTGCCCGAGCCGGTCTCGCCGCAGACGATGATGACCTGATGTGAACGGATCGCCCGCTCGATCTCCCCGGCGCGCTGCGCGACCGGCAGGTCTCCGGGGTAGCGTATCGCCGGCTTGTCCCGGGCCCGCGCCTCGCGCTTGGCCATGGACCGGGCAAGATCGGCCGCCAGTCGGGTCCATTCCGGCTCGGCGGCGCGCCTTGCCCGTGCGCGTTGGATGCGCGCTGCCAGCCGGACGGCGTCGGCGGCCATGGCCAGGGGCAGGCGTTCGGTCAATTCCTTGTGGCTGGGGGACATCCTGGAAGGGGTTGCTCCGGGCCCGGGAAGCGCTGCGGCGGTCGGCCGGGTCCGGCTGAGTGACAGAGTGGCGGCAGGCGGCGCGAATTCTACCGCGCGCGTCGCGGCGATTGCGTATTATCGGCCCCTTGCGGTGGCTCATCCCAGAGGCTGCCCAACCAAACCGGAGGAAGACGTGATGCGCATTCCCTTTCAGCAGATGCCCCGCCGGGTGCTGCTCGCCGCCATCGTTGCGACCTTCGCCAGCACCGCGGTGCTCGACGTCGAAGCCGTCACGCTGCGTTGGGCCGGCCGCGGCGACATGCAAACGACCGATCCGCACTCGCAGAACGAGGGGCTGACCAACAACATCAACAGCCTCATCTACGAATTCCTGGTCCAGCGCGACAAGCAACTGGGGCTGATCCCCGCGCTGGCCGAGTCCTGGACGCAGGTCAACCCGACCACCTGGCGCTTCAAGCTGCGTCCTGGCGTCAAATTCCACGACGGCACGCCGTTCACCGCCGACGACGTCGTGTTCAGTTATGAGCGCGCCAAGTCCGACACGTCGCAGTTGCGCGCCTACGCCAACGCCGCCGGAGCGGCGAAGAAGATCGACGACCTCACCGTCGAATTCGTCACCAACGGCCCCAACCCGATCATGCTCGAGCATGTGGCCACGATCAACATCCTGTCGAAGGCCTGGTGCGAGAAGAACCGCTGCCAGAAACCGCAGAACTTCAAGGACAAGGAGGACATGATCACCGCCCGCGAGGCCAATGGCACCGGGCCCTACTCGTTGGTGGCGCGCCAGCCCGACGTCAAGACCGTACTCAAGAAGAATCCCAACTGGTGGGGCATCAAGGCCGGGCTCTTCGACGGCAACGTCGACGACGTCGTCTACACGCCGATCGTTTCCGATGCGACTCGCGTCGCGGCGCTGATGTCGGGCGAGGTCGACCTGATCAACGATCCGCCGCCGCAGGACGTGCCGCGCCTGCAGCAGACGCCCAACATCAAGGTGATCGAAGGCGTGGAAAACCGGATCGTCTTCATCGGCATGGACCAGGCCCGCGACGAATTGCTCTACTCGAACGTCAAGGGCAAGAACCCGTTCAAGGACAAGCGCGTCCGCGAGGCGCTCTATCACGCCATCGACATCGACGCCATTCACAAGAACACCATGCGCGGATTGTCGAAGCCATCGGGCGGACTGCTGCCATCGCCGAAGACTTCGACGCCGGCGATCGAGAAGCGCCTGCCCTACGACAAGGAGCGCGCCAAGAAACTGCTCGCCGAGGCCGGGTATGCGAAAGGCTTCGAGGTGACGCTCGACTGTCCGAACAACCGCTATGTGAACGACGAGAAGATCTGCCAGGCGCTCGCCGCCATGTGGTCGCAGGTCGGCATGGCGACCAAGGTCAACGCCATGCCGCGGGCGAACTACTTCCCGAAACTCGAGAAGACCGACACCAGCCTGTACATGCTGGGCTGGGGTGGCGCGTCGACCGATGCGATCTTCACGCTGCAGCCGGTGCTGTCGAGCCACAACGGCAAGGGCGACGGCGACTACAACTACGGGCGTTACACGAACCCGAAAATCGACGAATTGACGGCGAAGATCAAGGTCGATATGAATTCCGAGGCGCGCCTGAAACTGATCCACGAGGCGCTGCTCGCGCACAACGCGGAAACCAACCACATCCCGCTGCACCGCCAGGTGATCCCCTGGGCATCGCGGGCGAATGTCAGCGTCGTGCACCGCGCCGACAACAACGTGACGCCGTACTGGGCAACGGTCAAGTAGGCCGCCGTCCGGAAGGGTCGAAGGGCGCGGAAGCGATTCCGCGCCCTTTTTTAGCGGCGGCGTACTTTGATTTTCGAGGACAGGTCGGCCATGGCCGGCGACACGGCGGCATCGGCGACTTTGGCCGCTTTCAGCACCCGCGTCGCATACCATGCCAGTGCCACGATGACCATCGTCTCGAGGCCGGCCTGCATCCACGCTGCCGGTGTCGCGCCAAGTGCCGCCGAACGTCCCGCCTCGAGCACCATGCCCGTGGCGACGAATGCGGGCAAGCCGGCCAGGTCGTAGCGAAGCACAGCCCATGCAAACAGCAGCGCCAACGCCCCCTCGGCGGCGCCCTGCACCGCCGCTTCGCCCGGCGACTGGCCGGATGCAAGCAACAGCGCCATGGCTGAGAGCGCCAGAACGATCGCGGCCACGCCGACCCGCCGGGTCCATTGCGAGGTCCCGCGATCGATGGCTGCGAGAAGGAACAGGGTCACTCCAATCGCCGGTATCAGCGACAGCCCCGCGATCATTGCTCCCAACCACGGCCATGCCGCCGAGCTCGTCTTCATTTCGGGCCACAGCGGCATCGTCGGGGCGACGAAATATCCGATGGCCGCGGACACACCGGCGGTCGTCAATGCCGCTGCGACGCCCGCTACCCAGACCGGCAGCTTTCCCGCCAGCGCCACCGGCGTCTGGCGGCGGGCATACCACGCGCCGACACCGGCCAGAAGACCAGCGATCAGCGCCACCAGCACCGCGAGCGCAACCATGGCCGCGACGCTGGTGGCCAGCTGCGCCGCCACCGGTTCCGCCGTCCTCAATCCCATCGCCAACGCGGGCCACTGATTGGCCCGGGTCGCCAACGTCGCAGCGAGCGTGATGCCACCGATCGCGAACATCGTCTTGCGGTCGAAGTGGCCGCGATTCCATGACCGCACCGCAAACACCAGCGCGGCCAGCGCGACCATCACGATCAGTACCAGCGCCACCATGCGCAGCAACTGTTTGCGTCCTTCGCGATCGAGCTCGGCTCGTCTCCAGTCTTCCGGGACGAACACCGTACGGCCTACCGAGACTACCTCGTCACCGGCGATCAACACCCGATAGCGCGCTTCGCCGCCCGCGCCGATCTTGGCGGCAGGATCCGCGTACAGAAACGCCCAATCCCGGCGGGCGGGTCGGGCCGTCGCGTCCGCGGCGCGTTCGGCCAGCGGTACGCCGCGAATTCCATAGGCCGCGTCGAGCGCATTGCGCGCCACGGCCTGCGCGGCATCGCGCTCGAGTGTGGCTCCGGCCCGCGCTTCCGGCAGGCGATGGAACACCAGCCGCAACTGTCCGTCGCCTGCCACGGTCACCCGCCATTCCTCGGCACGCTCGGCGACATCGCCATCGAAGCGGGCAAAGCGCACTTCCCAGAGGGGTGGCGCAAGGAATCGACCGGCCAGGCGACGGTAGTTGTCGGGACCGCCCTCTCGCCAGGCGAAGGCATGCCATTCCCGCTGCAGCGGATCTTCCGGCGCGAGCCGGACAACCGACGCGGTCCGCCAACGGTCGTCAGGGTTGCCTCCATGCTCGCGAACCGCGGTGGACGCGATCTTTTCGGCCTCGGCGCGTCCGATCTCGAGCGGCGGAACGTCCGCGCGCCAGGTGCCCGCGCCCAACCAGAGCACGAGTCCGGCAATGCCCATGACCGGCAACAGGCGCTGGATCCTGTGCACGATCCGATTGCCGGAAGCGGCGGCGGCGGCCGCCACGGGTTCGGCCTGCGGCGGGATGACCGGTTGCCAGGCGCCATTCCACAACGGCGCCGGCAAGCGTGTCCATCCGCCGGTCTGCAGGCGCCGGACGGCGACGATCGCCACAGGAACCAGTGCGGCGGCAATGACCATTGCGCGTTGCGCCCACGCCCCCGGGGCAGCGATCAGGAACAGTGGCAGCGAGAACAAGACGAGATCGAACAGCGCGTGCAGAAGAATGGTAGGCAACAATCCGTAGCGCAGGAAGATGCCTGCCCAGATGAGCGATGGAACAATCAGTTCAACCATGCGCGAATAGGCGGGCAGGCCCGGGTAATTCGCATGCACTGCGCCGAAGATCACTGCCTGCACCACGACGGCCACGCCGATGCCCAGGTTGCGTCTGCCAAAGCGGGCGCCGATCAATGCGCCCAGCGCGAGCGGCACCGCCCGAAACAGACACTCCTCCATGAAGCCGGCCTGCAGCGAAAGCGCGATGGGCGTCAGCGCGGGAACGGTCGACGCCAGGATGTTCGGATCGGTCAGTGACTCCGACGGCTGCCACCAACCCAGCCACTGATTGGTCACGAAGTAGAACACCGCGATCAGTGCGAATTCGACCGGAACGAACAGGTAACCACCCGCCGTCCGCCCGGCCACATCGCTGGTTCCACCGGCCTCGCGCGACCACAGGCGCCATAATTGCGGATGGCCCGGAAAGGCGCGTCGGGCAAGTCCTTCGGCTGCCATGAACACGCCGCCCAGCGCAGCACCGCCGGCGAACAACGCCAGCAATGCCTGCCCAGCCTGCCGATACCAGAACGTGCTCTCCTGCTGCGCCGTCGAAAACGCAAACCACGCCGCCGGAGCGGCGGCAAGCGTAGCGGCCGCCATCAGGGCACCGACGACCAGGCCCGCCGCCAGCGCGGGCCTCCAGAGCAGCCAGTGACGTCGTAACAGCCACAGGCCGCCAAGCACGCAGCCTCCCAGGACATAGAGCACGCCGGCGACGATGGACGCGACCCCGGCGATGGTGTCGTTGGCGCTGCGCAGTTCGGCGAATCGCCGCGAAAAACTCTCCGGCACATGCATGTACGGCTGCACCTGGATCAATTCATCGCCATCGACCACGAGCAGCAGTCGGATTCGCGCCTCGCCCGGACCATCGCCGCGCTCGAACACGAACGAATGGTCGACGCGTCCTGTCGGCCGAGTCTGTTGCGATTGCTCCAGCAGGCGATACGGCGAGAAATCCACGTCCCAATCCCGCGCCGCATGCGCGCGGGCAAGTCCCAGCGCCACCTCCGAATCGAGCGCCTTGGTCGCCTGATCGCGCACATAGGTCTCGGCAAGTTTGCGGGCGAATCCGTCGATGCGACCATCGGGACGAAAGCGGATCAGCACCTCGTCCACGACTCCCGGCCGGAACAGGCGTACATCCCACCAGTACGGCGCGTAGGCGGATCCCTCGACCAGTCGGGTGAACGCGGCCTTGCCGCCGCCTTCGAGTTCGATGTAGTTCTGCGCGGTCTCGTCGTGGTTGAACACGATTGCGCTGCGCGATTCCGCTGGCGCCAGCCCGCGCTGTGCGGCCAGGAGTTCGGCCTTGGCCAACGCATCGGCGCGCGACATCCGGATGTCCAACTGCAGCAGCGGGATCGCCTGCGGTACCAGCTTCCAGGCAAGCGCCATGCAGGCTGCGGCCAGCGCGACATAGGCTAGCCAGAACAGCGGTCGCTGCGCCAGCGTGGTCAAGCCGGCCTCGTCTGCACGATACCAGCGGCAGCAAGTCGGGCTATGGCCTCCGCCCCGAGTCCGAGTCGCTCGCGCAAAACCTCTTCGGTGTGCGCGGCGAGCAGCGGCGGCGCGCAATCCTGGTCAAGCGGCGTCGCGCTCATCCTGATCGGCGCACGCACCTGCGGCACGACGCCGGCCAACGGATGTGCCAGATCCACGCACATTTTGCGGGCCACCACCTGGGGATCGGCAAACACGGCATCGAGGCGATTGATCGGTCCGCTGGGCACGCCCGCCTCCTCGAGGTGTTCCAGCCAATCGCGCTGCGTGCGTGCGGCCAGCACCGGTTCCAGCATCGGTACCAACGTCGCGCGATGGCGGACACGGTCGGCATTTTTTGCAAAGCGCGGGTCGCGCACCCATTCCGGCCGACCCGCGACCTCACAGAATTTCGCGAACTGTCCATCGTTGCCAACGGCAAGGATCAGGTGACCGTCGGCGCAGGCGAACACCTGGTAGGGGACGATGTTCTGGTGCGCGTTTCCGGCACGCCCGGGCGGGGTGCCGGTCACCAGGTGGTTCATGTTCATCACCGCCATCATCGCCACGGCGGAATCGAGCAAAGCCAGGTCGACGTGCTGGCCGGTGCCGGTATGCTCGCGCGCGGCCAGCGCGGCCAGCACCGCGGTCGATGCGTACATCCCGGTCATGATGTCGGTGATGGCGATGCCCGCCTTCTGCGGACCGCCTCCAGGCAGGTCGTCGCGCTCGCCGGTCACGCTCATGAATCCGCTCATGCCCTGGATGATGAAATCGTAGCCGGCGCGCTCGGCGTACGGCCCGTCCTGGCCGAAACCGGTGATCGATGCGTACACCAGGCGTGGATTGACCGCAGCGACACTCGCATAGTCGAGTCCGTATTTCGCCAGGCCGCCGACCTTGAAGTTCTCGATGAACACGTCCGCCTGGCGCGCCAGCGCGAGGATCAGGTCGCGACCCTCCGGACGCGTGAAATCGATGGCGACCGAGCGCTTGCCACGGTTGCAGGCCAGGTAATACGCCGCCTCGGTCGTGTCGTGTCCGTCCGAATCCCGCAAATAGGGCGGCCCCCAGGCGCGGGTATCGTCGCCGCTACCGGGTTTCTCGACCTTCAGCACCGTGGCGCCGAGGTCGGCCAGCAACTGCGTGCACCACGGTCCGGCGAGGACCCGTGAGAGATCGAGGACGGTCAGATGGGCGAGCGGGCCGGCCATGGCTTCCGAAGGGAAAACGGCGCGGGCATCGCGATGGCCGCGCCGTCGCCCACAGCGTGATCACACACGCGCCGCTACTCGAGCGCCTTGACGATGTCCTCGATGACTTTTTTTGCGTCGCCGAACACCATCATGGTCTTGTCCATGTAGAACAGCGGATTGTCGAGGCCGGCATAGCCCGCCGCCATCGACCGCTTGTTGACGATCACCGTGCGCGCGTTGTGTGCCTCGAGGATCGGCATGCCATAGATCGGACTGCCCTTGACCTCGGCCAGCGGGTTGACCACGTCGTTGGCGCCGAGCACCAGCACGACGTCGGTAGAGCCGAAATCGCCGTTGATGTCGTCCATCTCGAACACCTGTTCGTACGGGACCTCGGCTTCGGCCAACAACACGTTCATGTGGCCGGGCATCCGCCCGGCCACCGGGTGGATCGCATAGCGGACGTTGACGCCCTTCTCGCGCAGCATGTTGGACATTTCCATGACTGCGTGCTGTGCGCGGGCCACCGCAAGCCCGTAGCCGGGAACGATGATCACCGAGTCGGCGTTGCCCAGCATGAAGGCCACGTCGTCGGCGGAGCCCGACTTCACCTGCTTGTCCTCCGCTCCGGCGACCACCGTACCGCCCTCGGCACCGAAGCCGCCGAGAATGACGCTGAAGAACGAGCGGTTCATCGCGCGGCACATGATGTAGGAGAGGATGGCGCCCGAGGAACCCACCAGCGAACCGGAGACGATCAGCATCGGATTGGACAGTGAAAAGCCGATGCCGGCCGCAGCCCAGCCCGAGTAGCTGTTGAGCATCGAGATCACTACCGGCATGTCGGCGCCGCCGATGGGGATGATGATCAGCAGGCCCAGCAGGAAGGCGAGCGCGGTCATCACGATGTACGGCAGCCACTGATTGCCGTCGGGTCCGGCCATGAAGAACCAGACGCCGAAGCAGATCATCGCGATGCCGATGACAAGGTTCAGCAGGTGCTGGCCGGGAAAGACCACTGGCGCGCTGCGGATGCGTCCGGACAGCTTGCCGAAGGCGATGACCGAGCCGGAAAAGGTGATGGCGCCGATGAAGGTGCCGATGAACAGTTCGAGCTTGTTGCCCGTCGGAATCGGATTCGGCAAGCCCAGCGCCGTCGGGTTGTTGACCGCGGCGACCGCGATCAGCACGGCGGCAAGGCCCACCAGCGAGTGCATCGCCGCGACCAGTTCCGGCATCTGCGTCATCTGTACGCGTTTGGCGATGACGGCGCCGACCACGCCACCGGCGGCGATACCGGCCAAAATCATCGCGACATTCTTGGTCAGCGAATAGACCAGCGCCAGCGTGACCACGACCGCGATCGCCATGCCGGTGATGCCGAGGACATTGCCGCGGCGCGCGGTGGTCGGATGCGACAGTCCCTTCAGCGCGAAAATGAAACAGATCGACGCGACCAGATACCAGAGGGCTACTTGATTGGCGCTCATCGTCGCTCCTACTTTTTCTCGAGCGCCGGAGCCCTGGGCTCCTTCTTTCTGAACATCTCGAGCATCCTCTGCGTGACCAGGAAGCCGCCAAAGACGTTGACCGAAGCCAGTGCCACGGCCAGCACGCCGACCCAGCCACCCCAGTCGAACACCGCCGGACCTGCCGCCAGCATCGCGCCGACCAGGATGATTCCCGAAATCGCGTTGGTGACCGACATCAGCGGCGTATGCAAGGCCGGCGTCACGGTCCAGACGACATGGTAGCCGACGAAGATCGCCAGCACGAAGATGATCAGGTTGAAGATGATTGGATCGGCGGCGGTCACGTGGCTCTCCTCATTTCCTGGTCACGGGCGCGCCCGCGTCACAAATCATCGTGGCCTGGACGATTTCATCGTCACGCGCCAGTTTCCATTCGCCGGATTTCAGATCCAGAGACAGGGCAAGGAAGTTGAGCACGTTGCGCGCGTAAAGCGCCGACGCGTCGGTGGCCACCAGCGCCGGCAGATTGGTCGTGCCGACGATCTTCACACCGTTGACCGACACCACCTTGCCCACCTCCGAGCCCTCGACGTTGCCGCCCTGCTCCACGGCAAGGTCGACGATGACCGAGCCGGGCTTCATCGCCGCGACGGTCTCGGCCTTGAGCAGCCGAGGGGCCGGCCGGCCGGGAATGAGCGCCGTGGTGATGACGATGTCCATCTGTTTGCAGCGCTCGGCGATGATGCCGGCCTGCCGCGCCATCCATTCGGGAGGCATTGGCCGTGCATAGCCGCCCACGCCTTCGGCAATCTGCCGTTCCTCGTCGTTGGCGTAGGGGACGTCGACCCACTTGGCGCCCAGCGACTCGACCTGGTCCTTGACCGACGGACGCACGTCGGTCGCCTCGATCACCGCACCCAGCCGCTTGGCGGTCGCGATCGCCTGCAGCCCGGCGACGCCGACGCCCATGATCAGCACCCTGGCAGCCTTCACGGTACCGGCCGCGGTCATCAGCATGGGCATGAAGCGCGCGTACTCGTTGGCGGCGAGCATCACCGCCTTGTACCCGGCGATGTTCGCCTGCGACGAAAGCACGTCCATCGACTGTGCCCGCGAAATGCGCGGCAGCGATTCGAGCGCGAAGGCGGTGACGCCGGCCCGCGCCATGGCGCCGACCCCGTCGGCGTCGTAGGGGTTGAGCAGTCCCACCAGCGTCGCGCCCGATTTCAGCGACGGCAGTTCCTCGGCCGTTGGCGCGCGCACCTTGAGCACGAGATCCGCGGACAATGCGTCCTTCGCGCTGCCGAGTTTCGCGCCGGCGGCGGCGTAGTCGGCGTCGGAAATGGCCGAATGGGTACCGGCACCGGCCTCGACCACGACCGAATGCGCACCGCTCGCGGCGATCTTCTTGACCGTCTCGGGCGTGGCTGCTACGCGCGTTTCACCCTGGCGGGTCTCGCGTGGAATGCCGATCAACATGGAAAGTCCCCTGCTGCGCGATGCCGGGCCGCCAACGCTGGCGGCACCGGATCATGGTCGGTCGTTTTTTGTTGCAATATCGTGCCACAAATGCCCTCTCTTGGGCAGTGCTGCACCCACGAAACTCGCTCAGAGGGCCGGCGCGCGACCCTCACGCGCACCGCGCGCATTCATCCGCGCAGCGGCTGCAATCCATCCGCGAGCAACGCCAGCGCGCCGCGGTCGAGCTTGCCCGCCGGGGTCTGCGGCAGCGCCGGGACGAAACGAAAATGTCGCGGATGCTTGTGTGCCGCAAGCCGATCCGCGATCCAGCGTGCAAGCTCGGAGGCCGGCGGCGGCTCCGGTCCGTCGGCGACGAGCAGCATTGCGACAGTCTGGCCCCAGGTTTCGTCGGGCAGTCCGAGTACCGCCGCTTCGGCGATTCCCGGACAGCGTTCGAGTTCGCGCTCGACCTCGGCCGGATAGACCTTCTCACCCCCGGTCACGATGAGATCGGTGCGCCGTGCGTGCACGTGCAGGCAACCGTCGTCGTCGAGGCTGCCGGTGTCTCCGGTGTCGAACCACGCGCCGGGCAGCAGCGCGGGTCCGCCCCAGTAGCCCGCCATCAGCATCGGACCCCGGACCTCGATGCGACCCTCGACAACGCGCAACGCCGCCGACGGCAGCGGCTGCCCGGCGCCGTACCGGGCCGGCGCGTGGCGCGACGCATACGGCGTCGCCACGATCTGCGAGCAGGTTTCCGTGGCCCCGTAGGTCAGCACGATGGGCAGGCCTCGCGCCTCGGCGCGGCGAAGCAGTCCGCCGGACGCTGCCGCGCCGCCCACCACGATCGCCCGCAAGCACGCCGGCGGCCGCCAGTCCGGGTGCGCGTCGAGCACCCGCGCGAGCATGGTGGGGACCAGAGATACCAGCGTCACCCGCTGTGCCGTGAGCAACGCCGGAAATCCCGCGACGTCGAATCCGTCCTCGAGCACGACCGTGCGCCGCGCCGCGAGACAACGCGTGAGAATCGACAAGCCACCGACGCGCGCGAACGGCATGCAGGCCAACCAGCGATCATCATCGTGCCAACCCAGGTTCGATGCGCTCGCCGCGGCCGACGCGAGCAGCGCCTCGCGGGTCAACATCGCACCGCGCGGATGTCCGGTGGTCCCCGACGTGTGGATGATCGCGGCCGCGGCGGTGCCGGCCGGTCCGACGGTCGCGCCGCACAGCGCTTCGTTCTCGGCTTGCGTGAGTCGCGGATTCAGCAGCAGTGCCGGGATGCGGCATTCGAGCAGCGCGAGAAAGGTGACAACGGTCGCGGGCGTGCAATGCGCGACCAGCGGATAGGGGCGGTCATCGCAGCATTCGCGCTCGAGCCGGCACATTTCCGTCTCGACCAGCGCGGCAAGGTCGTCATAGCTGTAGCTGCTGCCCGCGGCGATCAATGCCGTCGCGGCCCCCGCCTGCGCAGCTGCGGCGCGAATGGACAGGCCATCACCGATGTCTTCGGTGGCTGCCGCGATGCGGGCGGACGCTTCCCCGAGGGTCACGGCAGACGGCGGAACTTGCGGAAATCGGCGGGGCGTTTTTCCAGATAGGCGTCCCTCCCCTCACGGCCCTCCTCGGACATGTAGTAGAGCAAGGTCGCGTTACCGGCAAGTTCCGAGAGCCCCGATTGTCCGTCGCAATCGGCGTTGAGCGCCGCCTTGAGGCAACGCAGCGCGATCGGGCTGTTGGCGAGCATTTCGCGGCACCATTTGACCGTCTCGGCTTCCAGCTGCTCGTAGGGAACCACGCAGTTGACCAGCCCCATCCCGAGCGCCGCCTGCGCATCGTACTGCCGGCACAGGAACCAGATCTCCCGTGCCTTCTTCTGCCCGACGATGCGCGCCATGTAGGCCGCCCCATAACCGCCGTCAAAGCTGCCGACGCGCGGCCCCGTCTGCCCGAAGCGCGCATTGTCCGCCGCGATCGTCAAATCGCACATCATGTGCAACACATGGCCACCGCCGATCGCATAGCCGGCGACCATCGCGATCACGGGCTTGGGCAGCGTGCGAATCTGCCGTTGCAAATCCAGAACGTTGAGTCGCGGCACGCCGTCGCTGCCGACATAACCACCGTCGCCGCGCACGCGCTGGTCGCCCCCGGAACAGAACGCGTCGCGCCCCTGTCCGGTGAGCACGATCACGCCGACGTGTTCGTCGTCACGCGCGTCGGTGAACGCCCGTTGCAGTTCGGCGACGGTCTCAGGCCGGAACGCGTTGCGCACCTCGGGCCGGTTGATCGTGATCCTGGCGATGCCTTCCTCGGCCTTCGCATACAGGATGTCCCGGTAACCGGGGATGTCATTCCACACGGGAACCGGGGGAAGTTGCTGCGGCTGCATCGCTTGCTCCATTCAGTCGGTTCTTGCGCCCGTCACATTCGCCGCCGCCGGCACCGCCGACAGCGTCGCCGCGCCGAGAGCGCGCAGCTTACCGCTGTTTGCGGACGCCAGCACCTTCGGCTTCGCGTCGATCGTCATGGCTACAGCACCGCTGCGATCGCGCGCCCGAGTTCGGTCGTGCTGGCGCGACCGCCCAGGTCCGGCGTTCGCGGGGCCGCAGGATCAGCGAGAACGCGCTCGATCGCCGCAACCAACGCCTGCGCGGCATCGGCATGTCCGAGGAATTCGAGCATCATCGCGCCGGACCAGATCTGGCCGATGGGATTGGCGATGTTGCGTCCCGCGATGTCCGGGGCCGACCCGTGTACCGGCTCGAACAGCGATGGGTAGATTCGCTCGGGATTGAGATTCGCCGACGGCGCGATGCCGATCGTTCCGCAGACCGCGGGACCGAGATCGGACAGGATGTCACCGAAGAGGTTGGAGCCAACCACCACGTCGAAACGCTCGGGCCGCTGCACGAAATGCGCGGTCAGGATGTCGATGTGGAACTGATCCGCACGGATGTCCGGATAGTCGCCCGACACCTCGCGAAATCGCTCGTCCCAGTATGGCATGGTGATCGAAATGCCGTTCGACTTGGTGGCCGAAGTGACATGCCCGGCTTTTCGCGTGCGCGCGTGCTCGAAAGCGAAACGCAGGATGCGATCGACGCCGCGGCGCGTGAACACCGACTCCTGGAACACGATCTCGCGCTCCGTGCCCTCGAACATGCGCCCGCCCACCGACGAATACTCGCCCTCGGTATTCTCGCGCACCACCACGAAGTCGATGTCGCCCGGATTACGGCCGGCGAGCGGCGACGGGATTCCCGGCATCAGCTTGCAAGGGCGAAGGTTGACGTACTGATCGAAGCGGCGGCGGAACTGGATCAGCGAACCCCACAGCGAGACGTGATCGGGCACGGTCGCCGGCCAGCCGACGGCGCCATAGAAGATGGCCTCGAACCCGCGCAACTGGTCGAACCAGTCGTCCGGCATCATCTTGCCGTGCTGCGCGTAGTAGTCGCAGCTCCAGTCGAAATGCGTGAAGGCGAACTCGACTCCGAACCGGCCGGCGACCGCCTCGAGCGCGCGCAGACCCTCGGGCATCACCTCCTTGCCGATGCCGTCTCCCGCCATGACCGCGATCCGATGCGTCGCCATCCAGCCTCCCGGAAAAAGCCACATTTTACGCAAGCCGGGCGGCAGTGCCTGCCGTCGCTGCGCGCCGGCACCAACATCGCGCTGCAGCGCCAACTCGACGCAGCGGCGCCAAACCGCTAGTGTCGCGCTCCGGACCAGCATTCGGGAGGCTGCCATGGGCATCATGGTGATTGCGTCGTTCCGGCCGAAAGCCGGAATGGAACAGGAGTTGATGGCATGCGTGCGCGACCACCTGCCGGTACTGCACGGGCAGCGACTGGTCACCGCCCGGCCAACGCTGGTGTTGCGCGCCAGGGACGGCACGCTGCTGGAAATCTTTGAATGGACGTCACAGGCGGCGATCGATGCCGCGCATGCCAATCCGGCGGTGCAGGCCTTGTGGGACCGCTTCGCTGCCTGCTGCGAATACGCGAGGCTGGGCGACCTGGAGGAGGCAGGCGAGATGTTTCCCGGATTCGAACCGGTGAGCCTCTGATCCGCCGGGCGGCTGGCACCGCTACGAAGCCGGGCTGATCGGATCGGGAGGTGCCGTGCGACAGACGGCGAATTCCGGACGTCCCCGGCACCGTGGGTGATTTACTCCGGCGACCGGCCATGTTAACTTTCCGGTTAATTAATGGCCCCCCGTCCCGCGCCGGTGCCCGCGAAATCTCGCGACGCCGGCGTCTTGTTTTTCGACCGCGCCGCGGCGGCCGTCTACCTCCCGCCCCGCCGATGAACCCCGTTTCCGCCAATCTTCCTGGACGCCATCGCCGGGCGATCACTCTCATGGTCATCGCCGCGATCTGCTGGTCGACCGGCGGCATCCTGGTACGCCAGCTCACGATCACCAACGCCTGGGAGATCGTCTTCTGGCGATCGCTGTTCATGGTGCTGTTCGTCTCCGGCGTGCTGCTGGCGATGCACGGACGCGCCACGCCGCGTGCCGTGCGCGCGGTAGGCAGGCCGGGTGTGCTGGCCGGGCTGCTGCTCGCGGGCACCTTTTTCCTTTTCATCGGCTCGCTGATGCACACGACGGTCGCTAACACCTTCGTGCTGATGAGCGTGACGCCGCTGCTGGCGGCGCTCGCCGGCCTGGTCTTTCTGCGCGAGCCGGTGCCGGCGCGGACCTGGGTCGCGCTGGCTGCAGCTGGCGCGGGCATCGTGGTCATGTTCGGTGGTGCCGCCGACACGGGGCGGCTGATCGGCAACGCGATGGCGCTCGGCGTTTCCGTGTGCTTCGCCGCGCAGCTGATGGTGCTGCGCCGCTACCACGCCACGGTGGACATGCTGCCGCAGGTACTGATCGCCGGCCTGTGGACGCTGGTTCCCGCCTTTGTGCTCGCAGGACCCTTTGCGGCGAACGGCCGCGACCTGTTCGTGCTCGCGGTCATGGGCAGCGTGCAGCTGGGCATCGGCTGCATGCTCGCCACGGTCGCGTCGCGGACGCTGTCCGCTTCCGAACTCGGCCTGATCGCGCTGCTGGAGCCTATCCTCGGCCCGCTGTGGGCCTGGATGCTGCTCGCCGAACGACCGAGTCCGGCGGCGCTCCTCGGCGGCGCCATCGTGCTGGCGGCGGTGATTGCCAACGAGCTGTTCGCCGCATGGCGCGGGCGTGTCCGCGACGTCCAGCAACCGCTGACGGGTCCCTGAACCGGCCCCGCCGTCATGTTGGCGCTGCCTGAGTATCCCGTCGCGTTCTACGCGGTCGCCATCGCGGCCGTCATGATCACCGGAGTGTTCAAGGGCGGCTTCGGACAGGGTTCGGGCGGCGTCGCCGTGCCGATGATGTCGGCGTTCATTGCACCTGCCGAGGCCGCCGGGATCATGCTGCCCATCCTCTGCGCGATGGACCTGTTCGGCCTGCACGCCTATCGCCGCCAGTGGTCGGCGCATCACCTGCGCGTAATGCTGCCCGGCGCGATCGCCGGCATCGTGCTGGGCGGACTCGTCTTCGGCCTGCTGCCGGTGAACGCCGTCCGCCTGCTGGTCGGCACGATCGCCGTGACCTTCGCTGTCAACCGATGGCTGGGCCTGTCCGAGCGGCTGGCCGCGCGCCTGGCCCGGGAGGCCGCGCCACCCGGGCGCGCGGCCGGCGTGTTCTGGGGTGCGGTATCGGGCTTCACCAGCACGCTTGCCCATGCGGGCGGGCCGCCCTACGCGATCTACATGCTGGCGCAGAAGGTGGACAAGACGACATTCGTCGCCACGTCGATCGCCTTCTTCCTGGCCGTCAACTACATGAAGCTCGTGCCCTACTACTTCGTCGGTCAACTCAGTCCAGGCAATCTGACCACGTCGCTGCTGTTGGCGCCGCTGGCGCCGTTGGGCATCTGGCTCGGCGTGTACGTGCACCGGCGCATTTCGCAGCGCATGTTCTTCAATATCAGCTACACGCTGTTGTTCGTCTTCGGCGGCAAGCTCATCTGGGACGCCTTCACGCATTGACCGCGCCTGGGCTGCGCCGGCGCGGTTGCGCTATGATGGCGACCCGCCTTCCCGCGCGAAGCCCAGGATGAAACAGACCTTCCTCGATTTCGAGCAGCCGATCGCCGAGCTGCAGCAGAAGATCGACGAGCTGCGCTTTGTGCACGAGGACTCCGCCGTCGACATTTCCGACGAAATCGGACGCCTTTCCAAGAAAAGCCAGCAACTGACCAAGGAGATCTATTCCAAGCTGTCGGCGTGGCAGATCGCCCAGGTTTCGCGGCACCCGCAACGGCCCTATACGCTCGACTATGTCGCCGGGATGTTCGGCGATTTCCGCGAACTCCACGGCGATCGCAGCTACGCCGACGACCAGGCGATTGTCGGCGGCCTTGCGCGCTTCAATGGACAACCTTGCATGGTGCTCGGTCACCAGAAGGGGCGCGACACCAAGGAAAAGATACACCGCAACTTCGGCATGCCGCGGCCCGAGGGATACCGCAAGGCATTGCGGCTAATGAAGCTCGCGGAGAAGTTCTCCCTGCCGTTGTTCACCTTCGTCGACACGCCGGGCGCCTATCCGGGCATCGGCGCCGAGGAGCGCGGGCAGTCCGAGGCGATCGGCCGCAACCTGTTCGAGATGGCCGGCCTGCGCATCCCGGTGATCGTCACCGTCATCGGCGAGGGCGGCTCAGGAGGCGCGCTGGCGATCGCGATCGGCGACGTCACCTTCATGCTGCAATACGCGACGTATTCGGTGATCTCGCCGGAAGGTTGCGCGTCGATCCTCTGGAAGTCCGCCGAACAGGCGCCTGAGGCCGCCGAGGTCCTGGGCATCACCGCGCCGCGCCTGAAGCAACTCGGCCTTATCGACAAGGTGATCAACGAGCCGCCCGGTGGCGCGCATCGCGACCATGGGGCCATGATGGCGACGCTGAAGAAGGCGCTGACCGACGCACTGCGCCAGTTGCAGGACCTGCCGCTGGACAAGCTGCTGGAGTTGCGCGAGGACAAGGTTCTTTCCTATGGCAAGTACAAGGAGATCGCCTCCGGCTGAGGCTCCCGATTCGCGACGCTCGTCACGAACCGGCGCGCCGGCGCGACCTTCCGGACCCGTGCGAATCTCGCGCATCGACGCGGCGATCGCGCAGGCCTTCGCCGACTACCTGCCCATCGGCGGAACCGCCGCAGTTGCGCTGTCCGGCGGACGCGATTCCGTCGTTCTGCTCGACGCCGCTGCACGCCTGGCGCGCAGGCATGCGGTCGCTCTGTCGGCCATCCACGTTCATCACGGGCTCTCTCCCAACGCCGACGCCTGGGCGCGCTTCTGCGCCGACCTGTGCGCCGCGCGTGGCGTGGCGCACAGCGTCATTCGCATCGAAATCCACCGCCACCGTGGCACGAGCCTCGAGGCGGAGGCGCGCAGCTTGCGATACGCCGCGCTGGCGGCGACAGCCGCCGCGCAAGGCGTCACCCACCTGCTGCTCGCGCACCATCGCGACGACCAGGCGGAAACGCTGCTGCTGCAACTGCTGCGCGGCGCCGGGCCGCAGGGTCTCGCTGCAATGCCAAGGGCGCATGCCGATGACTTCGGCCTGCACTGGCTGCGGCCGTTGCTCGCGCTCGGGCGCGAAGCCATCGAGGACCAGGCGGCGACGCTCGACCTGCCGTGGATCGACGACGAAAGCAACGCCGATCCCGTGCACCGGCGCAATGCGCTGCGCCATGGCGTCGTTCCGGCACTCGCAGGCGTCTTCCCCGCCTGGGCCACCACGCTCGCGCGCGCCGCGGAACATCAGGCCGTCGCAGCGGCGCTCGCCGACGATCTTGCCTCCATCGATGCCGGCACCACCGGCGAGAGCGGCATCCTCGATCGCGCGACGCTTGCAGCGCTGCCCCTGCATCGCGCCGCCAACGTATTGCGCTGGTTCCTGCGCCGACAGGGCCTGTCGGCGCCGTCGGCCGCACGGCTTGCGGCCATGCTCGCGCAGTTGCGAGGCGCCCGGCCCGATGCCGCGGTGCGACTGCGCCACGGTGGCGCCGAACTGGGCATCGCGCGCGGACTCATCGTTGTCCACCCGCCGCCGCCGGCGCCATTCGACGTGGTCTGGAACGGGGAAGGCGAACTTGCCCTGCCGCACGGTCGGCTCGCCTTTTTCCGGACCTCGGGACGGGGCGTGGACGCGCTGGCACTGGCCGCCGCGCCCGTGCATGTTTGTTCCCGGCGCGGTGGCGAGCGCTTTCAGCTCGCCGACGGCCGACCCCGGCGGGCGCTGAAGTCCATCCTGCAGGAAGCCGGCATCCCACCCTGGGAACGCCTCGGACTTCCGCTGGTCTACTGTGGTACCTCGCTGGTCGCCGTTGCCGGTATCGGCGTCGATGCCGCCTGCCGCGCGCCAACGGGCGGCCCCGGCGTCAGCATCGAGTGGACGCCGGATCGCGGTTGACGGGGAAGCGCATCCGTGGCCGCGGAAAGATCGACGCGATCCCGGCAGCGAACACGCCGAAACCTGCCCCGCAGGGTGCGCTGGCGGGGGCGGCCCGCGGCAGGCAAATTGTTCGACCGGCGACAGTGCGCGCAACCCGCGCGTGGCAGGCGACGCGACACTGCGGCAGCCGGCATCACCGCCTCGCCGGAAGGGGTCTCCACATGGTATAATTTTGAATTTATTCGCATTTATTTATCCGGAGCAAGAAATGGCGGTCGAACGCACGCTTTCCATCATCAAACCCGACGCGGTCGCGAAGAACGTGATCGGGGAAATCTATACCCGTTTCGAGAAGGCGGGACTGCGAATCGCAGCCGCGCGGATGGCCTGGCTGTCCCGGGCCGAAGCCGAAGGCTTCTACGCCGTTCATCGCGGGCGCCCCTTTTTCAATGATCTGGTCGAATTCATGATTTCCGGACCGGTGATGATCCAGGTGCTCGAGGGCGAGGCAGCGATCGCCACCAACCGGGATCTGATGGGCGCCACCGATCCGAAACAAGCCGCGCCGGGGACCATCCGCGCCGATTTCGCGCAATCGATCGACGCCAACGCCGTGCACGGCTCCGATGCGCACGCAACGGCTGCGGTGGAAATCGCCTACTTCTTTCCCGCATTGGCGGTTTACGGCCGTTAAGCGGCGCCGCCTCGTCCGATGACCAATCTGCTCGACCTCGACCCCGTAGCGCTTGACGCCTATTTCTCGGCGCGGGGCGAGAAACCATTCCGGGCACGCCAGGTGTCGCGCTGGGTGCACCAGCGCTTCTGCGCCGACGTCGCACAGATGTCCGACCTGTCGCGCCTGCTGCGCGAGCGGCTTGCCGCCGAAGCCTGCGTAAAAGGACCGGTGGTTCTGCGCGACACGACCGCAACCGACGGGACGCGCAAGTGGCTGCTCGATGCCGGCGACGGCAACGCGGTCGAGGCCGTCTACATACCGGAGGACGATCGCGGCACGTTGTGCGTTTCGTCGCAGGCGGGTTGCGCGCTGGACTGCTCGTTCTGCGCGACCGGCAGGCAGGGTTTCAACCGCAACCTCTCCACCGCCGAGATCATCGGCCAGCTCTGGCACGCGAACCGGGCGCTGCTCGCCGACGGTGCGTCGGCACCGTGGATCGAGCACGGCCGGCCGCCGATCACCAACGTGGTCATGATGGGCATGGGCGAGCCGCTGGCGAATTTCGACAATGTGGTGCCGGCGTTGCGGTTGATGCTCGACGACAACGCCTACGGCCTGTCGCGCAGAAGGGTCACGCTGTCGACCTCGGGCCTCGTGCCGCTGATCGACCGCCTGCGCGACGAGTGTCCGGTGGCGCTGGCCGTCTCGCTGCATGCGCCCGACGATGCGCTGCGCGATCAACTGGTCCCGATCAACCGCCGGCATCCGCTGCGCGACCTCATGGGCGCCTGCCTGCGCTACCTCGACCGCGCGCCACGCGACTTCGTCACCTTCGAATACGTGATGCTCGACGGCGTCAACGACCAGCCGCAGCACGCGCAGGCGCTGGTCGCGCTGACCCGCGACGTGCCGTGCAAGTTCAACCTGATACCGTTCAATCCCTTTCCGGGGACCAGGTACACGGGCAGCCCGCGGGCGCGAATCGTCGACTTCCAGGGCCAGTTGCAGGATGCCGGACTGGTCGCAACCGTGCGCAAGACGCGCGGTGAGGATATCGACGCCGCCTGTGGCCAGTTGGCCGGCCAGGTGCGCGACCGCACTACACGCCGACTCGGTTCGCGCGTCGTGCCCATCGCCACTCACTGACCCGGCCAACCACCCTACGAGATTCCATGCGCCGCAAACTCGCAACCCTCGTCATCCTCTTCACGTCGCTCGCGCTGGTCGCCGGCTGCGAGAGCACGTCTTCGTCGAAGCAGCAGACGCCGCCAACGCCGCAGGCGCCACCGCCGCCGCCGCCGTTGCAGGAGGCGCCGCCGGCCTATCGTTCGCAACTGCACGCGGAGATCGCCGCCGGATTCTACGAGCGCGGTCAGATGGAAGTCGCGCTGCAGGAACTGGACATCGCGGTCAAACTCGATCCGAAGAACGCGAAGGCCTACAACGTCTACGGCCTCGTCTACGCGCTGCTCGGTCAGGACGCCAAGGCACAGCAGAATTTCCAGCAGGCGCTCGAGATCGCGCCGGACGACTCGGACATCCGGCAGAACTGGGGTTGGTACCTTTGCACGCACGGACGCGCCAAGGAGTCGCTGCAGGAATTCGACCTGGCCGTGCGCAACCCGCTCTACAAGACGCCCGACGTGTCGCTGGTCAACGCCGGCAAGTGCGCGGCATCGATCGGCGAGAAAAAGCGCGCCGAAGAATATTTTCGCCGGGCGCTGACGGTTTCGCCGGCGCCGGTGGCCGCGTACAACCTGGCGCTGCTTCTCTATCGCGAAGGCAAGAACGACGAGGCCCGCTTGCTGATGCGGCGCGTGATGGCGCAGGCTGCGCCGCCGCCCGAAGCGCTCTACCTCGGCTTGTGCATCGAGCGCAAGCTGGGTGACCGCACTGCGGAGACCTCGTACACGTCGCAACTGCGCAATCGCTATCCGGAGGCGGCCGAGACCAAGGCCATCGCCGGCGGAACCTGCGAATGACCGACGAAAACGGCGCACCGGCGGCTGCACCCGAGCCGGCCTCGGCAATTTCTGCCGGCACGCGCCTGCGTGAGGCTCGCGTCGCCGCCGGCCTGTCCATCGACGCGGTCGGTCAGCAGTTGAAGCTCGCACCGCGTCAGGTGGTCGCACTCGAGGAATGCGATTTCTCGGCCTTGCCCGGGCGCACGTTCGTGCGCGGATTCGTTCGCAATTACGCCCGGCTGCTGCGGCTGGATGCGGCCGAACTCCTGGAGTCGCTGCCCGAGCCCGGCGCGACACCGGGACTGTCCGAGCCGTCGCTCGCGCCTTCGCCTCGACCGATGGGTGAGCTGCCGGCCGACGCCAACGCACGGCCAAGCGCAGCGCGTTGGGCGATTCCGCTGGCGCTGGTCGCGATCATCGGCGTCGCCGCCGTGTACGAACTGACGCGGCCGTTGGTGGACGCTACGCGGGCCGAGCGCGCGGTCGAGACGCCGCAAGTCGTGACCGGAGATGCCGCGACCGGGACGCAGCCGGCCGGCGCCACGGCGCCGGCCGACGCAAGCCCGGCCGCCGAGACCGCAGTGCGCACCGAAGCCTCGCCGTCAGCGGTGGAGACCGTGCCGGCATCGCCGCCCTCCGATGCGCCGCTCGGACTGGTGTTCCGCGGCACCTCGTGGGTCGAGGTCAAGGATGCCAAGGGAACGGTGGTGCTGTCGACAATGGGCTATCCGGGTGCGCGGCACGCCACCGGCGGTGCATTGCCGCTCGAAGTCGTGATCGGCAACGCCGAGGCTGTGACGGTCACCTGGCGCGGCAAGGCGTTCGACACCGCCGCGCACACGCGGCAAAACGTCGCGAAATTCACGCTGAACTAGGTCGGGCCCGATTCATGGACCGCGCCTTGCCCACCCGCCACGCCACCGGCGCCATTCGCGTCGGCGACGTCGTCATCGGTGGCGGTGCGCCGATCGTCGTGCAGTCGATGACCAACACCGACACCGCCGATATCGGCGCGACGGTGGCACAGGTGCGTGCGCTCGCCGAAGCGGGTTCCGAGCTCGTGCGGATCACCGTGAACACTGTGGCAGCCGCGGCAGCCGTGCCGGACATCCGGATGCGACTGGACGCATTGAACTGTCCGGTGCCGCTGATCGGCGATTTTCATTTCAATGGTCACAAGCTGCTCTCCGAGGTCCCCGAGTGCGCGCATGCGCTGGCCAAGTACCGGATCAACCCCGGCAACGTCGGCAAGGGCAGCAAGCGCGACCCGCAGTTCGTGGTGATGATCGAGAAGGCCATCGAATTCGACAAACCGGTGCGCATCGGCGTGAACTGGGGCAGCCTCGACGCCGACCTGCTCGCCCGGATGATGGACGACAACGCCGCCAGCCGCACGCCGCTGCCTGCGGAAGGTGTGATGCGCGAGGCGTTGATCGTCTCGGCTATCGGCAGTGCCGAGCGCGCCGAAGCGCTGGGCCTGCCGCGCGACCGGATCATCCTGTCGTGCAAGGTTTCCGCCGTGCAGGATCTCATCGCCGTCTATCGGGAACTGGCGCGTCGCTGCGACTACCCGTTGCACCTGGGATTGACCGAAGCGGGCATGGGCAGCAAGGGCATCGTCGCGTCCACGGCCGCCATGGCAGTGTTGCTGCAGCAGGGCATCGGCGACACCATCCGCGTATCACTGACGCCCGAGCCGGATGGCGATCGTACGCGCGAAGTGATCGTCGCGCAGGAAATCCTGCAGACCATGGGACTGCGTTCGTTCACGCCGCAGGTCACCGCCTGTCCCGGCTGTGGCCGCACGACCAGCACGGTGTTCCAGTCGCTGGCACAGCGCATCGAGGCGTATCTGCGCGCGGCGATGCCGCAGTGGCGCGCCCGCTATCCCGGCGTCGAGGAAATGCACGTCGCCGTGATGGGCTGCGTGGTCAACGGGCCCGGCGAGTCGAAGCTCGCGAACATCGGCATCTCGCTGCCCGGCACCGGCGAATCGCCGGTCGCGCCGGTCTATGTCGACGGGCAGAAGACGGTGACGCTGCGCGGCGAGCGCATCGCCGAGGAGTTCCAGGCGCTGGTCGAGGACTACGTACGCGCGACCTACGGCGGCGAGGCTCCCAAGCCGCACCTGAAGCCGGAGCAACGGTCGATTGCGGTCAAGGCCATTGGATAGGACGCAGGACGATGGCGAACGCACTGCAGGCGGTCCGCGGCATGAACGACGTGCTGCCCGACGAAGCCCTCCTCTGGGAGCGCCTCGAGGACACGGCACGCGGCGTATTCGCGCAATACGGCTATCGCAATCTGCGCGTGCCCATCGTCGAATCCACGGCGCTGTTCGTGCGCGGCATCGGCGAGTTCACCGACGTGGTCGAGAAGGAGATGTATACGTTCGAGGACAAGCTGAACGGCGACTCGCTGACCTTGCGCCCGGAAGCGACCGCCGGCATCGTCCGCGCGACCATCGAACACAACCTGACTTACGAGCGACCGCAACGCGTGTGGACCAGTGGACCGATGTTTCGCCACGAGCGACCGCAGAAAGGCCGCTACCGGCAGTTCTACCAGCTCGACGTCGAGGCGCTCGGCTTCGAGGGGCCGGATGTCGACGCCGAGCAGATCGTCATGCTTTCACGGCTGTGGAAAGCGCTCGGGCTGTCCGGCATTGCGCTGCAGATCAACTCCATCGGCAACGCGCACGAGCGTCTCGCGCACCGCAATGCGCTGGTTGCCCATCTGGAGGCGCATGGCGACGTTCTCGACGCCGATGCGAAGCGGCGCCTGCACGCCAATCCGCTGCGCGTGCTGGACAGCAAGAATCCGGCCATGCAGCCGATGCTCGAAGCCGCCCCGAGGCTGGTCGATTTCATCGAGGACAGTTCGCTCGCACACTTCGAGGCGCTGCAGGCGCAGCTTGCTGACGCCGGACTCGCCTTCGAGGTGAATCCACGCCTGGTGCGCGGCCTCGACTATTACAATCGCACGGTCTTCGAGTGGGTGGCGGCGGGCGACCAGCTCGGTGCGCAAGGGACGGTCGCCGGCGGCGGCCGCTACGATGGCCTGTTCGAACTGCTGGGCGGCAAGAAGAATTTTGCCTGCGGATTCGCGATCGGCATCGAGCGCATGATCCTGCTGCTCGGCGCGGCCGGGACCCGGGTCGAGCCGGATCTCGCCGCCTACGTCGTGCATTCCGGAGTTGCGGCCGCGCCGCTCGCTCGTCGGGTGGCGGAATCACTGCGCGACGGTGGCCACTCGGTCGTCGTGCACGCCGGCGGCGGCGGCTTCAAATCGCAAATGAAGCGAGCCGACGCAAGCGGCGCCCGGGTCGCGTTGATCATCGGCGAGGACGAGGCCGCGGCCGGCACCGTGGCGATCAAGCCGCTACGCAAGTCCGGTGCGCAGGTCGCGGTGGCCATGCACGACGTCGACGCGCAGCTTGCCGCAATTGCTGCGCAACTACACTGAAATTATCGCAACCAAGGACAGCAAATGGCAGTCTACGATCTTCAAGAGCAGGACCAGCTGGACGACCTGAAGGCCTGGTGGGCGCGCTGGGGCAACCTGGTGACCACCATCGCCGTGGTCGTGAGTCTGGCCTTTGCCGGCGTACAGGGCTGGCGCTGGTGGACGGCGAAACAGGCGCGCGATGCGTCGGTGCTGTTTTCCGGACTGTCGCAGGCGGCGCGCGCCAACGACCTCGCCAAGGCCCGCGACGCGACCACCCAGCTCGAGGAGCGCTATGGCGGCACCGGCTACGCGCCACGCGCGGCCCTGGTGTTGGCCAAGATGCTCTACGACTCGGGTGACGGCGCGGGGGCGCGCACCCAGCTCCAATGGGTGATCGATCGCGCCGATGAAACGGAACTGAAGGAGGTCGCGCGCTACCGTCTGGCCGAGGTGCTGGTCGACGACAAGAAATACGATGAAGCACTGCGCGTGCTCGATGCGAAGCACGGTGACGCGTTTACCGGTCTCTACGCCGACCTGCGCGGCGACGCGCTGGCCGCCGCCGGCCGCACGGCCGATGCGCGCAGCGCCTATGAGATCGCGTACGGCAAGCTCGACGCCAAGTCGCCCTATCGCAACTATGTGCAGGTGAAACTCGATGCGCTTGGCGGCCCCGCTGTCCCGCCGGCCGCTGCAGCGTTCGCCCCGGCGCCGTCAACCGCAGCTACCGCAGCGCCCGGGAAATGAACAATACCAGCACCGTCGCCGCGGCGCGGCGCGCGCCCCGGCTGCGCGCCGTCGCGGCCGCCGCCGCAGTGGGCATGCTCGCCGGCTGCGCGGCGATTTCCGAGTATGTCCCGAGCATTCCCGTGCCATCGATGCGTTGGCTCTGGGGAGACAGCAAGACCCCCGGTCCGATGCCCGACCTCAAGGCTTCGGCCACCGCAACGGTCAACATGCAGGTAGGTGTCGGCCAGGCGATGCCGGGATTCGCACCGGCGGTGCTGAGCGACGCCATCTACGCCGCCGCCGTCGATGGATCGATCAGCCGAATCAACCCCGTCAACGGTTCGGTCGTCTGGCGCATCAATGCGGGCAAGAAACTTTCCGCCGGACCGGGTGCCGCAAGCGACACCGTCGTCGTCGGCACGGAAAAGGGCGAGGTCCTCGCCTTCGACGACGGCGGCAAGCCCAAATGGACCGTGACCGTATCCACCGAAGTGGTCGCGCCGCCAAAGGTCGCGGACGAGGTGGTCATCGTATTTGCCGGTGACGGCAGCATCCATGCCCTCGATGCCGCTACCGGCGCCAAGAAATGGGTCCACCAGCGCGTCGCGCCCGCACTGACCGTGCGTAACTTCGCCGGTGGTGTCATTGCCCGCGGCGCGCTGTTCACCGGCACCGCAGGTGGCCGCCTGCTCGCCATCGACGTCAAGACCGGTATCGTGGGTTGGGACGCCACGGTGGCAAGCCCGAAGGGTTCGACCGAACTCGAGCGCATCGCCGACGTCACCGGCCTGCCGCTGGTCTCGGAGCAACATGCCTGTGCAGCCGCCTATCAGGGGCGCATCGCCTGCTTCGACGTCACGCGCGGAACGCTGAACTGGTCGCGCGACGTGTCCAGCCTGAGCGGCATCGCCGGCGACGCCAGGAATATCTACATCACCGACGATCGCGGCGCCGTCCACGCGCTCGACCGAACCACAGGCGCCACCGTATGGAAGCAGGACCTGCTGGCGCCGCGAAAGATTGGTGGACCGCAACTCGTGAGCGACCTGGTGGGCGTCGTCGATCCGCAGGGATTCCTTCACCTGCTGTCGCCCGAGAATGGCGCCTACGTCGGTCGTCTGGCCACGGATGGCTCGCCACCCACTTCGCAGCCGGAGTTGTTCCTGGGCAGCGCGCTTTGGCAGTCGGCCAGCGGCACGATGTTCGCGGTCAGCGCCAAGTGACGGAACCCCGGTGCTTCCGACCGTAGCGCTCGTCGGACGGCCGAACGTCGGCAAGTCGACGCTGTTCAATCGCCTGACCCGGACGCGCGATGCTCTGGTCGCCGACTTTCCGGGACTGACCCGGGACCGGCATTACGGTCGCGCTCGCTATGGCGAACAGTCCTACTTCGTCGTCGACACCGGCGGCTTCGAGCCAAAGGCGACGACCGGCATCCTGCACGAGATGGCCAAGCAGACGCGCGCGGCTATCGCCGAATCCGATGTCGTCGTCTTCCTGGTCGATGGCCGTGCCGGACTGACGCCGCAGGACGCGGTCATCGCCGACCTGTTGCGCAAATCCGGACAGCCGGTGATCCTCGCAGTCAACAAGGCCGAGGGCCTGCCCGCCGAGCGCACGGTCGCGGAGTTCCACGAACTCGGCCTGGGCGAGCCGATCGCCATCTCGTCGGCGCACGGCGAGAATGTGCGTCCGATGATCGAGGCGGCGCTCGCTCTGGCCGTCGCTCGCACCGGCGATACCGCGTTGCTGCAGGAGCCGGCGCAGGCCGACGCCGACACCATCAAGGTCGCGATCATCGGCCGTCCCAACGTCGGCAAGTCGACGCTGGTCAACGCAATCCTCGGCGAGGAGCGGGTCATCGCCTTCGACGAGCCGGGAACCACGCGTGATGCGATCTATCTCGACTTCGAGCGCGACGGCACGCGCTATCAGCTGATCGACACCGCGGGCATTCGCCGCCGCGGCAAGGTGTTCGAGGCGATCGAGAAGTTCTCGGTGATCAAGACGCTGCAGGCGATCGAGGATGCCAACGTCGTGGTGCTGCTGCTCGACGCGGCGCACGCGATCACCGAACAGGACGCGCACCTCGCCGGGCACGTGCTCGAGGCCGGACGCGCGGTCGTCGTCGGCATCAACAAGTGGGATGCGGTCCCGGTGACCGATCGCGAACAGGTGAAGCGCGATCTCGACCGCAAGATGGGTTTTCTGGCATTCGCGCAGCAGCACTTCACCGTGGCCAGGGAAGGGCGCGGCGTCCCGGCACTGCTGCGCTCGGTGAACGCGGCCTACGCTGCGGCGATGGCGCGCCTGCCCACCCCTCGCCTCACCCGCACGTTGCAGCAGGCGGTTGCCCGCCAGCAGCCGCCCCGCTCGGGGCTGGTCCGCCCGAAGATGCGCTACGCCCACCAGGGCGGAGTCAACCCGCCGCTGATCATTGTCCACGGCTCGGCGCTGCGCCACGTTCCGGATGCCTATCGGCGCTATCTGGAACATTTCTTCAGCGACGCGTTCCAACTGCGTGGCACCCCCCTTAGAGTACAATTCAAGGCGGGAGCCAACCCCTACGCGGACCCGCCTGCGCGCAGACGCTAGCAGGCCGGGCGCCGGCAGCCCGGCTGCTCTCGCCACCCCGCTCGGGGAAAAGGCCGTGGCTGTCGCGGGCAACAACAACAACGGAGCTCGACCATGAGCAACAAAGGGCAAATGTTACAAGACCCGTTTCTGAACACTTTGCGCAAGGAACACGTGCAGGTGTCGATCTACCTGGTGAACGGCATCAAGCTCCAAGGCCAGATCGAATCGTTCGATCAGTACGTCGTTCTGCTCAAGAACACCGTAACGCAGATGGTCTACAAGCACGCGATCTCGACAGTGGTGCCGGCGCGACCGGTGACCATGCCCCATCACGCCCCCGGTCAGGACGCCGAGTCCTGATGCCGGCAGCACGCCGGAAGATGCAGGGCAAGCACAGCGTCGCAGAGCAGCCGGTTCGACGACCGGACCCCTGCGCATTCGTGCCAGCGCGTTCAATCTGATGTTCGAACGCCCCTCCCGCGGCGACCGGGCGTTGCTCGTCGCGCTGGATTTCGGTGGTGTGGATGCCGCGTATCGCGTCCAGGAAATCGGCGAACTCGCCGCTTCCGCCGGCGCCATCGCCGTCGGCATCGTCACCGGACGACGGCAGCGCCCCGATCCTGCGTTCTTCGCAGGCCGCGGCAAAGTCGACGAGATCGACGCCCGTCGGCGCGAGTCGGCCGCCGACCTGGTCATTTTCGATCACACGCTTTCGGGCGTGCAGCAGCGCAACCTGGAGCGTCGGCTCGAGTGCCGCGTCGTCGATCGCGCCAGCCTCATCCTGGACATCTTCGCGATGCGCGCCCGCAGCGCGGACGGCAAGCTGCAGGTCGAACTTGCGCAACTTGCCCATCTCTCCACCCGCCTGGTCGGCGGCTGGACCCACCTCGAGCGACAAAAGGGCGGCATCGGCCTGCGCGGCCCCGGCGAAACACAGCTGGAAACCGACCGGCGGCTGATCGGCAAGCGCGTAAAACTCCTGCGCAGCCGACTTGCCCGGGTGGCCGTCAGCCGGGGCGTGCAAAGCCGCAACCGGCGTCGAGCCGACGTGCGCACCGTCGCGCTCGTCGGCTACACCAATGCGGGCAAGACCACGCTGTTCAACTGGATGACCCGCTCCGGCGGCTACGCTGCCGATCAACTCTTCGCGACCCTCGACACCACGCTGCGCAAGGTCCACGTCCCGAACGCCGCGCCCGTCGTACTCTCCGATACCGTCGGCTTCATCCGCGACCTGCCGCACGACCTGATCGCCGCCTTTCACGCCACGCTGGCCGAGGCCGCAGACGCGGACCTGATCCTGCACGTCATCGACGGTTCGTCGGCGCACCGGGACGAGCAGGTCGCCGCCGTCGACGCCGTGCTGGCCGAAATCGGCGCCGCCGAAGTGCCCCAGATCCGGGTGCTGAACAAGGCCGACCTGACCGGAATACCAACGGGAGTCGAACGGGATGGCTGTGGTACCATTTCATCGATTCGGCTTTCCGCGATGACCGGCGACGGGTGCGAGTTGTTGCGGTCCGCGCTTGCCGAGAGGTTTCCTGCGGCGACCGTATTTTCGCTGTCGCACACCGACGATCACGAACCGACTCCGCCGCACGGTCGCGAAGTACCGCAGCGGACCGCTTGAGCGAAACGCCTGGCGTCCCCAACTCATAGCTGTATTCCACTTTCCGGTTCAAGTATGTCGCTCAACGATCCCCAATGGGGCAAGCGCGGGAATAGCGGTGGTCCTCCGGACCTCGACGAAATCTGGCGCAATGTGAATCGCCGCCTCGGCGATCTTCTCGGTCGCAATCGCGGCGGCGGAGGCGACGACATGGGCGACGGCGGAGGGCCGCCGCGGCGCACCGCCACGCTGGGAGGCGCCGGACTGCTTATCGCGCTGGTGCTGGTCATCTGGTTTGCCAGCGGCTTCTATATCGTCGATGAGGGTCGGCGAGGCGTCGTCACCCGCTTCGGCAAGTACACGGAGACCACGCAGCCGGGACCACGCTGGCACCTGCCCTTCCCGGTCGAGGCAGTCGAGCTGGTCGACTTCTCGCAGGTCCGGACCGTCGAGATCGGCTACCGTAATTCCACGGCGAACCGCAACGCCAAGGAAGCGACGATGCTGACCGAGGACGAGAACATCATCGACATCCAGTTTGCCGTCCAATACAACCTCAACAGCGCCGAAGCCTACGTCTTCAACAACCGTAAACCCGACGAAATGGTCAAGTTCGTCGCCGAATCGGCGATCCGCGAAGTGGTCGGCAATGCCAAGATGGACTTCGCACTCTATGAAGGCCGCGAGCAGATCGCCGCGCAGACGCGCGACCTGATGCAGAAGTCGATGGATCGCTACAAGACCGGCGTCTTTGTGCAGAAAGTCACGCTGCAAAGCGTGCAGCCGCCCGACAAGGTGCAGGCGGCCTTCGACGATGCGGTCAAGGCGGCGCAGGATCGCGTACGCCTGGTTAACGAAGGGCAGGCCTACGCCAACGGCGTCGTCCCGCAGGCCCGCGGCACCGCCGCGCGGCTGCTGGAGGAGGCGAACGGCTACAACACCGAAGTCGTGCAGCGCTCGGAAGGCGACGCGTCGCGTTTCAAGTCGGTGCTGACGGAATACCAGAAGGCGCCCGGCGTGACCCGCGACCGTCTCTACCTGGACATGATGCAGTCGGTTCTGGGCAACACGAGCAAGGTGCTGATGGACCAGAAGGCCGGCAACAGCCTGCTGTATCTGCCGCTCGACCGCCTGTTGCGCGAAGGCGGCGCACCCGCCGCCGGCAATGACGCGACATCGCGTGTTGCACCCCCGGTTCCCGAGGCAGCGCCGGCGGCCGAGCCGGCGCGCGCGCGCGACGGCCTGCGCAGCCGCGAGCGCTAGAGAACAGGAGCGCCAACATGAAAGCACTTGCCCCCATCCTTGCCCTCCTCGTCGCGGTCCTGCTGGTCGTGTCGCAGTCGGTCTATACGGTGGACCAGACCAAATATGCGATCCAGTTCCAGCTGGGCGAGATCGTCGACGTCAAGTCCGAGGCCGGACTCTATTTCAAGGCGCCGCTGCTCCAGAACGTCCGCTTCTTCGATCGGCGCAACCTGACGCTGGAGAATCCCGAGGTCGACCGCGTGGTCACCTCCGAGAAGACACCGCTGGAGGTCGACTTCGTCGTGCTGTGGCGGATCCTCGACGTCAAGCAATACTACGTCGCGGTGCAGGGAGATGAGGAAGCCGCGCGGCGTCGACTTTCGCAGACCGTTCGCTCCAACCTGGCCGAGGAATTCAACAAGGCGACCATGCACGAGGCGATCTCGAGCGGGCGCGAACGCATCACCACCGAGACCCGGATCAAGGCCGCGCAGGATGCGAAGCTGATCGGCGTCGAGGTCGTCGACGTCCAGCTTCGCCGGCTCGCGCTGCCCGGCGATGTCACTGGCCCGGTGTATGCCCGGATGGAATCGGAACGCCGCCGCGTTGCCAACGAACTGCGTTCACTCGGCGCCGCGGAGTCCGAAAAAATCCGTGCCGATGCCGATCGCCAGCGTCAGGTCATCCTCGCCGATGCGTATCGCCAGGCGCAGAAGATCAAGGGTGAAGGCGACGCCAAGGCTTCGGCGATTTACGCGACCGCCTACGGCCAGAGTCCGGAGTTCTATTCGTTCTATCGCAGCCTCGAGGCGTACAAGACCACGTTTCGCAACAAGAGCGACATGATGGTTCTCGACCCGTCGAGCGAGTTCTTCCAGTACTTCAGGCAGTCCGGAGCCGGTCGGACTGGACGCACCCCCGCGAAGTGACCCTTGCCGGCCAACGACTGACGGGTGGCCCGGCGGTGAATTCGTTGTGGGTGGCATTCGCGCTTCTGTTGATCGTCGAGGGCATGCTCCCTTTCGTCGCGCCGCGCTTCTGGCGCGAATCCTTCCGCAAGATGGTCGAGCTTTCGGACGGGCAGTTGCGCTTCATCGGACTCGCCTCGATCGTCACCGGCGTCATTGCGCTGATGTTCATCAAGCATGCGTAACTGGTTGCTGCCCGAAGCCATAGAGGATGTCCTGCCTGCGGAAGCGGCGCGGGTAGAGGCTTTGCGCCGGGTCCTGCTCGATCACGTGCGCGCCTGTGGCTATCGGTTGGTGCAGCCGCCGCTGGTCGAATTTCTCGACTCGCTGCTCACCGGCACCGGCCGTGATCTCGACCTGCTGACGTTCAAGACCGTCGACCCGGTTTCCGGTCGACTGCTGGGTGTTCGTGCCGATACCACGCCACAGGTGGCACGCATCGACGCGCACCTGCTCAACGAGACCGGCGTCACCCGCCTGTGCTATGCGGGCAGCGTACTGCGTACCGCCGCTGCCAGACCCGGCGATACCCGGCAGGTGCTGCAGATCGGTGCCGAACTCTATGGCTACGCCGGGATCGCTGCCGACATCGAGGTGATGCGACTGCTGTTGTCCGCGCTGTCCGCGGCCGGCGTCCGGGGCCTGCATCTCGATCTCGGACACGTCGGCATCTACCGTGCGCTCGCGCACGCTGCGGGCCTCGAGGCCAGCGGCGAGGGCAACGACGCCGAACTCTTCGCCGCGCTGCGCGACAAGGATCTGCCCGCGGTACACGAGCTGACCGCTTCACTTTCCGGACCGGCAAGGGACGGCCTGCGCGCGCTGGCTACGCTCTACGGACCTGCTGCCGAGACACTCGACGCGGCGGCGCGGGTGCTGCCGACGCTGCCGGAGGTCACGGCAGCCGTGGAAGCGCTGCGCGCGCTGGCGATGCGCGCCGACCGCGCCGATGCAGTCCACGTCGATCTGGCCGACCTCGCCGGCTATCACTACTACACCGGCGCGACGTTTGGTGTCTTCGCCCGCGGCAAGGACGCCACCGTGGTCGAGTGCGGCCGCGGCGGACGCTACGACGGCGTAGGGCGTGCGTTCGGCCGCGCACGCCCGGCGACGGGATTTACGCTCGACCAGCGCCGATTGGTCGCGCTTGCCGGAGACTCCGGCATCGCGGCTGCAATCGTCGCACCGGACGAAACCGACGACGCGCTTGCACAGGTCATCGAAGCGCTTCGATCGGCAGGTGAGGCCGTCATCACCGCGCTGCCCGACGAGCCGCTTGCGGGGCGCCGCAGGTTGGTGCGCGACGGCAACGGTTGGCGCATCGCGGACTGACTCCGGCCGCGCCGCGACAGGCGCTGCACGGGATTCGACAGAGAACGGGGGTTGCATGATGGGCAAGAACGTCGTCGTCATCGGCACGCAATGGGGCGATGAGGGCAAAGGCAAGATCGTCGACTGGCTCACCGAGAGCGCGTCCGGTGTCGTGCGCTTCCAGGGCGGGCACAACGCCGGCCATACGTTGGTCATCGGCGGAAACAAGACGGTCCTGCGCCTGATTCCCTCCGGCGTGCTGCGTCCCGGAGTCGCTATCTTCATCGGCAACGGCGTCGTGCTGTCCCCCTCGGCGCTGCTCCAGGAAATCGGCGAACTCGAATCCGCCGGCGTCGACGTTCGCTCGCGGCTGAAGATTTCGCCGGCGTGCCCGCTGGTGCTGCCCATTCACGTCGCGCTCGACCAGGCACGCGAGGCGTCGATGGGGGAGACCAAGATCGGTACCACCGGGCGCGGCATCGGTCCCGCCTATGAGGACAAGATCGCGCGGCGGGCGCTGCGGGTGCAGGATCTGCTCGACCCACCGGGATTCGCCGCCAAGCTGGAGGCGTTGCTCGAATTCCACAACTTCATGCTCGTCAACTATTATAAGCGCGACCCAGTTCCGTTCGCGGCGACCCGCGACGAGGCGCTTGCGCTGGGCGAAAAACTGGCGCCGATGGTCGCCGACGTCGCCGCGCTGCTGCAGCAATCGCGCCTGCGTGGCGAATCGCTGCTGTTCGAGGGTGCCCAGGGCGCGCTGCTTGACATCGACCACGGGACCTATCCGTACGTGACCAGTTCGAACTGCCTGGCCGGCGCGGCTGCGCCGGGCAGCGGCATCGGCCCGCAGATGCTCGACTATGTGCTCGGAATCGTGAAGGCCTATGCGACGCGGGTCGGCACGGGACCGTTCCCGACCGAACTGACCGATTCCGTTGGTGCCGGACTGGCCAAGCGCGGCAACGAGTTCGGCTCGGTGACCGGCAGGCCCCGGCGTTGCGGCTGGCTCGACCTGCCGGCACTGAAGCGTTCGCTGCAGTTGAACGGCGTGGATGGGCTTTGCATCACCAAACTCGACGTGCTCGACGGCATGGACGAGATCCGGCTGTGCACGTCCTACCTGAAGGATGGCCTGCCACTTGACCTCATCCCCACGGGCGCGGAGGCCGTCGGTCAGTGTCGGCCCGTGTATGAGACCCTGCCCGGCTGGAAGGACTCCACGGTCGGCGCCAGGACCTTCGATGTGCTGCCCGCCGCCGCGCGCGCCTACCTGAAGCGCATCGAGGCGCTGACCGGAGTACCGATCGCCATGGTATCCACCGGACCGGATCGCGACGAGACCATTCTCGTTCACCACCCGTTCCACTGAATCCGCCGGTGCCCGGCCGCGCGCCAGGCCGTACAATCGGTGACGCGCAGTCGGCGCGTCCCACGGTTGCGCGTGGCGGCGAACGGCGCGGAACATTGCCTTCGCAGCGGACCAATGACGACAACGGAGATGCCACCATGAGCCTGAAGGTGAGCTGGGACGAGTACAACACGCTGGTCGAGCAACTGGCGTTGAGTGTCTACGAGTCCGGTTTCAAGTTCAACCAGATCATCTGCATCGCCAGGGGCGGCATGCGCGTCGGAGACGTCCTTTCACGCATCTTCGAGCAGCCGCTGGCGATCCTCTCGACGCATTCCTATGCGTCGGAAGGCGGCACCATACGCGGCGAACTCGTCATCGCCGAACATATGACGATGACCAAGCCTCGGCTGGGAGAGCGTGTGCTGCTCGTCGATGACATGGTCGATTCCGGCCATACGCTCGAGGCGGTGTACAACGAACTGCCGAAGCGCTTCACCCACATGACCGCGCTCAAATCGGCCGTGCTGTGGTGGAAAGCCTGCTCGGTATTCAAGCCCGACTATCATGTCCAGCATCTGCCGGACAATCCCTGGATTCACCAGCCGTTCGAGATCTACGACAATCTGCGACCAGAAGGTCTCAAGGCGCGCCTCGGGGGCTGAAACGCCCGTTGCCGCAGGCCGCTGCGCGCCGCGCTGCCCCAGCAGACCATCGCGGACCATCGCGAAGGCCGCCACAGCAGGCGCCCTCGCGATGAAACTTCGACGATCTACTTTCCTGCGGCCTTCTTCGCCGCCGGCTTTTTCACTGCCGCTTTCCCTGCTGCGGGCTTTTTGACTGCCGGCTTCTTCGCTTCCGGTTTTTTCGCCGCGGCTTTTTTCGTCGCCGGCTTTTTCGCCACGGACTTCTTTCCCTCGAGCTTGCGGACCGCGACCTTGGCGGCGCGCTTCAGGTCGGCTGTCCCCTTCTTCACCGCATCCTTGGCGGCGGCGCCCTTGCGCGCGACCACGCGCCTTGCTGCACCGACCTTCTTTTTCGCCGCCGCTTCCTCCCGATCGACCACGCGCTTGGCCTTGCCGGCGGCCTTTTTCGCCTTCGCCTGCACGGTCCGGGCCGATCCGGACACCGCGCGCTTCGCCTTGCCGAGCGCCTTGGTCACATCCGCCTCGGCGGTCTTCGCCTGCCGCTTGATCGTTGCCTTCGCCGCACGCGCCTTCCTGGTCACAACGGTCGCTGCCTTGTCGACTTCCCGCCGGGCGTCGCTCGCGACCGACTTCGCCTTCCTGGCGATCGATGTGCCCACCGCCTCTGCCGTTTCCCTGGCCGAATCCACGGCGTCACCGATCTTGTTCAGCAAACTCTTCTGTTTTCTCCTGGCCATCGTCAATGCTCCTGTCTGGATACGGTAGTAGCGCGGGCACCGCGACCAAACGCCGCCGCCCGCATCTGCGGAATGCCGTGCCTCAAGGCACGTGCAACACGAGCATACCAAGGAAACCGGAGGTGCCGCGCAAGAAGCTTCCGTTGCGGCCGCGCCTGCGCTACCTTGCATGCTGGCACTGCGAAAATGTCGGTGCGGACCGACTCAATCCTGCAAGGGAAACGACGATGCGACGCCTGCTTCCTTGGTTCACCGTGTTTCTGTTTGACGCCGTTGCCGCGCAGACAGGATTTTTCTCCGGCATCACGCCGCGCCCACCGGAACTCTATCCGTTACCCGCGAGCCTCACCGTCACGCCGGACCGCGCCGGCGGGCGGAGCGCCCAACGTCATCCCCGCGCTCTACACGCACGTGACGACGCAGCCGACGACGCAGACCTACGAATGGGCGAGTCTCACCATTCTGAACAATCCCGCCGATCAGGGCGCAAACGTCGCCAGTTACAGCCAGGCGCTGAAGACCGGGCGCGGCACCACCTGGGGCGGCGTCTACGAGTTGCAGGATGCGACGGGCAAAGGTGGCTTTTTCGGACTCGAGATCGACGCGTTCACCACTGGACCGAGTCCGGTGCCAGGCTCGATGGACGGCGACCGCATCGGACTCGGCATCATTCTCGGACGCGCCTTTCATACCGGGCCGAAGGCGACCGTCGACTACGGCGTGCTGATCGCGCCCTACGCGCTCAAGGATGAGGAGGCCGATGTCAACTTCGGCATGATGGTGTGGTCGAATTGCCGCTTTGCCTGCTTCGCGATGCGCGCGGGCAACAAGCTCGCCTACGAAGAGTCGGCGCAGATCGCGAGCAAATTCGATCCGCATACCGGTCGCTGGGGTTTGTTCAACGGCGACAAGCCGCTGTTCGAGGTGGACGTGGCGACCGGAGAACTGCGCGTGAACGGCCGGCCGGTCCAGATCACCTACAAGGATTGACGCGGACTGCCCCGCTTGCGCGTGTCGGAAATGCAGACGCCTGCTTGCGCTGGCCGGAAATGCAGACGCCCGCTTGCGCTGGCCGGAAATGCAGACGCCCGCTTGCGCGGGCGTCCGGTCTTGCCAGTGCTGCAGTAACACGGCGCTTGCCGAAGCCACTGCGATGTTAAAGTGGTGCCCAGGAAGGGACTCGAACCCCCACAGTGTTGCCACCGCTAGGACCTGAACCTAGTGCGTCTACCAATTCCGCCACCTGGGCAACCGCAACCCGATATTCTACTTTTCGCCAAGATTCTTGTCAAAAAAAACACCCCCACCAGCCAAGCCGGCCAAGCCACCGCCCCGGACCTCGCGCCGGCCTTCGACGGCGCTCGCGCCACAATCGGTGCCCGCGGCGCGCACGCGAGGCCGTGGCGCCCGCCGGGCCGACATCGATCCTGCGCTGCTGCCGTCGCGCGAGGCCATCCTTGCGCACCTGCGCACCGCCGGCACGCCGCTGCTTCCCACTGAAGTCGAGCGTGCGCTTGCCGTGGGTGATGCTGCCCGCGAAGCGTTCCATGGCCGCGTTGCAGCGATGGAGCGCGATGGCCAACTGCTGACCAATCGCCGTGGCGAACTGTGCCTGGTCGCCAAGCTCGATCTGATCATCGGCACCGTGCAGGGCCATGCCGACGGCTTCGGCTTCCTGGTTCCCGACGAAGGCGGCGATGACTATTTTCTTTCGCCACGCGAGATGCACAAGGTGCTTCACGGCGACCGCGCGGTCGTCCGGCGCAGCGGCACCGACCGCCGCGGTCGGCCGGAGGGCGCGATCGTCGAAGTTCTCGAACGTGCCAACCGCGAGGTGGTCGGACGCCTGTTCGAGGAGCGTGGTGTCTATTTCATCGTCGCCGAGAATCGGCGAATCAACCAGGACTTCCTGGTCCCACCCGAAGCCACCGGCGGCGCGACGACCGGACAGGTGGTTGTCGGCGAAATCGTCGAGCAGCCGTCGGCGAACCGCGAGGCAATCGCGCGCGTCACCGAAGTGCTGGGCAGCGCGACCGACCCGGGCATGGAAATCGAGATCGCGCTGCGTAAGCACGCGCTGCCGTTCGAGTTCTCCAAGGAGGCGCTGCGGCAGGCGAAGCGGTTGCCGGTAGAGGTCCGGCCGGCGGACATCAAGGGTCGCGAGGACCTTCGGCAGCTACCCTTCGTCACCATTGACGGCGAGACCGCGAAGGACTTCGACGACGCGGTCTGGTGCGAGCGCCGCGGCAAGGGATATCGCCTGATCGTGGCGATCGCCGATGTGTCGCACTACGTGCGCGACGGCGACGCGATCGATGTCGACGCGCGCGAGCGCGGCACATCCGTGTATTTCCCGCGCCGGGTCATCCCGATGCTGCCGGAGGAACTCTCCAACGAGTTGTGCTCGCTCAAGCCCGACGTCGACCGCCTGTGCATGGCCTGCGAAATGGACATCGGCGCCAAGGGCGCGATCGCCGCATACCGCTTTTTCCCGGCAGTGCTGCACTCGAAAGCGCGCCTCACCTACACGCAGGTCTGGCAGTGGCTCGACCAGCCCGCGAAAGCAAAGGGACCGCTTGCCCGTTCACTGCTGCCTCAGTTGACCGACCTCTACGCATTGTTCAAGGCGCTGGCCGGCGCGCGCGCCAAGCGCGGGGCAATCGACTTCGACACCGTCGAGCTGGCCATCGAATTCGACGACCACGGCAAGATCACGCGCATCGCCCCCGCTCCCCGCAACGCCGCGCACAAGCTGATCGAGGAATGCATGCTCGCCGCCAATGTCTGCACGGCGGACTTCCTCGAAAAGCGCGAACATCCTGCGCTCTATCGCGTGCACGAGCGGCCGCCGCCCGACAAGCTCGCGGCGTTGCGCGAGTTCCTTGCCACGTCGGCGCTGCACCTGCCCGGCGGCGAGACACCGAGTGCCGCCGACTACGCGAAACTTCTCGACAAGGTGCGCGACCGCGCCGACTTCGATCTGCTGCAGCAGGTGCTGCTGCGCTCGCTGTCGCAGGCGCAGTACCGTCCGGAGAACGAGGGCCATTTCGGCCTGGCCTACGACGCCTATGCGCACTTCACGTCGCCGATCCGGCGCTATCCGGACCTGCTCGTTCACCGCGCCATCAAGGCCGCGCTCGCCGGCAAGCGCTATGTCCCTGCGGGAATGAACTGGGAGCAGCTTGGCGTTCACACGTCGATGACCGAGCGCCGCGCGGACGAGGCTTCACGCGACGTGACCAACTGGCTGAAGTGTTACTACATGCAGGACAAGGTCGGCGAGACCTTCAGCGGAACCATCAGCGGCGTCACCGGCTTTGGCCTGTTCGTCACGCTCGACGGACTCAACATCGATGGGCTGGTGCACATCACCGAGCTTGGCCGAGACTACTTCCACTTCGATCCCGGCCGGCATGCGCTGATCGGTGAACGCAGCGGCACGTCCTTTCAGCTCGCCGCGAGAATCCAGGTGAAGGTTGCCCGTGTCGACCTCGAGACCGCGAAAATCGATTTTTCCCTGGCCGAGGACACTGTCCCTGCCGGCGCTCCGGCCGCGAACCGACCGTCGTTTGCAGAGCCTCTGGCAGGCGACAGCCGGCCGCGCAAGGGTCGCTGAGGTTCTGCCGCGCCTGGGCTGTCGAGGGCTGGAAAAGCGCAACGCGCCGAGCACAGGTGGCCGGCGCAATCGCAGTTCGGCCGCCGGCCGCGAGCCCAGGCGGTATAATACTGCGATGCAGCAATTCATCCTTCCGCCGCAGACCGGCCAAAGTCCGACGCCCGAAGGAAAAGCTGGGACGTCTACAAATAAACGTTGTAAAACATGGATATAGGCACTCCACATTCACCGAATGCCACGCGTGTGATGCTGCTGGGCAGCGGCGAACTCGGCAAGGAAGTGATCATCGCGCTGCAGCGCCTGGGGGTCGAGACCATCGCGGTGGACCGCTACGCCAACGCACCCGGGCACCAGGTCGCCCATCGCGCGCACGTCATCGCCATGACCGATCCGGTCGCGCTGAGGCGACTGGTCGAGCAGGAACGTCCGCAGATCATCGTTCCCGAAATCGAGGCCATCGCCACCGATGCGCTGGTGGAAATCGAGGCTGCCGGACTGGCCCGGGTCATACCGACCGCTCGCGCCGCGCAACTGACGATGAATCGCGAGGGCATCCGGCGCCTGGCCGCCGAGACCCTCGGGCTGCCAACCTCGCCCTACCGCTTTACCGACAGCCTCGAAGGCCTGATCTCCGCCATCGACGACGGCATCGGCTACCCCTGCGTCGTGAAACCGGTGATGTCGTCCTCGGGCAAGGGCCAGTCGGTGGTGCGCGAAGCGTCCGAGGTCGCCTCTGCCTGGCAATACGCGCAAAGCGCGGCCCGGGTCCGCGGCTCGCGCGTCATCGTCGAGGGCATGGTCGAGTTCGACTACGAGATCACGCTGCTCACCGTGCGCGCCGCTGCTGCTGACGGGACCATCGCGACGCATTTCTGCGCGCCGATCGGCCATTTGCAGGTCAACGGCGACTACGTCGAATCGTGGCAGCCGCAGCCCATGTCGCCAAAGGCGCTTGCTGAGTCGCGCCGGATCGCCGCCAGCGTTACCGCCGAGCTCGGCGGTCAGGGGGTCTTCGGCGTCGAACTCTTCGTCAAGGGCAACCGCGTCTGGTTTTCCGAGGTCAGTCCGCGCCCACACGACACGGGCATGGTCACCATGTGCACGCAACGGCAAAGCGAATTCGACCTGCATGCGCGCGCGATTCTCGGCCTTCCCGTCGACACGCGACTGTCATCGCCCGGCGCTTCGGCGGTCATCTACGGCGGCAGCGATGCACGGGGCATTCGCTATGGCGGCGTCGCCGCTGCGCTGCAGATTCCCGGCACCGACCTGCGTCTTTTCGGCAAGCCGGAAGCGTACAAGCGGCGGCGCATGGGCGTGGCGCTGGCCACCGGCAAGGACATCGCCGAAGCGCGTGAACGCGCCAGGGCTTGTGCCGGACTCGTGCGGCCAATGCCCTGACCATCGCCATGGAATCGCAGCGGATGGGTGTCGCGGATTTCGTCGTGCAGGCATCCTCGGTGGCGCCATCGGCATTGGCGAATCTGGCGCAGGCAGCAAACGCCGGGGCGGTGATTCCCTTCGGCAGCGGCGGTCCGGCCGCCTATCGGCTGCCCGGCATCGCCGGCCCTCTCGAATTGCTCGACCAGGCACGTGCGGCAGGACTCGACGGCGCCTTCGTCCCGCACGCGCAGCGGCGCTCCGATGTGCGCGTGGTGGCGATGGATATGGACTCGACGCTGATCACCATAGAATGCATCGACGAGATCGCCGACATGATGCAACTCAAGGCTCAGGTGGCCGCGATCACCGCCAGCGCCATGCGCGGTGAGATCGATTTCGCGCAAAGCCTCACCCGCCGCGTCGCGCTGCTCGAGGGACTGCCGGTCGAGGCGCTTGCGCGCGTCTACGACGAGCGCCTCGCACTCTCGCCGGGCGCCGAGACGATGCTCGCCGGATTTCGCGCGGCCGGCGCCACGACCGCGCTCCTTTCGGGTGGTTTCACGTTCTTCACCGACAGACTCAAGGCGCGCCTGGGCCTCGATCACACGCTGGCCAATGCGCTGGAGGTGGACAGCGGTCGGCTTACCGGTCGTGTCAGCCAGCCGATCGTCGACGCGCAGGCCAAGGCGCGCGCACTGCGCGGGTTGCGCCAGGCGACGGCGGCCAAGGGCGGACTGGTGGTCGCGATCGGCGACGGCGCGAACGACCTGCCGATGTTCGCCGAGGCCGATATTTCGATTGCCTACCGGGCCAAACCGGCGGTGCGCGCCGCGGCGACGCATGCGCTCGACGCCTGCGGCCTCGACGGGGTGCTGAACCTGTTCAACTAGCGCCGGTCATTCCGGCCGGCGGCGCTCCACGCCATTCTGATCGCCGCGGATATTCAGGTGGCCTCGTCGATCCACGCCATCTGGATCGCCTCGAGAATCTTTTCCCCGCTGCGCGCCGGATCGTCGGCAAAGCCGTCGAGCGCGCAGACCCACGCGTGCAGGTCGGTGAAGCGAACCAGGCGCGGATCGACGTCCGGGTGCCCGTCGCAAAGAGCGATCGCTATTTCGCGCGAGTCGGTCCACTTGAGCATGATCAGTGCGCTTCCTTGGCGTAGTTGATCGTGTACTTCGGGATTTCGACCACCAGCGGCGTTTCGGCAACCTGTGCCTGGCAGGACAGCCTCGATTGCGGCGTGAGTCCCCACGCACGGTCGAGCAGGTCATCCTCGTCCTCCGTCGACGGCGACAGCGACGCTAGGCCCTCCCGGACGATCACATGGCAGGTCGTGCACGCGCAGGACTTCTCGCAGGCATGTTCGACATCGATGCCCTGATCGAGCAGGTTGTCGAGCAGCGAGCGGCCGGCCTTGCCCTCGAAGGTCTTGCCCTCGGGGCAGATTTCCGGGTGCGGCAGTACGACGATTTCCGGCATGTTGCGGCGCTCGTGAAAAGGGGTCAGTCGGACAACGAGTCTACGCGCCGGCCGGTCAGTGCGCGGGCGACACCGCGATCCATGCGTCGCGCCGCGAATTCGCCGGTCACCCGATTCATCGCTTCGACACCGGCGCGAAGCGCGGTGGCATCGGTGCCGGCGGCAAGTTCGTTCAACCGGGAAAGCTCGGCGTCGATCGCGGCGCGCTCCGCAGCCGACAACAGATCGCCATCGGCGGCGAGCGCGACGCGCGTCGCAGTGGCAATCTGATCGGCTTCGACCTGGGCCTCGCTAAGCGCACGCGCTTGCATGTCGTCGGCGGCGTGCGCGAACGAGTCCTTGAGCATCCGGGCAATCTCGGCGTCGGACAATCCATACGAGGGCTTCACCGCCACCGACGCTTCGACGCCGGTCGTCTGTTCGCGCGCCGACACTTCGAGCAGGCCATCGGCGTCGACCTCGAAGGCCACGCGGATGCGCGCCGCGCCGGCGACCATCGGCGGAATTCCACGCAGCTCGAAGCGCGCCAGCGAACGACAGTCGGCGACTTTCTCGCGCTCCCCCTGCACGACGTGGATCGCCATCGCCGTCTGCCCGTCGCGGTAGGTCGTGAATTCCTGCGCCCGCGCCACCGGAATCGTCGAATTGCGCGCGATCACCTTTTCCACCAGGCCGCCCATCGTCTCGAGGCCCAGCGATAGCGGGATCACGTCGAGCAGCAGCCAGTCGTCGTCCCGCTCGCGATTGCCGACCAGCTTGTTGGCCTGGATGGCCGCACCCAGCGCGACCACCTCGTCCGGGTTGAGGTTGGTCAGCGGCGGCGCGCCGAAGAACTCGGCCACGGCGCGGCGCATCTGCGGCATCCTCGTGGCGCCGCCCACCAGCACCACGCCCTTGACGTCGGTCACCTCGAGTCGCGCATCGCGCAGCGCGCGCTTCACCGGCTGCAGCGTCTTGGCGATCAGGTTCGCGGTAATCTGCGAGAACACCGCCTTGGTCAGCGTCACACTGATCGCCTGACCGGTGGACAGCGTGGCAATGATGGGCACCGTTGAATGGTCGGACAGGTTTTCCTTGGCCTCGCGCGCGCAGCCCAGCAGCTGCCGCACATCGGCGGGCGCCAGCGGCGGCAATTCAGCTGCCTCGATGATCCAGCAGAACACCCGGTGATCGAAATCGTCGCCACCCAATGCCGAATCGCCATTGGTGGCCAACACCTCGAACACACCGCGCGACAACCGCAGGATCGATATGTCGAAGGTGCCTCCACCGAGGTCGAAGACCGCGTAGACCCCTTCGGCGGCGTTGTCCAGGCCGTAGGCAATGGCCGCGGCGGTCGGTTCGTTGAGCAGTCGCAGCACCGGCAGTCCGGCGATGCGCGCAGCGTCCTTGGTCGCCTGGCGCTGCGCATCGTCGAAATAGGCGGGCACCGTCACCACGGCGCCGTCGACCGGTCCCCCGAGCGACACCTCGGCGCGCTCGCGCAGCGCGCGCAGCAGTTCCGCCGAGATCTCGACCGGGCTCTTGGTTCCGGCGCGCGTGGCGATCCTGACCATCCCCGGCGCGTCGACGAAACGGTAGGGAAAGCGACGGTCGTCGGCAAGATCGGCGAGACCGCGGCCCATCATTCGCTTGACCGATACGATGGTGTTCTGCGGATCAGCCGCGGCGTTGGCCATTGCCGCGGCGCCGGTCTCCACGCCATGTTCGGCGTAGCGGACGACCGACGGCAGCAGCGGCATGCCCTCGGCGTCGGGCAGGACGACAGCGAGGCTGTTACGTACGGTCGCGACCAACGAATTGGTCGTGCCCAGGTCGATGCCGATCGCCCGCTTGCGCGCATGCGGCGCTGGCGCTTCACCGGGCTCGGAGATCTGCAGCAACGCCATCACCACCTCACTTCGAAAGCGTTCGCGGCGGATGTCCGAACGCGTCGGCCCGCCGACCGGGACCGCGCGAATATGTCGGCGACGCAGTGCATCCGCCGGGTCATCCGTCCAACTGCGCCAGCATGGCGTCGAGGTCGTGCGCGAGCTTGTCCAGAAACGTCAACTCCCGCACCGGCGTGCGTGCCGCCTCGAATCCCTGCTCGACGTCGAGCCGGCTGGTGAGCGCATCCTCGAGTTCCCTCGCGTCGGCGCGCACGGCCACGAGTTGCGAGGCAAGTCCGCGCGCATCCCGTGCTGCAAGCGCCTCCTCGGCCTCTTCGCGCCGTTCGAGTTGCCGCTCCAGGAATTCGAGCGGCAACCCCGTATCGGTGTCGCCGACAGCGTCGATTCCGTGCAGGCCAAGCAGGTACTGCGCGCGCCGGACCGGGTCCTTGAGCGCGCCGTAGGCTTCGTTGACGCGAGCCGACGACTGCAGCGCCAGCCGCTGCTCGGCGTCGGTGCCGCCGGCGAAGCGATCCGGATGCACCTTCGATTGCAGGTCGCGATACGCGCGGTCGAGCACGGTGGCATCGACGCGATAGCGCTGCGGCAGGCCGAAGAGTTCGAAATGATTGCGCGAAAAATCGATCATGTCAGCAAAAGGGGCGGCTGCGCCGCCCCTGCACCACGGTCACAGGGCCCGGCGTTCAGATGTTGAAGCTCTCGCCGCAGCCGCACTCGTCCTTCACGTTCGGATTGCGGAACCTGAAGCCCTCGTTCAATCCCTCGCGCGAAAAATCAAGTTCGGTGCCGTCGAGATAGGGCAGGCTCTTGGGGTCGACGACGACGGTGACGCCGTGGCATTCGAAAGTCAGGTCCTCGGGCCGCGTCTCGTCGGCGAACTCGAGCTTGTAGGCGAGGCCGGAACAGCCGGTGGTGCGCACGCCCAGCCGCAGGCCGACGCCCTTGCCGCGCTTGGCGATGTGCGCGGCGACGTGCTTCGCCGCGGTCGGGGTGAGAGTGACAGCCATGTTCGTCTCCCCGCCCTCAGTCCGCCGCGAGTTCCTGCCCGTCCGCAATACCGTGTTTCTTCCGGTAGTCGGACACCGCCGCCTTGATCGCATCCTCGGCGAGGATCGAACAGTGAATCTTCACCGGCGGCAGCGCCAGCTCCTCGGCGATCTGGGTGTTGCGGATGGACATCGCCTCGTCCAGCGTCTTGCCCTTCACCCACTCGGTGACCAGCGACGAGCTGGCGATCGCCGAGCCACAGCCGTAGGTCTTGAAGCGCGCGTCCTCAATGACGCCCCCGGCTCCGACCTTGATCTGCAGCTTCATCACGTCGCCGCAGGCGGGCGCCCCGACCATGCCGGTGCCGACGTCCTGCGCATCCTTCGGCATCGAGCCGACGTTGCGCGGATTCTCGTAGTGATCCAGAACTTTCTCGCTGTATGCCATGGTGTTGCTCCTCTTGATTCCTGCCGGTCAGTGCGCCGCCCAGACCACCGATTCGAGGTCGACGCCGTCCTGGTGCATTTCCCACAGCGGCGAGAGCTCGCGCAGCTTGCCGACCCTGCGCTTGAGCAGGTCGACAGTGTAGTCGACCTCTTCCTGCGTAGTGAACCGGCCGATGGAAAAGCGGATGGAACTGTGCGCCAGCTCGTCGCTGCGACCGAGCGCGCGCAGCACATACGACGGCTCCAGCGATGCCGACGTACAGGCCGAGCCCGATGACACGGCCACGTCCTTGATCGCCATGATCAGCGACTCGCCCTCGACGAAATTGAAGCTGACGTTCAGGTTGTGCGGGACGCGCCGCTCCATGTTGCCGTTGATGTAGATTTCCTCGATCTCCGAAAGGCCCTTGGCCAGCCGGTCGCGCAGCATGCGGACGCGCTCGTTCTCGGTGGCCATCTCGGCCCTGGCGATGCGGAACGCCTCGCCCATGCCGACGATCTGGTGCGTGGGCAGCGTGCCCGAGCGCATGCCGCGCTCATGGCCGCCGCCATGCATCTGCGCCTCGATGCGCACCCGTGGCTTGCGCCTGACGAACAATGCGCCCATGCCCTTGGGGCCGTAGGTCTTGTGCGCCGAGAACGACATCAGGTCGACTTTGAGCTTCGCGAGGTCGATGGGCACCTTGCCGGTCGCCTGCGCCGCGTCGACGTGGAAGACGATCCCGCGCGCGCGCGTCAGCTCGCCCATGGCCGCGATGTCCTGGATCACGCCGATCTCGTTGTTCACCAGCATCACCGAAACGACGCTGGTATCGGGGCGCAGCGCGGCCTCGAACTTCGCCAGGTCGACCATTCCGTCTGGCTCGACGTCGAGATAGGTGACCGCGTAACCCTCGCGCTCCAGCTCGCGCATGGTGTCCAGCGTGGCCTTGTGCTCGGTCTTGACCGTGACAAGGTGTTTTCCCTTGTCCTTGTAGAAGTGCGCGGCGCCCTTCAGCGCGAGATTGATCGACTCGGTCGCACCCGAAGTCCAGACGATTTCCCTGGAGTCGCAACCGACCAGCGCCGCAACGTTCGCACGCGCCTCCTCGACCGCGGCCTCCGCGGTCCAGCCGAACGAGTGCGAGCGCGACGCCGGATTGCCGAATTCGTCGGTCAAAAAAGTGATCATCTTCTGCGCGACCCGCGGATCCACGGGCGTCGTCGCCGAATAGTCGAGGTAGATGGGAAGTTTCATGGACTTAGAGTCAATGGAGGATTCAGGCGTCCGCGGCAGCAGGCAACTTGTCCGGCGCGATACCCTTGGCGCGGTGGTCCTTGAGGACCGTGACGTCCGCGGGTTTCTGCTTGCGCACCAACTCGGCGAGCGTCACGCCCGACAGGAACGAAAAGATGTGTTCATTCAGGCTCGCCCACAAATCATGGGTCATGCAGCGACGATCGTCGCGGCAGTTTTCCAGCCCGCCGCATTGGGTCGCATCCATTGGCTCGTCGACCGCCACGATGACATCGGCGACCGAGACCTTCGCCGCATCGCTGGCCAGATTGTAGCCGCCGCCGGGACCGCGCACGCTTTCCACAAGACCGGCACGGCGCAGCTTTCCGAACAGCTGCTCCAGATAGGACAGCGAAATGCGCTGCCGCTCCGATACGGCGGCCAGCGTCACGGGACCTTTGCCCCCGTACATGGCAATGTCAATCATCGCCGTTACCGCGAATCTACCCTTGGTCGTCAAACGCATGGTCTGGTCCTTTCTGCGCGCCGCCCTGCAGTCCGGTGAACTTCGCCCTCATGTCGCCAAGGCGGCTTTTGTACAGGACAAACGGATTATGCTATACCCGAACGATTTAGTCAACTAAAGCCTGGCGAAGTTCACTCGAGCATCTTGTTGATCTGCTTGGGATCGAAACCCTCCGCCGTCGCCTTGGCGTCCGCGCAGTCCAGCCCGTCGCGCTGCAGTTGCGCCACCAGGCGATTGAAACGCTCATCGGTAGCCGCCGCATGGTCGAGCAGCTGGTGGATGGCCTGCACCACCGGGTCATTCATGTCGGCGGCGATGGCATAGGCCGAGAAACCCATCTTGCTCGCCTGCGTCTCGCGGCGATCCTGATCGTCGGCGGTGACGATACGTGCCGGAATGCCCACGGCCGTCGCGCCCGCCGGAATTTCCCGCACGACCACCGCATTGGAGCCGATCTTGGCGCCATCGCCGATCAGGATCGGCCCGAGAACCTTGGCGCCCGCGCCGATCACCACGCCGCTGGCCAGCGTCGGATGGCGCTTGCCGGCGTTCCATGACGTCCCGCCCAAAGTCACGCCGTGATAGAGCGTGCAGTCGTCGCCGATTTCCGCCGTTTCGCCGATCACCACGCCCATGCCATGATCGATGAACACGCGGCGCCCGATGGTGGCTCCGGGATGGATTTCGATGCCGGTGAACCATCGGGACAGATGCGCAAGCCAGCGGGCAAGCCAGCGAAACCGGGCACGCCAGAGCGGATGCGCGACCAGGCGATGCCAGGTGAGCGCGTGCAACCCCGGATAGCAGGTCAGCACCTCCCAGTGCGATCTGGCGGCCGGATCCCGGTCGAATACGACGGCGATGTCTTCACGCAGGCGAGCGAACATTCCGCTAGTTTCCCATTTCCGAGCAATTCACTCCACCATCTTGGGTCGGCTCGGACCGGGAACAAGTCATTTCCTGGTCCCTTCTTTGTTAAACTGACCTGCAGTCCATGAGAGAGGGGCAATCGAACCCCTGCTCCATCCATCACAGGAGGATTCCATGCGCCATGCTATTCGTCTGGCCGCCGCCGCGGTCGCCATTGCCGCCGCGATGCCCGCCTTTTCGCAGGAGATCGTACTCAAGGTTCACCATTTCTGGCCGCCCGGCGCCATGCCGCCCTCGCAGATCCTCACGCCCTGGTGCGACAAGATCGCCCAGGACTCAGGCGGCAAGATGAAGTGCCAGATCTATCCGGCCATGCAATTGGGTGGCGCGCCGCCGAACCTGATCGACCAGGCCAAGGACGGCGTGGTCGACATCGTCTGGACGCTGCCCGGCTACACCGCCGGCCGCTTTCCGATGATGGAAGTGTTCGAGTTGCCCTTCATGTCCAGCAGTGCCGAGGCGACCAGCCAGGCCGCCTGGGATTACTACACACAGTATGCGCACAAGGAGTTCCCCGGCATCAAGGCGCTGTCGGTCAACGTGCACGACAACGGCTACGTCCACACCAATCCGCACCAGGTGAAGGTGATGGCCGACTTCAAGGGCCTGCGCATGCGCGCGCCCACCCGGCAGACCAACAAGATGCTTGGGGCGTTGGGCGCGACGCCGGTTGGCATGCCGCTGCCGGCCCTGTCCGAGGCCATCAGCAAGGGCGTCGTCGACGGTTACCTGCTGCCCTGGGAGGTGATCCCGTCGATCAAGGCGCATGAGTTGACCAAGTATGAAAGCGAGACCGACCCGAAGGCGCGCGCGCTGTACACGGCCGTGTTCATCCTGGCGATGAACCAGGCCAAGTACGACAGCCTGCCGCCGGACATGAAGAAAGTGATCGACGCGAATTCGGGGGCATCTCTGGCGAAGTCCATGGGCATGAAGTGGGACGCTTCGGCGCCGCCGGCGCGCAAGCTCGCCATGGATCGCGGCAATATCTTCTACATGATTCCGGCGTCCGAACTCGCCAATTGGGAGAAGGCGACCGCGCATCTTCCCGCCGAGTGGGTGAAGGACGTCTCCGCCAAGGGTGGCGACGGCGCGATGCTGCTCAAGTCGGCGAAGGATCTGATCGCCAAGTACGAGAAGAAATAACCAAACCGCGGCCGCCCCGCCAGCATCGGCGGGGCGCCGCGGCGCGACTAGCGCAACATCACGGCCAGGGCAAGCAAGCCGACGATCGCCAGCGACAGCAGCACGACATAGATGGTGGCGACGAAAGAGGCCCGCAGCATGCCGGCCCACCAGCGCCCGCGGTAGACGACCTGCTGCGCGCGCAGCACGTAATAGACCATCCACAGGGTCATCGCCGTCACCGCCCAATCGCCCGGGACCAGGAGCAGCGCGATCAGCATCAGCGCCACGAAGGCGTGGACGTGCGCGGCAAAGACCAGATGCTCGGCATAGCGCCGTGGGCGACCCGGGTAGCAACTCGCGCGCCCGACGTAGGCCAGTCCGAGCAGCAGCGCGAACGCCGGCAACAGCGCCACCATCGCATACGGTCCGTAGCGCAGCATGCCAAAATAGATGCGCTCGACCTGGTCGGCCGTTGAGAGTTTCTTGAACTCCGCGTAGCGCCCTTGCAGCGGTGTGGGTAATGCCCTGACAAGGTCGCCGACGCGAACATCGATGTTGATGTCGTCCTCGAGCCCGGCGGACTTCCCGTCGCCGTCGTCGCCGGGTGGCGTCGAGGCGGAAAGGCGCAGGCCGGTGCTGTCGTCCTTCGTGGACGACTCTACCGGTGGCAACGCGCCGCTGGCGCGCGCCTTTTCCAACTCTTCTGAACTGACGAACGAAATCTGGTCGCCAAACTGCTTGGGTTGCTGCAACAGTCCGACCAGCGCAAACAGCAGCAGGTAGAGGACCAGGAACAGGCGGGCCGGACGGATGTAGCGGCGGCGGCGGCCCGAGAAATATTCGAGCGTCAGGAAGCCGGGTCGGGCGACCAGCGCAATCAGCGTCCGCAACAGCCGTCCATCGAGCGCGACATAACGCCCGGCCGCCTCGCGCAGGAACGTGCCGACCTTTGGCAGCGCCACCCGGGTTTCCTGGCCGCAGTTGCCGCAAAAATCGCCCGGCGCCGGCGCGCCGCAATTCCGGCACGTCGATTCGGGGCCGACCGCGACCGCGTCGGCTGGCGGTGATTCCATCGGATCAGTAGATCGCATAGCGGCCCGCATGGTAGCCGAGTGGCCAGCGGCCCCGCGCGAAGAGTGCATGCCGGCGCGCAAAGGGATGCGTGGCCGGTGCCCCGGCAAGTTCCGCCAGCGCGTGGTGGTGGATCGCCAGCAGCGCGGCGGCAGTCGCCGCGTCGACCAGCATCGGCTCGTGAACGCGCTGCCGGGCAACGGCCTCCTGCGCGGCGGCGCGGACGCTGGCCGCGACATCGCGCGTCACCGCCTGCAGCCGTGCCAGCAATTCCTCCTCGGCCAGCGCGCTTGCCGCGGCGAGCCACAGGCGTTCGCGTTCCTCCTCGTCCTCGTCGGCGATCGCTGCAGCGGCGGCGCCTTCGGTGAAGGTACAGGCGGAAAACCACGACGCCACGGGTTCGATCGTATACGCGCCGCCACCCGCGGCGCTGACGATCGCCGCCACGTCGGCCCGATCGTCGCTGTCCAGCGGACTCCCGACTCGGTCAAACCAGCGCGCCTGCGGATTCATCGCCGCCACCCGTGCTCGGCGAGCTGATCGATGCGCGCGAGGATGCCACGCAGGATGTTGACCTCCTCGTGTTCCAGTCCCGCGCGACCGAACAGGCGGCGCAGGCGCGGCATCAGCCGGCGCGGATTGGCCGGATCGAGAAACCGCATCGCCGTGAACGTACGCGCCGCGTGCTCATAAAGTCCCTCGATCTCATCGTGCGCCGCTGGCGCAAAGCGCGGCGCAGTCCAGGTCGTGGACAGGCCCACTGCCTGGCGCAGTTCGTAGGCAGCGACCTGCACCGCTGCCGCCACGTTCAGCGATCCGAATTCCGGATTGGCGGGAATCGTTGCTGCGACCGAGCACTGCGCCAGTTCTTCGTTGGACAAGCCCGACATCTCGCTGCCGAACACCAGCGCGACATCGCCGTCAGCGGCGCGACCGATCGCCTCGACCGCCGCCTCGGAGAGCGGCAACGCGCGGCCGGCGAACGCGCGCGGCCGTGCGGTCAGACCCACCGCCAGCACGCACCCGGCCAGCGCCTCCGCCAGCGTCGGTACGACTTGTGCCTGCGCCAGAACGGGTTCCGCTCCGGTCGCGCGTGCCGTCGCCTCGGCTGAAGGAAAATGCAGCGGCGACACCAGCACCAGACGCTCGAGCCCCATGGTCAGCATCGCACGCGCAGCCGCACCGATATTGCCCGGATGCGTCGTCTGCACGAGCACGATGCGCAGGCGTGCGAGCGTGGCAGGTCGAGTGGCGGAAAGGTTCACGGAGGCTCTCGGGACGGACGGTCGGATGCGGGTAAAATAGCCCGAATCCCGCCATTTGACACGCCTGCGTGGCTACATGCCCGCGAGGAAACTCCATGCACCCGATGCTCACGACGGCCGTGAAGGCCGCACGCCGTGCCGGCAACATCATCAACCGTGGCGCGCGCGACCTCGACCGGCTCACGGTCACCGCCAAGGGACCGAAGGACTTCGTCAGCGAAATCGACCACGCCGCCGAGGCGGCGATCGTCGAGACGCTGCTGGGCAGCTATCCGGACCACGCGATTCTCGCCGAGGAAGGCACGAACAAGGGCGCCAATCCCGATTCCGAATACCTGTGGATCATCGATCCGCTCGACGGCACGACCAATTTCCTGCATGGCTTTCCGCAATATTGCGTATCCATCGCGCTGGCACACCGCGATGTCGTCCAGCAAGGCGTCATCTATGACCCGGTGCGCAACGACCTGTTCACCGCCACCCGCGGCCGCGGCGCGTTCCTGAACGACCGGCGGATGCGGGTGTCCCGGCGCACGCAGTTGCGCGATTGCCTGATCGGCACCGGTTTTCCCTTTCGGGACGGCACCTACCTCGACACCTATCTGGCGATGATGAAAACCATGATCACCCATACGGCCGGATTGCGCCGGCCGGGTGCGGCGGCGCTGGATCTTGCCTACGTCGCGGCCGGTTTCTACGACGGCTTCTGGGAAGTCGGACTCAACCCCTGGGACGTCGCGGCGGGCAGCCTGCTGGTGCTCGAGTCCGGCGGCCTCATCGGCGACCTGACCGGCGAGTCCGGCTACCTGTACGGTGGACAGGTGATCGCGGCAAGTCCCAAGATCTTCGCCCAGATGGTGGCGGCACTTGGCCCCTACCGCGCGGACATGGAACGCGATCAGGCGCGCAAGACGGCGCAGAACTGACGCGCAGCGACGCGGGCGGCGGGTTGCGCGCCCGCCATGGCACCCGGAGCCCGGGCACGACCGGACCATCGCAGGCTGTCGGAAAATTCAATTCGTTCATCGACTTCGCCTAGCCATCCGGTCGGCGGCCGGCGTATGCTTTCGGCGTTCGCGGACGTGCCGGCAATGTGGCATCCGGCTTGCTGCTTGATCGCGGCTTGCCGCTTGTTCGTATTGCTCGTTCGTACAGCCCGTCCCCGACTGCCGATCCTCCATCCCCATCTGCCGAAACCGGAGCACGACCGATGCTGGTGCAACTGACGCGTAACGCAACCTGTTCCCTGCTGGCAGCCCTGACGATGACCCTGGCGTGGTCCGCGTCGGCGCAGACCGTGACCACGTTGCGGGTGATGTTGCATCCCTACCTGGCCGCGAGCGGTACCCTGCCGCCCGAGGCGCTGGCGCACCTCGAGCAGCTTGCCCAGACCTCGCTGACGCTGACCGGGACCACGCGCACCGGCGCGCTGGAACTCGCCCTGCCCGTGCCCGTCGATCTGCAGGCCGCGAATGAGCTGGCAAAACGGTTGAAGGTGGACCGCGGTGTGTTGTGGGCGCAGCCGCAGGTCCCGCGTGCCGCGCGCCGCGAATCCGCCCTCTCCGGCGCGCTGGACGGGCCGCCGGGACAGCGGTTGCTGCTGCGCCTGAAGGATGGCGTCGAGCCGGACTGGGCCTTGCTGCTGCCGCGGCTTTCCGAACGCGCCGGCGTAGAACTCAGCGTCGTGCGCTCACTGGCCGATCATTGGGTCCTGAGCATTCCCGAGAAGCGGCCGGTTGCCGAACTGGCTGCGCTCGCGGCCACGCTGCAGCAGGATGCCGACGTCCGTTACGCCGATCCCGTGCGGCGCGCCTATGCGAACGCGGCGCCCAACGATCCTTACTACGCCGCGCAGTGGTCGCTGCACGACCCGGTCTCCGGCGTGAATGTCGAGCCGGCCTGGGCGCTGCAGCCAAGCGCCAGCGGAATCGTCGTCGCCGTGATCGATACCGGCATCCTGCCGCACCCGGACCTGGTCAATCGCGTGCTCGCCGGCTACGACTTCATTTCCGACCCCGGGACAGCGCGCGACGGCGACGCGCGTGATCCCGACCCGCGCGACGAGGGCGACTGGTCGGATGGCGAATGCGGTTCGGCGGAGGACAGTTTTTTCCACGGGCTCTTCGTCGCCGGGCAAATCGCGGCGAACACCAACAACGGCGTAGGCATTGCCGGCATGGCCGAAGGCGTGGCCATCCTTCCGGTGCGTGTGCTCGGCAAGTGCGGTGGCACCTTCGAAGACGTGCTCGCGGGGATGCTCTGGGCGTCCGGCGTGTCGATCGCCGGCATTCCGCCCAATACCACGCCGGCCAAGGTGATCAACCTGAGCCTGGGTGGATTCGGCGGCTGCGATCAGTCGTTGCAGGCGGCGGTCGACCTGGCGCTCACGCAGGGCGCGGTGGTGGTCGCGGCAGCCGGCAACGAATCCATGGATACAAGCGAGTTTGCGCCGGCCAACTGCAGCGGCGTCATCACCGTCGGTGCGCACCGGCGGGATGGCGACATCACCAGCTATTCCAATTATGGAATACGGGTGGACGTGAGCGCGCCCGGCGGCGACCGGCCCTATGCCGATCTGATCGTATCGCTGGCCAATGACGGCGTCACGGTGCCGCAGAATTCGACCTATCTCAACGCGGCGGGGACCAGTTTCTCCGCGCCGCTGGTCTCCGGCACCGCGGCGATGATGCTGGCGCGCGATCCGCTGCTGACCGCAGGCCGGCTGCTGGACATCGTCACCGCGACCGCGAAAAATTTCCCTGCCGGCACGCTGTGCGCGGTGGGACAGATCTGCGGCGCGGGCATGCTCGATACCGGCACGGCGATCGCGAGCACCATCCCCGGCGGCCCGCCGCCGCCCGGCACGGTGCGCGTCGTCGAGTACTACCGACCCGACCTCGATCACTACTTCATCGCCTCGTCACCGGCGGAAGTGTTCTACGTCGACACCTTCCTGCGCGGCATCTTCCAGCGCACCGGACTCTATTTCTACGCCTACCCCGGACTGGCGGCGGCACCCGCCGGACTCCGCCCGGTATGCCGCTTCTACGCCGACGCCAACGTTGAAATCAATTCGCACTGGTATTCGGCCGACGCGCAGGAATGCGCGTTCGTGCAGGCCACCTGGCCCGGCATCTGGAATCTCGAGCAGACCGCGGCGTTCTATGTGCAGGTCCCCGATGCGTCGGGAACCTGCCCGGCGCGCACACTTCCGGTGTACCGGTTTTTCAACAACCGGCGCGACGCGAATCATCGTTACACGGTCGATCTGTCAGTGCGCCGCGCGATGCTCAATCGGGCCTGGGCACCCGAGGGTTACGGGCCGAACAGCGTCGTGTTCTGCGCCGCGATCTGACGGCGGCGCGATTCAGGACCCGTTCGCCGGCGCGGCCGGGTCCGATGGCAGGTGCGTGGGCGCCGCCCACTCCTTGATCAGCGCGAAACCCAGTGCCAGCAGCACCGGCCCCAGGAACACGCCGATGAAGCCGAAGGCCACTACACCGCCGAAGACACCGAGCAGGACCAGCACGAAGGGCAGGTCGCTGCCGCGACTGATGATCGTCGGCTTGATGATGTTGTCGACCGATGACACGACCAGCGCGCCCCAGACCAGCAGGAAGACGCCCCAACCCGTCTCACCCTGAGAAATGAGCCAGATTCCCGCGGGAATCCACACCAGCGGCGGACCCACCGGCACCGGCGACAGGAAGAAGGTGATCAGTCCGAGCAGGGGCGCCGCCTTGATGCCGACGATGTACAGGCCGATGGCCATCAGCACGCCCTGCGCCAGCGCCGTTCCGAGGATGCCGTAGACCACCGCCTGGGTGGTCGCGCCGGCAACACCGAGCATGTGCAACCCCCGCATCGGTGCGATGCGGCTCACCGCGCCGCGAACGCGTTCCATGATCGCCCGCCCGTCGCGAAACAGGAAGAACGCGATGAATACCGACAGCGTCAATTGCATCAGGCCCTCGCCGACCGCAGCGCCACCCTTGTAGGCAAATCGCTTGAAGGGCTCGAACTGCTTTTTCACCTCCGCCATGAGGCTTGCGCCATCGTGGGCGAACGAACCCCAGTATGCGGCGGCACGATCACCGATCAGCGGCAACCGGCGCAACCAGTCGGGCGGATCCGGCGGCCCCTGGTCGATGAGCATGCGCACGTAATCGGTGAGCCGCGTGGCGTTCTCCGCCAAGGTCGCGCCGACGATGACAAACGGTGCCACGACCGCCAGCAGGATCGCCAGCGTGACCAGCATCGCGGCGACTGTGGGGTTGCCGAAGCGATTGTCCAGCCAGTGGAACATCGGCCAGGTGGTTGCCGCGAGGATCGCCGCCCAGACGATGGCCGAGAGAAATGGCTGCAGGACAAGAAACACGCCAACGACCAGAATCGCCAGGACGGCGAGCGTGATCGTGCGGTCGATGCGAGACGGAGGTGGCGTGGCCATGGATCGCGCGGCGGTCGGGCAAGTCTAGCACGCGACCACGAGGCACCGACGCGAACGCCGGCGCCCGTGGCCGGCACCGCAAACTGCGGGAAAGTCAGGCGCGAACCGGGTGCTTCGACAGCTTGCGTTGCAGCGTGCGCCGATGCAGCGACAAGGCGCGCGCCGTGGCGGAAACGTTACCGCCGTGTTCGTGGAGCACACGATTGATGTGCTCCCATTCGACCCGGTTCACCGACATCGGCCTGGCCGCAATCGGCAGGTCGGGATTGGCGCCTTCTCGACCGAGGGCGGCAACGACCTCCTCGGCAGTCACCGGCTTGACCAGATAGTCGATTGCACCGATCTTGATCGCCTCGACCGCCGACGGGATGCTGGCATGCCCGGTGAGGATGATCACCCGCAAGTCGGGGTTGTCGGCGAGAAGCTGCGCCACCAGCTGCAATCCGGTCCCGTCGGGGAGGCGCAGATCGACCACCGCGTAGCCAGGCCGATGCCGGACCGCGGCAGCCACCGCCGCTCGCGCCGAGTGCGCCTCGATCGCATGCATGCCGTGCCTCGCCAGCGATCGCGCCAGCGCTGCCGTGAGCGCGCCATCGTCGTCCACGACCAGCACCTTGGGCAATTCGTTTTCTGGCGCCACCAATTCGTCCATCAATCCCTCCTCAACTGGAGTTTCACCAAGGGCAGCAACAACTCGGCACAGGTGCCGCCGCCCTCGCGCGCGCTAAACCGCAAACTCCCACCGCGCTCACGCGCCACGTTGGCCGCGAGCACCAGTCCAAGTCCGGTACCCTTGCCCGGCGGCTTGGTTGTAAAGAACCTGCGACCCAACTGCTCTCGCATCGAATCGGGAACGCCGTCACCGCGATCGCGGACGGCGATTTCCAGTTGCCTCGGGTCCCACTGCGCCGCCATGTCGATATTGTCCACGGAGGCGTCCGCCGCGTTGTTGAGCAGGATCAGCAACGTCTGTTCGAGCGCAACATCGTCGACGATCTCCGGTACCGGCAGCGGCCCGTCCCAGCGGCAAGTCAGCCCCGCCCCCGGACGCAGCTTGCGCTGGCGCTCGGCAACTCGCTCGACGAAGCGGTCGACAGCGACCACGCCGCGTGAACCGGCGTGCGCATGACGCGCGGCGGCGCTCAGGTTCTCCAGCGTGCGCCGGCTGGCATCGACCTGCGACTGCAGCGCCGCGGCATCACGGCGGATGGCGGCAGGATCCTGGTGCTGCTGCAACTCCGCGGCCAGCAGACCGATCGTCGTCAGCGGCGTGGCGAGTTCATGCGCGGCGCCGGCGGCCAGCGCTCCCACCCGGACGATCATTTCGTCGCGATGCGCCTTCTCGGCGGCGGCCTGCAGCAACTGCTGGTGCGCGCACAGCATGGCGACCAGGCGGGCGACAAACCACGCGGTCATCACGACGGTCAGCACCAAGGCCAGCACGCTGCCGAGCGACACGAGGTCGACCGACAGCGGCGCACCATCGACCAACGCCAGCGGCTGGTTCAGGTGGACCGACGCCGCATATCCGGCAAGCACCAGAGCCGTGCCGATGATCGCGGGCAGCGCGGGAAGCAGCAAGGCGATCAGCGCGGCGTGCAGCACGAAGAGCATATGGAAGGGATTTGCCGTGCCGCCCGACATCACGACCAGCACGGTGAACGCTGCCAGGTCCAGCGCCAGCGCGAGCGTGACCTCGACCATGTTCGCGTCGCCACCGCGCCGCAGGCGCCAGGCGGTGATGGCATTGAGCACGACCAGCGCGGCGACGACCAGCGCCATGGACGCGACCGGCAGCGCCACGCCCAGTGCGACGCAGGTACCGATCGCCGCCGCCTGGCCCACGACCGCCACCGCGCGCAAACGCACCAGTTGCGCCAAGCCGTCGCCGGGCGGGATCGCCGCCGCCTCGATTCGTTGCACCGCCGATGCATCGCGTCTGTCGAGTGTTGCTTCCACGTCACTCCCTTGGAATTCCCGGGACGGCACTGCGTACCCCTGTAGCAGCGCCTCGCCGATCCCCGGATCGGCATCGGAATCGCAGCCTCAAGTAGAACACAAAGGGTGCGGCAATTTGTCGCGGTTCGCGCAGCCCTTGACCACAATCAACCCTTGGGGCAACCAGCAATGCGACTTTGTTCAGGTGAACACCGGAATTCAGCAGCGCGCGGCATCCCGCCACGCAGTGGCGAGCCGGCAAGACGAGGGAACATCCATGAATGTAAGCATCAGCAAGTTTTCGAAGCGGCTGTTGGCGGTCGGGTGCATGGCGCTGGTCGCCGGCGCCGGCTCGGTGTATGCGCAGGGCACGCTGACGGCGGCCAAGGTCGTCGTTGCGCCCAACATTGCGCAGTTCGGCGCCGATATGGCCTTTGGCAAGGCCCCGGAGCTCAAGATCAAGCTCAACGGCGGCGCCAATTTCAACGGTGGATCCACCGACGCCACGCTCCGGGCCGTCTACACCAAGGACATGATCTATTTCCTGCTGACCTACACCGATCCTACGCAGTCGGCACGACGCAGCCCCTACGTCAAGCAGGCCGACGGTTCATGGATCAAGTTGAAGGATCCGGACGACAAGGGTGGTGACAACAACAAATACTATGAGGACAAGGTCGCCTTCATCTGGGACATCGGCGGCTCGATGAAGGGCTTTGACAAGAACGGCTGCTTCGTGACCTGCCACGCCGGCGAACAGGGCAAGCCCTACGGCAACAAGTACACGGCAAGCGCGGGCGAACTCGGCGACATCTGGCATCTGAAGACCGTGCGTACCGGCTACATCGGCCAGGCCGATAACCAGTACGTCAACCATGACCGTTACGACAAGGACAAGATGCCTGAAGCGGGTCGCCACAGCGACGCCAAGACCGGCGGCGGCTACGCCGACGTCAAGCTGGTCAATGGCAAGCCCGAGTTCATGAACAAGGACGGCAAGGCAGCCAACAAGGGCGGTACCTACTACCTGCGCGTCGAGGACAAGGTTGCCTTCGACGATGGCAAGTTCGTGGCTGGCGACGAAGTTGCGTCGATCATGGTCGAGAAGTTCACCGGCGACCGCGGCGTCATCGACGCGGCGATCAAGTACGACGGTGGCAAGTGGATGATGGTGGTCGCGCGGCCTCTGGTTACCAAGAGCAAGAACGACGTGCAGTTCGACAACCTTGGCAAGTCCTATCCGTTCGGGCTTGCGCTGTTCGACAACGCGCAGGTGCGTCACGCCTTCCACATGGGTGCGATCACTCTGAAGTTCGCGAAGTAAGCAGCAGTAACCAGTACGCCCCGCTCCCGCACGTCGCCGCAACACATCGCGGCGGCGATGCGCGGAAAGCGGTTTCTGCTCAATCTCCGAAGATGCGTTCGAGCGCCGGAGCACGCAATGAAAAGAGCCGGCTGACGCCGGCTCTTTTCTTCCTGCCCGAGGCAGGAAATCACATGGCCAGGATCCACTTCACCAGGCTCTTGATGTCGTCCGGCTTGGCCTTGGACGCCGGGTGGCCCTTGCCCTCGGAGATCTCGGTTACGAGCTTCGCGTCGGCGCCGGCCTTGCCCTTGTACTTGGCGGCAATATCCTTGAACGACGGGCCGACCTTCTTGGCGCTGACGTCGTGACAGCCAAGGCAGCCGGAGCTCTTGGCGAGAGCTTCCTGCGCGGACGCGGTGCCGGCGGCCGCGAGACCGACGGCAGCGACGGCGGCAATGATCAGTACCTTCATACGTGCTCCTTTGCGTTGGTTTGTGTGACCGGAACGGATGCCTTCAACCTGCGTCGAAGGGGCATCCCCGGTGAACCACTCGGTGGAACCTCAGTGAACCCTCAGTGAACCACCTGCAATCTTAACAGCCACCGGCGCTGCGCGTCGCCCCCCTGCGGCGTGATGTCGCAGTGGCGGCCTACGCCATCGCCATGGCTTCCTAGCGCCGGAAGTCGTTGGAAGTCCAAGCGCACCGGCCCCTAGTCGGCCGCCGCGTGGCCGGCCGGTTCCGGTAGGCGGGACCGCAGCGCACGGTGCCGAGCAAGATAGACCGGGGTCCGCGAGCGAGGGACCTTGCCGACAAAATGGGCGCGCGCGACGTGATAGCTCGGGTCGAAGCCGAAGAAATTTCGCCGCATGCGCTCGAGTTCCTCTGCCCGGTAGTGTTCCAGAGGCTTGGCCGCCTCATCGGCGGCGCGGCGGCGCGCCTTGTCCCGCAACAGCGATTCGAAGGCAGGATCGGCAGCCAGCGTCCGTGCCCGGTCGGCCACCTCCGCAACGAAGGCTGCCGGCGTGGCACCGAAGCAGTCGTCGATGAGCCCCTGGCGTGCGGCGGCGCGAGCGGGCAGCGGCAGGCGGGCCTGCGTCAGCACGCGTGCGGCCTCTTCGCCGATCCGCCGCGGCGTCAGGTAGGTCCAGTATTCGGAGCCGTACAGGTTGCCCATGCCCTTGTAGTGCGGGTTGAGGATCACGCCCTTGCGCGCGAACACCCGATCGGCGGCCAGCGCCATGAACACGCCTCCGGCGCCGGCATTGCCTTTCATGGCGGCAATGGTGATCTGTCGCGTCGTCAACAGGATTTCGCGCACCAGGTCGTTCATCGCGTTGATGTTGCGCCAGGATTCCTCCGCCGGATGCGCCGAGGCTTCGATCAGGTTGAGGTGAATGCCGTTGGACCAGAAGTCCGGGCCGCCCAGTAATGCCAGCACACGGGTCGGCCGAGCCTTGGCGACGACCAGCGCCGCGCGTAGCGCTTCGCACTGTTCGCTGCTCATCGCGCCGTTATGGAACGCGAAGTGCACGAAACCGACGGCACCCTCCTCCGCGTAGACGATCGGCTGCCAGGTGGCATGGTCGACGATGGCCTGCGGGGCGAGTGGCGCTTCCGGCACGCTGTCCAGCCGCTCGGCCAGCGCCATCGCCGCGGGCAGCTTGAACGCGCGCGCCGGGTCGTCCAAGCGCCTGACCTGGGTGACCCAGACGGCGCCATCGCGCGTTGCGCGCAGCAGCGCGCCGTCCCGCTGGGCTACTACGGCCCCCGGCGCTGCCTCAGGAAAACGATTCCGCAGCGCGCCCTCGGCATGCGCGTCGAACAATCGCACCGGCAGTCCCAAGACATTGTCCGCGACACCGGGCGTTCCGTCGGCAGCACGGACTTTGCGCAGGATGGTCGCGGTGTCGTCGGCCGCCCAGTCGATGACCCGGTCAGACTGGCGCATCAACGGCCGGGCGCGACCACGCACCACCGGGTCCGCCACAACCAGCGGCCGTGGCGACTCGCCACGCGTGATCATCAGCAGCGCCTCGCGCAGCACCGCGATCGCGGCCTCGGTCACCTCGTTGCGATAAAGGCTGCCTTTAGTGGCCTCGCGCATCGGGAAACCGACGCTGGCATAGACGTCGCCGGCGTCGAATTCGCCGTTGGCGAGCAACGCCGTGACGCCCCAGTGCGTCTCGCCGTCCATGATCGCCCAGTCCAGCGCCGACGGACCGCGATCGCCGGCGATGCCCGGATGCAGGATGATGCAGCGATGCGTCCTCCAGACGCTGTCCGGAATCCGCCGCTTGAGGAAGGGTGCGACGATCAGTTCGGGACGCCACAGCGCCACTGCCTCCTCGGTCACGCTGTCGGCAATGTCGAATTCGACCGACACTTCATGGCCGGCCTCGACCAGTTCCGCGTGCACGCGCTGCGTCAGGCTGTTGAAGGCATGCGCGAGCAGCAGGATGCGCATCAACAGATCCGCGGCAACTGTTCGCCGGTCAGCCAGTCGATCACCCGGCGGCCGCCGAAGCTGGTATCCATCTGCACGAAGCAGTGCGCGTCCTCGATCACCTCGCCGATGATCGCCGCGTCACCGCCCAGCGGATGCGCCGCATCGCCACCAGCAGCGCGTCGGCGTCGCCCGCCGCGCAGATCGCCACCAGCTTGCCTTCGTTGGCGACGTACAGCGGATCGAGTCCGAGGAATTCGCAGGCGGCGGCGACCTGCGGCCGCACCGGGACGCGCCGCTCGTCGATCACCATGCCGCAGCCGGACTGGCGGGCGAGTTCGTTGAGCGTGGTTGCGAGGCCGCCCCGCGTCGGGTCGCGCAGGCAATGGATTCCCGGGACCGCGCCGACCATGCCGGCCACCAGTTCGTGCAGCGCGGCGCTGTCGGAGAGGATAGTGGTCTCGAAGGACAGATTTTCGCGCAGCGACATGATCGCCACGCCGTGGTCGCCGACGGTACCGCTGACCAGGATGCGGTCACCGGGTCGCGCGCGATTCCCCGCTATGTCCACGCCCGGCGGCACCACGCCCACGCCGGTGGTGGTGATGAACACGCCGTCGCCCTTGCCGCGCTCGACTACCTTGGTGTCACCGGTGACGACCGGCACGCCGGCATCGCGCGCCGCGGCGGCCATCGAGCGGACGAGGCGCCGCAGATCCGCGAGCGGAAAACCTTCCTCGAGAATGAAGCCGGCGGCAAGGTAAAGCGGGATGGCGCCGGCCATCGCCACGTCGTTGATGGTGCCGTGCACCGACAAACTGCCAATGTCGCCGCCGGGGAAGAACAGCGGCGATACCACGTGGCTGTCGGTGGCGATCACCATCCGCCCCGGCGGCGCGGCGAACGCCGCCTGGTCGTTGCCGGCACGCAGCATCGCGTTGTCGAACTCGGCGACGAACAGTTCGTCGATCAGCTGCGCCATCGCCCGGCCACCGCCGCCGTGCGTCATGTCGACGCGGCCGTTGCGGAAGTCGACCGGCCGGACGTAGCCCGCGCGCACCGTCATGCGACGATCCCCGTTCCCGCCGCCTTTGCCGCAGGCTCGGCGCCGACGCCCGCATCCCGGAACCGCCCGTAGCTGTAGTGCGCGGCGCAGGCGCCCTCCGAGGACACCATGCACGCGCCGAGTGGATTCTCCGGCGTGCAGGCGGTGCCGAAGACCTTGCAGTCGGCCGGCTTTTTCGCGCCGCGCAGGATCGCACCGCATTCGCAGGCCTTGTGATCCGGCACCGGGCGATAGCTGATGCCGTAGCGCCGTTCGGCGTCGAATGCCGCGTAGCCGTCCTTGATCGCCAGCGCGCTGTACGGAACCTCGCCCAGGCCCCGCCATTCGAAGCTGCGGCGCAGTTCGAAGACCTCGGCGACCAGCGCCTTGGCCTTGACGTTGCCCTCCCGGGTGACGGCGCGGGTGAATTCGTTCTCCACCTCGGCACGGCCCTCGTTCAGCTGCCGCACCAGCATCAGGATCGCCTGCATCACGTCCAGCGGCTCGAAGCCGGCGATGACGACGGGACGCTGGTACTCCTCGGCGAAGTACTCGTAGGGTTCGCTGCCGATGACGGTCGACACGTGCGCCGGCCCGATGAAACCGTCGATGGGCACGGTACCGATCTCGCGCACGTCCTTCGATTCCAGGATGTTGGAAATCGCCGCCGGCGTGAGCACGTGGTTGCAGAAGACCGAGAAATTGGCGAGGCCCAGCGTGGCCGCCACGCGGATCGCCACGGCGGTCGGCGGCGTCGTGGTCTCGAAGCCAATGGCTAAGAACACGACCTCGCGCTCCGGATGCGCGCGGGCGATGGCCAGCGCGTCGGCGCTGGAATAGACCATGCGGATGTCGGCGCCGCGCGCCTTGGCCTTGAGCAGTGACAGCCCGCCCGAGGCCGGAATGCGCATGGTGTCGGCATAGGTGCACAGGATCAACCCGGAACGCTGCGCGAGCTCGATGGCGTTGTCGATGCGCCCGATCGGCAGCACGCAGACCGGACAGCCCGGTCCGTGGATCATGTTCACGGACGCGGGCAGCAGGTCGGCGAGGCCGTAGCGGGAGATCGCATGCGTGTGGCCGCCGCAGAATTCCATCAGGTTGTAGCGTCGACCCGGCAGCGCCTCGCGGGCGATCGCTGCTGCAATTCCACGCGCAAGATCGCCGTCGCGGAATTCGTCGATGTATTTCACGGCGCCGCCTGCGGCGTAAGGCCGGCGCGCGCGAACTCGTCGAGCGTGCGCTGCGCTTCCGCGGGGTCGAGCCGGGCGAGCGCGTAGCCGACATGGACGATCACAAAGTCGCCGCAGGCCACATTGTCGACCAGCGCCAAAGAGATGCGCTTGCGCACGCCGTCGACGTCGATCACCGCGACCTCCTGTTCGGGAATGTCCACAACGCGGGCAGGCAGGGCGAGGCACATGTTCAGGTTCCGTTCGACAGGTGGTGCGCGACCCAGGCCTGCCCAAGCGAGAGACCACCGTCGTTGGGAGGGACCGCCTGCGCTTCCAAGAGGTCGATGCCGCGAGGGCGCAGCGCGTCGCGCAGTCCGCGCGCGAGGATCGCGTTGAGAAAGCAGCCGCCGCCGGCGGCGATCGTGCGGATGTCGTGACGCCGGGAGGCGATTTCCGCCCAGTCGGCGAGTGCTGCGATGAGCGTGGCGTGGAACAGCGCGGCGCCGCGCCCCGGGTCGGTTTCGTCGGCAAGTCGCGCCAGCAGCGCCGACAGGTCGAGTTCGTTGTCGGCGGTGACGGCGAACAGCGCCGGATCGGCCCGCACCGCGCCGTACCGATGCGCGAGTCCTTCGAGCTGCATCGCCGCCTGTCCCTCGAAGGCCATCCTGCGCGAGATTCCGAGCAGGCCGGCGGCGGCGTCGAAGCAGCGTCCCATGCCGCTCGTCAGCGGAGTGCGCAGGCCGCGGGCCAGCATCGTCGCCACCGTCGGCGCCGCGGGTTCGTCGGCGAAGCGCACCGCGATCTCGTCGCCGCGACCCGCACGGGCCAGCGCCGCAGCAGCCATGCGCCAGGGCTCGCGCGCCGCACGGTCGCCTCCGGGCAGCGCCAGCGGCCGCAGCCGGCCGAGGCGCGAGAACGTCCCGCCGTCGACCAGCAGCAACTCGCCGCCCCAGGCCGTTCCGTCGCTGCCCAGTCCCACGCCATCCAGCGCCAGTCCCAGCACCGGCGCCTCGACGCGATGCTCGGCCAGCACTGCCGCCACATGCGCGTGGTGATGCTGGACCGGACACAGCGGCACACCCAGCGTTCGGCCAAGCTCGCCGGCGAGGCGTGAACCGTGGAAATCCGGATGCAGGTCGTGCGCAATGACGGCCGGTTGCACGTCGACGATGGCCGTCAGGTGCGCGACCGCGCGCTCCAGCGCGACGCAGGTCGGCGCATTGTCGAGATCGCCGATGTGCTGCGAGACAAAGGCCTCGTCGTCGCGGGTGACGCAGATCGTGTTCTTGAAATAGCCGCCCAAGGCCAGCACCGGCGGTCCCGGTCGTGCCAGCCGGATCGAACGCGGCGTGTAGCCCCGCGCACGGCGCAGGAACTGGAAGCGCGGCTTCGCCGCATCCGCATCGTCGAGCGCGCGCACGACGCTGTCGTCGCAGCCGACGACGATGTCGCGGTCGTGGACCACGAAGGCGTCGGCGATGCCGGCCAGACGCGTCTGCGCTTCGCCATTGCCGGTGACCAGCGGCTCGCCGCCCGGATTGGCGCTGGTCATCACCAGCACCAGGTCCTGTACGTCGCGCAGCCAGGCGACACCCTGCGGTCGGCCCGCGGCCTCGTGGAACAGCAGGTAGTGCAGCGGCGTATACGGCAGCATGACGCCCAGCCAGGCGAGCCCCGGCGCGACGCCGGGCAGCCGCTGATCGACATTCGCCCGCTTGCCGAGCAGCACGATCGGTCGCTCGACCGCTTCGAGCATCGCCCGCTCGGCCTCGCCGAGGAAGGCGAATGCGGCTGCCGAGACCGCGTTGGCGGTCATCACCGCGAAGGGCTTCTCCTCGCGCGACTTGCGTGCGCGCAGGCGCGCGACCGCAGCGGCGTTGCGCGCGTCGCAGGCGAGGTGAAAGCCGCCCAGTCCCTTGATGGCGACGATCTCGCCGTGCGCGATGCGCGCGAGCGTACCGGCGATGGCGTCGATGGCCGCATCGGACGCGCCGATGGCATCGAGCAGTGTCAGCCGCGGCCCACAGACGGGGCAGGCGTTCGGCTCGGCATGAAAGCGCCGGTCCGTCGGCGCCCGATACTCGGACAGACAGCGCGGGCATTGCGCAAAGACCGACATGCTCGTCTGCGCGCGGTCATAGGGCAGCGCGCGGGTGATCGTATAGCGCGGGCCGCAGTGCGTGCAGTTGATGAAGGCGTAGCGATGGCGCCGGTCGGTCGGCGCGAAGAGTTCGTCGAGACAATCCCCGCATATGGCAGCGTCAGGTCCGATCGCCGTCGCGGTGCGGCCGCCTGCGCTTTCCAGGATCGCGAAACCGGCGCGCGACGAATCGGCGTCGCAGGCAAGGACATCGACGCGATCGACGCGCGCCAGCGCCGGCGCCTCGTCGCGCAACCGCCGGACCATGCGTTCGACGGCCTCGCGCGCCCCCTGAACCTCGATGGTGACGCCGCCGGCATCGTTCCTCACCCAGCCGTCCAGCGCCAGCTCGCGCGCCAGCCGGTAGACGAACGGCCGGAAGCCGACACCCTGGACGATGCCGCACACGCGCAGCCGCCGGCGTTGCGTGTGCGGACGATCGAGCACCGGCATCGGCTGGGTCATCGCGTGGCGTCAGTTCTGCGGCGACGGCGCCGCCAGTCTCGCTTCGAGTTCAGACACCCGCCGGCGCAGGCCCGCCACGTCGGCATCGCGCGCGGTGCGCGCGCCCTCGCATCCGGCGTCGATCCAGGCGATCCAGTCGGCCATGCCAAGGCCGGTCGTCGCCGACACCCGCAGCGCCGGAAGGCCGGGCCGGACCCGGCGCGCATTGGCGATCGCCACATCGACATCGAACTCGACGTACGGCAACAGGTCGACCTTGTTGATCACCATCAGGTCGGCGGCATGGAACATGTCCGGATACTTGAGCGGCTTGTCGTCACCCTCGGTCACCGACAGGATGACCACCTTGTGCGCCTCGCCCAGATCGAAGGCCGCCGGACAGACCAGGTTGCCGACGTTCTCGATCAGCACCAGGCTGTCCACGGGCGGATCGAGCGATTCCAGCGCATGACCCACCATGTGCGCGTCGAGATGGCAGCCCTTGCCGGTGTTCAGTTGCACGGCGCGCGCGCCGGTTGCGCGGATGCGTTCGGCGTCGAGTGACGTCTGCTGGTCGCCCTCGATCACGCAGGCCGGCAGCCGACCGGCCAGCGCGGCGATGGTGCGCACCAGCAGCGTGGTCTTGCCGGAGCCCGGACCCGACACCAGGTTCAGCGCCAGGATGCCGCGGTCGGCGAAGCGCCGCCGGTTGGCCGCGGCGAAGGCGTTGTTCTGCGCCAGGATGTCCTCTTCGATCTGGACGATCCGGGTGGATGAAAGTCCGGGCGCATGCGCGGCGCCGAGCGGGCCGTAGGCTTGCGCGTCGCCGTGGTCATGCGCATGGCGATGCCAGGTCCCGTCGGCGTGGCGGTGCCCTAGCGCCGCACCGGCAGCCAGATGCCGGTAGGCAGGTCCCGTCGCCAACGGAGTGTTTCCGGGCGCGCCCGCGTCGACGTGCCGGTGATCGTGATCGTGGGCGAGCGCCGCGCCGTCGATGCGTGTGTCGCCGTTGCCGCAACCGCAAGTCGTGCACATGAGACAGTCTCCATTCCAGGTCGCGCCATCGGGCGCGACGGCAGTTCATCCGATGCCGATTTCCTTCACCCGCATTTCCTCGCCTTCGAGTACCTGCAGCTGATGGCTGCCGCAGTCCGGGCAGGGTTCGCCCAGCCGTGCCAGCGCGACGCGCCCGCCACAGGGCATGCACCATGCCATTCCGGGCGTGCGCGCGATCTCCAGTGCCGCGCCTTCGGCGACGCTGCCGCGGGTGACCGCGGCAAAGCAGAAGCGCAGCGCCTCGGACTCGACGTGCGCCAGCGCGCCCAATTCCAGCCAGATCGTATGCACGCGCGTCGCCGCGTGCCGCGCCGCCGCGTTCTCGACGATCGACAGCACGCCTTCGGCGAGCGCGACCTCATGCATGGCCGATCTCGAGCCGCGCGCCGACACAGGGGTCGAGCGCATGGATGCACAGGCGCGCGGCGCGCGCCAGCGCATCGCTGTCCCGCGCCGCCAAGCCAGCAAGCCCGCGGCCGAGCGCGCCGTCGGGGTGAAAATTCCACTCGGTCGGCGCGACGATCCGATAGTCGGCGACGCGTCCGTTGGCGACGCGGGTCCGATGCAGCAGCAATCCGCGCGCGGTCTCGACCGCGGAGAGGCCGGTGTGGGCCGCGAGAGGCAGGCCCTGCGCCCGCGTGATCCTCTGCGGTGGGCGGACTTCGTCGGCCAATTCGCCGAGCAGTTCGGCCACCTCCACCATGCGTGCGACGATCCTCGCGCCGGCGCCGTTGCCATGCTTGGCAATGACGGCCCGTACCAGCGGCTGATCGCGCATGCGCGCGAAGGCGCCGGTTTCCACCGGCAATCCCGCCCAGGTCGGCGCGCGGGCGAAATGCGCATCACTCTCCAGCGCCGGCGCGATCACCTCGCGCAGCGCGGCGTCGGTGATTCCCGGCATCGCGGCAATGTCGCTGCGGCCGGCGTCGGCCTGCGGCAGCACCGCGACCAACAGGCGCGCAGGCAGCGTCGCGCCGGCCTTCGCCCAGGCATCCAGCGCACGCAGGTCCGGCAGGTCCAGCCAGCGCTGCGGCGGCATGGCGAAAAGCGCCTGTTCGGCGAGTTCGCAAAGTCCGGCTCGCAGCGCGCTTCGGGCCGCCGCGTTCGTCGCCGGATCGGCGTCGGCCGATGCGCATTCATATGCGGCGATCAGCCGCCGCGCCGTCGCAACGGACGCGGCTTCCGGCGTGCCGCCCATGGCGTTGGGCCAGTCGATCAGCAGGTGCCAGAACCCCTCCTGTACGCCGGCGACGACCAGCGTTGCTTCGCGCCCGGCGTCGGCTTGCACGAAACCCGGCGCGCCCGCGGCGGCAAGCGCGCAGTCCGCGGCGACGCCCTGCGCTTTGCCGCAGACATTGAACAGCAGGCGCACTGCCTGCGCCGCTTCGGCCGGCGTCTTGCCGACCAGCGCACGCGCGGCGGACCAGGGCCGCGTCGACGCGATGTCGACCTTGCGCACGCGCCGCCCGTCCCAGCCGATGGTCACGATCAGTTCACCCTCGATCGGCATCGCCGGCTCCGGACGCGCGCCCGCGCAGGAAGTCGCGCTTGGACATCGGCGTGTCGAGGCGTTCCTCGAGGCGCCCAAGCGGCCCGCGTTGCGCGTCGTTGCCGTTGGCCGGCGGCGACAGATTGCCCACCGGCATTTCCGCCACTTCCGCGTTTTCCGGATCGAACAGCGCCTCGCGGGCCAGCCTGGCGACGAGGACCGCGCTGGCCTGATCGTCGAACTCGAGCACCGGCGAGAACAGCGAGCACATCGCGTACTCGCCCGCCACCGGATCCCGCGCGGCGATGAACTCGTAGTCGCCTGCGGGAAACCGACAGCTGCGCTTCTCGCCCGGCGGCAGAGAGGTCCATGCGTCCGGGTCGCCGGGCGCGAGGACCAGGTTCATGAACCACGGCGTCAGCACCACGCCCAGCCATTGGCCGTTCCATGGCGCGAAGCCGATCGCGTCCACATCGAGGGCAGGATTGCAGATGGGCAGCCCCTGCATGCGCACCGCGGCGGCGCGAAACGCCGCGACAAAGCGTTGCGACGGATCGTTCAGCCGCGGCAGCAGTGCGCTATCCATTGGCACAGGCTCAGCCGCCATCGCCCAGCACCAGAAACTGGTCCTGCGTCGCCGCGCAATTGGGGCAGGTCCAGTGCGGCGGCAGATCCGCGAACGCCGTTCCCGGCGGGACCTGCCAGACCGGGTCGCCCTCTTCCGGATCGTAGACGTGCCAGCAGATCCGGCATTCAAGGCGCGTGTCGATCGCCGGCGTCATCGTCGTCTCAACGCGCTCACGGCGAGGCCTCGGCACGCGAGGGCCGTGGCTGTTCGCAGCATTCGCCGATCCAGCTGACGAGATCCGCCAATCGTTCGAGGCTGTCGGCCAGATCTTCCGGCGCGGCCAGCGCAACGGCGGGCACGTCGACGATTTCGATGGTATTCAAAATCAGCGTCTTCATGCTGTTGAAATACTGGACGCGCCAGACATCGCGCAACGTGGTCGACGTGATGTGGCAGTTGCCGAAGCCGCGCGAGATCATGGCCACCTGCCCACCCGGCAGCGCCTGCTCCAGCACATGCTGGTCGTCCGGCGTCAGCGGGAACAGCGTCAGATTGATGACATGCGCCGGCGCGCCGGGCTGCACGTCGCCCATCCGCCCTGCGATCTCCTTCAGCAACGCCGGCGAATTCATCGCGCCGGCGGGAATCGTCGCCGGCGGCAGCGCAGTGGCGGCAGCATTTCTGGCAGCGGAGACGACCACGCCTGGCAGCGCACCCGCTTCCAGCCAGTCCGCAATCAGACGATCTTCGGCGTCGAACTTGCATACGCGCCAGACACCGGTGAACACGCTCTCCTGGATCCGGAAATCAGTTTCTCCGCCGATGCGGATCGCCACCTCGCCCTCGCCGAGCATTTCGTTGGTGATCGCAACGCCTTCGGCAGTAAGCGTCGCGAGGTCGAGCACAGGGCCCGGTTCGGGAGACGCGGGATCCCAGCTTTCGAGCAGTGCGGTGAACGCGCCGAGCGCGTCGCGCGCCTCGGCCAGCGCGCGCACGTCGGCCTGCTCAGGCACCAGCGGCATCCGGAAGGTGTTCATGTCGCGGGGCATCGCCAGGTACTGCAGCTCCTCGTCGTCCCCGGGCTGCGATCCGGGTCCGACCATGTGCACCGGCAACGGGAAATCCTTCATGTTCTCTCCATGCTTCGATACGGTCAGTGGCAGTGCGGCGCCGAACCGCCGTCGCCCTTCACCGCGATGCCCACGGTCGGCGGCCGCGTCGGCGGCGATGCCAGCAGGCACGCGACGTCGGCCAGGTATTCGTCCCAGTTGCGCAGCCCGTCGATGGCACCGACGTACTGCCCGTCGGCCAGGATGACGACCGCCGGCCAGCGCCGGAAGCTGTAGCGCGGCGCTACGTCCCGCGCGTCCGCTGGCAGCAGCACGCCGACGATGAACTCGCCGGGAAAAGCGCGCGCCAGTTCCGGCACGATCACCGCCAGGTCCAGCGTCTCGCGGACGCGGATCGGATCCTCGAGAAAAACCAGCAGCGCGCGACCGGGCTGCGCCAGCCACCCAGGCAGCGACGCCTGCGACAGTTGCGTGAAGCCGTGCTTGCCGAACAGTTGCCCGATCAGCGGATAGCGCAGCGGATCGTCACCCGCCACGATGGGCATGGAAATCTGCTGGGTCGACATCAGGACGCTCCCTTGAGATGTGCCGGCAATTCCGGTTCGCGGTCGATCAGGTCGGCAAAGTGCGCGTCGATGGCCGTGTCGCCGGCAAGCACGCTGGCCAGCGCATCCAGCGCCGCATTGGTCGTGCGTGCCTCGTCATCGGATAGCACGCGCATCGCCGCGCCGCGAAACGCCAGCACCCAGGTTCCGGCCGGCTGGTCGCCGGTCAGCATGAAGTCCAGCCAGACCGTCTCGCCCCGTCCCTCGCAGAGCGCGCGATCGGGCGTGGACGCGACTACCCGCATCGGGATGCCGATGCACATCCTCAACCACCCTTTCCCGCGTGCGCCTGCAATACCCGCGCGTCGCCGACGCGGCAGGCGTCCCGCGCCGACGGGCGGCCGAGTTCGTAGGCGTCGAGCGCCAGTGCCTGCGCGTTGAGCGGCTCGCAGCGTTCGTCTGCTGCGCGCGGCACGCCGGGATGCCCCCACAGTGCCAGCTGCGCCGCGGCAAGCGCCACGGCTTCTGGCAGGCGGTCCCTGACGGCATCGCGCAGGCTGCCGCCGAAGTCGCCCAATTCCACCGGCTGCACGCCGATCGCGACCATGCATTCCGGCACGCGGCCGTTCAGTTGCGCGAGGGCGAGAATGTCATTGAAGCCGACCTGGTGCGGCGACAGCTTGGTGCGCCCCCAGGCCGGAACCTCGGCGTCGCGGAGGACTTTGAGCGTGCCTCCGGGCAGCCCGAAGTCGATGGCGTCGAACACCAGCACGCGACGGGCATTGGCGATGCGGTCGTAGAGGTTCAGGCCGAGCGTGCCGCCGTCCTCGAGCACGACCGCCGCCGGAAAGCGATAGCCGGCGTGCAGCGCCTCGACCGCGCGGACGCCGAAGCCCTCGTCGGCCCAGAGCAGGTTGCCGATGCCCAACACCAGCACGTCGATGTCGCGTTCCACCGCCCCTCCTGTAACCGTTGCGGTTACAGAATGGAGACTAGTCGGATGCGTCGCGGACGTATTGCGTTACGTCAACGCCGCGTCGATGCGGCGCTGGGGGTGGAGGAAACGCCCGGCCGTACTGCTCAGGCGCGGCGGTGGGCGGCGCGCAGTTCGCGCATGGCGACGTGCATGTCCCAGGCGACCTGCAGGTGCATCCAGAACGCCGCCTCGTTGCCGAAGAACAGCGACAGCCGCAGCGCGGTGTCCGGCGTCATCGCCCGCCTGCCGTTGACGAGTTCATTCACCCGCCGGCGGGAAATGCGCAGCGCCTGCGCGAGTTCGGTCTGGCTGATCGACAGCGGCTTCAGGTAGCGCGTCTCGAGGAATTCCCCGGGGCGCGGCGGCCGGCGGTTCGACATCCCCAGCGCGGCGCTGCGACGCCGGGAACCCGATCGCAGACGCTCCGGGGTCGGTGCCGACGTCGCCGCAGACGGCCCGCGCGGACTCACTGCCCGGGCTCGCGCTTCCACAACCGGATGCCGTTGACCATGGTGCTCGACCATCGACTCGCCGCTCATCACGTCCTCGCGCAGCACCATGTAGACGTGTATGACCGCGAACAGCAGCAGATACCACATGCCGAGATGATGCAGCGTGCGCACCATCTGCGGGTCGCCGAACAGCACGAACACCCAGCCGAAGACGTTCATCCACGGCGTGCCCCAGCCCCACTGCTCGGCATAGAGCGCCAGACCGGTGACGATCATGAAGATCGTGCCCAGCGTGAACATCAGGAACATCGCGATCTGCGCCAGCGGATTGTGTCCCACCCAGAGTTCCGGTTCCTTGCGCAGGAACAGGTAATACGCCAGTTGACCGAACAGGCCCTTCCACCAGCCGAGGCTCCACACCGGCGGCAGGAAGATCGCGCGCGACGTGCGGTTGCCGACCAGTGCCCAGTAGATCCGCACCACGAAGGCCACGACGAAGATCATCGCCGCGATGAAGTGGGTCATCCGGATGTAGGCGAAGAAGTAGCTGAACGCCGCCTCGCCGCCGATGGCCGGCGGCGGGCTGCCGATCAGGTAGCCCGTGGCGGCGAGGAACAGCATGCAGATCATCATCACCCAGTGCCACAGGCGTACCGGCGCCTCGTAGACGTAGACGGGCACCAGCGGACCGGACAGCACCTGGCCGGAGACGGCATCGACTCTCATCGCACTCTCCTTCGTCCGTTCAGCGCACCTTCACCGCGACCAGTTCCTCGCCTTCCGGCGACATCACGTGCGTCGCACAGGCGAGGCAGGGATCGAAGCTGTGGATGGTGCGCAGGATTTCCAGCGGCTGCTGCGGGTTGACCATCGGCGTGTTCAGCAACGCCGCCTCGTAGGCGCCGATCTGCCCCTTGGCATCGCGCGGACCGGCATTCCAGGTCGTCGGCACGACGCACTGGTAGCTGTCGATCCTGCGGTCCTTGATCTTCACCCAGTGCGCCAGCGCGCCCCGCGGCGCCTCGCACGGCGCCACACCCTTCGCTTCCGCCGGCCAGGTGGACGGTTCCCACTTGTCGACGTTGGCCGTGGCGAGGTCGCCCGCCTTGATGTTGGCGATCAGCTGGTCGTAGAAATAGCGCATCTTGTGCGCGGCCCACTGGCACTCGAGTCCGCGCGCCGCGGTCCGGCCGAGCGTGGAGAACAGCGCCGTGACCGGCACGTTCAGCGCCTTCAGCGCGCCGTTCACCTGCTCCTGGATCTCCTTGTGGCCGCTGGCATAGGCGACCAGGTAGCGCGCCAACGGACCGACCTCGACCGCATGGCCCTTCCAGCGCGGCGACTTGACCCACGAGTAGCGCGCGCTTTCGTCGAGGTTCTCGATGTTGGTGCGCGTGCCCTTGGTCCCCGGGCCCAGCACGAAATCGGGATCGGTGACGCCGTCGAACGGATGCAGGCCACGATCCTTGTCGGCGGCCGCGTACTTGTACCAGGAATGCGTGACCCACTCCTGCACCTGGTCCGCGGCCTTCAGGTCCACCGGATGCACGGTCTTCAAGTCACCGCCGAGGATCACGCCGGCCGGCAGCAGCATGCTCTTGTTCGAATAGTCGTTCGGGATGTCGGGGAAGTCGCCGTACGACATGACGTTCTGGTTGGAAAGCCCGCCGCCGATTGCCGCCCAGTCCTTGTAGAAGCCGGCGATGGCCAGCAGGTCGGGGATGTACACCTGGTCGATGAACTCGATGGTGCGGTCGCAGATGTCCTTGACCATGTTGAGCGTGGCCATGTTCACCGCGCCGATCGCGCCGGTGCCGTCGACGTTGATCGGACAGGGAACGCCGCCCACCAGCCAGTTCGGGTGCGGGTTCTTGCCACCGAAGATGGTCTGGATCTTGACGATCTCCTTCTGGAAGTCCAGCGCCTCCAGGTAGTGCGTCGTCGCCATCAGGTTCGCCTCGGGCGGCAGCTTGTACGCCGCGCTTCCCCAGTAGCCGTTGGCGAAGATGCCGAGCTGGCCGCTCTCGACGAATTTCTTCAGCCGGTTCTGCACCTCGCGGAAGTATCCGGGTGAGGAATTCGGCCACGGCGAAATGCTCTGCGCGAGTTCCGAGGTCCGGCGCGGATCGGCCTTGAGCGCCGACACGACGTCGACCCAGTCGAGCGCGTGCAGGTGGTAGAAATGCACGAGATGGTCCTGTGCGTACAGCGTCGCGTGCATCAGGTTGCGGATGATGTTGGCGTTCTTCGGAATCTTGATCGCCAGCGCGTCCTCGACCGAGCGCACCGAGGCCAGCGCATGCACGCCCGTGCAGACGCCGCAGATGCGCTCGACGAAGGCCCAGGCATCGCGCGGGTCGCGGCCCTTGAGGATCACCTCGAGGCCGCGCCACATCGTGCCCGTTGACACCGCGTTGCGGATGACGTTGTTCTTGTCGACGTTGACCTCGATGCGCAGATGCCCTTCGATGCGCGTGATCGGGTCGACGACGATGCGCTGACCGGAATTGTCGAGCGTGAAGCCTTGGGTCTGTAGGGTCGCCATGATTACTTCTCCACCTCGCTGCGCTTGTCGTTGCGCGACTTGCTGCGCGCCTGCTTGATCGCGCTCACCGCGGCGTGCGCCACGATCGCCGCGCCCGCCGCTGCAACGGCGGTCAGTCCGATCCTGTCGGCCGTGCCCTCGATGCCGAGTCCTCCCGGCGGACGGATGGTCGTCAGGTGGTCGTAGAACGAGCCCTTGTCCCAGAAGTCGTCCTCGGAGCAGCCGATGCAGCCGTGGCCCGACTGGATGGGGAAGGACACGCCCTCGTTCCAGCGCGTCGCCGAGCACGCGTTGTAGGTCACCGGCCCCTTGCAGCCAACCTTGTACAGGCAGTAGCCCATCCTTGCGCCGGCGTCGTCGAAGCTCTCGACGAACTGCCCTGCGTCGAAATGCGGCCGCCGATAGCACTTGTCGTGCACGCGCTGGCTGTAGAACATCTTCGGCCGCCCCTGCGCGTCGAGATCGGGCAGGCGATCGAAGGTGAGCATGTAGGTGACCACGCCGGTCATCACCTCGGCGATCGGCGGACAGCCCGGCACCTTGATGATCGGCTTGTCGAAAATGACCTTGTGCACCGGCGTCGCGCGCGTCGGATTCGGCTTGGCCGCCTGCACGCAGCCCCACGACGCGCACGAACCCCAGGAGATGATCGCCTTGGCGTCCTTGGCGACGTGACGCAGCTTGTCGACGAAGGGCTTGCCGCCGGGGATGCAGTAGATGCCGTCGTCGGCCAGCGGTGGATTGCCCTCGACGGCGAGAATGTAATTGCCCTTGTATTTCTTGATCGTGTCCTCCAGCGCCTGCTCGGCCTGGTGGCCTGCGGCGGCCATCAGCGTGTCGTCGTAGTCGAGCGAAATCATCGACAGGACCACATCCTTGGCCAGCGGATGCGCGGAGCGGATGAACGACTCGCTGCAGCAGGTGCACTCGAGGCCGTGCAGCCAGACCACAGGCGTGCGCTGCTTGGTCTGCATCGCCTGCGCGATCTGCTGCGCGCCCGCTTCACCCAGTCCAAGCGATGCCGCGGTGAGACTGCAGAACTTGAGAAAGCTCCGCCGGGAAATTCCCTGGCGACGCATCAGAGCATAGTAGGTATCGATCATCTTGCTCTCCAACGGACGGGTCCGATCCGGCGCGATGTCGGTACTGTGATTCGATGGCGATCCGCTCGCGCAACGGCACCATTAGGATCGTTTCCAGGCAAGATGTGATTGACTGGGATCAAACGATTTCGCACTAGTTTCATGTATGTCGTCGATCGCCGAAATATGCGGTCCGCATCGAGCGGAAACGTAACGGGGTCCGTTACAATCCGGCGCATCGACGTCATCCGGAACGGCGCACGCACGGCGTTGCTTCAACGGCCGCGGAGTCCTTCACATGGAAGTGCACAAGTCAGCATTGGTCGGCCACAGTGCCGAGAACATGTTCGACCTCATCGAGGCCGCCGAGCACTACCCGGAGTTTCTACCGTGGTGCGCCGCAGCAACCATTCTGCATCGCGACGATTCGGTGGTAGTGGCGCGCATCGGCATCGATTATCACGGCGTGCGTCTTTCCATCGTCACGCGCAATCCCAAGCGCCGCCCGGAGTCGATGGCCATTGATCTGGAGCAAGGACCCTTTTCACGATTCCACGGAGACTGGCGCATCAGGCCGCTCGCGGATGCGGGATGCAAGGTGGAATTCACCCTCCGCTACGATTTCTCGACCGCAGCCATGAGCCGGCTTGCCGGACCGGTCTTCGACCGGATCGCCAACACCCTCGTCGACGCCTTCGTGCAGCGCGCCGATGCGCTCCGCCTGCGTGCCCCAGTCATTGGTCCGGAGGCGGCAGGGCCACCTCCGAAGGACCAGAACGCATGACGACACCGGCCGAGATCGATGCACTGCGCAAATCCAAGATCGGCGCCGAACTCTCCCCCGAACAATGCAAGGTGCTGGCCGGACTGATCGAGTTTCGCGATCTCGAGGACGGCACCGTGCTGGTGGAGGAAGGCACGCAGGACAACCACCTCTACGTCATCGTCAGCGGCGCGCTGGGCGTGGTTCGCAACGCCGGATCGCCGCTGCAGGTGACGCTGATCACGCTGTCTGCCGGAGACCTGGTTGACGAGATGAGTTTCATCGACGGCACCGAGCACTATGCCGCGCTGGTGGCGCTCGGCAGCACCCGCGTGTTCGGCCTCGAACGCGAGAAGCTCGAGGGGCTGCTGAGCACCGCGCCGGAAATCGTCTACCTGGTGATGCGCGCGATCATTCGCACTGTGCACCAGCTCCAGCGGCGGATGTCGATGCAGACGGTCGAGCTGACCAACTACATCTACAAGCAGCACGGTCGGTACTGACCGCCGCGCGCCCGTCCGGCCCGGCGCGTTCCGGTTCGCTGCGCCCGTCGGCGCGTGTACCTAACCGCAACGCCTGTCGCCCAGGCAAAAAAAACCGCGCCCATTCGGGCGCGGCCCTTGCCACTGGGGGATGGCTCAGAAGCGGTAGGTTCCCAATAGATAGAAAATGTTCGCGTTGTACGGTTGGAAGGCATTCCAGCCGTTCAGGTAGCTCTGCGACGCCGGCGCGGTCGACGGCGCCACGCCGGTGTAGACGTAGCCGTTGTACTGGTCGTCCGAATACTGGTACTTCTGATACGCGTAGCCCGCGGTCACCGACCAGTTCCTGTCGAACTTGTAGTTGCCCTTGAGGTTCAGCGAGGTCATCTTGACGTTCGGGTAGTTGGGCAGCGGCAGCGGGTTGCCGTAGTTGTTCTGCGCCGCCATATCCGAACTGCCGTCGGTCTGCTCGTACAGGAACGAACCCGTCAGCATGAAGCGGTCGTTCACCGGCAGGTCGCCGCCGACGCCGATCAGCCAGTTGTTGTTCTTGAGGGTGTTGCTCCAGTTGTACGACGCGGACGACGGTGGGCTGTTCGGGTCGAAGCAGTTCGGCCCGGTCGTCGCATTGCACGAACCGGCACCGACGTAGCGCAGGTAGGAATCCGTCTTGACCGTTTCGTAGTCGCCGAACAGGCTGACGCGCCACGAAGTCGGCATGCCGTAGGTGAGGTTGGCGAAGATCTCGGTGCGCGTGTCGCTGGTTCGACCGATCTGCGTTTCGTCGTAATCGTTGTCCTTCCAGATGAATTCGACCGCCACACCGGTGCTGTCCATCGGTGCCCAGTCGAACGTCGCCTTGACCCGGTTCTGCGTGAGGTTGGCGAGGTCATAGCGCCGGACAAAGCGCTGCAGGTAGAGCACATCGTTGGCGTTCGCGCCTGCGTCGTTCAGCAGGAAGGTCGAGCGGCGGGACAGATACGAATACTTGATCCGCGCGGTCAGCGTGTCGATCGACGTGTTGCGCCACTCCGCCCAGAAGGTATTGGTGCTGGTGTCGTCGAAGTCGATGCGGTCCTGGGTGATGTGGTTATAGTCGTAGCCGCCACCGATGCGGTTGGCCCGGCTGAACCGATAATAGGCGTCAACCCCAGCGTTCTCCTTCTTGTAGTGCCACAGCTCGTTCTCGGCGCCGTCCGCGAATTCGATATGCGTCGACTTGTTGTTCATCTTTTGCCAGTTGAGGTAGACGCGCGTATCGAGGTTGGCAACCGGCGTCGCCGCCCAGCCTGCCGTAAACGTCTGCCGCTGCTGGTTGCCGTTGAACGTGGCCGAACTCGGGTCGGTCGGGATGAAGGTCCCCCCCGTACCGAGGTAGGACGTACCGACATTTGTGTTGCTGGTCGTCTCGTCCCAGGTATAGCGCAAAGCCAACGTCGACTTCAGCGGCAATTGACGCCACGTGGCGTTCAAAGCGATCCGCTGATAGTCATTGGCCGGCGGCAGGTAGGTCTGGTCCTTGCCGTTGGCGTAGAAGCCGTTGTTCCAGCTGACGGTTTCGTTGGAGTTGCCGAAGTTGCTGGCCAGGTAGCTGCCGGACAGCGTCATCGTCCTGGTCGCATAACCGACCTCGCCGGTGACATTGTTGGTCTCGTACTGGACCGGCAGCGCGAGATCGACATAGCCGTTGCCGGGACTCGTGCCCTGCGAGCTGCTGCCGTTCTTGGTTCCCTGCGTCTTGACCTGGTTGCCATCGACACGGAAGTACCATGGTGACTTCGACTGCCACTCGAACGAGCCGCCAGTGTCCTTGCGCTGGTAGCCCAGCGTCAGGTTCTGCCAGGTCGCCGTGTCGGGCGACGGGAAGGTGGCGGTGAGATTGTTCGAGCCGCTGCCCACATACGGCGTCAGGCCGTTGTACAGGAAGTTGTGCGGCATCCAGTTGGTGTAGGCGCGAGCCTTGAACACATCGTACATCCCGCCACGCAGGTTGACGTACATGTCGTCACGACCGAAGTTCTCGCCATAAGCGTCGATCCAGCTCTTGCTGTTGCGGCCGGTGACGCCGATGTTCGACAGCATGCCGTTGGACAGGTCCTGGAACTCGTTGAACTTCGACAGGTCCTTGCCCGAGGTGTCGGTGACGATACCGCCGGCGGTAATCTCGCCGGTTGCGCGGAACGGATCATCCTCGGCCTGCGCCAGCACCGGTGCACCGACGAAGAGGGCGGCAATCAGAGTTGAAAGCAGTTTCTTGTTCATAGGTCCCTCGTCGCCTTCAGCGGATCAGGAACTGCCCGTGCGAACCAGGCGCGTTGGAGCCGTGGATCGCCGCATGGCAATTGACGCATGACCTTGCGATGAATCGCGTGCTGACTCCGGGATTGGTGCCCGGCGCCCCGCTCGGATTCACGAAGCCCGCAGCGGCGCCGTACACGGTGCCCGGATGCCGCGACCAGTCGTGGCAGTCCTGGCAGAGGTTAGGCGCCTTGTCGGTCAGCAGCTTGGCGTAGACCGAGCCGTGCGGCGTGTGGCAGGACAGGCAGTTTTCCTCGACCGCGGGGTGGTTGAAGATGTACGGTCCGCGCTTGTCGGCGTGGCAGGAATAGCACTGCTGGTTGACGTTCTCGGCCTTGAGCATCACCGGCGTCAGCGCCCCGTGCGGGTTGTGGCAGTCCGAGCACTTGATCTTGCCTTCGATGATCGGATGGTGCGACGGCTTGAGCGTGGCGGAACGCACCTGCTGGTGGCACTTGCCGCAGATCTCGGACTCGTTCGGACGGAAGGTCGTCGTGAACGGCGACACCGCGACCGGACCCGGCTTGTTGTGGAGGTTGTGGCAGTTGACGCACGAGACCTCGTTCTTCGCGTGCTTGCCCGATTCCCAGAACGTGAGGTGACGGTTGCCGGCATGGCAGGTCTGGCAGACCGCGTCCTTATCGGCCGCGGTGGAGGTCTTGCTGGTCAGCGGACCCTGCGGCTTGGCCTTGGTCGGATCCTTGAGATGCGCGCTGGCGTCGCCGTGGCAGGTCTGGCACATCGAACCGGACTCGTCGTTCTTGGCCCCGTGCGCGGTGTAGAGGATCGAATCGTGCGTCGCCTCGTGGCAGTTCGCGCACACCGGCTTGGTCGTGACCGGCGTCGTCGGCTTGGGCTGCGCCTGCACAGGCGAAGCCAGGAACGCCAGGGTGGTCGCCGCGATGCCGGCCATGGCGATGAGGGATTTGAAGCGCATGTGTACCCCTTTGCTGGACTGCTGGTTGTGCCGCCTGCGGCGACCGTCGCGGATTTCCTGTTGCCTCGACGCACCCGACAATTCCTTGTACCGAATTTAACCGGGTCGGGTCAAACAAACGGCGCCGTCCAAGCCGTGGCAAATTGCCGCACTGTCGCAATCGCGCACACCGATATTCCGGCTGCTGTTACGTTAATTATCAACAAAGACAGGCGCGTGTCTTGACCTGTGTCAAACAGTCGGGACAGCGGTCCGGAACGCGGAACACTTGTGCCAATTGCCCAACCGCACCGCGGTTGTGAAAGTCACGCGCCGGGGTGGGTTGAACGGGATATCGAAAGCCGGAGCCGGACCGGCTCAGGTGCCCTGCACGGACATGGCGACGCTGCCAGCGGGGCGCCGGCAGGTTCTGCGCGCTCAGCCCTCCGAGCGGCGCCGCTTGGGGCAAGTTGCACAGGACAACGACTCGCCGTCGGGTCCGGCGACCGCGGGTCCGCCGCAGGAGCCGCGCAGACATGGCCGCCGGAAAATGACGCCGACGGCCATCGCCAGCACGCCGGCGCCGATCAGCACCAGCGCCAGCACGAAGACGGTGACAAGCGACATATGGGCGCTCTTCCCGGTCAGGCCGCCGACCGCGTGCCCAGCGCGGCAAAGGCTGACGTCGACAGGTCGCGCAGGCCGTCGGCCTCGCGGACGATGAAGTGCGCGGCAAGCCCTGCGGCTTCGGCCAGCGCGTACCCTTGCCGGTGGCCCATCACCATCAGCGCGGTGGCCATCGCATCGGCGTAGCCGCAAATCGGCGCGACCACGCTGACCGAGGCAAGACCCGGCGCGATCGGACGCCCGGTCACCGGGTCGATCTCGTGACAGTAGCGCTGTCCGTCCTGCTCGAAATAGATCCGGTAGTCGCCGGAGGTCGCCATCGCCAGACCGGAGACCGGCACAATCAACTGCGCGCGTTGCGGCAGTGCATCGGGCCGTTCGATGGCGATCTGCCATGGCGCCCCTTCGGCATTGCGGCCACGGGTACGCACCTCGCCACCCGCTTCCACCAGGTAATCGGCAAACCCGAGCCGGTCGAGCGCCGCCGCGGCTTGATCGACCGCGTAGCCCTTGGCGATGCCGGACAGATCGGCGCGTGTCTCGGCCAGCGCCTTGCTAACGGTTCGCGTATCGGAATCGAGCCGAAGCCCGCGCCAGCCCACACCACGTTCGGCAGCGCGCAGGTCGCGATCGTGAGGCACGCGCTGCGCCTTGCGAGGGCCGAAACCCCAGGCGTCGACCAGCGGCGCCACGGTGATGTCGAACGCGCCTGCGGTCGCCGCGCTGACCAGCGCTGCCTGCTCGAACACCGCGTAGGTCGGCGCCGACAGCACGAACGGCGTGGACTCGGCGTGGGCATTGAAGCGCGACAGCTCGCTGGCAGCGTCATAGCTCGACATCCGGGTGACGACATCGGCCAGCGCGGCTTCAACGGCGCGCTGCGCGGAAACAACAGCATCGGAACCGGCGGCAACACCGGTCAGCTTGACCGCGTAGGTGGAGCCCATCGTCGGTCCACCGAAGGCAGCCTGCGGGCGCGTCGTTGCGGCCAGACGCGTGGCGTCATTGCAGCCGGCGGTGAGCGCCGCGGCCGACAGTCCCTGCAGCAGCAACCGGCGGCGTGGTGAAAGCAGCATGTCCATGTCCGTGCTCCGTAACGATGTGGGGCGAACGGCCGTCATTTGGCCGCGTCCGGCGCTTCGTCGCGCACCGCCGCCTCGAAGCGGCCCTCACCGCGGCGCACCATCTGGAAGACCAGATCGCGCATCGAGATGATGCCGTAAACGTGGGGTCCGTCGATGACCAGCAGGTGCCTGAAGCCGAGCAGGTGCATCAGCGACAGCGCGGCCTCGGTCGTCGTGCCCGGCGACACGAAGCGCACATCGCGTGTCATCACCAGCGACAGCGGCGTGGTCTTGGGGTCGAGGCCCGGCCGCACGACGCGGGCGAGCAGGTCGCGCTCCGTGAATATCCCGGAGACGAGCCCGTCCTCGTTCATCGCCAGCACCGCGCCGATTTCCCGCGCCGCCATGACCTCGACTGCCTCCGCAACGGTGGCGCCGGCGTCGATCGAGATCATCTCGTCGCTCTTGCGGTCCTGCACGATGTCGGCGACTGTCTGTTGTCCCATTTCGTTCTCCTGCTCGTTGTCCGTGTCGGCCCGGCCGGCCGCAGATGCGGCCGCCACCGGTTCAGCCGAAATCGTCCAGCATGATGTTCTCGCGGTCGACTCCCAGCGAGAGCAGCATGTTGATCACCGCCTTGTTCATGATCGCCGGCCCGCACAGGTAGTACTCGATGTCCTCGGGTGCCGGATGGTTCTTCAGATAGGTGTCGCGCAGCACGTTGTGCCGCACCAACCCGATGGGCCCGGTCCAGTTGTCCTCGGGTCGCGGCTCGGACAGCACCAGATGCCATTCGAAGTTGTCGTGTTCGCGGGCCAGCTTCTCCCATTCCTCGACGTAGAACGCCTCCTGCAGATTGCGCGCCGAATACCAGAACGTCATCTTGCGCTTGCTCTTCAGCCGGAAGAACTGGTCATAGATGTGCGAGCGCATCGGCGCCATGCCCGCGCCTGCGGCGACGAAGCACATCTCGTTGTCGGTGTCGCGGGCGAAGAACTCGCCGTAGGGACCCGACACCGTGACCGCATCGCCCTCCTTGAGATTGAACAGCCAGGTGCTCATGATCCCCGGCGGAATGTCCTCGCGATAGTCCGGCGGAAAGACGATGCGGATGGTGAACAGCAGGATGCCCTTTTCCAGCGGATAGCTGGCCAGCGAGTAGGCGCGCTCGACCGGCTCGGTCACCACCGAACGGAAGCGCCACAGGTCGAACTGGTCCCATTCGGCCCGGAAGTCGGGGTCGATGGGGATGTCGTGGAAGTCGATGGTGTGCGGCGGACACTCGACCTGCACGTAGCCGCCTGCCCGGAACGGCACGTCCTCGCCCTCGGGCAGCGCGAGCTTCAATTCCTTGATGAACGTCGACACATTGCGGTTGGACAGCACCTTGCACTGCCACTTGCGCACGCTGAATATTTCCGGCGGCACCTCGACCTTCATGTCGCGCTTGACCTTGACCTGGCAAGCCAGCCGGTAACCGCGTTTCGCCTCTCCCGGCGAGATGAAGCCGGTCTCGGTGGGCAACAGCGTGCCGCCGCCGTCCTTGACCACGATTTCGCAGGCGCCGCAGGAGCCACGGCCGCCGCAGCCCGCCGGAATGTAGATCTCGTGCTTCGCCAGCGCGGTGAGCAGCGTGCCGCCGGCCGCGACGGTCAGCGTCTTGGACGTGTCTTCATTGACCACAATGGACACGTCGCCCGACGCCACCAGTCTGCGCCGCGCGCCCAGCAATACGCCGACCAGCAGCAGCACCACGACGGTGAACATCACGACAGCAAGGAAGACGTCGAGCATGGCTAGAGTTGAATTCCGGAGAACATCATGAAGGCCAGCGACATCAGTCCGGCCGTAATGAAGGTGATGCCGAGTCCGCGCAGTCCGTCGGGCACGTTCGAATAGGTGAGCTTTTCGCGAATGGCGGCGATCGCGACGATGGCGATCGCGAAGCCCAGGCCCGAGCCGAAGCCGAACACGACCGACTCGCCGAACGTATAGTCGCGCTCCTGCATGAACAGCGACCCACCAAGAATCACGCAGTTCACGGCGATCAACGGCAGAAATACGCCCAGCGTCGAATAGAGCTTGGGCGCGAAACGGTCCACGGTCATCTCGACGATCTGCACGGCCGCGGCGATGGTGGCGATGAACAGGATGAAGGACAGGAAGGTCAGGTTTACGCCGGCCAGCGCCGGGCTGATCCAGCCAAGCGCGCCCTCGTTGAGCAGGTAACGCAGCAGCAGGTTGTTCAGCGGCACCGTGAGCGTCTGCACGAACACCACCGCTACTCCCAGCCCCAGCGCCGTCTCGACCTTCTTGGAGCAGGCGAGATAGGAGCACATGCCCAGGAAGTAGGCGAGCGCCATGTTCTCGATGAAGATCGAGCGGACGAGGAGGTTGGCATAGTGTTCCATCGCCTAGTCCTTTTCCTGCTGTTCGGGTTTCCACACCCGCAGCGCCCAGATCAGCAGGGCGACGATGAACAGCGCCGAGGGCGCGAGCAGCATCAACCCGTTGCCCTCGTACCAGCCGCCTTCGCTGGCCAGCGGCAGCACGGTGAATCCCAGCACCTTGCCCGCGCCGGTCAGTTCACGGACGAAGGCGACCAGCAGCATGATCAGCGCATAGCCCAGGCCATTGCCGACACCGTCGAGAAACGCCGGCCACGGCGGGTTTTGCATCGCGAAGCCCTCGGCGCGGCCCATGATGATGCAGTTGGTGATGATCAGCCCGACGAACACCGACAACTCCAGCGAGAGTTCGAACAGGAAGGCCTTGAGGAACTGGTCGACCATGATCACCAGCGACGCGATGATGGCGAGCTGGACGATGATGCGGATGCTGCCCGGCGTGTAGTTGCGCACCAGGCTGACTGCCAGGTTGGCCAGCCCGCCGACCATGATGACGGCGACGCCCATCACCAGCGCCTTGTCGATGCGGGTGGTGACCGCCAGCGCCGAGCAGATGCCCAGTACCTGCACGGCGATCGGGTTGTTGGCCAGGATCGGCGCCAGCAGAACCTTGCGCATGGGCGCCGGGAGCACGGTGTCGAGAACACTCAAGACTTGCCTCCTTCGCGCAAATGCCCGAGATAGTGGCCGAAACCGTCCTCGGACAGCCAGAACGCGACCAGCCGCGACACGCCCAGGCTGGTGATGGTCGCGCCGGAGATGGCGTCGACGCGGTGCGGGTACTGGTCCGGTGGTCCGCCAACACCCTTGACGACCGCGATCTTCGGTTCCCAGTTGGCGTCGAACGCGTGCCGGCCCACCCAGAGCGCCTGCCAGCGCGGATTGGCGATTTCTCCGCCCAGGCCGGGCGTCTCCTTCTGGTCGTAGAAGGTGATGCCGCGGATGGTGCGGCCGTCGCGATCGATCGACAGGAAACCGTACATGGTTCCCCACATGCCCAGCCCCTCGATCGGCAACACCACCTGGCTCACGTCGCCGCTCTTGGGGTCGACCACCTGGTAGATCGCCGCGTAGGTCGGCAGCCGGGAGATCTTCGCCGGATTGGGCGGTGCCACGCGGGAGAGTGCCGGGTCGTTGCGCGCCCGCAGCTGGTCGTAGGTATCGGGGTCGATCTTGCCATCCGTCATGACCTCGCCGGAGGCAAGTCCGACCAGGCGGATACGGATGTTGCGATCGAAGATCTCGCGCATCTCCTTCTTCGAGACCACTGCATCGGGTTGCAGCAGGCCGGAGACGAGCAGCACGTTCTTCTGCCGGTACAGACTGCGGTTTTCCTCCTGGCGGGACTGCAGCCCGACGGCGGACACGGCGACGACCAGCGCGCAGACCACGCAGACGGTGGCCGCGAAGCCGATGGTGTAGCGCGTTGAATCAACGTTCGGCATTGCGAAGCTTCCTGCGCTTGATGTTGGCGCGGACCAGCGGATAGTCGATCAGCGGCGCCATAACGTTCATGAACAGGATCACCAGCATCATCGATTCCGGGTAGGCCGGATTCACCGTGCGTATCAGCACCACCAGTGCGCCGATCATCCCGCCATAGATCCACTTGCCGCGCTCGGTGAACGGCGACGTCACCGGGTCGGTGGCCATGAACACCATGCCGAAGGCCCAGCCGCCCAGCACCATGTGCCACCAGAACGGCATGCCGAAGTACGGGTTGGTTGCCGAGCCGATGAAATTGAGCAGCATCGCCATCGCCATGGTGCCCAGGGTCACCCCGGCCATCGTCCGCCACGAACCGATGCCGGTGACGAGCAGCAGCACGGCACCGATCAGGCAGGCAAGCGCCGAGGTTTCGCCCATCGACCCCGGCTCCAGACCGATGAACGCCTGCGTCCATGCCCCGAAATCGAGCGACACGGCATTGTCTGGCAGGCGCAGTTGCGACAGGATCGTCGCACCCGAAAAACCGTCCACAGCCGCGGCCTTCGGCACCGCCGTCCACACGGCGTCGCCGGTGATCTGTGCCGGATAGGCGAAGAACAGGAAGGCGCGCGCGGCCAGCGCCGGATTGATGAAGTTCATCCCGGTACCGCCGAACACCTCCTTGGCCAGCACCACGCCGAAGCTGATGCCGATGGCCGCCTGCCACAGCGGCGTCGTCGGGGGAAGGATCAGCGGGAACAGGATGCCGGTGACGAAAAACCCCTCGTTGACCTCGACCTTGCGCACGACGGCGAACAGCACCTCCCACGACAGGCCGACGACCATGGTCACGATGTACAGCGGCAGGAAGTACAACGCGCCGTGGACGACGCAGGCGAGCAGGCTGTCCGGCGAATAGCCGACATCGACCAGCCGCAATACGTCATGCCGCCAGCCGACCAGCGACGCGGCCTTGCTGGGGTCGAGCGCCAGGTTGGCCTGCAAGCCGGTGTTGTACAGGGCCATGAACACCGCCGGCAGCGTGGCGATGACCACCAGCATCATCATCCGCTTCAGGTCCAGCGCGTCGCGCACGTGCGCGCCGGTCTTGGTCACCGATGCCGGCGTATAGAAGAAGGTGTCGGCCGCTTCCCACAGCGGATAGAAACGCTCGAGGCGTCCCCCTTTTTCGAAGTGCTGTCCGATGCGGTCGAGCGCAGCGCGAAAGCTCTTCATAGCCCGGCTTCCTTGTGGATGCGCTCGAGCGCGCGGCGAAGCAGCGGCCCGTATTCGTACTTGCCCGGACACACGAACGTGCACAGCGCCAGATCCTCTTCGTCCAGCGCCAGGGCACCCAGTTCTTCGGCGCGCTCGATGTCGCCGATGATCAGCGCGCGCAACAGAAAGGTCGGCATCAGGTCCAGCGGCATCACCCGCTCGTAGGCGCCGATGGGCACCATGGCACGGGGGCCGCCATTGGTCGTCGTCGACAACGGCAGCCGTCGCCGCGAAACGGCGCCCAGCACCACGTTCCACAGCGAGAACTTGCCTGTGCCCGGCGCGATCCAGCCGAACAGCTCGCGCTCCGAACCCTCGGGCACCACCGCGACCTGCAGATGATGGCGACCCAGGTAGCCATGCACTTCACCCATCGCCGTGCGGCCGTCGAGAACCGAACCGGAGATCACCCGCTGTTCACCGGTCGCCAGTTCGCCGCGGGTGACGTCCGCCAGCGCCGCACCCTGCCGCGTGCGCAGGTGGCGCGGACGCACCACGCCCGGTCCGGCAAGCGTGATCACCCGCTCGACGTCGAGCACGCCGGTGCTCACCAGCCGGCCGATCGCCAGCACGTCCTGATAGCCGATATGCCAGGCCTGGCTGCCGGCGTCGACCGGCGCGAGCCTGTCGATGTGCAGGCCGACGGTCCCGGCCGGATGCGGACCGGTAAAGATCTCCAGCACGATGCGCGGGTCCGATGGCAGCTTGAGATCGGTTCCAGGCGCCGCGCAGACATGGGTCGTTCCATCGCACAGGCGGGAAAGCGCGGTGAGCCCGGCCGCGAAATCGGCGGCGCGGGGCGCGACGATCGGCCCGACGACCGGAGCATGGGGTCGCGTATCCATCGCGGTGACGAACAGCGAACGCGGCGAAGTTCCCGGTCGGGGGACGCGCGAGAATGGTCGCGTGCGCAGCGCCGTCCACAGGCCCGATTCGACCAGCAGCGCGCAAACCGCTGTGGCGTCGAGCGAATCCGGCGCAGCACCGGTGTAGTGCGTGAAGGCCACCTGCTGCTCGGGACCGTCGTCGGCATCGACATCGAGCACGATCGACTGGAATGCGCGCATCTCGCCGCGATGAATGGCGGCGACCTTACCTGCCGCCGGAGCGGTGTAGCGCACGCCGGGCGTCTTCTTGTCCTCGTACAGCGGTGTGCCGCGAAGGACCTGGTCGCCGACGTTGACCAGCAACGTCGGCTTGAGACCGATCGAATCGGCGCCGAGCAAGGCGACGCTCGCCGGCGGCCGCGCCTGGTCGAGCGCGGTCGCCGGCTCGCCCGAAAGCGGAATATCGAGGCCCTTAGCGATCCGGTGCGCAGCCACTGCCGTCGGTCCTCCCTCTGTGCGGATCAACCATCCCGCGCCGTCCGCTCCATCGACGTCCCAGCGGATTCTTAAGCGCGCAGGCCAGCATAAATGGCATGGCCCGCACGCTTGTTGATCGAAGGCAAACCTGCGGCCTGCAGCGCGCGACCCGCGCCATTGCATCCGGTGCGCCCGTGCTGAATGGCCACGCGCCAGGCAGGGATCGCGGGTTGCCGGCCTCGGCGCAGGTTGATCACACGCCGTTCACCTTGCGGCGACAGGATCCTTTCGTCGCACCATCGCAACGGCCACGAGTTCGGCGATGTCGCGAATATCGATGGAATCGACCATGCCCTTCGCCGAGACGCCGTCAGCCATCATGACCGCGCAGTAGGGACAGGCGGTGGCGATCGTCCGCGGTGCCTGCGGCAAGGCCTGCTCGACGCGAAGGACGTTGATGCGCACTCCCAGCGGTTCTTCCAGCCACATCCGCCCGCCGCCGGCGCCGCAGCACATTGCCTTTTCGCGATTCAGCTCGAACTCCAGCGGGCGATCGCGGCTCAGCGCGCGCAGGATCTCGCGCGGCGCCTCGTAGCGACCGTTGTGGCGACCGAGGTAGCAGGGTTCGTGATAGATGATGCGCTCGTGGCACGGGTTCACCCGGATGCGTCCATCGGCAATCAGGCGCGCGATGAGTTCGCTGTGATGCAGCACTTCGTAGTGACCGCCAAACGCCGGATACTCGTTCTTCAGCGTATTGAACGCATGCGGGTCGCAGGTGACGATGCGCGTCACACCCAGCGCATTTAGCGTGCCGACGAGCTGGCCGGCCAGTGTCTGGAACAGCATTTCGTTGCCGACGCGGCGCACGCATTCACCGGTCGACGTCTCGGCCGCGCCGAGAATGCCGACGCGCACGCCGGCCTCGCCGAGAATGGCGGCGAAGGCCCGGGCGATCCGCTGCCCGCGCGGGTCGAAGGATTCGGCCGAGCCCACGTAGTACAGATAGTCGAGTCGCGCGACCTCCTCCGCGGTGCCGACAATCGGCAGGTCGAGTCCGGTGGCCCAGTCGCCGCGCGTTGCCGCGGAAAAACCCCAGGGATTGCTCTGTACCTCGTAGGCGGAGAATATCGGCTTGAGTTCGCTCGGAAACGCGCCTTCCATCATGACGCGCTGCTGGCGCAAGCGGTAGAACTTCGGCAGGTGCTCGAGCTCGATTGGGCAGGCCGCCTCGCAATAACCGCAGGTCGTGCAGGCCCACAGCGTGTCCTCGCCGATCACGCCGGGGACCAGCGGCGGCAGAGCGTCCGCGGCGGGCGCGGCGGGCGCGGCGGATGAAACGATCGCTTCGCGCTGCGCGAGCAGATGGTGCTTCAGGCTGTCGTGTACCCATTTCTGCGACAGCGGCTTGCCGGAAAGAAACGTCGGACAGGCATCCTTGCAGCGTCCGCACTCGGTGCAGGTGAAGGCATCCAGGCCATCCTTCCAGGTGAGGTCGATCGCCGTACGCACGCCGACCCGCATGTCGGCGCCGTCCCCCTCCTCCCCCATGATCCGTTCCAGATCGATGCCGGGCACGGCATTGGCGGGGCCGCCCCGGCGAAAATACAGCGTCGGCAACGCCGTCACGATGTGGAAGTGCTCTCCGGTCGGCAACAGCACCAGGAAGGCGAACACCACCAGGACCTGCGTCCAGTAGGCAAGGTGATAGCCGGCACGCAGCGCATCCCTCGAAAGGCCGGCAATGGCCGCCTCTACCTGCCGGCCGGCAAATGCGTAGTCGCGTTCGTGGGCGATGCCGGCATCGACCTGCGCCTGCAGCGCGAAACGAAAGCCGTCGAACAGGAGGTCGGTCACCACAATGACGGTGATCAGCGACAGCACCACCAGCGCTTCGCGATTGGGCTCCAGCCGCGCCGGACGCAGGACATAGCGACGCCAGAACGCATAGGCAAGGGCCGCCAGCAGCGCGATCTCGATCACGTCCTTGGTGGCGGCAAAGATGCCGCCGGCCAGTCCGGGCCAGACGAAGTTCTCGTCGTAGCCGATGACGATCAGTTGAACCTTGCGCAGCAGCAGCGTCATGAATCCCGCGAAGATCACCAGATGCATGAGACCCGGCATCCATTCGCGGGCAACCATGCGGCGCTGCAGGAAGCCGTTGACCAGCACCGAGCCCGCGCGTCGCCATGGCCGGTCGGTTCGCGACTCCGGCGCCAGACGCACGACGATGGCGAGCTTGCGCCAGGCGAGCACGATGAAGGCCGTGACCGCGGTTGCCATGATCAGCGAAATGGCCCAGGGACCCATCAGCAGTTTCCATAAACGCGTGCCACGGCCACCGCACCGCAGTACACTTGTCCAATAGCGTCGCGCCAGGAATTTTCCGTAGGTTGGCGCACCGCGAATCGGACAGGCGTGCCGATCGGACCCGATCGGCGCGCGACTTCAGGAGGACGTTCACCATGACCAAGGACACGCTGATCGAGGTGCTGCATCGGCATCCGTTCATCGAGGCATTCGCACCCTCGGATTTCGACAAACTGGCGGCGCTTGCCCGCGAAGTGACCTTCGAGCCGGATCAGGTCATCTTTCGCGAAGGCGACGATTGCCACGATTTCTATCTGATCGTCACCGGCCGGGTGGCGCTGGAGATCGCGGCGCCGGACCACACCTTCCGCGTGCAGACGCTTTCGGCGGGCGACGAACTCGGCTGGTCGGCAATCATGATGGGCCGTGGCAAGCATTTCGGGGCGCGCGCGCTCGAACACGTCGATGCCTTGGCGATCGACGGTCATGCCCTGATCGCCGCCTGCACTGAGGACAAGTCCTTCGGCTTCGCGCTCATGTACCGGATGCTCGGCGTGGTGTCGGAGCGGCTGCAGGCAACGCGGGTGCAACTGCTCGACATGCACTCTCCGGTGGCCAAGCGGGCGGGCACCTAGCGTCGCGCCCCCCGGCGTGTCGATGCGCCGGGCCATCGGCGTCAGGGCGGCAACAGCGCCAGGATCCAGCCCGGAAATACCGCCATCAGGATCATCGGCGCAAGGCATAGGAGCGCCGCGGCGACCGCGGCGCCGCCACGGGGCAGCCACGGCGCAGAGGCCGCCGGCGTGCTCATGTACATGGTCTGGATCACCCGCAGGTAGAAATAGATGCCGAGGTAGCTGCCGACCAGACCGAGCACCGCATAGGCGGTGTAGCCGGCGGTGAGCACGTTGTTGAAGATCAGAAATTTGGCGACGAAGCCCGGGAATGGCGGAATTCCGGCCAGCGACAGCATGGCAATGGCAATCATCGCCGCGGCAAAGGGACGACGGCCGGAAAGACCGGCGAGACCATCGATGCGATCATCTTGCGCTCCGCCGCCAGTCCGTGGCAGCGACGCGAACGCCAGCACGTTCATGAAGCCATAGGCGATTACATAGAAGACCACGGCCTGGAAGCGTCCGCCGCCGTCGCCCAGGAACGCGTAGAACAGATAGCCGGCGTGGGCGATCGACGAATAGGCGATCATCCGGCGGAAGCTCGTCTGGCGCATCGCCGTCAGGTTGCCCCATACGATCGACACCAGCGGGAGAATCGCGATGAGGTCGACCAGCGGACGCTGGATTGCAGTGGTGCCGAACAGCCGCAGCGCGGCGAGCAGCACACCGGCCTTGATGATCGTCGCCATGAAGGCAGTCACCGGCACGCTCGCACCCTCGTAGGCGTCCGGCGCCCAGGCGTGGAACGGAACGATCGCGGCCTTGAGGAAAAAGGCGGCGAGCACCAGCACGACCGCGGCGATCGACAGCAGGTCCCGGGCAACCAGCGCGGTGGCGAACGCGGACAGCGACAGCGAACCCGTACCCCCGTACAGCAGCGAAATCCCCATCAGCAGCATCGCCGTCGCCGCACCGCCGAGGATCAGGTACTTGAGCGCGGCTTCCGGCGCCTGCGGCGCGCGATACGCGAGCAGCACCAGCACGTACACCGGCATCGACATGATTTCCAGACCGAGGAACAGGGTCAGGAAGCTGTCGGCGGAAAGCAGCAGGCAGAATCCGTACAACGCCGATAGCAGCAGGATGTGAAACGGCGCATCACCGGCGAATTCGTCGCGCGCGAGCAGCAGCACCGGCAGCGCCAGTGCCAGCACGACGACCTTGGCGATCGCTCCGGTCGTATCGACGGAGAACTGCCCGGGGAACGGCGTCGCCGTGAAGCCGGACTGATAATGCATCAACGCGGCTACTGCCGCCGCCGCCGTCGCGATGAAGGACAACGCCGCCAGCCCTCGCGGTCGGTCCATGACGATCGCCAGCAGCGTCAAAACGACGATGCCGGCCAGAAGCGCGTTTTCCGGCGCAAGTGCGTAGAGGACGTCAGCCCAGTTCATGGCGTCCTCGCCGGAATGCGCGCCGACAGCACCAGTGCCTGGTAATGCTGCGCGGCCAGTTCAGTCTTCCGCATCGGGGCGTCGGGGAACAGCCCGAGCGCGAAAATCGCCACGATGATCGGCAGCAGGATCAGCTTCTCGCGCAAACCGAGGTCGGTGACGGGACCATGCGGCACGCGCTCGGCGCCGAACAGGAAGTGCTGTGCGAAGCGAAGCATGTACAGCGCACCCAGCACCACGCCGGTCACCGCGATCACCGCCATCGCCAGCGGCCAGGACGCGCCGTCGACGTACTGCGGCCAGGCGGAGGTGAAGGTTCCAAGCAGGACCAGGAATTCGCCGGTGAATCCGCTGGTCGTCGGCAGGCCGATGGACGCCAGCGTCAGCACCATGAAGAACACCGAGTAAACCGGCAGCACCTTGGCGAGCCCGCCGTAGGCGGCGAGTTCGCGCGTATGGCAGCGCTCGTAGATCATCCCGACCATCAGGAACAGGCCGGCTGCCGTCAGCCCGTGGCTGACCATCTGGATAATCGCGCCCTGAATTCCAAGCAGATCAAGGCTCACCAGTCCGAGCATCACATAACCGAGGTGACTGATCGAAGAGTAGGCGATGATCTTCTTGATGTCGTTCTGCACCAGCGCGAGGCAGGCGCCATAGACGATGGCAATGACCGCCAGCGTCATCAGCGCCGGCGTCAACGCCCGCGTGGCGTCCGGAAACAGAGGAAAGCCCAGCTTCATGAAGCCGTAGGTACCCATCTTCAGCAGGACGCCGGCCAGGATCACCGACCCTGCCGTAGGCGCCTCGACGTGCGCGTCGGGCAGCCAGGTATGCAGCGGCACCATCGGTACCTTGATCGCGAAGGACAGTCCGAACGCCGCCAGCAGCCATAGCTGAACCGACATCGGCAGCGGCGTGCCGAGCAGGTCGGCGAAGGCGAATGACGTGATGCCCGTGGACGTCCGCAGCGAATAGACCAGATAGATCACCGCGGCGAGCATCAGGATGCTGCCGAAGGCGGTGTACAGCACGAACTTGAGCGTCGCGTAGATGCGCCGCTCGCCGCCCCAGATGCCGATGATCAGGAACATCGGGATCAGCATCATCTCCCAGAACAGGTAGAAGACGAACAGATCCTGCGCGACAAACGTACCGAGCATCGCGAACTGGATCAGCAGCACCATCGCGTAGAACAGCTTGATGTCCTTGTTGATCGCCGTGAACGCGCCCGCCACCACCAACGGTCCAAGGAAGGTGGTCAGCAGCACCAGCAGCAGGTTGTAGCCGTCGAGGCCGATCTGGTAGTAGACGCCCCAGGCTTCGATCCAAGGCAGCCGCGTTTCGAACTGCAGGCCCGGAATCGCGGCATCGAATCGACAGTAGAGCAGCGTGGTCAGCGCAAGCTGAACCATCATCACCCAGAAGGTCGTCCAGCGGACCGCGCCGTCACGACCGGTCGGCAGCAACACGACCAGTGCGATGCCCAGAACCGGGAGATACAGCACCAGATTCAGCAGCGTCGCGTCAGACATGGGACAGGCTCCACGCCAGACAGGCGACCGCGCCGGCGAGCACCAGGAAGGCATACCGGTGCAGGCTGCCGGTCTGGAAGCGTGACAGTCCGCCGGCGACGCGCTGCGCCAGACCGGCCATGCCGTTCAACGTGCCGTCGAGCAGCAACCGGTCGCCGAGACGCAGAAATACTTTTTCGGAGATCCACGCCAGCGGACGGCCGAGGCATGCTTCGTAGATCTCGTCGACGTAATACTTGTTCGTGAGGACACGATGCAGCGTGGCAAAGCTCGCTTCCAGGCGCGCTGCACGCGCCGCATCGCCGCCGTAGAGAAACGCCGCGGCGGCCAGTCCGGCGAAGGCGATGACGACGGACAGTGCCAGCAACGGCGTCTCCAGATGGTGCAATGCCTGTTCGACCGGCGGGAGCGGCAGCAGCCCCTCCAGATAATGCGGGACGGCGATGAAGCCACCGATCGCCGACAGTATCGCCAGCACGATCAGGACGCCGCCCATCGACCACGGCGACTCGTGGACGTGCTGCGCCGTCTTCTCGTCCATGCGCGAGGCGCCGAGGAAGGTCCGCCACACCAGCCGGAACATGTAGAAGGACGTGATCAGCGCGGTCAGGCTGGCGACAAACCAGAGCAGCGGTGCGCCGCCGCGCGTGCTCGCGAAGGCGAACCAGAGGATCTCGTCCTTGGAAAAGAATCCGGCCAGTGGCGGTATGCCGGCGATCGCCGCCGTCGCCACGACAAAGGTGACGAAGGTCACTGGAATCCGGCGCGCCAGCCCGCCCATCTTGCGGATGTCCTGCTCGCCGGAAAGCGCATGGATCACGCTGCCGGCGCCCAGGAACAGGCAGGCCTTGAAGAACGCGTGCGTGGTGACGTGGAAGATGGCCACGCCGTAGGCGCCCACGCCCAGCGCCACGAACATGAAGCCGAGCTGCGATACCGTCGAATAGGCCAGCACCTTCTTGATGTCGGTCTGCACCACGGCGATCGTCGCCGCGAAAAATGCCGTTGCCAATCCGATGGTCGCGACGACCTGCGAAGCAAGCTCGGCGTGCAGGTAGATGCCGGACATCCGCGCCACCAGATAGACACCGGCGGTGACCATGGTCGCGGCGTGGATCAGCGCCGACACCGGCGTCGGGCCTGCCATCGCGTCGGGCAGCCAGACATGCAGCGGAATCTGTGCCGACTTGCCGGTGGCCCCGATGAAAAGCAGGATGCCGACCAGGCTCGCCGACACAACTGGCGCGGCGGGACCGTTGAACGCGGCGTTGATCCGGTCCATGTCCAGCGTTCCCAGGCTCCAGAACAGCAGGAACATGCCCAGCAGGAAGCCGGCGTCGCCGATGCGGTTGACGACAAAGGCCTTCTTTCCGGCGCGGGCCTTTTCCGGATCCTCGAACCAGAAGCCGATCAGCAGGTAGGACGCCAGCCCGACGCCTTCCCAGCCGACGAACAGCACCAGCAGCGAGCGCCCCAGCACCAGCAGCAGCATGAAGAAGAGAAACAGGTTCAGGTAGGCGAAGTAGCGCGCATAGCCCTTGTCGTCCTTCATGTAGCCGAGCGAATAGACGTGGATCAGCGTGCCCACGCCGGTGACGATGAGCGTCATCACCGCGGACAGGCGGTCGAAGTAAAACTCGACGGCGAAGACGCGCGGGCCGATGTGCGCCCACGTGTAGACGGTCTCCACCAGCGGCGCACCGCCGGCTTCGAGTGCACGGAAGGCGAGCAGCGTCAGCGCAAAGGCGGCCAGCGGCAGGCCGCAGCCGACCAGGCCGACGAAGCGGTTGCCGAGTCGCACGCCCAGCAGGCCGTTCAGCAGGAACCCGGCAAGGGGCGCCAGCACGATGAGAGTGAGCGCGAAGGCCACGTTATCCCTTCAGGTCCGCGTAGGCGTCGGCATCGAGCGTGCGCTTGCCGCGGACCAGCAGCAGCACGATCGGAATCGCGATCGCGATCTCGGCCGCTGCGACAACGAAGATCAGGAAGACCAGGACCGCGCCGGCCTCGGTTCCCGTTTGCTGCGCAAAGGTCACCAGCGACAGGTTGACACCGTTGAGCATCAATTCCATGCACATCAGCATCACCAGCAGGTTGCGCCGGATGATTACGCCAAGGAGCCCGACCGCAAACAGCGCGATCGCGAGCAACAGCAGCAGTTCCAGCCTATCCACGGTCCCGCCTACCTTCCCTGATCACCGCCAGCGCCGCGACCACGACGACCACCAGAAGGACCGACGTGAGTTCGAACTGCAGCCAATATTCCGTCAGGAACGCTGCGGCGAACTCGCGCAGGCCAAAAGTCGCTCCGGAACCCGTCGACGGCGCGAACACGCCGTGCCAGATCGCGTAGCCGAGTGTCCCAAGCAGCAGCGCCGCCGCCGCGATCGCCGGGTAGCGCCAGCGCGAGAAGCGATGCGCGAACGAGGCGTCGCGCGCGTCGAGCAGCATGATCACGTAGACCATGAACACCATGACGGCGCTGACGTAGATCAGCACCTGGAACGCGGCGACGAAGTGCACGCCAAGCAGCCCGTAGATGCCGCCGAGGAAGACCATGGTGGAGATCAGCGCCATCGCCACCTGCATCGGATGCCGGAGTACCAGCATCATCAGCGCGCCGACCAGCGCGGAAAGGGCGAACACGTAAATCAGCAGGCTGTCGAGGCCGTTTAGCAGCGAATCGATCATGACGCGTCCCCGGCAGGCTTCTGCCCCCCGCGCGGTGGATAGGGCTTGGCGACATCGCGCGCGGGCTGCCACTCGAGTAGTTCGGGCAGCGACAGCCACATGCGGTCGCGGTCGAGGCGCGGCAATTCGGGCACCTCCTTGACCATGCGGATCGCGTCCTCTGGACAGGCCTCCACGCACAGGCCGCAGAAAATGCAGCGCGAATAGTCGATCTCGAAGCGCGACGGATACTTGGGGTGCGCGGGATCGCCGGGATCGAAGGCCGCTTCGATCTCGATGACCTTGGCCGGGCAGACCGTCGCGCACATGTTGCAGGCGACGCACTGCGGCCGTCCGTCCGGACGCTGGGTCAGGATGTGCTTGCCGCGGTTGCCGGCAGCATAGTCGGCGCGCGTCTCCTCCGGGTAGTAGGTGGTGAGCGCGCCCTTGCGCAGCGTCACCCAGCGCCACATGTTGCGCAGAAAGACGCCGCCTGTGATCGAAAGTCCGCGCAGGATCTCGGGCAGGTAGGCCCGCTCCCACCAGGTCATGGTCATCGAATTCCAGTATTTCCTGCGGCGGTAGGGCTTGCGCGTCATGCCGACAGCACCCAGACGGCGACCACGGTGACGATCAGGTTGGCGAGCGCCAGCGGCAGCATGAACTTCCACGCGAACGCCAGCACCTGGTCGTAGCGGAAGCGCGGCAGCGACCAGCGGACGAGGATCTGGAAGCTCGCGACCGCCAGCACCTTGACCAGGAACACGACGAGCTGGGTGACCACGACCGCGCCATGGCTCATCGGCAGTTCGTGTCCGCCCGGAAACGCGAAACCCGCGTCGCTCATGTAAGGCAGGTTGTAGCCGCCCAGGAAAAGCGTCGTGAACAGCGCGCCGATGATCGCGATCTCGATGAATTCCGCGAACATGAACAGCCCCATCTTCATGGCGCTGTACTCGGTGAAGAACCCGGCGATCAGTTCTGACTCGGCCTCGGGCAGATCGAAGGGAATGCGCTTGTTCTCGGCGATCGCCGCGGCGAGGAACAGCGTTGCGGCAAACGGCTGCAGCACGATTCCCCAAGCCGGCACCACGCCAAGGACGACGCCCGACTGCCGCTGCACGATTGCGGTCAGGTCCAGCGTGCCGTAGATCAGGATCAGCCCGAGCAGGGTGAGGCCCATAACCAGCTCGTAGGAGATCATCTGCGAACCGGCGCGCAGCGCACCAAGCATCGAAAACTTGTTCGACGACGACCAGCCGGCGAGCATCGCCCCGATGATCGACATTCCGCCGAACGCAAACACGATCAGCAGCCCGGCGTCGAGCCGCGCGATTTGCATGACGTAGGTGCGCTCGCCGAACCATTCGGCCACCGCCGGCAGCCCGGCGAAGAGCCTCGCTGGCTCCAGCGCACCGCCGAACGGAATCACCGCGAATACCAGCAGCACCGGCGTGAAGACTACCCATGGCGCAACCGCGTACGCATACCAGTCGTAGGTACGCGGGCGCCAGTCTTCCTTGACCATCATCTTCAGGCCGTCGGCCAAGCCGTGAAACAGGCCCAACCAGATCAGCTTGATCTGCGTGAATGGAATGCGGACATAAGCGCGGTTGGCGCCGATGCGGTCGGACATCACCGCCGCCTGTTTGCGCTCGACCCAGGTCAGCACCGTGCCGAAGGTGAGCAGCACCGCCAGCGCGTAGCCGATGTAGACCAGGTGGACGACCAGATCCTGGATCATGATCGTGGTGCCCCCGCGCTGGTCAGCGCGGTGAACAGCGTCTGCGCGTCGGCCACGCCGTCACGCGCCTCGAAGCAGCGCTCAAAGGGGCTCACGACGCCGTCGGCGTTGGTGTAGTGTCCGTTGCGCTCGGTCTGGATGGACAGCGGTATGAAGACGTCGGCGTGACCGTTCTCCGGCTGCAGCCAGGCGTTGAGGAAGATGATCTTCGCCTTCGGCGGCAACAGCGCAAAGTTGCAACCCTCTCCCCAGACCAGAATCAGGTCGGTATCGTCGGCATATTCCGGCGCGCGCAGGCTCGCGTCGCCGAACAGCGCGCGCGCCCCCTCGGTGTTGGGATTCTTGTCGGCACGGATCAGCAGGTCATCCTCGACGCGTTCGCCAGGCTCCGGTTGATGGTCGCTCTTGACGAACACCGTAAAGCGCGCGCCGAGCGCATCGCGGAAGGCGGCGAGTTCCTCGTTGGACCCCCACGACGACACCAGCGCCACCGGCCGCTTCGCCCCGGCGATCAGTTGTCGTGCCTGCGCGACGGCAGCAGCCGGTTCGACCGGAGCGCCCCTGGACATCGTCTGCTCGGCACGTGGCCGTCCCAGGAGTCGCGCGAGATCGCGACCCTTGTTGCAGATCCACGGCCCGTTGACGGCGGGATTGTCCAGCGGCGTGACGCGCGCGATTTCGCTGTTCTGCGCCGGATCGAGCGAACGAAGCTTCCATTCGTGCTTGCGGTGCCAGATCTGGACGGTGCAGCCGCGCGCGCAGCCTGGGCACACCGACGGCGTCGGCTGCAGATACCAGACGCGCGCCTTGTACAGGAATGGCCGCGACAGCAGCGCCCCCACCGGACACAGGTCGATCACGTTGTCCGAGTAGGGATCGGCGTCGAGCGCGTGGTCTTCCGAGCAGCGCAGCAGCGACGAATCGCCGCGATGAATCACGCCGAGCGCGTTGGACCCGGAAATCTCCCGCGTGAAGCGGACGCAGCGCGTGCACAGGATGCAGCGCTCGTTGTCCAGCACGATGCGTTCCGACAGATCATGGAACTTGGTCGAGGTGACCTTCGCGTCGCTGGATACCGAGGGCGACCCGTTGTACTCATAGTGGTAGTCCTGCAGCGAGCATTCGCCGGCCTTGTCGCAGATGCCGCAGTCGACCGGGTGATTGAGCGTGAGCAGCTGCATCACCTGCTTGCGGTGCTCGCGCACCAGGTCGGAGTCGGTCAGCACGCGCAGCCCCTCGGCCACCGGCATGTTGCAGGCAATCTCGACCCAGCTGCGACCCTCAACCTGGATGGTGCAGATCCGGCAGTTACCGGCAACCGACAACTGCGGATGCCAGCAGAAGTACGGAATGAAGTGGCCGCTGGCGCGTGCCGCCTGCATGACGGTCTGGCTCACGTCCGCCTGGACAGCATGTCCGTTGATGAAGATTTCAGGCATTGGGCACCACCTCGAGCCGGCCGTCGCAGCGCGAGCGTCCGTGCTCGATCCAGTGGATGAACTCGTCGCGATACTTGTTCAGGATGCCGACGGTTGCGTAACCAGCGGCATCGCCCATGCCGCAGATGGTCGTGCCGTCGTTCATTTTCGAAATCGCATACAGCTGTTCGATGTCTTCCGCCCTTCCCTTTCCGGCGACGATGCGGTCGATGATCCGGTGCATCCAGCCCATGCCTTCCCGGCAGGGCGTGCATTGTCCACAGGACTCGTGATGATAGAAGCGCAGCAACACCTGCAGCAGGCGCACCATGCAGGTGCCTTCGGCAATCGCGATCATGCCGCCGGAACCCAGCGACGAACCCGCGGCCTCAAGCGACGCATGGTCGTAGGTGACGTTCTCGCATTCGGCCGCGGTGAGCACCTTGGTCGAGATCCCGCCCGGAACGATGCACTTCAGTGTCTGCCCGGGCAGCATGCCACCGCAGTCTTCGAACAGGAACCGCGTGAGCGGATAGCCGTACTCGACCTCGTAGACGCCGGGACGGGCAATATGTCCGGAAATCGACACCAGTTGCGTGCCGGGACTCTTCGCCGTGCCTATCTTCCGGTATTCCGCGGCGCCGCGCGCGATGATGCCGGTCACGTTGGCCAGCGTCTCGACATTGTTGACCACGGTCGGGCGCTGGTAGAGGCCGCGCACCGTCAACCGCGGTGGGCGGTTGCGCGGATATCCACGCTTGCCTTCCAGCGATGACAGCAGTCCCGACGCCTCGCCGCACACGTAGGAGCCGGCGCCGCGATAGACGACCAGATCGCAGGCGAACCCGGACCCGTCGATGGGCGCGCCGAGATAACCGGCGGCATAGGCCTCCTCGACGGCCTCTGCCAGCCGGCGATACGGCAGATCGAACTCGCCGCGAATGTAGACGAAGGCGTGACGTACCTGCAATGCATAGGAAGCGATCAGCATCGACTCGATCAGCAGGTGCGGCGCATGCTCCAGAATCCAGCGATCCTTGAAGGTCCCGGGCTCACCCTCGTCGGCATTGGCGCAAAGGAAATGCGGTTGCTTGTCGTCCAAGTGCACCACGCCCCACTTGCGCCCGGCCGAGAACGCCGCACCGCCGTGCCCGAGCAGTCCCGAGGCGGCGACCTCCTTGGTGACCTCCTCGGGCATCATGCCGGCGAGGACCCTGGCCAGCGTGGAATATCCGCCGCGCGCCCGGTATTCCTCCAGCAAGTGCGAGGTCGCGCTCACCGGAAAGGTCATCAGCAGCGGCGTGCCGGGCATGTCAGTCGAGCTCCGCCAGCAGGGCCTCGAGCGCCTCGATGCTCATGCTCTCGTGGTACTGCTCGTTGATCATCACCACCGGCGCGGTGCCGCAGGAGCCGAGGCACTCGACCGTCGACAGCGTGAAGCGGCCGTCGGCCGTGGTCTGCCCGGGCGCGATACCCAATTTTTTCGCCAGCCGGTCGATCAAGCGCTCGGCGCCACGCATTGAGCAGGTGATGTTGCGGCAGCATTGCAGATGCCAGCGACCGACAGGGGCGCGACGAAACTGCGTGTAGTACGAAAGCACCTCCTCGATCTGGATGCGAGGCACGCCAAGGTAGTCCACCAGGCCGTCGATATCGCTGTCGGCGACAAAGCCGCGATCCTCCTGGATGCGCCGCACGCAGGGCAGCACCAGCGAGCTCTCGAAGCCCTCGGGAAAGCGTGCCTTCAGGCGGTCGAATTCGGGGATCAGGTGCTTCATCGAAGGTTCAGCCGTCGCATCGCTCATTCAGCGGTCGCATTCGCCGCCGATCATGTTCACCGAGCCGAACGTGGGAACGATGTCGGCATACTGGTAACCGTCGAGCATCCGGTGGACGCCGCCCATGTGCACGAAACTCGGCGAGCGCACGTGCACCCGGTGCGGAACGCCGCCCCCGGTGCTCACCAGGAAAAACCCGAGTTCGCCGTTCGGCGACTCGTGCGCCGCGTACACTTCGCCGCCCGGTACCTGCGGCCCGTCCATCACCAGCTTGAAGTGATTGATCAGCGACTCGATTTCCGTGTAGACCAGCGTCTTTTCCGGAAACGTGCAGCGACGGTCGTCGACGTTGATCGGACCTTCCGGCAGCAGGTCGACCACCTGCCGCATCATGTGCACCGATTCGTCCATCTCGCACATGCGCACGTAATAGCGGTCGTAGTTGTCGCCGTTGATGCCGACCGGCACCTCGAAATCCAGTTCGGCGTACGCCAGGTAGGGCGTGTCCTTGCGCAGGTCCAGCGCCACGCCCGTCGAACGCAGGATCGGCCCGGTGTAGCCCCAGTTGATCGCATCGGCAGTGGAAATCACCCCGACGTTGCGCATGCGGTCGATGAAGATGCGGTTGCGGTCCATCAGGCCATGGACGCGGGCGACGAAATTCTCGTACTTGTTCAGGATCACTTCGAGCCGGTCCAGCCAGCCGTCGGGCAGGTCGCGCGCGAGTCCGCCAATGCGCCCATACGAGTAGGTGACCCGGGCTCCGGTCAGGTCCGCGAGATGCTCGTACATGTAATCGCGAATCATCACCAGGTAGAGAAACGCGGTCATCGCGCCCAGTTCCATCAGGCTGGCCGCGATACAGGTCAGGTGGTCGACCAGGCGCGAGTACTCGGACAGCAGCGTGCGCAGATAGCGGCAGCGCGGCGTGATCTCGATCCCCAGCAGGCGTTCGACGGCGTCGCAGTAGGCGAAGTCGTTGATCAGCGCGGAAACATAGTTGAGACGATCGACGTAGGGGATGAGATTGTGCCAGGTGTGCGCCTCGCACTCCTTCTCGAATCCCCGGTGCAGGTAGCCGGCGTGCACATCGGTACGCAGCACGCGCTCGCCGTCGAGTTCGGCGATGATCTGCACGGTACCGTGCGTGGCCGGATGCGACGGTCCGATGTTGATGATCACGCGACCGTCGTCGCTCGCTTCGAAGGCGGGACGAACGGGATTGGGCAACGGTCGGTCGAGTGGTGGAAGCATCATTTGCGCAGCGGCACCAGTGGCTGCTCGCGGTCCTTCGGGTAATCCTTGCGCAGCGGGTGTCCGACGAAGCCTTCGTAGAGCAGGATCGGGCGCAGGTCGGCATTGCCGCGAAACACGATGCCGAACATTTCGTGGCACTCGCGCTCCATGAAATTCGCCGAGCCGTACATCGCCGTCAGTGTGTCGACCTCCGGCGCTTCGACCGGAACACGCAACTTCACGCGCACGCGGACCTGTCGCCTGGTCGAATACAGGTGGTAGACAACTTCGAACCGGAGCGACTCGCCCGGCCAGTCGACTGCAGTGATGTCCAGAAGCAGGTCGAAGCCGGCCTCGTCGCGCAGCAGGCGCATCAGGTCGAGCAACCCGGCCGGCGCGACCTTCACCACCAGCATGTCGATTCCCTGGCTCGTCTCGCCGCCCAGCGCACGCAGGCGTTCCAGCAGCAGTTCGTCGAGCGCAGGCATGATCAGAAGCTCTCCGTGATGATCGGGTGCTTCGACTTGGCGATCCGGTCCTGCAGCTGCATGATGCCGTCGATCACCATTTCCGGGCGCGGCGGGCATCCGGGTACGTAGATGTCCACCGGAATGATCCGATCGATGCCCTGCACCGCTGCGTAGTTCTGGTAGAAGCCGCCGGACGTGGCGCAAACGCCGAAAGCCATCACCCACTTCGGCTCACACATCTGCTCGTAGACCCTGCGCAGGACCGGTGCCTGCTTGTGGGTGACCGTGCCGACCACCATCAGCAGGTCGGCCTGGCGCGGGGAAAACCTCGGCAACGCGGCGCCGAAGCGGTCGGTGTCGTAAGGGGATGAACTCACCGCCATGAACTCCATCGCGCAGCAGGCGGTCACGAACGGATAGGGAAACAGCGAGAACTTGCGCGCCCAGCCGATGAGCTCGTCCTTCTTGGTCGTCAGGTACTCGAACGCCGCAGTGCGCCCGTCGGTGGGCCGAATCGGGATGGTCGATGCGGACATGCTCACTCCGTCATGCGCTCGAGCAACCGCGCCTTGTAGACATAGAGAAGGATCAGCACCAGCAGGAACATGAAGATGCCGAAGGTCGCGAGCATGAAGGTGTCGAGCGGCTGCGCGCCGAGCGCCCAGACGAACAGAAACACGGTCTCGAGATCGAAGAGGATGAAAATGATCGCCACGGCGTAGTACTTGACCGGCACCGCCTTGACGTTGCGCCGATCGACCGGCGTCGCGCCGCATTCGAATGGTTCGAGCTTGAGTTTGGTCGCGACCGGCTTGGGTCCGAGGATGCGATTGAGCAGCAGCGTAAAGCCGACGAATCCGAGAATCGCCAGCAGATAGATGAGGAATACGGTGTAGGGATTCATGGTCTGGAAAGGCCCGCCGCCACCTGACGACGACGGCGGCGCAGGGCCCAATGCAGACTAGTGGCTTGTACCGCAGCGGGGGTTGATCCCGGTCAACGCAAGGCGCAACACGCCTGCGGACAGCGACTAGGCGTAGTTCCGGTACACGGGTTCGTACATCCGTTCGCGCACGAAGGCCATCAAGTCGGCGGGACGCGCAACGCCCGCAAGGCCTTGGTCGAACGCCACGCGGGCGACAGCGCAGGCGATATGCGCCGACACCTCGCGTACGCGCACCAGCGGTGGATAAAGGCTGCCCTGCGCAAGGTCCTCCGGGGTCACCTGCTCGGCCAGCGTACGCGCGGCGGCCATGAACATCTGGTCGGTGACGTGCTTGGCGCGAACGACGATTGCGCCCAGTCCGACACCCGGGAAGATGTACGAGTTGTTGCCCTGCCGCGGCACGTGGAGCCTGCCGTTGTGGGTGACGGGGTCGAAGGGACTGCCTGAGGCGAACAATGCCCGGCCTTCGCTCCATCGGTAGGCCTGCTCGGCTGTGCATTCCGCCTTCGACGTCGGGTTCGACAGCGCGAAGACGATCGGCCGCTCGTTCAGGGCGCTCATGCGCTCGATCACTTCGCGGGTGAACGTGCCCCCGGTCGCCGCCACGCCGATGATGCCGGTTGGCTTGAGCGCGTCGATCGCCCCGAGGAAGTCATTGACCGGCGCATGGTCATGCGCGTAGCCCAGCTTGTGCGCGGCGAGGCCCTTGCGACCGGCGATGACCAGTCCCTTGGAGTCGATTAGCCAGCATCGGCGGCGCGCCTCCGCTTCGGTTAGCCCTTCCTCGACCATGGCTGCCACGGTGAGGTCGGCGATACCGGTGGCCGCCTCGCCTGCACCGAGAAACAGCAGGTTCTGGCGGGAGAGCGTCCCACCGTTCACCCGCAACGCCGTGAGGACTCCCGCCAGCGCGACCGCGGCGGTCCCCTGGATGTCGTCGTTGAACGTGCAGATCCGGTCGCGGTAGCGCTCGAGCAGCCGAAACGCATTGTGATTGGCAAAGTCCTCGAACTGCACGACCACGCCGGGGAAAACCTGCTGCGTTGCCTCGATGAACTCCTCGACCAGGCTGTCGTATTCGTCACCGGTGAGCCTGGGGTGGTGTTCGCCGATATACAGCGGGTCGTCCTGCAACTCAGCATTGTTGGTCCCCACGTCGAGAACGATCGGCAGGCACTGTGCCGGATGCACGCCGGCGCCGGCGGTGTAGAGCGCGAGCTTGCCCACTGGAATGCCCATGCCGTTGGCGCCGAGGTCGCCCAGGCCGAGGATGCGCTCGCCGTCGGTGACGACGATGATCGCCACGTCGCGATTGGGCCAGTTGCGCAGCACGCTGGCGATCCTGCCCCGGTCGCGGGTGCCGATGAACAGCCCCCGCGGCCGCTGGAAGATGTGCCCAAAGCGCTGGCAGGCCAGGCCGACGGTCGGCGTGTAGACCACCGGCATCATCTCGTCCGGGTAGTCGACCAGCAGGCGAAAGAACAGCGTCTCGTTACGGTCATGCAGCGCGGCGAGATTGATGTAGCGGTCCAGCGGATTCACCTCGCGGTGGAAATTCTCCAGCACCCGCTCGACCTGTTCGTCTTCCGTGTTGACATTCGGCGGAAGCAGTCCGCGCAGACCATAGGCATCGCGCTCGGCGTCGGTGAAGGCCGTGCCCTTGTTCAGCAGAGGTTCGCGGATCAATTGCATGCCACGCGGGAATGCATCACCGCTGGTTTTCGTTCCAGTCATCGTTTTCTCCATTGGTCGTGGGTGCGTTGCTCGCGCGGCCTCGGAATCCTGCCCCGGCGTCGCGACCGTTCAGATCGTTTCAGGCACCATCCTGATCGCCCCGCAGGGACATTCGGATACACAGATTCCGCAGCCCTTGCAGTAGTCGTGGTTGAATTGGTAGCGCTTGCCCGGGCCGAGCTTGATTACCGCGTTGTCCGGGCAAACGCCGTAGCAGTTGTCGCATTCGAAGCAGTTGCCGCACGACAGGCAGCGGCGGGCTTCGAACAACGCGTTGGTCTCGTCAAGACCCGGCACTGCCTCGTCGAAGGTCGACGTGCGGCGAACGAGATCGAGGATCGGACGGACGGCCGTCGGCGCGTCCGCGTAGTACCACGGGTTCAGTCGGTCGAACGATGCCAGTTCGTGCTTCGGCGGGGGATCCCAGGTCGTTCCGCGCATCCAGGCGTCGATGTGGCGTGCCGCCTTCCTGCCCTGGCCAATCGCGGCGGCGACCGTCCGCTCCGCAACGGCCACGTCGAAGCCCGCAAACAGTCCGGCGAAGCCGGTCATCATGTTCGGCCCGACCTTCACCACCCCGTCCCTGACCTCCAGCCCCGGGACACCCTCGAGCAATGACAGGTCGATGTCCTGATCGATCGCCGGCACCGGCAATTCAGACCTCGGCGTCTCCAACTCACCGACCGGCCCGGGCGGGCGATGACCGTCACGTCCGGCCATAGGCGCACCCACGGCAAGGAAAGCGGCATCGAAACCACCCTCCTTCATCGTTTTCCGGAGGTCGGTCAGCTTGCAATTCAACTCCAGCATAACCCCCAGGTCGAGGATGCGCGCAATCTCGCCATCGAGCGCGCGATGCGGCAGACGGTGTTCCGGAATGACCAGGCGTATCAGGCCGCCGGCCGCCGGCCCGGCGTCGACCATGGTGACGGCATGGCCCATGCGCCGGAGCTGATAGGCCGCCGACAATCCGCAGGCCCCGGCACCAACCACCAGCACATGCCTACCGCTCTCTGCCTTCGGCTTGTCGAACGCCCAGCCACGGAACAGGGCTTCATCACCCAGGAATCGCTCCACCGAGCTGATGCCGACCGCCTCGTCCAGTTGACGGCGGTTGCACGCGCCCTCGCAGGGATGATCGCAAATCCGTCCAATCACCGCCGGCAGCGGATTGTCCTCGACCAGCGCGCGCCATGCCGCCTCGTAGTCGCCGGACTCCGCGTGGTAGAGCCAGCCCTGGATGTTCTCGCCGGCTGGACAGGCCTGATTGCAGGGCGGCAGCCGATCGATATAAACCGGCCGGAACGTGCGCCAGGCGCCGGTTTTGTTGGCCAGACTTGAGCCGGCGTCGAGCGTGATCGCGAATGGCTTATCCACACGCGGCCTCCGCGGCGCCGGCAGCATCGAGCAATCCGAATCTTTCGATATTCCGATCGGCGATCGCCTGGATCTGCGCAACGCGCGGATCCGGACCGTCGTCTGCGAACAGGTGAGAAAAGCGCGTCTGCAGCCTGAGGTATTCGGTCACCGGCACCTTGCGGCGGATGGCCGTGCAACTGGTCTGCTCGCCGTCCCTTGCCTCGAACAACGGAAACAGGCCCGACTCGACGGCCATTCGCGCAACCTTGATGGTGTCGGCCGGTGCAGACCCCCAGCCCGGCGGGCAGGGAACGTGGATATGAATATAGCGGGATCCGCGCAGGCTCATCGCGCGGGTGACCTTGTGCTCGAGATCGAGCAGGTTGGCCACGCTTGCGGTAGCGACATAGGGAATGTGATGCGCCATCGCAATCAGCGGCACATTCTTACCGGTGCCGAACACGTTGCCCGGCTCCTGGCCAACCGCCATGGTCGTGGCGGTGTGCGCGGCCGGCGGCGTCGCGCTGGAACGCTGTCCGCCGGCGTTCATGTAGGCCTCGTTGTCGTAGCAGAGATACAGGACGTCGTCGTTGCGTTCGAACATGCCGGACAGGCAGCCGAAGCCGATGTCGGTCGTTCCGCCATCGCCACCCTGTGCAACCACGCGCACGTCGGCGCGCCCGGTCACGCGCATCGCCGCAGCCACGCCGGACGCGACCGCGGCCGCATTGCCGAACAACGAGTGGATCCACGGCAGCTGCCAGGACGTTTCCGGATAGGGCGTCGAGAAGACTTCCAGGCAACCGGTGGCATTGACGGCGACGAGCTGGTTGCCGGTCGCCCGCATCGCCGCGTCGATCGCGTAGCGCGCGCCAAGCGCCTCGCCGCACCCCTGGCAGGCACGATGTCCGGAATTGAGCGAGTTGGTCCGTTCCATGTTCGCCTGAACCGACCGCTCGCCGGGGGCGAGAAGGCGATTGCCGACAGTGAAGGTGCCGGCCTGGTAGAACTTGATGGTCTGGATTTCCATGCGCGTCGAGCGAAAAATTGAAATCAACCGATCTGCGAGTTGGCCGCACCCAGACGGCGCAGGATCGATTCGGCGGTGGGACCGCTGCGTCGCAACGTCTGCTCGCGTTCCAGTTCGCAATTGACGACCTCGGCATTGAGGTCGAGAAACGTCATCTGTTCGAGTTCGTCGCGACCGGCGTCCTCGAACAGCTGTCGCAACGACGCCCGGGTGATCGGCCGTCCGCCGAGGCCGGCGATGACGGTGTAGCCCTTGAGCTGGATGCCGGACAACGCGTTGCGCACGCCGTCGGAGACGATCCCGCCCAACCCGACCGCCAGGCACTTCTCCACGACGACGACGCGTCGGGCGCGCAAGAGAACGCTGCGCAGCGCGGTCAGCGGGAACGGGCGGAACGAACAGATGCTGACCGCGCCGATTTTCACGCCGTCGTTGCGCATCTCGTCGACGACTTCCTGGATGGTCCCGATCACCGATCCAAGCGCGACGACGACCGTTTCGGCATCCGACGTGCGGTAGGGCCGGACCAGCCCCCCGGAGGCCCGCCCGAACTGGGTCGCAAACGCGGTGGATAGCTGCGGAATCAACTGCAGTGCGCGCAGCTGCTTGTGATGGGCGAGATAGCGGACCTCGGTGAATGCCTCGGGGCCGACCATGGCGCCCATCGACACCGGTTCGGCCGGATCGAGAATCTGGCGCGGCACGAACGGCGGCAGAAAGGCGTCGACCTGCGCCTGCGTCGGCATGTCGACCCGATCGTAGGCGTGCGTGAGGATGAAACCATCCATGCAGACCATCACCGGGCAGGACAGCTCCTCCGCCAGCCGGAAGGCCTGGATGTGCAGGTCGAGTGCCTCCTGGTTGTTCTCGGCAAAAAGCTGGATCCAGCCCGCGTCGCGCATCGACATGCTGTCGGAATGGTCGTTCCAGATGTTGATCGGCGCGCCGATGGCGCGGTTGCCGATGGTCATGACGATCGGCAGCCCGAGTCCGGCGGCGTTGTAGACGGCCTCGGCCATGAACAGCAGGCCCTGGCTGCTCGTCGCCGTGTAGGTCCGCGCGCCCGCAGCCGAGGCGCCGATGGAAACCGAAAGCGCCGCGAATTCGGATTCGACGTTGATGAACTCGCAGCCGGCAAGCTCACCGCGTTTCACCATCTCTCCGACGTTCTCGACGATGTGCGTCTGCGGCGTGATCGGATACGCGCAGATGACTTGAGGCCGGCACAATGCGACGGCCTCCGCCACCGCCCGGGAGCCTTCGACCTGCTTAAGCACCGACTTTTTCCAATCCGCGCGAGACCGCCGCAAAGACCTCGGTCGCGGCAGCGACGTTGCGTTCGGCAAGCGCACGCGGGAATTTTTCGCGGATCGCTGCAACCACGGACGCAAGCTTGACCTCCCCGGTGACCGCGGCGAAACCGCCCAGAAGCGCGGCATTGGGCAACGGCCGGCCCATGTGCTTCAACGCGATCTCCGTCGCCGGCACCGTGCACAGCCGTTCCCGGCGGAAGCGCCGGGCGAAATCCTTCAGCCCCAGCGCGTCGAGGCTGCGCGCGGAGTTGATTAGCAGGTATCCGTTGGTGTGCAATCCCTGGAAGAGATCCATCTGGTGGAGCAGCGTCGGGTCCTGGATGATCAGCGCATCGGGCGCGAGCACGGGCTCACGCAAACGGATTTCCGTGTCGTCAATGCGGCAGAAGGCCATCACCGGCGAGCCCATGCGTTCCGGGCCGAAACTTGGAAAGGCCTGTGCATAGCGTCCCTCGATGAAAGCCGCCACCGAAAGCATTTCGGCACCGGACACCACCCCCTGTCCACCACGACCATGAATTCGAATCTGGAACATGCTGCCGTTGTCTGCGTTATGGTTCATGCGCTCGTTCGCCCATCCGTCACTTGCCTTTCCTGACGCCCCGCTCGCATATCGTGCACGCACCGTCCGGAAGGCCGTTGACGTAGGTCAAGGGGCAAGTGCCCGGACCAGATTAGCGTACAACGCACCCGGCATGCCGTCCGGGGAGGAGTCGTCGATGAGGTCGAGCAATCCGATCATCGCAGGCGTCGGCCTTGCCGACGCAGTGCGCAAGAGCCGCCTTCCGGCAAGGCTCGACTGGCTGCAGAGCGCCTCCGGCCTGCTGCTCGCGCTGTTCATGTGGGGCCACATGTTCTTCGTGTCGTCGATCCTCATCTCCAACGAGGCGATGTGGACGATCACGAAATTCTTCGAGGGCTATTTTTTCTTCGGCGCGTCGTATCCTGGCATCGTGTCGATCGTGGTGGCGGTGGTGATCGCATTGTTCGTTTGCCACGCCATGCTCGCCGTGCGGAAATTCCCGATCAACTACCGCCAGTACCGCAGCTTCCGCGATCATGCGCGGGTCATTGAGCATGACGACACCTCGCTGTGGTTCTGGCAGGTGTTCACCGGGTTCGCGCTGTTCTTCCTGGGTTCGGTCCACCTCTACATCATGCTGACGCATCCGGAGCGCATCGGGCCCTTCGAGTCCGCCGACCGCGTCTGGACCGACCTTATGTGGCCGCTCTATATCCTGCTTCTGCTCGCCGTCGAGCTGCATGGCGGCATCGGCCTCTACCGCCTCGCCGTGAAATGGAACTGGTTTGGCGGAGGGAGCAGCGCCACGACGCGACGGCGCCTGAAGACCTTCAAGTGGGCGATCACCGCCTTTTTCCTGGTACTCGGCTTCGCCACGCTGGCGGCGTACATGAAGATCGGTTACGAGCACCGCGACCGTTACGGGGAACCCTTCGTGCCTGCGAAACTGCAGACCGCGCCGCCGCAGCAGGGTGCAAAATGAACATCGTCTATACCGACGTCCTGGTGATCGGCGGCGGCCTCGCCGGCCTGCGCGCGGGCATCGGTGCCAAGCGCCGCGGCAACGAAGTGATCATCCTCTCGCTGGTGCCGCCGAAGCGCTCGCATTCCGCGGCGGCGCAGGGCGGCATGCAGGCGTCGCTGGCCAATGTCGCCAAGGCGCAGGGCGACAACGAGGACGTGCATTTCGGCGATACGGTACGCGGCAGCGACTGGGGCGCCGACCAGAAGGTGGTGCGGATGTTCGTGAACACGGCGCCCAAGGCCATTCGCGAACTCGCCGCTTGGGGCGTGCCGTGGAGCCGCGCGCGGCGGGGCGACCGCGAGGCGGTGATCAACGGACAAAAGGTCACGTTGGTCGAGCGCGAGGAGGCGCATGGCCTGCTGGCGCAGCGGGATTTCGGCGGCACCAAGAAGTGGCGCGCCTGCTATGTGTCCGACGGGACCGGACACGCGATGCTCTTTGCGGTCAGCGACCGCGCCATCGCCGAGTCGATCCCCGTTCACGAGCGCAAGGAGGCGATCGCCCTGATCCACGACGGCGGCCGCTGCCATGGCGCGGTCGTCCGCGACCTGGTCACCGGGGAACTGTCGGCCTATGTCGCGCGCGCCACGGTGATCGCCACCGGCGGCGCCGGCCGGCTGTACCGCGTGACCACCAACGCCGTGATCTGCGAGGGCATCGGCACCGCGATCGCGCTGGAAACCGGCATCGCGGCGCTGGGCAACATGGAGGCCGTGCAGTTTCACCCGACCGGCATCTTTCCGGCAGGCATCCTCGTCACCGAGGGCTGCCGCGGCGACGGCGGCATCCTCAAGGACGTCGACGGTCACCGTTTCATGCCCGATTACGAGCCGGAAAAGAAGGAACTCGCCTCGCGTGACGTCGTGTCCCGGCGCATGGAAACGCACATCCGCAAGGGCAAGGGGATCAAATCACGCTTCGGCGATCACCTGTGGCTGGACATCACGCTGCTGGGCCGCGCCCACATCGAGCGCAACCTGCGCGAGGTGAAGGAGATCTGCGAGTCGTTCCTCGGCATCGACCCGGCTGAACAACCGATCGCCGTGCGACCGGCGCAGCACTACACGATGGGTGGCGTGCGCACCGACCATACCGGGCAGAGCCCGACCTTGCGCGGCCTCTTCGCCGCCGGCGAGGCCGCCTGCTGGGACATGCACGGTTTCAATCGCCTGGGAGGGAATTCGGTCGCCGAGACCGTGGTCGCCGGAATGATCGTTGGCGAGTACGTCGCCGACTGGTGTGCCAGCGCCGACAGCGACACCAGCGTCCCGACTGGTCTGGTGCGCGATTTCGTCGCCGCGGAGCAAGCCAGGCTCGACGCGCTCGCCTCTGGCCGCGGGACCGAGGATGCGTCCGTCCTGCGCGTGGCGATGCAGCAGATCATGACCGACAAGGTCGGCATCTTCCGCACCGGCGCGGAACTCGCTGCGGCAGTGAGTGAATTGCAGGCGCTGCTCGAGCGCAGCCGCAACATCGGCCTGCGCACCAAGGGTCCCGGGCCGAATCCCGAACTGGTCACCGCGTACCGCGTGCAGAAGATGCTCAAGCTCGCGTTGTGCGTGGCGCACGGCGCTGCGCTGCGCACCGAGAGCCGCGGCGCGCATTTCCGCGAGGACCACCCGCGCCGCGACGATGCCAAATGGCTGAAGCGCACGCTCGCCACCTGGCCCGAGCCAGGTGCGACGTTGCCCGAAATGCGCTACGAGGATCTCGACGTCATGGCCATGGAACTGCCGCCCGGCTGGCGCGGCTACGGTGCCAAGGACAACGTGGAGCACCCCGAAACCAGGAAGCGCGAAGAGGAGATCGAGACGATCGGGAAACAAATGGCGGGCGCCGACCGCTTCGAGCTGCAACGCGCGCTGATGCCCTACGAGCACCTGCTGCCCGATGATCTTCGCGGGCTCAATGAACGCATCGACGAGCCTCTACCCGCCGCGCGCAGCGGTACGGCCGGGGACAAACCAGCAAGAGACGCCCGATGACCGAGATCACTCCCCCTGCTGCCGCCGTGAGCCCGGCCCGCAAGCTGACCGTCAGCGTCCTGCGCTACAACCCGCAGCTGCCGGGCAGTGTTCCGCACATGCAGGACTATGAGATCGACGAGGCGGCCGGAATGACGCTTTTCATCGCGCTCACCGAGATCCGCGAAAAACTCGATCCGTCACTGGCCTTCGATTTTGTCTGCCGGGCCGGCATCTGCGGCAGTTGCGCGATGATGATCAATGGCCGTCCCGGGCTGGCCTGCCGCGCACTGACGGCGAATCTGCCGGCGCAGATCACCCTCGCGCCACTGCCGGTGTTCCGCCTGATCGCCGACCTGTCGGTCGATACCGGACATTGGATGCGGGCGATGAGCGAGCGCCTTGAAACCTGGGTGCATCTCAAGGAACAGGAAATCGACCTGTCGCGGATGGAGGCCCGGATGGAACCCGACCTCGCCGAACAGATCTACGAACTCGACCGCTGCATCGAATGCGGCTGCTGTGTCGCCGGTTGCGGCACCGCGCGCATGCGCGAGGATTTTGTCGGCGCCGTGGGCCTGAACAAGGTTGCGCGCTTCCGGCTCGACCCGCGCGACACCCGCAGCGACGACGATTACTACGAACTCATCGGCGACGACGACGGCGTGTTCGGCTGCATGTCGCTGCTCGCCTGCCACGACGTCTGCCCGAAGCAGCTGCCGCTGGCCACCCAGATCGCCTTCATGCGACGCAAGATGGTCGCGCAGGGCTGGAAATAGGGCACCCGCGGCGCATCGAATCCGGCGGCAGGCCGCTCAGTTCAGTGGTGCCGAGGCCAGGTACTGTGGCGATCGCCTCGCGCGGGTCGCCTGCTCGAAGGCAAACGCCAGCCGGATCAGCGCGGGTTCACTGTACGCCGAGGCGAAGAACGACAGTCCCACCGGCAGGCCGAAGACCTGCCCAGCTGGCACCGTGATGTGCGGATAGCCGGCCACCGCGGCCAGCGACGAACAGCTGCCGCTTTCGTGGTCACCATTGACGTAGTCGGTCAGCCAGGCCGGTCCGCCGGTCGGCGCGACCAGTGCGTCGAGGCGGTGGGCGGTCAGCGCGGCATCGATGCCCTGCACGCGCGACAGCCGGCGACCGCGCGCCAGCGCGCGTCGGTAGAGGGAATCGCTCAGTGGCCCCTTACGCTGCGCGTCCACCAGCCGCTCCTGCCCGAACCACGGCATTTCGCGCGCCGCGTTTTGCTGGTTGAACGCGATCAGCTCGGCGAGCGAGCGTACTTTCGCTTCTGGCCCCAGTCCCGCCAGGTAGGCATCGAGCCCCGCCTTGAATTCGAACAGCAGCACTTCGTATTCCGCCGTGCCCAGATCGTCCTTGCTGGCGATATGCACCGGATCGACGATCACCGCGCCCGCGTCGCGCAGGGCGTGAATGCTCTGTTCGATCACCCGGTCGACGCGGTCGTTGCTGCCGAAACAGCCGCGCACAACGCCAAGGCGGGCACCCTTGAGTCCGTCCGCTTTCAGGAAGCGCGTGTAGTCGCCGTGCGCGTGACCGCGACTACCCTTGGTCGCGGCATCGCGCGGATCCACGCCGGTCATTGCGCCGAGCAGCGCGGCCGCGTCGGCCACCGATCGCGCCATCGGTCCGGCCGTATCCTGGCTGTGCGAAATCGGAATGATCCCGGCGCGGCTCACCAGTCCCACGGTCGGCTTGATGCCGACGAGGCCACAGATCGACGCCGGGCTCACGATCGAACCGTCGGTCTCAGTGCCTACGGCGATCGCACACAGGTTGGCCGCGACCGCCGCCGCCGAGCCGGAACTCGATCCGCTGGTATTGCGATCGAGGGCATAGGGATTCTTCGTCTGGCCACCACGACCGCTCCAGCCCGAGGTCGAGCGGGCACCGCGAAAATTCGCCCACTCGGACAGGTTGGTCTTGCCCAGCAGCACGCAACCCGCCGTGCGCAGTCGCTCGACGACAAAGGCGTCGCGCGGTGCGATCGATTCGGCCAGCGCCAGCGATCCCGCACTGGTGCGCATGCGGTCCGCCGTGTCCAGGTTGTCCTTGACCAGCACCGGGATGCCGTGCAGCGGTCCTCGTGCGCCCTTCTCCCTGCGCTCACGGTCAAGCGCCTCGGCGATCGCCAGCGCGTCGGGATTGAGTTCGATGACCGCGTTGAGCGTCGGTCCCGCACGGTCGATCGCGGCAATGCGCGCGAGATAGTCCTGCGCGATCGACACCGCGGTGCGCGAGCCGCCCTGCATTGCCTGCTGCAGCTCGGCGATGCTCGACTCCGGCAGCGCAGTTGCGGAAACGGCGCCGGCGGCAGACGCAGCCGAAGATGCGTTCGCCATGTCGGCCACCGCGGAAGTCGGCACCAGTCCTGCGGCAGCCAGCTTGATCAGCATTCGACGATTCACCGGAACTCCTGTGCTCATGGCCTGGTCATGTTGCGCTTCCCTGCGTAACGGTGCAGCTCGTGCCTCCTGCGTCGACCGGAACCCACGGGCGGGCCAGGCGCCGCCCGCCCCTCCTTGAAGTTCAACACAATCGCGGCGGTCCGTCGTTGGTCGGGCCGTCGCCATGGTACAGACGGCCGATGCGCGCCCAGTAGGCGGCGGCCGCACACATCGGGCAGGCACGCGACGTGCCGTAGAGATCGCAACCCGACAGGTCGTTTGTGCCCAGCCGCCGCGCCGCGTCGCGAATGGCCTGCATTTCGGCATGCGCCGTCGGGTCGCGATCGGTGATCACCGCGCTGACGCCCTCGCCCACAATGCGCCCGTTCATCACCACGACCGCGCCGTAGGCCTGATCGCCCCGCTGGACGGCGAGGCGCCGCATGTCCGCGGCGCGGGCGGCGAATGCCGCCGGACCGGGTTTGGCGGGTTGCACGATGGGCGCGTCGCCGGGTTGCGCGCGCGCGCCTTTCGGCAAGCCGGCCACTGCCGCGGCCGCCACCATCGACAACGCGCGACGGCGTGCGTGTCGGAAAATCATGCCACGGCGACGCAGGCGCGGCGGGTCCAGCCGTTCGGCACCGCGTCGACCCGTTCCGCATCAGTGAGCTTCACCATGCAGTCGCACATGCTCCAGGGCAATCGAAAAAGAGGCGACACGCCATTGCGCCGCTGCTCGACAGGCAATCATCCTACCGCGCCAGGCCGGTGATGCAAGTCATTCTTGACTCGCAGACGATGCGGGGATAGCCTGAACCACGCTCACGCCGACACATCGGCATCGCTGCATTTCCCCGAGCGCACCTGCGGCAGGTGGTGCAGGACGCGTATCGGCAACATCGCGGCAACATCGCGGCAACATCGCGGCAACATCGCAGCAACATCGCGGCAACACCGCAGCAACACCGCAGCAACATCGCGGCAACATCGCAGCAACATCGCGGCAACATCGCAGCACCCTCGCACGGCCGCGCTTTCGCGGGCCGTCCCCAGCATTGCACGGCCAGCCCTGCCAAAGACTTCGCCGTCTTCGCTTGCCGCATTCCGTGCATCGAAAACCATACAAGGAGGACCATCATGAGCTGCATGGCATATCGAAGGCCAGTACATGGAGACGTGCAACTGCAGCTACCTGTGCCCCTGCGCGCCATCGCAATCTCACCGCAGCGCCCACCGAAGGCGATTGCAAGGCAGCCATCGCGATGCGCATCGACAAGGGAGACAAGGACGGCGTCAAGCTCGACGGCCTCTCCTTCATCGTGACGCTGCATTCGCCCAAGGCAATGGCAGAGGGCGACATCACCGTGGGCCTGATCGTCGACGAGCGTGCCTCGGCCGAGCAGGTCGAAGCCATCAGCGCCATCGCCACCGGCGCGGCGGGCGGACCGATGGCGGCGCTGGGACCATTGGTCGGTCGCGTGGCGGGCGTCGAAAAATGTGCGATCAGCTTCAAGGTCGACGGCATGAAATTCGCCGTCAAGGCCGGTGACTTGATCGACCAGGCCTGCGAGGGCGTCGCCGGCGCGGCTCGTCCCAACGAGCCGCTGCATCTGGACAACACCGCGCATCCGGTGAATGCCCGCCTGGCACTGGCCAAGGCAACGCGCAGCATCTTCAATGCCTTCGGGATGAAATGGAAGGATACGAGCGGTACGCGCAACGGCCACTTCGCGCCCTTCGCGTGGAAGGGCTGACGCCACCGCTGCCTGATCGCGGCATCGAGGCGACGCTTCGCAACGATCGAAGAGTCGCACTCGGCAGCCTTGTCGCGATCGCCGCGCTGGCGTGGCTCTACCTGTGGCTGGACGCCGCGGGCATGGACCACGAGGCGATGACGATGGCGATGCCGCGCCAGCCGCATGGCGTGGAAATCGGCGCGCTGGTGTTCACTTTCGTGCTCACTTTCCTGATGTGGACGGTGATGATGGTCGGCATGATGCTGCCGAGCGCGGCGCCGGCCATCCTCCTGTACGCAGCGATGGTCCGCAAGGACGGCGCACGCGGCACGGTGATGCCGGCCACCTGGATTTTCGCCGGCGGTTACCTGCTCGCCTGGACCGGATTCAGCCTTGCCGCAACGCTGCTTCAGGCGCTGCTCGAGCATGCGGCACTGCTCACGCCCGCGATGGCTTCGGCCAGCACAGTGGCGAGTTCGATCGCCTTGATCGGTGCCGGCGTGTATCAACTGACGCCGCTCAAGCAGGCCTGCCTCGGCAAGTGCAGAAACCCACTCGAGTTCTTTGTCATGCGCTGGCAAAGTGGCACGGCCGGCGCATTCCGGATGGGGCTCGAGCACGGCATCTACTGCGTCGGTTGCTGCTGGGCGCTGATGCTGCTGCTTTTCGTGGCCGGCGTCATGAACCTGCTCTGGGTCGCGTTGATTGCGGCCTTTGTCCTGGTCGAAAAGCTGTTTCCAGCCGCGCTTTTCGTGTCGCGTATTTCCAGCGCCGCGTTGATCCTGACCGGAGGCTATCTGCTGATCGGCGCCTGATCGCAGCAATCCGGATGTGACCGGTCCGGCCACGAACCCTTTGCGACGAATCCCCATGTCGGCGCGGTGGCGTTAGGATTGCAGTCTGGCTTCCGGAAAGCTTTGCGATGAACGCACCCGAGGACATTCCGCCCACCGCCTTCTGGCGCGTGGCGCCGCAGGACTCCGACCCGCAGGAAACGCGCGAATGGCTGGATGCGCTCGACGCCATCGTGGCGACACAGGGCGGGGAGCGCGCCACCTACGTGCTGCGCCAGCTGTGGGAACACGCGCGCAGACGCCGGGTGCGCCTGCCGCCGGTATTCAATTCGCCGTACCGGAACACCGTCGACCTTGCGCAGCAGCCGGCCTATCCCGGCGATCTCGCCATCGAGGCGCGTCTGAGCGCGGCCGTGCGCTGGAATGCGCTGGCGATGGTCGTGCGCGCCAATCGCGCGCATCCGGATCTCGGCGGCCACATCGCCAGCTACGCGTCCGCCGCCGATCTGTTCGAAGTGGGCTTCAACCATTTTTTCCGCGCCGGGCAGAACGGCGACCTCGTCTATTTTCAGCCGCATTCGGCACCCGGCGTCTACGCGCGAGCCTTTCTTGAAGGGCGGTTGTCCGAGACCCGCCTCGCGAACTACCGCCGCGAAGCGGGTGGCGAAGGCCTGTCGTCGTATCCGCATCCGTGGCTGATGCCCGACTTCTGGCAATTCCCGACCGGCTCGATGGGCATCGGACCGATCAACGCGATCTACCAGGCGCGCTTCATGCGCTATCTCGCCGACCGCGGACTTGTGGACACCGCCGCACGTCGGGTCTGGGCCTTCGTCGGCGATGGCGAGATGGACGAACCCGAATCCCTCGCCGGCCTGTCGATGGCGGCACGCGAAGGCCTGGACAACCTGATCTTCGTCGTCAACTGCAACCTGCAGCGCCTGGACGGCCCCGTGCGCGGCAACGGGTCGATCGTGCAGGAACTGGAAGGGCTCTTTGCCGGCGCCGGCTGGAACGTCATCAAGCTGCTGTGGAGTTCCGACTGGGATCCGCTGTTCGCGCGCGACACCCACGGTGTGCTTCTGAAGCGGCTGCACGAGACGGTCGACGGCGAGTTCCAGACCTACGCCGCCACCGATGGCGCGATGAACCGCGAGCGCTTTTTCAATCGCTACCCCGAACTGGAAGCGCTGGTGGCGCAGATGTCCGACGACGACATCGACCGCCTGCGCCGCGGCGGCCACGATCCGGTGAAGATTCACGCCGCCTATCGCGCGGCCGTCGAGCATCGCGGGCAGCCGACCGTGATCCTCGCCAAGACCAAGAAAGGCTACGGCATGGGCCAGTGGGGCGAAGGCCGCATGACCACGCATCAGCAGAAGAAGCTCGACGACGAGGCGCTGCGTGCGTTTCGCGATCGATTCGCGCTGCCGCTGTCCGATCACGACATCGAAGCGCTTGCCTTCCACCAGCCGGGCGCGCAGTCCCCCGAAATACGTTACCTGCACGCGCGGCGGCGGGCGCTGGGAGGATACCTGCCGGCACGCATGGCCGCAGCGCCTGCGGTGCAGGTGCCGACGCGGTCGGAGCTGCTGCGGCGCCTGGCCGGCGCCCAGGAGCGCGAACGCTCGACCACCACGGTATTCGTGCAGCTGCTCGGCCAGTTGCTGCGCGAGCCGGAACTCGGGCGCCGCATCGTGCCGATCGTCGCCGATGAGGCGCGCACCTTCGGGATGGCCAGCCTGTTCCGGCAGGTCGGCATCTATTCGGCCGTCGGGCAACTGTACGAACCCGAGGACCACGAGCAGCTGATGTACTACCGCGAGGCCAAGGACGGGCAGATCCTCGAGGAGGGCATCACCGAGGCAGGCGCGATGGCATCGTGGGTGGCGGCCGCGACCAGCTACAGCGTGCACGGCGTCGCGATGCTGCCGTTTTTCATCTACTACTCGATGTTCGGCTTCCAGCGCGTCGGCGATCTGATCTGGGCGGCGGCGGATGCCCGCTCCAGAGGCTTCCTGATCGGCGCCACAGCCGGCCGCACCACACTGGCCGGCGAAGGCTTGCAGCATCAGGATGGTTCGAGCCATCTGGTCGCCGCAACGATTCCGAACTGCCGTGCCTGGGATCCGTGTTTCGCCCACGAACTTGCGACCATTGTCCACGACGGCATGCACCGGATGCTCGAGTTGCGAGAGGACGGCTTCTACTATGTCACCGTCAACAACGAGAACTACATGCACCTGTCACCGCCTGCCGGCATGGAGGAGGCGATCCTGCGCGGCATCTATCTGCTGCGCGAGGCGCCTTCCGGTCGCGGGGAGGCGAAGTTGCAATTGCTGGCATCGGGCCCGATCCTGCGCGAAGCGCTCACCGCCGCCGAGACGCTGGCCAGCGATCACGGCGTCGAAGCAAACGTGTTCAGCGTGACCAGCTTCAGCGAGGCAGCGCATAACCGGGAATGGGTCGCCGAGTGCCTGGCCGGCACCAAGGGCCCCATCGTTGCCGCGAGCGACTATGTGCGCGCGGTACCGGGGTTGTTGCACGGCGCGCTGCCCGAGGGCCGCCGCTACGTGACGCTGGGCACCGACGGCTTCGGCCGCAGCGACACGCGCGCCGCGCTGCGGGCCTATTTCGGCGTCGATGCCGAGGCCATCGTGCGTGCGAGCCTCGCCACCCTGGGGCTGCGCTGACGGGAATCGCCGATTTTCCACCTTGACCCCGCCGACGGCACGGCAATTGCATGTTCGCGGGGCCGGTCTCGCCAGGACGCTCCCTGTGGCCGGGCCGGAAGCCAAAGTGGAAGTCATGTCTCAAAGCTCTGCCCTGCGCCAACCAACAGCCACGTGTGGTGCCGCCCTTGGTAGGCGCCTGCCGCAAATCGTCGCGCTCGTTGCCCTGCTGAGCACGTTCGCCGCGCACGCCGACGAAGAACTGATGAAACGGGTACGCGGACTCGAAGCCACGCTCAATGGCTTCCCCCAGCGCACGCTTGCCGAGCTCGAAACCCTGCTGCCTCGCACCGTTGCGGCGCCGGCCCAGGAGCAGCGATACGTGTACGCGATCTATGGTCAGGCTCGCGTGCTCACCGGGAAGACGGCGGACGCTGCCGATCTCGCCGCCCGCCTGGCGGACGAGGCGGGGCGAATCCAGGACCCGGCGGGTCTGGCCACGGCGCTGCTCATCCGCAGCGCTATCGAATCCTCCACCGGCGATGCGGCAAAGGCCGCCGCGCTCGCCCGTGAGGCAAGTGAGCTCGCAGCCAAGTCCGGCGACCAGTACCTGCGCTATTGGGCGGCGCTGGCACTTGGCACATCGGCCCGGACGCTCGGCCAGCCCGAGGAAGCCCTGACCAGCCTGCAGGAAGCGCTGTCGCTTGCCGAGGCAGCGGACCACGGTCACCGCAGGTCGAGCGCGCACTACCAGCTCTCGGTGCTGCAGCGATCGCTGAAGAACGGCCCGGCGGCGCTTGCGGCCAGCCTGGCCGCATTCGCGGACGGTGAAGCGGCGAAGAACGCCTACGACATGGCGAACGCGCGGATAGCCGAATCCGCAGTCATGGAACTCCTCGATCGGCCCGCGCGGGAACTTGCGGCGATGGAGGAGGCGCTCAGCATCGCGCGCGCGTCGCGCTCGGAAGTCGTCGAAGCCCGGGCGCTCGTCAATTATTCCGATGTCCGGCTGCGGCGCGGTCAGTTCGTCGAGGCGTACGACCTGGCCCGAAGGGCCCTTCAGCTGGCCCCGGCCCTGGACAACCCGAAGCTGGTCGCGACGGGCCGGGCAAACATGGGGTTCGCCTTGCTTCGCCTGGGACGGATCCCGGAAGGCAAGCGGCTCATCGACGAAGCGCTCGCCCAATACGAGCGCGCCGGAGCGACCGCCGAGATCGCCGAGCTGATCGGCGAGTACGGGCGGAACCTTGAACAGATGGGTGATCACAAGGGCGCGCTTGCCCTCTACCACCGTGAGCGCAAGCTCAACGACGAGATCGCACTCCAGACCCGCCAGAGGGCGCTGCTCGATGTCCAGGAAAAATACGAATCCGAAAAGCGCCGACGGGAAATCGATCTCCTGAATCGTGAAAATTCGATCCAGACGGCCGAGATCGCCAACAGTGTCCTGATCCAGCGGATCTGGTGGCTGCTGGCAGTATTATTCGGGGCGTCGTTCCTGGTCGTGGCGTGGCTCTATCGCAAGCTGCATCGGGCCAATGAACTGCTCGCCCGCACCAATTCCGAACTCAGTGTGCAGAGCAGCCGCGATCCGCTGACCGCCCTCTACAACCGGCGCTATTTCCAGAATTTCATCGCCGCCGAGAAGGCGCGCCCGGACCAGTCGCGCCGCGGGGACGACAACACGACGCGCGCGTTGCTGCTGATCGACATCGATCACTTCAAGGAAACCAACGACCGGTTCGGGCACGCGCTGGGAGACGCGGCGCTGATCGCCGTGGCCAACCGCCTGCGCGAAACGCTGCGGGAAACGGACACGATCGTCCGCTGGGGCGGCGAGGAATTCCTGGTGCACGCAACGACCCGGACCGATGGGATCGATGACATCGCCGCGCGCATCCTGCGCGCCATCTCTGCACAGCCGATCACGCTGCACGGCAAGGACATCCGGACCACGGTGTCGATCGGCTACATGCCGATGCCGCTGCCGCCGGAGTTCGCTCCGCTGTCATGGGACCGGGCGATCGGTCTGGTCGACATGGCGCTTTACATGGCGAAGGTCAACGGAAGAAATCGGGCGTATGGCCTCAAGAGGGTGTTGGGCGACGTCGCCGACGCGCTTCCCGCGGCCGAGCGGGATCTCCAGCACGCGTGGAAGTCGGGTCTGGTGGATATGAAAGTGCTCTACGGCCCGACTCCCGCAAGTGGCCTCAGTGCCAGCACGCCTGTGTCCGAGAATGCCAAACACGTTTCGTTCGACGGGCCGGCCGAACTTGCTGCTCGCTAGGCGATATGAAATGGAACAGAGGGGCCGTCCCAAGTCAATCGCAACTGGTGGCATCGGCGAGCGCGACGCATTGACGACTCCGCCATGCCGGTGATGATTCAAACAACGCAAAGGGAAACTTGAATGCATTTCTGCAGGCGGCCAGCGCCGACAACATGGATTCGCAGCATCCCGCCGCTCCTGATGGCGGCATCGGTGGGCCTGACGGCATTGCCCGCAGGCGCCCAGATCTCGTCCAGCCTGACGGCTTTGCGCCCGATCAAGGGCATTTCGTACCAGCCATCCCCATCTGACGATTGCCAGCTCCAGACGCAGTACAACACCATCCAGCCATGTCTTGGGCTCAACGGCAACAATCCGACCTACTACGACACGGACTTCTACAACACTGATTTCGCGTTGTTGTGGGGTCCGGGAACGGGAGCGACCGCCGGTAAGGGCCGCAACGACCTTGCGACCCTCAAGGCGCAAGGCATCAACTTCCTGCACCTCTACAACTGGAATGCCCAGCGCGACCACGGCCCGTTCCTGGACGCGGTGGTGGCCAACCAGATGAAGGTGATGGTGCCGGTCAGCAACTACACCGCCTGCCTGATCGTAGGGGGATGCCAGGGCGTGAGCGCGGGGAGCTACCAGACCGCCTACAACAACGTGCAGGCGATCTTCAACCAGGTGTATACGAACGGCGGCACTACACCGCATGCCGGCATTGGTGCCTGGGGCATCTACAACGAGTACGACTACAACAACATCGATCCCAAGAACGTGGCATTCGTGATCCAGGCGATCCTGCAGCTCGAAACGACAAGGGGCGTCGCCGTCGCCGACCGCCTGCCGTTCATGGTTCCAGCATCGAATGCGGTGCATTCCGGGTCGCAGGACGCGTGGTTCCAGACCGCGCAGGCACTCTATCAGGCCATCCCGAACGCCAACACGAACATCCCGCCCGGCGTGCTCGCGAACATCGCGGTTTCGGTGACCTTGCAGAACGCCAACGTGAACCAGACCACGAGCTACGGCGGCGTGACCGTCGGCGCGGTGCCCGCCGATTTCTGGACCACCCGCTACATTGCCACGGTGAACCCGTTCACCAGCGGACCCACGATCAACGCCTACATCACCAGCCCGAGCCAGTTCCAGTCGGCTTTCCCCGGCGCAGCCGTGACCGCCTCGTCGCAGACCTGGAATGCCGCGTGGAACTCGTTGCCACCGCTGTTCCTGAGTGAGATGGGCATCAACATCGGCGGCAGTGGCGGCACGCCGCAGACGCAGGCAACCTGGATCCTGAGCCAGCTCCAATGCACCAACCCGTGGGCCGTCGACGCCACCAGCACCCCTCAGGGCTATTTCATCGGAAGCAACGTCTTCGAGTTCGAGTACGAGGGCGCCAACGGGCGATGGGGGATGTGGACCTTCCCCTCGACATTGGCCTTCACCTCCGGCACCACCTCGTCGGGTGCGACCTACCGGATCGACACGCTGAATGCGCAGCCCGCATGGGCAAGCGTGCTGACCGGATTTCAAGCCACGACCAAGTCGTGCTCATAAGGACACCCGCCATGAACAACAGCTATCTGAAGCGGGGTCTCGTTGTCTTCGTCGCATTCACCAGTCTGCTCATCGGCGGCTGCCTCGACAATGGCACGCCGCAGAACACCGCTATCGCCGGCAAGTGGCAGGTCGCCTGCCAACCGGTCAACGAAGACTGCCCGAATTTCTCCATCAGCTTCTCCGCCGATGGCGACATCACCGATTTCGTCCTCAACGGCCACAAGGGTCCGCAGCGCGGGACCGGCGAGATCGTCGATGCCACGCTGTTCTTCAGGGTAGGAATCAGTGCAACCTACCAGTTCAGCGGCAAGCTCGACGGCTCCGGAGGGTCGGCCAGCGGCACGATGACCAACTACGACTACGACGGGCAGCAGAAGTCGACGCCGGCAGTGGTGTCACGGCAATAACCCAGGGCGGGAAAAGGGGCGCCAGCCCCTCGCCTGCTCTCGAAGCGCACCACCCTCGAACGCTGTCGAACCTGCTCTCTGCGTCGGGCTCCGCGCCAAGCCGGGCCAAGGCGGCCGGACGTCGGTTGGGCGGGACGATGGGTCGCTGCGCTGGACGCCCCGAAACTCGATGCGGGACAAGGGAAGATGGCGGAGAGCGAGGGATTCGAACCCCCGTCCGGGTTGCCCCGAAACCTGATTTCGAGTCAGGCGCCTTCGACCACTCGGCCAGCTCTCCGGTCAGCCTAATATTATATCGTGTCCGGGGCGACGTGGTCCAAGTCCTGCTCCGGAGCGCATGACCGGTTTACCCGGCGAGTCGGCCGAAACCCCGGCCGGCACCTTGCCTCGCGAAGAGACAGGCTGGAACAAGGCAGGCGGAAAAAGAAAAACGGAGGCTTTCGCCTCCGTCCGTCCTGCTGTCACGCGATCCTCTGCGCTATTTCTTTGCCGGCGCCGGTGCAGCCGTGGCCGCTGCCGGTACCGTCTTGCTCTTCGCCTTCATCTCAGCCATGTAACGCGCAGCCACGCGGTCCTGCGCGGTGGCCATTTGCTGCTTGGCGACTCCCGCGGCGGCGGCGGCCTTGGCCTTCGCTTCGTCCGCGGCGGCCTTCTGCGCCTCCGTCATGGGTGGAGGTGGTGGCAGCTTCGCCACCGCCACTCCGAACGTCGCCACCACAAGGGCGGCCCCCAACATTGCGCGCATCGTGCTCATCGCTCTCCAACCTCCTCCCGAATCATTGCGGTCAAAACGCCGTCACGCGGTGCGTTGCGGCACCGGCATCGACGAAGCCCCCTCGCCCGCGGCCTTGCCTTCAACCTTGCCCGATTTCACGTCGTTGTACCAGTATTCGTGGTGCTCTTTTGCCCAGGCCTCGTCGACGTACCCGGTACGCATGGCGTCGAGCGCGCCATTCATGCCGATCGTGCCCAGATAGATGTGGAACATTGCCATCGCCGTCGCCAGCAACGCAGCCGCCATGTGGATGACGTTGGTGAGTTGCATGGTGCCGCGCGTCTGGTCGAAATTGGGGAAATTGAGGATGTAGCCGGTCACGGTCAGCACCAGACACAGTCCGACCACCAGGATCCAGAACAACGCTTTTTCACCAGCATTGAACTTGCCCGACGGCACGTGCGTCTTGCCGCTGCGGTCGAGCATCCCGCCGAACTTGGCGAGCCACTGCCCATCGTAGCCGCGCGGGATGTTGTCGCGGATGAACAGCAGGATGAACACCAGCAACGCCACTGAGAACACCGGTCCGACGAAATTGTGGAGGGTCTTCGACAGCGTGGCCAGCCACGAGAACAGCGTATACCCGATCAGCGGTATCAGCACATTCTTGCCGAAAGTGACGATCAGGCCGGTGATGGCCAGCGCGACGAAGGACAGTCCCATCGTCCAATGCGCCGCGCGCTTGACCAGGGTGAAGCGCTCGATCCTGCGCCCGGTCGCCGCGCCGTGCAGCGCGATCGGCCCGCGCCAGAGAAAGTAGCCGGCTAGTCCCAACAGCACCAGGCCAAGCAGCATTCCCCCGGCGGTGGCGATCGGGACTCGCACCGCGCGCCAGGTCTGTCCCTGCGACTGGATCAGGATGTCGTTCCCCCGCCCCGGCAAGGTGGTGTACTGGGGTTCGCCCGAGCGGACCTCCTTCCACACCGGCTGATTGTTCAGCGGCTGCGCCGCCTGCTGCTTCACCTGATCGGTTGCCTGCTGGGCCTCGTTCGGAGAAACCGCCGGCGACTGCGCGGCAACCGCGCAGGCGGTTACCAGCGCAGCGGCGGCAACCAGAGACCTCGCCATCCGGGGAATCGACGTGCGCATTGACAAGCCTCCTTTAGGAACCGATCCGCTTGTACTCATTCTGATTCTGCGTCCGGTTGCGGATGTCGCGCTCCCACTGCTCCTTGTTGCCGTTGAATGGCGCTGCGGCATAGGGAGGCTGATCGGGCTTGCCCTGGTACTTGCCCTGCTTGTATTCGATCACCTGCGGACGCTCGCCGCAGCCGGCAAGCACCAGCGCGGCCATGGCACCGAAGGCGACGATCGCGAGCTTTTTCATCACGGGCGTCCTCATGACTTGGGTTGCTGTTTGGGAGCCTCGGGCCGTCCGTAGGCTGTTCCCCAACCCCAGACGTCGCTGCCCTTGCCGCGCACGGTGACACGCTGCCGATAGATCTCGGCAATCGTGTCGCCGTCGCCGCCGAGCAGCGCCTTGGTCGCGCACATTTCCGCGCAGGCCGGCAGCTTGCCTTCGGCGAGACGATTACGGCCGTATTTCTTGAACTCGGCCTCGGAGTTGTCCTTCTCGGGGCCGCCGGCGCAGAACGTGCACTTGTCCATCTTGCCGCGCACGCCGAACGCGCCCGCCTGCGGAAACTGCGGCGCGCCGAACGGACAGGCGTAGAAGCAGTAGCCGCAGCCAATGCACAGGTCCTTGTCGTGCAGCACAACGCCTTCTTCGCTGCGATAGAAGCAGTCGACCGGGCAGACCGCCTGGCAAGGCGCGTCCGAGCAGTGCATGCACGCCACCGAAATGGAGCGCTCGCCCGGGACACCGTCGTTGATGGTCACCACGCGGCGGCGATTGACGCCCCACGGAATGTCGTTTTCCTGCTTGCAGGCGGTGACGCAGCCGTTGCACTCGATGCAGCGCTCGGCGTCACAGAGAAATTTCATTCGTGCCATGGTGTGCGCCTCCGTTAGGCCTTCTTGGCGACCTGACACAAGGTCGTCTTGGTTTCCTGCATCATCGTCACCGCGTCATAGCCGTAGGTGGTCGCCGTATTGACCGCCTCGCCGCGCACGATCGGTGCCGCGCCCTCCGGGTAGAACTCGAGCATGTCCTTGCCTTGCCACCATCCGGCGAAGTGGAAGGGGATGAACGTCGTGCCTGGACCCACGCGGTCGGTGACCAGCGACTTGACCGAGATCTGCGCCCCCGTGGGCGATTGCACCCAGACGTACTCGCCGTCGACGATCCGCCGGTCGTTGGCGTCCTTCGGGTTGATCTCGATGAAGCAATCCTGCTGCAGTTCGGCCAGCCAGGGGTTCGAGCGCGTCTCGTCGCCACCGCCTTCGTACTCGACCAGCCGGCCGCTGGTGAGGATCAGCGGGAATTTTTCGGCGACCTTGTCGGCGATGTTCTTCTCCTGGATGCTCTTGAACTGCGTCGGCAGACGCCAGAAGGTCTTCTTGTCGTCGTGCGTCGGATACTTGGCGACCATGTCCGGCCGCGGCGAATACAGCGGTTCACGATGCTGCGGGATGGCATCCGGGAAATTCCAGACAACCGCGCGGGCCTTGGCATTGCCAAACGGGTAGCAGCCGTGGTTCTTCATGACCACCCGGATCATTCCGCCGGAACTGTCGGTCTTCCAGTTCTTGCCTTCGGCAGCCTTTTTCTCGGCGTCGGTCAATTCGTCCCACCAGCCCAGCTTCTTGACCAGAACATCGTCGAACTCGGGATAGCCCGACGTAAGGTCGCCGCCCTTCGGATACGAACCATCCGCGGCGAGCAGCGACACGCCATCGCGCTCGACGCCAAAGTTGGCGCGGAAGCAGCCACCGCCATCCATCACATGCTTACTTGGATCGTAGAGATTGGGCGACCCCGGATGTTTCATTTCCGGCGTTCCCCAGCACGGCCACGGCAAACCGAAATAATCGCCATCGCAGGGGCCACCGCGCGCGCGCAGCGACTTCACGTCGAAGGTCGACATGTTCTTCATGTGCAACTTCAGCCGCTCCGGCGACTGCCCGGTGTAGCCAATGGTCCAGGTGCCCCGGTTGATTTCCTTCAGGATGGACTCGGGCGTGGGTTCGTCCCAGCCGGTCTTGTCCTTGGCCATTTCGTAGTTCTTGGTCAGTTCCTTATCGAAGCCGAATTTCTTGGCAAAGGCGACCATCAGCGTGTGGTCTGGCTTCGATTCGAACAGCGGCTCGATCACCTTTTCACGCCACTGGATCGACCGGTTCGACGCGGTGACCGATCCGGAAGTCTCGAACTGCGTGCATGCCGGCAGCAGGTAGACGCCGTCCTTGCGGACCATCGCGCACATCGCTGCCGTTGCCGACGGATAGGGGTCAACGACCACCATCAGTTCGAGCTTCTTCATTGCCTCGACCATGTCCTTGCCGCGCGACTGGCTGTTGGGCGCATGCCCCCAATACACCATCGCCTTGACGTTCGGTCCCTGATCGACCGTGTCGTTCGGATACATGACGATATCGATCCAACGAGACACCGTGGTGCCGGGCTTGCTCAACATGCCCTCGGCGAAGCGACCCTTGATCCACTCGAAGTCGACACCCCAGACGTTGGCCCAGTGTTTCCACGAACCCTCGGCCACGCCGTAGTAACCGGGCAGCGAGTCGGGATTCGGGCCGACGTCGGTCGCGCCCTGCACGTTGTCGTGGCCGCGAAAGATGTTGGCGCCACCGCCGGACTTACCGATGTTGCCAAGTGCCAGTTGCAGGATGCACGACGCGCGCACCATCGCGTTGCCGATGGTGTGCTGCGTCTGTCCCATGCACCAGACGATGGTCGACGGGCGGTTCTTGGCGAACATCTCGGCGACCTTGGCCATCTGCGCCTCAGGCACGCCGCAGGCCTCTTCGACCTTGTCCGGCGTCCACTTCGCCATCACGTCTTCCTTGACCTTCTCCATCCCGTAGACGCGGTCGTTGATGTACTGCTTGTCTTCCCAGCCATTCTTGAAGATGTGATAGAGCACGCCGAACAGGAACGGAATATCGGTGCCGGAACGGATGCGCACGAACTCGTCGGCCTTCGCCGCCGTACGCGTGTAGCGCGGGTCGACGACGATCATCTTCGCGCCGTTCTCCTTCGCGTGCAGCATATGCAGCATCGACACCGGGTGCGCCTCGGCTGCGTTGCTGCCGATGTACAGCGCACACTTGGTGTTCTGCATGTCGTTGTACGAATTGGTCATCGCGCCGTAGCCCCAGGTGTTGGCTACGCCGGCGACCGTCGTCGAATGACAGATCCGTGCCTGGTGGTCGCAGTTGTTGGTGCCCCACATGGACACGAACTTGCGGAACAGGTAGGACTGCTCGTTGTTGTGCTTGGAACTGCCGACCCAGTAAACGGCGTCGGGCGTGGAATCCTTGCGGATGGCAAGCAGCTTGTCGCCGACTTCGTTGATCGCCTGCTCCCACGACAACCGCTGCCATTTGCCGTTGACCAGCTTCATCGGCGTCTTAAGCCGGTGCTCACCATGACCATGTTCGCGAATCGAGGCGCCCTTGGCGCAATGCGCGCCCATGTTGAGCGGCGACTCGAACACCGGCTCGTGCCGCGTCCACACACCGTTCACGACGATGGCATCGAGCGCACAGCCGACCGAACAGTGCGTGCAGATGGTGCGGGCGGACGTGGCCTTGCCGGCCTCGCCTTCCTTGGCCGCTTCCGCAGGGCCGATCATGCCGTAGGGCAGCTGACTGGCAAACGCGCCGGCGCCGGCAGCAACACCCGAGCGCTTGAGGAACGTCCGCCGATCCATGGTTGAGAATCTGGTGCCGGCAAGCCTCTTCAAACGGGGGCCGGACGTCGGGGCAGTGTCGGTCTTGCGCGTGAGCAGCATGGCGGTCTCCTTGCTCCTGCTAGATGCGCGTCGTCGCGTAGTAATCGCGGACGTGCGCCGTCTCGCGGTAACCCTTCGCGGCATCCGCAGTGGTGGCGGTCGACTCGGCCACCTGCGCGGCGAGCGGTTGTGCGGCCACAGCGGCCACTCCGGCGCCGCCTGCGCCAATGGCAAGCAGGAAGCGGCGGCGTTTCAGATTGGTGTCTGCGGGCGCGGAAGATGTGGATGAAGACGTATGCGCCCGTTGATCCGGCGAGGTGTTCATGCCTACCTCCAAATTTGGAACCGCGTGACTTTGTATTCGACTTGACCTTGACCCTGGAGATTCAGGCCGGCCCGTCATTCCATGGCGAACGAGTCACGTTCAACCGCCAGGAACCCACTAGCGAATAATGCTACGCGCTTGTAGTAGTTGGCAATCGAATTTTCGGCTGTTGCGTTGCAACATTCGAACACCCATGGCGCGATGCGGCGCTCGAAGAAATCACGTTGCACCGCGATCGACACCGGTTGCCGCTCGCCATCTCCAGCCACCAGCACGCGCATGGTTTCGCACAATGCTGCCAGATTGTCCTCGAGCATGATCACGCCGGGAAGCCTTGCCAGTCCCAGCGCGGCCAGTTCGGTGCGCAACTCCGCCAGCGGCTTTTCCATCATGAATCCGGAGATCCAGTGCGAAGCATGCAGATTGACCTCGCATTTGCCCACACCGAAAAAAAGGTCGGTGTATTCCTCCTCGGCTGCCGCCGGGTCCATCGCCCGGCTCGCCAGCACCAGATTGTTCCATGCCTGCGCGAGTGGGTTGGCGCCGTCGTCGTCCCACAGGTCGGCGGCGCCCAGCAAAGCCAACAACGCGGCGTCCGGCGGCCCGGCATACAGGCGCGCCAGCACCGCGTAGAACTCGGCGCGAGCGGCGTCCTCGGGATTCAGCGCGGGATGCATCGTGACGGGCGAGGTCTCCATCGTGTCGCTCATTTCTTGAGGATGTCGTAGCCGGGGCCGTTGGTCATCAGGTCGGCAACGCGGCAATCGGCGCACATCGACAGCCGCGCCAGTGCGCCGGGACCGGAAAACATCGAATGCCCGGCCAGCTTGCTTTGCATCAGGTCCACCATCTTCCTGGTCCCGAGTGGCTTGCCGCAGCGCGTGCAGGCGACGACCTCCGCCTCGTTGAGCAACCGAGGTGCTTTCGCCGCCGGAGTCAGATCGAGTTGCGGTATGAGTGAGATCGAGTGCTCGGGGCAGGTCGCCGCGCAGATGCCGCACTGCACGCATTTGCTCTCGATGAAGCGAACCTGCGGCACTTCGATGCTGTCGAGAATCGCGGCTTCGGGGCAGGCGCCCACGCAGGCCAGGCACATGGTGCAGGTCCCGGTGTCAACCGCGATCGCGCCGAAGGGCGCGCCCTTCGGCAACGGGATCACCGTCTGCGGCACAGGCGCATGCGCTGCCAGATGTTCCAGAGCCAACGCTGCTGTTGTCCGCTTTTCGGCCGTTGCGGCGAAAGTGGCGCCGACGCGCGGGATCAAAGCGGCAGGCCAGTTCCATAGTGCATCCGGGGAGCCTGCCTCGACGATGCGGAAATGCTCGCCCTGGTAGCCGAGCGCGTTGGCGATGGTGTCGGCCAGACGCATCTGAAAGGCGAGCGCTTCACGGTACTGCGGCGCCTCGTTGCCGGTGACGAGCACGCCAACCTGATTGACGCCCCAGGCGAGCGACGCCAGCCACAGGTCGAGTCCAACCGAGGCGATGTGGTGGATTTCCAGCGGCAGTACGCGCGCCGGCAGGCCCTTGCCGCGACGGGCAGACTCCGCCAGCGCCGGCCGGGCATCCTCGGCGTGCAACAGCAAGCACAGGTCGCGGCCGCCCGCCGCGCCATAGGTGGCCAGCAGGGTCTTGATCCGGGCGCTCAGATCAGGAACAGAAGGATAGGCATAGGTCAACGCGCCCGACGGGCATACGGTCGTGCAGGCGCCGCAACCCACGCACAGGTGCGGCTCGACGGCGATCCGGTCGTCGTCGGAGCGGATCGCGTCGGCCGAGCAGACGTCGATGCATTGCGTGCAGCCGGTCTTCCGGGACCGGCTATGCGCACACAGCGATGCCTTGAAATTGAAGAATTTCGGCTTTTCGAATTCGCCGGTCAGTCCGGCCAGCTCGGTCACCGCCTTCGCCTGCGCCAACGGGTCAATGCCCGGACCGAAGTAGCCCTGCGGCGGCTGGTGCTGGCGGAACCAGGCGTTCCGGTGCAAATCAAGGACCAGGTCGAAGCGCTCGTTGCGGACGCGGTCGCGACGATCGAAGTCGATGGCGCCGACCGCACCGCAGGCGGCAACGCAGGCGCGATGGCTGCGGCAGCGATCGAGATCGACCTGCAGGCTCGCGTCGATCGCCTGTTCCGGGCAAACACGCACACAGGCATTGCAGCGCGTACACAGGTCGAGGTCGATCGGGTTTTGCTGTTCCCACGCGGCCTCGAAGGCGCCGAGCCATCCGGTCAACTGCGTCATGCGGCCGGTGTAGACCGGAAATGCCCGTTCCGCCGGCAGCGTGGCGCCGCCGCTACGTCCGGTCGCCACGACCGTCACCGCCAGACGCTGGGACAATACGTCGGCCCAATGGAGCGCGGCGTCGAGCGGTCCGGTGATCAGCAGTTGCCCACCGGACTGGTAAGTGACCGAGGGTATCGGCTCCGGGTCCGGCAATGCGGCCATTGCCAGCAAGGCGGCAATCTTGGGCGTCGCCGCCCTCGCCTCCGCCGACCAGCCACCGGTTTCCCGAATGTTGACGAAGCGGATCGACTGCGCGCGCCCACGCTCTTCCGCGACATCGCCAAGAAGCCGCGCCTCCTGCGTGCAGGCGGCAATCACGTCACCGCTCGCACCATCGGCGAACGCCGCCAATTCGCGTTGGCAGAGCATCGTGCGCACCGTCGGCGCGGCGGGCAGTCCGAGCGCCTTGCCGATTGCGGCACCATCAAGCGGCATCGTGCCGTTGCAGTTGCAAAGAAAGAGTTTCTTGTCGGCAATGCTCATGCGGATTTTCCGGTTCGGGGGGCCGGCAAGGCCGACTCGACCGGCTCTGCGCTGGCGCCGCGAATCGGCGCCACACTGTCGACAGACACGGGGGCGGCCGGCGTATCCGGTTGCTCATCTGCGGCGGCAAGGGGCGCGTCCCTTTCGCCCTCCGACTCGGCCGCGGTCGTCGTCTCGCCCGGAACGTCGTCCTGCGGCCGCGCGGCGGCCGTGTCGGCGGCGGCCCCGACCGGGTCTGCTTCCTTGTCTGCAACATCGTCCTTGGTCACGGTCTGGTAGATCCCGGCCAGCCGGTCAAGCAGGCCAGCGGGCAGCGGGTCGGACTTGGTGTAGTCGTCGATGTAGGTGTCGAGTCCGTCCATCACATTGAAGCGGGGATCGCTGAGCAGCTTTTTCAACGCCGCGCGCTTCATGCCTTCATCGACTTTCGGCTGGAAATAGACGGAGAAGTCCGAGTCGAAGGTCAAGGTGTCGACCGGGGCCAGTGTTGCCTCGGGCGTGACAGCGGCGGGTGCGGTGTCTGGTGACACCGGCGCCGCCGGCACCGCAATGGCCCCGGGGTTCGGCGCAGCCGCAGGCTCGATTGCGGCCGGAGCCGGCGATGGCGTTGCACGCGCAACCTCCAGCTTGCGGCGCGACCAGCGCTTGAGTGAAAAGCCCTCGGGGGCCTTGGGGTCATCGACCACGCGTGCGCTCATCGGACATCAGTCCCGTCCCGTACGGTCGCGGCCGCGCACGAATGCGCCATCCTTGAACGGATCGTTGCGCTTGACCTTGCGCTTGGGCTCGGGCTTGTAGTGTTCGGCGACAAACGGCGCCATCCAGTCGCGCAGCGCGTCGGGCAACGGCACGCCGTCGACACTCTCACCGCCGTCCATCGAGCGGCCGGCCTGGTTGTAGCTCAGCGTCAGTTGCACCGGACGCGCCGCAGGTTCGGCACCATCCTCGGCCATGCGCCACATGACGAACAGCAGTGGCGTCGTCGACGTGAGGTTCAGAAAGTAGCCCTCGGCCTCGGTGGGATGCAGTTCCACCGCCATTCCCGGAAAACGCCAGGTCGTACCCGCCGGACCATCGGCAATGCGCTCAGGCAGGCCCGCCAGCGAGGATCCTGCCGCGATCGGGATCGCGGCCTTGGGCTGCCATCGCTCGGACACCCAGCGATTGGCGAGCGGGACGCGCTCCATCAGCACGTCGACGGAAAAGTACAGTGGCAGCATGGTTATTGACCTGCGCGGTGCGACGTCGAATGGTCGGCCGATCATACACCAGGCAATCGCCGGTTTCCCTCTGCACGAGGGGTTCGTCTGCTACCATTTCCCATTGGGATAGCTGGTCCTGTCGGGATTGTCGGTCCCATCGGGATTCATCCCTATGGAATTCCCGAGTCGCACGACGGGAATCGTGAGCCAGCCGATTGAAAATCGCGAGCGAGATCGCAGGAACACTGTGGCAACCATCATTCCGCTGAACGACATTCGCGCCGACCCGAACACCGAGTTCGTGCGCGCGGCTGCGCTTGCGCCGGCGGTGGATGGACCGGTGGTCGACCTGCGGCGGCGATCGATGCATGATCTGCGCATCTCGGTCACCGACCGCTGCAACTTTCGCTGCGTCTACTGCATGCCGAAGGATGTGTTCGGTCGCGACTATCCGTTCCTTCCGCATGCCGACCTGTTGACCTTCGAGGAAATCACGCGCGTCGCGCGCATATTTGCGGGCTTGGGCGTGCGCAAGATCCGCCTGACCGGAGGCGAGCCGCTGTTGCGCCGCAACCTCGAACGTCTGGTTGCGCAGCTGCGCACGATTCCCGACGTCGAACTGACGCTGACCACCAACGGCGCCCTGCTCGCGCGCAAGGCAGCGGAATTGCGCGCTGCAGGCCTCGACCGCGTGACGGTCAGCCTGGACGCGCTCGACGACGCCACGTTCCGCGCGATGAACGACGTCGACTTTCCGGTGGCCAAGGTCCTCGAGGGCATCGATGCCGCCGCTGCGGCCGGACTCGCGCCGGTGAAGATCAATATGGTGGTCAAGCGCGGCATGAACGAGGATGCCGTGGTTGCGATGGCCCGACACTTCAGGGGCAGCGGTCATATCCTGCGTTTCATCGAGTTCATGGACGTCGGCGCGACCAACGGCTGGCGGATGGATGACGTCGTGTCCGCACGCGAGATCGTAGGCATGATCGGCCAGGAAATGCCACTCGTTGCCGCGCAGGCCAATTACCCAGGCGAAGTTGCCCAGCGCTGGACCTACGCCGACGGCAGTGGCGAAATCGGCGTCATCGCCTCGGTGACCCAGGCCTTTTGCGGCGCCTGTACGCGCACGCGCCTTTCGACCGAAGGCCGCGTCTACACCTGTCTGTTCGCCAACGATGGATTCGACCTGCGCACGCTGCTGCGCAGCGGGCACGACGACGAGGCGCTTGCGAAAGCGGTGGCGGCCATCTGGCGCCGTCGCGACGACCGCTATTCGGAGGTCCGCACGGCCAACACCGCGCGCGCGCCGAAGGTCGAAATGAGCTACATCGGCGGCTAGCGCGGGACCGCAATGACGGGACGACCACGTGGCGCGGCGTCCGACGGCAACGCGCCGGAAGCCCAGGCAAAGCTGCACCAGGCGGTCCAGCATCGTCCATTGCTGTCCGACTCCGCGCGACCGTCGACGTTCACGGTCACCTCGGTCGACGAAACCGGCGCGCCGCGCGACGTGCCGGTCGCCGGCGAACATCCGCTGACCATCTATGTCGACAAGGCCGAGATCCTGACGCTGATGACGCTCGGCGCGGCGCCCGAGGCGCTGGCAATCGGCTATTTGCGCAACCAGCGCCTGGTCGAATCCATCGACGACATCATGTCCGTCCAGGTCGACTGGGACATCAACGCCTGCGCCATCCGCACCCGCAACGGCCTCGCCGACCTCGAGGCCAGGACCACCAAGCGCACCAAGACCACCGGCTGCGGACAGGGCACGATGTTCGGCGACCTGATGGACGAGATCGACCGCGTGCGCCTGCCCGATGGCGCCACGCTGACGCAGGCGACGCTCTACGATCTGCTCGACCGGGTCCGGCTGCACGAGACCATCTACAAACAGGCCGGCGCCGTGCACGGTTGCGCGCTCGCCACCAACGAACCCGGACGCGCGGAGATCCTGATGTTCGTCGAGGACGTCGGCCGCCACAACGCCGTGGACGCGATCGCCGGGCGCATGTGGCTCGATCGCCTCGATGGCGCCGACAAGATCTTCTACACCACCGGCCGACTCACCTCCGAAATGGTGATCAAGGCCGCGCAGATGGAAATCCCGTTCCTGGTCTCGCGCTCCGGGCTGACGCAGATGGGCCACGAAATTGCCGAGAAGGTGGGCATGACCATGATTGGCCGCGCCACCAACAAGCGCTATCTGCTGTTCACCGGCGCGCAGCGCTTTCTGGGCCCATGAGCCGCGCCCTGCTGCCCCGGACGGCGAATCCCCGCCCCGTCGGGCGCAATGTTGCAGCAACGGCCATAAACGCGAGGGAAGCGTGAGCGGCGCCGGTCCGCAACAACGCGCGAGCAGCGCCGCCCACGGCCGTTGCCATTGCAGCGCCGTGCGCTTCGTCGCGAGCTTTCCGTCGCGCTTCGTCGCGCATTGCCACTGCGAGAGTTGCCGCCGCGCGCACGGCGCTGCCTTCGTAACCTGGGCCGGATTCCCGTCGCAGCAGGTGCAGGTGACGGCCGGCGCCGAGAACCTCGCCGAGCACGAATCCTCGCCGCAGACCTTTCGCCGCTTCTGCCGGCGCTGCGGTACCAAGCTTTTCTTCGAGTCCTCGCGTTGGCCAGGCGAGACGCATGTCGTCCTCGCCGCCTTCGACGAGCCTGTGGACCGGGCGCCGTCCGGCCACGCGTTCTACGAGGAGCACGTGCCCTGGCTGCCGCCGCTCGTCGAAGCCCCATGAGCATCGGCCGCGACGACATCACCGGCATCGTTCTCGCCGGCGGCATGGGCCGGCGTATGGGTGGCGTCGACAAGGGACTGGTGCCGCTTGCCGGAAAGCCCATGGTCGCGCAGGTGCTGGCCCGGCTGGCGCCGCAGGTCGGCGCGCTGTTGATCAACGCCAACCAGAATCTCGATCGCTACGCCGCGTTCGGCCATCCGGTCGTCCCCGACGCCGTCGGCGGTTTCGCCGGACCGCTGGCCGGACTGCACGCCGGCATGACCGCGGCGACCAGCGACTGCGTGCTCACCGCGCCCTGCGATTCGCCGTTTCTGCCGCTCGATCTGGCGGCGCGTCTGGCTCGCGGCATGGACGACGCCGGCGCGCAACTGGCCGTGGCGCGCACCTTCGATCAGCCGCATCCGGTGTTCGCGCTGGTACGTCGCGCGGTGCTGCCGCATCTCGCCATCTTTCTGGAAAGCGGTGGGCGGAAGATCGATGCGTGGTACGCGACACTGACGGTCTGCGAGGTCGCCTTCGATGACGAAGCCGACGCCTTTCGCAACATCAATACGGCGGACGAACTGGCGGCCGCGACGTTGCCGCCCCAGTCGTGAATTCAGGGCGCTCTTCGGCGACGCGTCCACCCGGCTGGACGCAATGACGCCGCGCCTGTCGACGCTGGCCGTTGGCCGCGCCAACAATTTCCAGATCATCCGGCTGCTCGCGGCAACCAGCGTCGTGCTGTTCCACAGCTATGCGCTGACCGACCGCTGGACCGCGGAACCGCTGTGGAAGCTGGCGCCGGAGCTCAATTTCGGTGTCGTCGGCGTCAAGTGTTTTTTCGTGGTCTCCGGCTTCCTGGTCACGCAGAGTTGGCTCGCCCGCGACGACGCGCGCGCGTTCGTCGCCGCACGGGTATTGCGCATCTACCCGGCGCTCGTTGCCGCGACGCTGTTGACGATCCTGCTGGCCGGAGCATCGAGTGCCTTGCCGTGGAGCGCGTTCCTGTCCCATCCGCAGACCTTCGATTACGCATGGCGCGTGGCATTGGGCTGGGAGATGGTCTATCGGCTACCGGGCGCATTCGCCAACAATCCGATTCCCCACGACGTCAACGGCTCGCTGTGGACGCTGCCGATCGAATTGCGACTCTACGTTGCGCTGCTGTTCGCCGGACTGGCCGGGCTGCTTGCACGCCGCGCACTGTGGCTGGGCGTGCTCGCGGCGCTCATCGCGGTATTCACCTACGAACCCGGCTGGTTCCCCTTGGCGCTGAGCAATCGCGTGGTGCAGGAACTGGCGCTGTTGTTTGCGCTTGGTTCCGCCGCCTGGGTGGCACGCGACGCGCTGCCGGTTTCGCTTCCCGCCGCCGCCGTCGCATTGGCGCTGGTTGCCTGGAATCCCGCGGGTCTCGCGCGCGGGGCGCTGTTTGCGCCGCTGCTGACCTACCTCGTGCTGGTGGCGGCCTACCATCCGCGACTGCAATGCGCTGCATTCAACCGGCCGGGCGATTATTCCTACGGCGTCTACGTCTATTCGTTTCCGCTGCAGCAGACCTTGCTGCAGCATTGGCGCGGCCTCGAGCCGTTGGCACTGTTCGCGTTGTCGCTGTCGGCTACGCTGGCGGTGGCCGCCCTCTCCTGGCACCTGCTCGAGCGCCCGGCGCTCGCACTTAAATCCCGCTTCCATTTCCGACCGGAGTCCCGATGAACACTGCCCAGACCTTGCGCGAGCTTTCCTGCGCCGATGACTACGATCCGAATTCGATGCCGGTGGACAAGGCGCGCGAACTCATCCGACAGTTCCTGATACCGGTAGTCGCCACCGAACGCCTGCACCTGCGCGCGGCGCTCGACCGGGTGCTGGCGCAGGACATCGTGTCGCCGGTGGACGTGCCGGGCCACGACAACTCGGCGATGGATGGCTGGGCCGTGCGTTTCGCCGACCTCAAGGCGGGGGCAGAGACACGTCTGTCGCGCATCGGCGATTCGTTCGCCGGCAAACCCTTCGGCGGCACGGTGGCCGCCAGCCAGGCGGTGCGCATTTTCACCGGCGGCGTGATGCCGGGCGGCGCCGACACAGTCGTCATGCAGGAGCGCGCAACCGAGGTCGATGGCGGCGTGGTCGTGGCACCCGGCGCGGTAACCAAGGCCGGGCAGAACCGGCGCTTCGCCGGCGAGGATCTGCGCCGCGGACAGGTGGTCTTTCAATCCGGCCAGCCGGTGCATCCGGCGGAACTGGGCATGATCGCCTCGCTGGGTATCAACGAGGTGACCGTCTACCGGCGGCTGCGCGTCGCGTTCTTTTCCACCGGCGACGAACTGAAGTCGATCGGCACGCCGTTGGCGCAAGGCGAGATCTACGACAGCAACCGCTACACGCTCGACGGCATGTTGCGGCGGCTGAATTGCGAGACGCTGGACATGGGCGTCGTGCCCGACGTGCCGGAGGCGCTGGAGCGTGCCTTCGCGACCGCCGCCGCCAACGCCGACGTGGTCATCACCTCGGGCGGCGTTTCGGTGGGCGAGGCCGACTTCGTCAAGCAACTGATGGACAAGCTGGGCGAGGTGCTGTTCTGGAAGATCGCCATGAAGCCCGGACGTCCGCTGGCCTATGGGCGCATCGGCGATGCGCATTTCTTTGGGCTGCCCGGCAATCCGGTGTCGGTCATGGTGACTTTCTATCAATTCGTCCGCGACGCGCTGCTGGTGCTGCAGGGACGGCGCGACGTCACACCGCTGCCGATGTTCAAGGCGCTGCTTGCCGCACCGATCCGCAAGGCGCCCGGGCGCACCGAATTCCAGCGCGGGGTGCTGACGCCTGCGCCAAGCGGCGGCTGGGAGGTGCGTACAACCGGCGACCAGGGCTCGGGCATCCTGTCGTCGATGTCGCGGGCGAACTGCTTCATTGTCCTTCCTGCGGATACAGGGAACGTGGACGTGGGGGCCGAGGTCGACGTGCAGTTGCTGGAAGGCTTGATCTGAGCCGGGCGGACGGATAGCATCGAGCGTTGAGGGCTCCCCGCAGACGCCCTGCCGTACCGGTGAATCGTTCGCCCAAGCTCTGCTTCAATGTCGCCCGAGGCGACAGGAGGCGAACGCATGCACACCGACCCGTCCATCACCACTGAAGAGTTGCAGGCGCGTTTTGGCGCGTTTCCACCACCCACGCTCATCGACGTCCGGCGCGTGGCGGCGTTCGAGCGCGATCCACGTGTCATCCCCGGCGCGCTGCGCCGCGTGCCCGAGGACATCGACCAGTGGTCGCGCGATCCCGACGCCTGGCGCTCCGTCGTCGTCTACTGCGTGCATGGGCACGAGGTTTCGCGCAATGCGGCCGCCGCGCTTCGCGGCGCGGGATTCGCCGCCTGTATCCTGGAAGGCGGTTTTGAACGCTGGTGCACTGAAGGCCGCAACACGACGCCCTTCGTCGCGCCGACGCATTGGGTCACCCGCGCGCGGCCGAAGATCGACCGCATCGCCTGCCCCTGGCTGATCCGGCGCTTCATCGATCCCTCCGCCGAGTTCCACTACGTGTCGAACGCCGAAGTCCGCGCCTTCGCGGCGGAAACCGGCGCGACGCCGTATCGACATCCCCGACGTCGACTACTCGCACGTCGGCGATCAATGCAGTTTCGACGCCTTCATCCGGCTGCACGGGCTGACCGACGCGGCACTGGCCGACCTCGCGACCATCGTGCGCGGCGCCGACACCGGCGCACTCGATCTCGCGCCGCAGGCGCCGGGCCTGCTCGCCATGTCGCTCGGGTTCTCGGCGCTGATCGCCGACGACCAGGCGATGCTGCGCCACGGTCTATTGGTCTACGACGCGCTCTACGCCTGGTGCCGTGACGTCCGCGGCGAAACGCACGGCTGGAATCCGACCGCATTGCGCGCGGCCATGGCATGAGCGACGCGATTCCGACCCGGGCCGCGACGCCGGCCAACGACGCGAGTAGCGCGGCGGCGAAAGCCGCGCCGCCACCACCAACCCGCGCCGAGGCCTTCCGCTACTGGCTGCGCCTGGGCTGCATCAGCTTCGGTGGCCCGGCAGGCCAGATCGCCATCATGCATCGCGAATTGGTCGAGGAGCGGCGCTGGATTTCCGAGCGGCGCTTCCTGCATGCGTTGAATTACTGCATGGTGCTGCCAGGACCGGAAGCGCAGCAGCTTGCCACCTACATCGGCTGGCTGCTGCACCGGACCTGGGGCGGAATCGTCGCCGGCGGCTTGTTCGTGCTGCCGTCGCTGGTCCTGTTGATCGCCCTGTCGTGGCTGTACATGGCGCATGGCGACTTGCCGCTGGTCGCCGGGGTGCTCGCCGGCATCAAGCCTGCGGTGGTGGCCATCATCGTGCACGCGGCCTGGCGCATCGGCAGCCGGGCGTTGAAGCATCCGCTGCTGTGGGCGATCGCCGCCGCGGCCTTCGTCGCCATCTTCGCTTTCTCCGCGCCGTTCCCGGCCATCGTCCTCGCCGCCGGACTGCTTGGCGTCGTCGGCGGACGTCTCGCCCCCGCCGCCTTCGCGCCGGGCCAGGGCCATGCGGCCTCGGCCGGCGCCCATGGCGCGGCGGTGATCGACGACGACACGCCGCCACCGCCACATGCGGCGTTTCGTCCGCGACGCTTCGCGGCAATGATCGCGGCCTTCGTCGCGTTGTGGGCCGCGGCGCTGGGCGTGCTGGTGTTCTGGCAGGGTGCGAACGGCACGCTGGTGCTGATGGGCTGGTTCTTCACCAAGGCCGCGCTGCTGACCATCGGCGGTGCCTATGCGGTACTGCCCTACGTCGTACAGGGCGGGGTCGAGACCTATGGCTGGCTCACGCCCACGCAGATGATCGACGGCCTCGCGCTGGGCGAAACCACGCCTGGGCCGCTGATCATGTTCGTCACCTTCGTCGCCTTCGTCGGCGGCTGGACGCAGCAGGTGTTCGGTCCGGATCTACTCGCGCTGGCGGGTGCCGTGGCCGCGGTCATCGTCACCTTCTTCACCTTCCTGCCGTCGTTCCTGTTCATCCTCGCCGGCGCGCCGTTCATCGAGACCACGCACGGCCAGCTGCGCTTCACCGCGCCGCTGACGGGCATCACCGCAGCGGTGGTCGGCGTGATCGTCAACCTCGGCGCCTTCCTCGGCGGCCACGTGCTGTGGCCAAACGGGTGGAAGGCGGGGTCATTGGCCGGCGGTCTCGACCTGTTCGCCGCCACGCTGGGCATCGCCGCGGCCGTCGCGCTCTTCCGCTACAGAGTCGGCATCATCACGGTAATCCTCACCAGCGGCGCATTGGGCTGGATCGCATCACTGGTGCGTTAGGACTACCAATTTCTGCCTGGGAAGGTGCCCTGTGCCATTGACTCATGACGACCCCGCGCTCGACGAAAAGAGGATTTCGCCGAAGTCATTGCCCTCGTTCGCCAAGGTGGTACCGGCGGGAGTGATCGCGCTGGCGCAGACCCAGGCCGACGGCCATATCAAGCCCTGACGCCGGCGTCAGGCAATGCGCCAGGCGTGGTTGCACGCCTTGCAGCGCACGTGCAACGTGCAGCCCGCGACGGTTTCCGGCGTGTCTTCGGAAGCGGTCACCCTGAATTTCGCATAGGCGCCGCAGGCAGCACAGGTCGCCTGTTCGGCCATGTACTCGGCGCGCCCCAGCAGCGCCGTGAATTGCCGCCAGGCGTAGAGGCAAATTGCGCCGCCGACGCCGCCGACCACCAGCAGCGACAGGTATCCGGCCGCCGACTGGCGGAAATCGACAACCTCCAGCGCGATCGCCATCATGATCAGCGCCAGGAAGCCGGTCACCAGATAGGCATGGCTCTCGTAGAGTTGCAGCTCGTACCAGCGGCGAAAGCCACGTTGGCGAATTGCGTCGTCAAGCCTCATGGTCCCTCCGCAGCATCCTGCGCCCGCAGTGTACGCCGGACGCCTCCGGGCCAACAATGCGTTCCCAGTCCCGGTATCATCTGTCGTTTCGCCATCCGTCGAAATTTCCAATGCCCTCGCTTAGCCACCTGATAGAGAGGAACCGCGCCTGGTCGGAGTCGGTCCGCGACGCGAGGCCCGACTTCTTTCCGACCCTCGCCGCGCAGCAGAATCCGCGTTACCTGTGGATCGGCTGCTCGGACAGCCGGGTGCCCGCCAACGACGTCGTCAACCTCCTGCCCGGCGAGCTCTTCGTCCACCGCAACGTCGCCAACGTGGTCGTGCACACGGATCTGAATTGCCTGTCGGTGATCCAGTTCGCCATCGATGTGCTGCGCGTCGAGCACATCATCGTCGTCGGGCATTACGGCTGCGGCGGCGTGCGTGCCGCCTGGCAGGGCAAGCCGCTCGGGCTGATCGACAACTGGCTGCGCCACATCCAGGACGTCGCCGACAGGCACATCGCATTCCTGAGATCGCTGCCCGACGAGGCGACAGTGGTCGACCGGCTGTGCGAACTCAACGTGGTAGAGCAGGTCCGGCACGTCGCCCGCACGACGGTCGTCCGCGACGCCTGGAAACGCGGCCAGCCCGTGTCGCTGCACGGGTGGATCTACGGCCTCAACGACGGCCTGGTCAAGGACCTGGGTATCGAGGCGGACACGCCGGAAAAACTCGACGCCGATTACATCAGCGCCATCTCGGCGATCGTGCGCGCCGCCGGTTGACGGCAAGCCCGTACCCACCGTCGTGATTCATCTGCGCGACGTCGGAAGGCACTTTCCCGGTCCGCGCGTTCGCGAAGTGCTCGCCGGGGTGAACCTGGTCGTGCGCGAAGACGAGCGGGTGGCGATCATCGGCGAGTCCGGCGTGGGCAAGTCGACGCTGCTCAATCTGATCGCCGGACTCGACCAGCCGGATACCGGAACCGTGGAGGTGGCCGGCGTCGCGTTGGCCTCGCTCGAAGACGATGCGCTGACTGGATTGCGGCGCGAGAAGATCGGCTTTGTTTTCCAGGCCTTTCACATCCTGCCCTACCTGACGGTCGAGCAGAACGTCGCGCTGCCGCTGGCGCTGCTCGGCCGGCGGGATCGCGCCGCGCAGCAGCGCGTCGCGCAGATGCTGGCCGCCGTACATCTGGCCGACCGCGCGACAAGTCCGCCCGGTGAGCTTTCCGGCGGCGAGTTGCAGCGGGTGGCGATCGCCCGCGCCCTTGTGCACCAGCCGACCGTGGTGCTCGCCGACGAACCGACCGGCAACCTCGACCCGGTCACCGCCGCGGGCGTCATCGACCTGCTCTACGACCAGATGATCGCCAACGGTGCCGCGGGCGTAATCGTCACCCACTCGCGCGCCGTCGCCGCCCGCGCCGATCGCGTCCTCGCGCTGACCGCCGCCGGACTCGGCCCGGCGCCACGCTTGGCGGATTCATGAGCGCCTTGGTGGAAGCGGCGCGTAGCGCCAATCGGGGGGACTTTCAGGCGTGATCGCCCGCGCTACTCTCGGCGGCGCCTTCGCCCGGGAACGCGGCCGGCTGTCGATGAGCGTGCTCGCGATCGCGCTGGGCGTGGCGCTGGGCTTTGCGGTGGCGCTGGTCAACCAGACGGCGATCAGTGAATTTGCCGGAAATCTGCGCACACTCTCCGGAAATGCCGACCTGGAAGTACGCGGGCCACGCGGCGGATTCGACGAGCGAATCTTCGTGGAACTCGCGCGCGACCCCGACGTAGCCGTCGCCAGTCCGGTGGTCGAAGTCGACGCCCGCCTGGCCGGGCGCAGCCAGGCGCTGCGCATTTACGGTGTCGACGCGTTCCGCGCGTCCGCCGTGACGCCGGCGCTTGTGGGCAACGCGGAGGACCCACTCGACCTGCTCCGCCCGGACACGGTGTTCCTGAGTCCCGCTGCAGCCATCGCGCTGGAAGTGGTCTCAGGCGGCACGCTCAGCGTGCAAACTGGCCTTGAACTGCTTCGGCTGGTCGTTGCCGGTCAGGCGCAGGCCGCGGCCGGCGAACGCTATGGACTGATGGATATCGCCGCGGCGCAGCACGCATTCTCCCGAGTCGGTTTGCTCTCGCGCATCGACCTGCGACTGCGTCCCGGCGTCGATCCGCAGATGTTCGCACACCGGCTGGCCAGCGCCTTGCCCGCGGGCGTCACCATCGCCACGCCGCAGGCCAATGCCTCGATCACCACGCGAATGTCGCGCGCCTATCGCGTGAACCTGAACGTGCTGGCGCTGGTCGCACTGTTCACCGGCGGCCTGCTGGTCTTTTCGACGCAGGCGCTGGCAGTGTCGCGACGGCGTGCGCAATTCGCACTGCTGCGCACGCTCGGGCTCACCCGCGCGCAACTGCTGCGCCTGCTGCTCGCCGAAGGCGCTGCCATCGGCGCTGCCGGCGCGCTGCTGGGCCTGCTCGGCGGATATGCGCTCGGCCGGATCGCGCTGGCTGTTTTCGGGGCCGACCTCGGCGCCGGATTCTTCAAGGGCGCGGCGCCGGAGGTGGTCGTCGACCCGCTCGCCGCAATGATGTTCGCGCTGCTCGGCATGGCCGCCGCGATGCTCGGCAGCCTGCTGCCGGCGCGCGAAGCGGCCCGTGCGCAACCGGCGGTGGCGCTCAGGTCGACGGGCGAGGATCGCAGCCGCACGCCACTGCGCGCGGCCTGGCCGGGACTCCTCATGCTTGTCGCCGGAGCATGCATTGCCTTCGCACCGCCGATCATGGCGTTGCCGCTGCCGGGTTACGCGGCGATCGCGCTGCTGCTCTTCGGTACGCTGCTGCTGTTGCCGCGCATCGCTGCATTGCTCCTCGCCCGCATCCCGCCGATCGGTCGCCTGCCTTCGGACCTGGCGCTTGCTCAATTACGCGCGAATCCGGGGCAGGTCAGCGTCAGCCTCGCGACCATCGTTGCCAGCGTTTCGCTGATGGTCTCGATGGCGATCATGGTCGGTTCGTTCCGGCAGTCGCTCGACGACTGGCTGACGCGCATCCTTCCGGCCGACGTCTACGTACGCGCCGGCGCGGCCGGCGACAGCGCCTTCCTATCTCCGAAAGACCAGCGACGTCTGGCCGCAATTCCCGGCGTTGCCCGCGTCGACTTCCTGCGCGTCCAGAGCGTGGCGCTCGCACCCGCGATGGCGCGGGTGGCGCTGCTCGCGCGCGATCTGCCCGACGACGATCCTGCGCGGGTTCTGCCGCTGGTCGGCGATACGCAGACGGCGCGACCCGGAGACCCGCCACCAGTCTGGATCAGCGAAGCGATCGTCGACCTGTACGGCCATATGGTCGGCTCGATCATGGACATTCCACTGGCCGGCGAATCGCGGCGATTCGTCGTCGCCGGGGTCTGGCGCGACTATGCGCGCCAGCAGGGCGCAATGGTGATCGAGCGCTCAGTCTACTCGCGCCTCACCGGCGACACCGACGCCAGCGATGCCGCATTCTGGCTGGCGCCGGACATCGACGTCGCCGCATTCCGCGCAGCGCTGGAGGAAAACCTGCCGGAGGCGGGACAACTGACGCTGGCCACTCCCGGCGAAATCCGTCGCCTGTCCATCGCCGTCTTCGACCGCACCTTCGCCGTCACCTACGCGCTCGAAGCCGCCGCGGTGATCATCGGCCTGGTCGGCCTGTCGTCGTCGTTCGGCGCGCTGGTCCTTGCCCGCCGGCGCGAATTCGGCATGTTGCGGCACCTGGGCATGACCCGGCGGCAGATCGGCGCAATGCTGGCGACCGAAGGTCTCGCGGTAACCGGGGTCGGCCTCGTCGTGGGCATGGTTCTCGGCTGGGCGATGAGTCTCATCCTGATTCACGTGGTCAACCGGCAGTCGTTTCATTGGGGCATGAATCTGTCGATGCCCTGGTTGGGTCTCGCCGTACTCACCGCCGTTCTGCTGGCGCTGGCGACGGCAACGGCGGTGGCAAGCGCGCGCAGCGCCATGGGTACGGACGTTGTACGCGCGGTGAAGGACGATTGGTGAAGCGGCGCGAATTCTTCGTCTTTCCCCTGGCGCTTGCGCTGGCACCGGAGGTGGCGGCGGAGGAGCGCGCCGGCGTCGATTACCAGACCGTCATTCCGGGCCGTCCGCTGCAGTTCCCGCGCGATCACGGCAGCCATGCGGACTATCGTACCGAGTGGTGGTACATCACCGGCTGGGTGGAAGGCGTCGGCCTGCCCGGCGCCGGCATCCAGGTCACCTTTTTCCGCAGTCGGCCGGGCGTGGCCGAAAGCGGGGCCAGCCGTTTCGCGCCTTCGCAACTATTGTTTGCTCACGCGGCGATCTCCGACCCCGGCTTCGGCCGCCTGCGCCACGACCAGCGCGTCGCCCGCGCAGGATTCGGCCTCGCCGGGGCGGCCGAGACGACGACCGACGTGCACATCGGCGACTGGTCATTGCGCCTGGCCGATGAACGCTACCGCGCCCGCATCGATGCGCGCGAATTCGCGTTTGATCTGACCTTCGCCGCGACACAGCCGATCCTGCCCCAGGGATCGCAGGGCTTCAGCCGCAAGGGGCCGCGCCCGGCGCAGGCAAGCCACTACTACAGCCGCCCGCATCTCGCGGTGACGGGAGCGCTCACGATTGCTCGCCGCGAATACGCGGTGCGTGGCAGCGCCTGGCTCGACCACGAATGGTCGAGCGAGTATCTTGGGCCCGACGCAATCGGCTGGGACTGGACCGGCGTCAATCTCGACGACGGGCGGGCGTTCATGGCCTTTCGCATTCGCGACAAGGACGGCGGCGTGCGCTGGGCCGGCGGCACCTTGCGCGAACGCGACGGCACGGCGCGCAATTTTTCGCCCGACGAGATTCGCTTCACCGCGCTGCGGCAATGGCGGTCGCCGCGCACCGGCATCGAGTATCCGGTTGCCTTTCGCGTACAAGCCGGCGACTTCGATGTCGCGATCGAACCGGTGCAGGACGATCAGGAACTCGATTCACGCTCGAGCGTCGGCGCGATCTACTGGGAAGGCGCGGTGCGCGCACTGGCCGGCGACCGGGCGATCGGCCGCGGCTACCTGGAACTCACCGGCTACGGCGGCAGGGCGCTTCGAATCTGACCGATGCTCCGAGAACACGCTGCGCAGCTGCCGCACCGTAGATCGACAACCTCAGAAAGCAGGCGCATTCTTCGCCCTTGTTGGCGCCAGCGACCACGCCCGCGCCCTGACTCAGGCATCCGCGAGTCTGAACAGCCGCATCCTCGCAGGTCTTCGAATGGAATTTTCCCTCGGCACGATCGTCTTCATCATCGCGATGGCGATCGCCGTTGTATTCGCTCTGGCGCGAGGGCGCAAGAGCGCCTTGCGCAGGGAACTCGATGCACGTCCCATCCTTTCCGCCGAAGCAATCCGGACGGAAGCATCCGCACGCTGGACGCTTGATCCGCAGACCACGCAGGCGGTGCTGCAGGCGCTCGGCGGCGCGCTCGAGGTCGACCCCGGTCGACTGCGCCTGACCGACCACTTCGACGCGCTGTGGGACATGAATCCGCAGGCCGGCTACCACCAGCACGCGACCTTCGAGGCCTGGGTACTGAAACGCCACCCGTCGCTTGATCCACGAACCGCCGCGCCCGCCGTCGGCGACCTGATCGGCACGCTGCAGCGCGCGCCGCTCGCGCGTTAGGAAGATCGGCGCGTTTTCGCGGGTTGCGCCTGACGGCGTCCCGCGGCCAGCACGCCCTTTACCTCGCGCACCTGCGCCATCGCCCGGCGCAGTCCGTCGAGGCTGGGAACCTCGAGCGTAAAGGCCATTCGCGTGTGCAGGTTGCGGGTCAGCGTGTTGGCGGAGGTGACGTTGATCTTCTCCTTGGAAAATACCTCGGAGATGTCGCGCAGCAATCCCTGCCGGTCCATCGCCTCGACGACGACGTCCACCGGGAACACCTGATCGCGCGCGGCGCCCCAGTCGGCGGCGATCAGCCGCTCGGGCTGTGCGACGCGCATTCGCGCGGCATTGCCGCAGGACGCGCGATGAATGGTCACGCCCTTGCCGCGGGTGATGAAGCCCACGATCGCATCGGGTGGCGCCGGCTTGCAGCAGCGCGCCAGTCCGGTCAGCAGGCGGTCGACGCCCACCACCAGGATGCCGCCGCCGGCGGCGTCGGCGCGGCTGCGCCGTGTCTGCACTTCGGCCTCCGGCGCGGCGGTCGCGGCGCCTGGCTGCGCCACCGCCTGGATGGCGGTCTGCACCTGCTTGGTGTTGATGTCGTCGCGCGCGAAGGCCGCGAAAAATTCGTCGGTCTTGGCAAAGCCCGCCTTGGCCGCGACTGCATCGAGTTTCAGCGCCGTCTGGCCGAGGCGGGCGAGTTCGCGTTCGACCAGCGTGCGACCCTGCGCGATCGTCTCGTCGATCTGCTGCGCGCGAAACCACTGGCGCACCTTGGTGCGGGCACGATTGCCCCGTACATAGCCCAGTTCCGGATTGAGCCAGTCGCGCGAGGGTCCGCCCTGCTTGGCGGCGATGACCTCGACCTGCTGGCCATTGGTCAGCCTGTGGTTGAGCGGTACCATCAACCCGTCGACCCTGGCGCCGCGGCAGCGATGGCCGAGATTGGTGTGCACGGCGTAGGCAAAGTCGACCGGCGTCGCGTCCTTGACCAGGTCCACCACCTTGCCTTGCGGCGTCAGCACGAAAATCGAATCGGTGAACAGGCTTTCCTTGAACGCGGACAGCAGCTCGCCGGAATCGGTGACGGCATCCTTCCAGTCGAGCACCTGGCGCAGCCACGCGATCTTTTCGTTGAACCCCGGATCGTGGCGAGCGCCAGACTTGCCACTCTCCTTGTAGCGCCAGTGCGCCGCTACGCCGTACTCGGAGTGCTGGTGCATTTCACGCGTGCGGATCTGCACCTCCAGCGGCTTGCCTTCCGGACCGATGACCGCGGTATGCAGCGAACGGTAGTCGTTGGACTTTGGCTTGGCGATGTAGTCGTCGAATTCACCCGGCAGCGGCGTCCAGCGATGATGAACGAGTCCCAGCGCGGAGTAGCAATCCCGCACCGTGTCGACCAGGATGCGCACCGCCCGGATGTCATACAGCGTGTCGATGCCGGTGTCCTTGCGGCGCATCTTGGTGTAGATGCTGTAGATATGCTTGGGCCGCCCGGTGACGTCGGCGGCGATGCCTGCCTCGCCGAGTTCGTCCTTCAGCGCCGCGATGACGTCCTCGATATAGCGTTCGCGGTCCCGTCGGCGCTCGTCGAGCAGCGAAGCGATGCGCTTGTAGGTGGCAGGCTCGAGTGCGCGCAACGACAGGTCCTCGAGTTCCCACTTGAGCTGCCAGATGCCCAGCCGGTTGGCGAGCGGCGCGAACAGGTCGAGCACCTCGCGCGCCGTGCTCGTCCGCAGCGCGGCATCGCCGGTCATCAGCGAACGCAGCGCCTGCGTGCGCTCGGCGAGCTTGATCAGAACGACGCGGATGTCCTCGACCATGGCCAGCAGCATCTTGCGCAGGTTCTCCGCCTGCGTCGCGCGCTCCTCCGCGTTGCCGGTGTGCGTGACCGCACGGATGTTGCCCATGCGCGCGACCCCGGCGATCAGCGCCGCGACGTCGGGACCGAATTGGGCGGCCACCTCCGCACCGTCGAACTTCTCCGCCGCCGGCAAGCCGAAGAGCAGCGCCGCGCACACCGAATCGGGGTCGAAGTTCAGTCCCGCCAGGATGGTCGCGGTGCCGAGCGCGCGGCCAAGCGCGGACTCTCCGTCGGCCATGGCGGCATCGCCGCAACGGGTCCGCGCATAGGCGAATGCCGCCGCGAACGCGGCGCGTTCGTCGCTGGAATACGTAGGCTGGAGGGAATCGAGCCACGCGGCGACCGCCCATGGCCCGGCGGCCTGCGGCGCAGCGTGCGTCACGGCGACCATCGGCCGATTATACGCGGCGACTTTGCCGCCACGGCGCGCCTGCAGCGTGCCGCCGGACGGCCGGAAGTTCCTGTCCGGACAGGTTGTCGGTAGGCAACGCGACCGCCGCGGGAGCGTGGGTGACTAGGTCGGGCGCAGATCGGTGCGAATGGCCAGCGCGACGCGCAACGCCGTCGCAGCGATGGTCAATGTGGGTGGCGACGCGGTGATCGACGGAAACGTAGCCGCGCCGACCAGGTAGAGATTCGGGTGATCGTGCGTGCGAAGGTTTTGATCGACGACCGAGGTCTTCGGATCCGAACCCATCCGGCAGGTGCCGCCCATGACCGCACTGTCGGTGACCGGTCCCAGGCTTTGCGTGTCGGTCGCGCCCAGCGCATTCATGAGCCCCAGGACATACTCCATCGCCACCTTCATGCCTTCCTGTTCGTAGCGGCCCCACTTGAAGGCGATGCGCGGCCGCGGCAGCCCGAGCGGATCGAGCCTGTCGTGCGCCAGCGTGATGCGGTTGTCCGGATCGGGCAGGACCTCGACCGACGGCCCGATCGCCAGTTCGCGCGCCATGTGGTCGCTGATCGCGGCGCCGAGCGCTTTGCCGCGCAGTCCGGCGGCCGCGAATCGTTCCGCGAGCTTGAACGGACCGGTCGCGCGAACCCAGCCCTCATTCGATGGCGACGTACCCGATGCGCCGTGCAGACCGCGAAAATCGCCGTCGCGTAATTCACGGATGCCGCTGGTCTCGACCGGCCCGCGATACGGGTAGATTTTTTCCCGGGTCAGGCCGAGCATGCCCGCATCGAGCTGGGTCATCAGATTGCGACCGACCTGGTCGCTGCTGTTGGCCACGGTGAGACTGCTGCCGGGAACGCGCGACATCAGCAGCAGCTTGGCCGTCTCGATGGCGTGCGCGGCAACGACGAAGATCTTTCCGCGCGCCTCATGCACGCTGCCGTCCGGACGCATGAACTTGATCGCGGTCACCTTGCGGTCGGCGCCGACGACGATCTCGTGCGCGACGGCGAGTGGCTCGATGCGCGCCCCGGCACCTTCCGCCTTGGTCACATGCACCGACGCGTCGTACTTGGCGCCGATCGGACAGATCGGCACGCAGGATGCGTTGCCGCAGCATGGCGGGCGCCCGTCGCGGCCGACGGAATTGCGTCCATGCGGAAAGCGCGCCATGGTCAACCCGACCTTGCCGCAGGCGGCGCCGATGATCCCGTCGAGATAGGTCGGCGCAATGGGTGGCATCGGATAGGGCGACGAGCGCGGCGAGCCCCAGTCATAGTCGTTCGGGCCGCATACGCCGATCTCGCTCTCGGCCTCCGCGTACCACGGCTCGAGGTCGTCGTAGGAAAACGGCCAGTCGACGCCGACGCCGAATTTCGACTTCAGCTGGAAATCGTTCGGCCGGTAGCGCAACGTCAGCCCACCCCAATGCCAGGTGGTGCCACCGACCACCCGCGCCTGCAGCCCACGAAACGACACCGGTCCCGCCTGCACGTAATAGGCGCCGATGTCGTCGAGATCCGGCTGTGGAATTTTCGGATGCGACGGATAGGGTGAATTGGGGCCCTTGGACGGCGAGTTGCGAAACTGCACGACCGCCTTCGCGCGATCGACGCGCGGTCCCGCCTCAAGGATCAGGACCTTGAAGCCTGCCTGGGCCAACCGGTAGCCGGTCATCGCACCGGCGATGCCCGAACCGACGATCACCACATCTGCGCTGAGGATGGTCATGTCTTGGTCGGGTCCGTCGACCAGTAGTCGGTCATGCCACCGCAGACCGCGTTGGGTTTGGTCCAGGGCACCGCCTGCCAGGCAAGCGCCTGGTCGTAGGTGATGACCACCGGACCTTTCGGCGTCTGTACGACGCCGGAGTAAAGCGCGGTCACCACGACCGCTGCTGATTTCGTCAGTCCCGCGCCTTCAAGCGCGTTGCCCAGTTCCGCCGCCGGCGTCGTTGTCGCAATACTGGCCAACCGCGACAGCGTGGGCATGCCGACCGCCGCGCCCAGGGCCTGCAGCAGCGCGCGGGCAACTGCCGGATCGGCGTACGCATATCCGGTAACGGCCGTGGACAGCGACGCGAAGCGGGTCGCGGTCAGCGCAGCGGTCGTGCCCTGCGCCGCGGTCGGCGGAAGCCAGCCGCTCGCAGCCAGCGCAGCCAGACCCTGTAGCAGCTGCCGGCGACGCAGACTCACAACGGAGTTCCCGCCGCCCTGGCGATCAGGTCGGCCAGTGCCTGCGCATGCCGATCCGCGTTGGCGCGCTCGCGCGCCTCGACCATGACGCGCAATACCGGCTCGGTGCCGGAGGGCCGCAGCAGCACCCGGCCGGAATCGGCGAGCGAGCGTACCGCAGCGTCCTCCGCCTTGCGTACGGCGGCATTCGCCTGCCAGTCGAAGCTCCGGCGCACGGGCACGTTGATGAGCCGCTGCGGATACATGGTCAATCCCGCCGTGGCCTGCGCCAGCGTCTGTCGCGTCTCGACCAGCGCCCGCAGCACCGCGAGCGACGCGATGATCGCGTCGCCGGTGGAATGCTTGTCCAGGCACATCAGGTGTCCGGAGTTCTCGCCACCCAGCTGCCAGCCGCGCGCGAGGAGGCGTTCGAGCACATAGCGGTCGCCAACCTTGGAGCGCTCGAATGCAATGCCTTCACCGGAGAGCGCCTGCTCGAGTCCGAGGTTGGTCATCTGCGTGCCGACAACGCCGCCGCCGAGCACACCGCGTCGCTGATAATCGCGCGCGATGATGTAGAGCAGCTGGTCGCCATCGTAGAGCTGTCCGTCGCCGTCAGCCATGATCAGGCGATCGCCGTCGCCGTCGAGCGCGATGCCCAAGGTCGCGCCGTGTGCGCGCACCTGCTCGGCGAGGAATTGCGAATGCGTGGCGCCGACGCCGGCGTTGATGTTGACGCCATCGGGCTCGGCGCCCACGGCGACGACATCGGCTCCCAGTTCATGGAACACCGGCGGCGCCACGTGATAACCGGCGCCGTGCGCACAGTCGACAACGATGCGCATGCCGCGCAGGTCGAGTTCGGTGGGAAAGGTGCTCTTGCAGAATTCAACATAGCGACCGGCGGCATCGCCGATGCGCTTTGCCTTGCCGAGGTCGGCGGAGGCGACACAGGCAAGCGGCGCTTCCATCGCGCGTTCGATGCCGGCCTCGACCGCGTCGGGGAGCTTGGCGCCCAGCGCGGAGAAGAACTTGATGCCGTTGTCTTCGAACGGATTGTGCGACGCGCTGATGACAATGCCTGCCGACAGGCGCAACGCCCGCGTCAGGTAGGCAATGCCCGGCGTCGGCAACGGCCCACACAGGTAGACGTCGACACCGGCCGCGGACAGTCCAGCTTCGAGGGCGGCTTCCAGCATGTAACCGGAGATTCGCGTGTCCTTGCCGATCAGCACGCCCGGGCGCTCGTCGTGTGTGCGCCCTTCTCCTTCGATCAGCGTGCGTCCGACGGCCCAGCCCAGCTTCATGACCAGGTCGGGCGTGATCGGCGCTTCGCCCACACGGCCGCGAACACCATCGGTGCCGAAATAGTTTCTCTGCATCATCAGCTCCGCACGTTGTCTGATTCGATTGCCTGCCAGACCCGCAACGCGTCGACGGTCTCGGCGACGTCGTGTACGCGCAGGATCACGGCCCCGCGCACCGCCGCAGCCAGCGCGGCAGCCACGCTTCCGGCCATGCGGGAGCCGATGTCACGACCGGTGATTTCACCGATCGTCGCCTTGCGCGACAGGCCCGCCAGCACCGGATAGCCCATCGCCACCAGTTGTGGCATTGCCCGCATCAGGTCGAGATTATGCACCCGGGTCTTGCCAAAGCCGAAACCCGGATCGACCACAATGCGCTCACGGGAGATGCCGGCCGCCTCGCAGGTCAGCGCGCGCTCGACCAGGAAATCGCGCACCTCCCGGACGACATCCGTGTACTCAGGAGCGCTCTGCATGGTCCGGGGTTGGCCCCGCATGTGCATCAGGCAGACCGCTGCCGATGATTCCGTCAGCGCGTCCATCGCACCGCGTTCGCGCAGCGCGCGGACGTCGTTGACCATCGCCGCGCCGGCGCCGAGCGCAGCGCGCATGACGCCCGGCTTCATGGTGTCGATGCTGACCAGCACGCCTTCGCCGGCAAGTGCCTCGATCACCGGCAGAACGCGCGCGATTTCGGTGGATTCGGAGACCGGCAACGATCCCGGCCGGGTGGACTCACCGCCCACATCGATGATGTCGGCGCCGTCGTCGCGCATCTGGCGCGCCCGCGCCAACGCCTGCACGGTTTCGGCATAGCGGCCGCCGTCGACAAAGGAATCGGGCGTGACGTTGAGAATGCCCATCACACGCGGCACCGACAGGTCCAGCGCATGCTTGCCGCAGTGCAGGTGCCGGACAGGAGCCATCAGTTGCACCTTCGCCACTACGACGGACCGCGCGGCGTGGCGTTGCGTGCCGGGTCGCCTGCGGTCAGGCCGGGTTCGTCGACGGCGCCGGGTCCGGGGTCGATGTCGGTCCGCCGGACGACGGCCCGGACGGCGCCTGCGTCGGCTTGGGTGGGCGCACCGGCAGTCCAGCCATGATGTCGGCGATCTGGTCGGCGTCGATGGTCTCCAGCTCGAGCAACGCCTTGGCCATCGCCTCGACCTTGTCGCGATTGTCTTCCAGCAACCGACGCGCCACCGCGTACTGCTGGTCGATGATCTTGCGGATTTCCTGGTCGACCTTCTGCATGGTCGCCTCGGAGACGTTCTTCTGCGTCGTGACCGAACGGCCGAGGAATATCTCGCCCTCGTTCTCGCCGTAGACCATCGGGCCCATTTCGTCGGACATCCCGTAGCGCGTCACCATGTTGCGGGCGATCTCGGTCGCACGCTCGAAGTCGTTGGAGGCACCCGTAGTCATCTGGTGCATGAAAATTTCCTCGGCAATGCGTCCGCCGAACAGCACCGCGATCATGTTCAGCATGTGGTTGCGATCCATGCTGTAGCGATCTGCCTCGGGCAACTGCATGGTCACGCCCAGTGCCCGACCGCGCGGGATGATGGTGACCTTGTGAACCGGATCGGTCTTGGGCAGCAGCACCGCGACGATCGCATGACCCGACTCGTGGTAGGCGGTGTTGCGACGCTCCTCCTCGGGCATCACGATCGAACGCCGCTCGGCGCCCATGATGATCTTGTCCTTGGCACGTTCGAAGTCGTACATGTCGACCAGGCGCTTGGAAGAGCGAGCGGCGAACAATGCCGCCTCGTTGACCAAGTTGGCCAGGTCCGCGCCCGACATGCCGGGCGTGCCACGGGCGATGATGTCCGGCTTGACGTCGGGCGACATCGGCACCTTGCGCATGTGCACCAGCAGGATCTGCTCGCGGCCGCGGATATCCGGCAACGGCACGACCACCTGGCGGTCGAAGCGGCCCGGACGCAGCAACGCCGGGTCCAGCACGTCCGGCCGGTTGGTCGCCGCGATGACGATGACCCCGGCGTTGCCCTCGAAGCCGTCCATTTCCACCAGCAGCTGGTTGAGCGTCTGCTCGCGCTCGTCGTTGCCGCCGCCGAGCCCCGCGCCGCGCTGCCGTCCGACCGCATCGATTTCGTCGATGAAGATGATGCAGGGCGCGTTCTTCTTGGCCTGCTCGAACATGTCGCGCACGCGCGCGGCGCCGACGCCGACGAACATCTCGACGAAGTCGGAGCCGGAGATCGAGAAGAATGGCACCTTGGCCTCGCCGGCGATGGCCTTGGCCAGTAGCGTCTTGCCGGTACCCGGCGAGCCGACCATCAGCACGCCGCGCGGGATACGCCCGCCCAGCTTCTGGAACTTGGACGGGTCGCGCAGGAATTCGACCAGTTCGGCGACCTCCTCCTTGGCCTCGTCGCATCCGGCGACGTCGGCGAAGGTGATGGTGTTGTTGGCCTCGTCGAGCATCCGCGCCTTGCTCTTGCCGAACGAGAACGCGCCGCCGCGGCCGCCACCCTGCATCTGACGCATGAAGAAGATCCAGACGCCGATCAGCAGCAGCATCGGGAACCAGGAAATGAAGATCTGCGCGAGGAAGCTCTGCTCCTCGTCGGGCTTGGCCTCGACCTTGACGCCGTACTTGACCAGGTCGCCGACCATCCAGATGTCGCCGGGACTGTAGGTGGTGAAGCGCTTGTTGTCGTTGTTCGCCCACTTGATCGTCCGGCCTTCGACCGTCGCCGAGGTGACGCGGCCGTTCTTGGCCGATTCCATGAATTCCGAATAGGGGACGGAATCGCGGCCGGGCTGGCGCGAGTCGAACTGCTTGACGACCGTGAGCACGACCAGCCCGATCACGAGCCAGATGCCGACATTCTTGAGCATATTGTTCAAACCAAACTCCTTGCGGGCACCGCACCTGCCCGCAATGTGACAGGTCGGATCGATGCCGGGGCCGGTCGAACGGACCGGTAGGTCAATTTTAGCCGCGAAGCCGGCGTACGATGAGGTTCGACAGCAAAAATCGTGCAGGATTCACCGAAATAACCCAAAAAAAAGTGTTCATGTCGTCCAAACGGCCATTTCGACCCCGGAAACCGACCATTCAGCCCCGATATCCCTTGCCGACCAGGAACGTCTCCCGGCTTCGATCGCGCGAGGATTTCGGCTTGCGAACGTAGACCTTGACAAAATGTTCGCTGATCGCCCGCTGAAATTCCGGCAAGCCCGCCCCCTGGAATACTTTGACCAGAAGGTCGCCACCCTGCTTCAGGTGGGCAACTGCAAACTCCAGCGCCAACTCGCCGAGATGAATGCTGCGGGCCTGATCGACCGCGTCGATACCGGATAGATTGGGGGCCATGTCGGATACCACAAGGTCGGGCGCCTCGCCGCCCAGCGCGGCCTCGACCGCCAGCAGCCCCTCTTCCGAGCCAAAGTCCGCCTGTACCACGACGACACCGGCCACCGGGTCGATCGGCAGCAGATCCACCGCCACGATCCGGGCCCCCTTGCCCAGCCGCTCGCGCAACACCTGCGACCAGCTGCCCGGCGCGGCGCCGAGGTCGACCACGCACCGGCCCGGGGAGAGCAACTGGTCACGCTCGGCGATTTCGATCAGCTTGAATGCGGCGCGCGAGCGGTAACCGCGCCGCGCCGCATCCTTCACGTAGGGATCGTTGACGTGCTCGTTGAGCCACGCCTTGGTGAACCGATGTTTCTTGCGGGTTGGATTGAGCGGGCCGGGCATCGGTGGGGGCGCCGACAACCGATTCGAGCGCCGGTGCTTATGCTACTCGACCCGAACCCCGTACACTTGGCACCATGAACCCGCTGACCCCCACCCAACGCCGCGACCTGCGCGCCCGCGCGCACCATCTTGATCCCGTTGTCATCGTCGGGCACCACGGATTGACGGCCGCAGTCCTGCACGAGGTCGACCTGGCGCTGACCGCGCACCAACTCCTGAAGGTGCGGGTAGGCATCGACGCGCGCGAAGAGCGAGAAGCAATGCTCGCCCGCATTTGCGCCGAACTCGGCTGTGCGCCGGTTCAGCACCTGGGCAAGGTGCTGGTGCTATGGCGACCCAATCCCGAAGCCGCCGCGCCCAAGGTGGCGAAAGCCGCGAAGTCGACGGGCAAGCCCAAGGGAAATTCCGGCAAGCGGCTGGCGATACTCAAATCCACCGAGCGCACGCCGGTCGATCCAATCCGCGCGCGCCGGCGTGGCCGCAGCGACGACGAGGCGCCGCCGCGCGCGCGCCGCGGCGCGGCACGGCATCTTCCCGCGGGTGCGCAGCCGTTGCCGGAAGCTCCGCCCGAGGGTAGCCGCCGCAAGTCCTCGTTCACGCCCAAGACCAAGCCGAAGTCCTTCTCCGCCAAGCCCAATCCGCGCACTGCCTGGGAAAAACCCAAGCCGGCAGGACCCGCGCACGGCAAGAGCGCGGCCGCCGGAGCGCGTCGTAAGACCACCGGTGCCAGTGGCGGTCGCAAGGCCATCCCGGTAGCCAAGACCATGCCGCCCGACGCGGGCGCGAGGCGGCGCCGCAAGATCTGACGCGGCGGCATTGCACGCCGCCCCGGCGACCGGATTCGTCAGGCTGACCGACAGGCTTTCGGGGCACCGTCAGGCGTGCGTCAGGTGTTGCCGCCGCCGCCGGGCCGTGGGGTTCGGTGGCTATACTCACGCTCGCCATGCCCGCAAACGCCGCCTCGATTCGCTCCATCGAACCCCTGGTCGTCGTGCGGCAGCGCGACACGCCGTATCTCGGCCCGTTGGGACCCGGCGAATTCGTCAATTCGCGCGGCTATATCGTGCGCACCGGCAACCGCACCATCTACCCGACTGTCGATCGCTCGGTGCTGGTGAAGATCACCGCCAACGATGGCCTGGTCGGCTGGGGCGAGACCTACGGCATCGTTGCCCCCGAGGCGGTGACGGCAATCCTGCGTGACGTGATGATCCCGATCCTGACCGGCCGGGATGCCGGCGATCCGCCGGCCATCTATTCCGAACTCTACGACCTGATGCGCGTGCGCGGCGGTTCCGGTGGGTTCTACGGTGACGCGCTGGCTGCCATCGACATCGCGCTGTGGGATCTGAAATCGCGTCGCGCCGGCGTCCCGCTGGCGCAGGCACTCGGCGGAGTGCACACGGCGCGCATTCCTGCCTACGTATCCGGATTGCCAAGGGCTGAACTGGCCGATCGCGTCGACCTCGCCCGTGACTTCGTTGCCCGCGGCTTTCGTGGCATCAAGTACGCCGCCGTGGTGTCGCGGCAGGGCGTAGCCGTGGAAATGCACGCGTTGCGGGCAGGACTGGGCCACGACGTTGATCTGATGGTCGACCTGCACTGGAAATACACGGCCACGGAGGCGCTGGCGCTGGCCGCCGACGTCGCGTCGGCGCACCCGTACTTCATCGAGGCACCCTGCGCGTCAGAGGACGTCGACGCGCTGGCGGAGGTCGCCGCACGGTCGGGGTTGCCGGTCGCCGCGGGCGAGGAATGGCGCAATGTCTTCGAAGCGCAGCTGCGGCTTCCCCGCGCACGTCTGGCCTACGTGCAACCGGAAATGGCGCACACCGGCGTGTCGCAGTTCATGGCGATCGCCGAATTCGCCGCGACGCACGGCGCAGCAGTGATACCGCATGCCACCATCGGCTTCGGCATTTTCATGGCCGCGAGCCTGCATGCGGCGGCGGCTTTGCCGCATTGCCCGTACCATGAGTATCAGCACTCGGTGTTCGATCGCAACCTGGCGTTCGTCGACACCGCCATGCGCTGCGCCAACGGATATTACGCGCTTCCCGAAGGGCCGGGACTGGGCGTGACCCCACGTCCGGAACTGTTCGCCCACGTCGTCCCGATGTAACGCGGCGCCGTGGTCGCCGTACTGCTCGTCACGTTTCCGTTTTTTGCGCTGGTGCTGGCCGGCTTTGTCGCCACGCGCCGCGGCATGCTGCCGCTGTCAGCGATCGCCGGACTCAACACCTTCGTGCTGTACTTTGCGCTGCCCTGCCTCCTTTTCCGTTTCGGCGCGTCGACGCCGATCGGGCAATTGATGAATCCGGCGATTGCGGGCGTCTATCTGCTATGCGCGATGGTCATGGTCGCCTTCACGGTCGCGGTCACCCGCAGCCCGCGCATCGGCTGGAATGACGCTGCCTTCGGCGCGCTGGTCGCCACGTTTCCGAATACCGGCTACATGGGCGTTCCGCTGCTGGTCGCGCTGCTCGGCACGGCCGCGGCGGGGCCGGCGATTCTCACCATCGTGCTCGACTTGCTGTTCACCAGTTCGCTGTGCGTCGCGCTGTCGCGCCTCGAGGGTTCCGATACCCACGGCGCAGAAGTGGCGGCGCGCAACGCGCTGAAGGGCGTGCTGGTCAATCCAATGCCCTGGGCGATCCTGGCGGGCGCGGTCGTCTCGGCAGCGAACCTGTCGCTATGGGCGCCGCTGGCGCAGACCATCGGCCTGCTGGCCGACGCCGCGTCGCCGGCCGCGCTGTTCACCATCGGCGCGGTGCTCGCGCGTTCGCAGTTGAACGCTCCCTCTCCCACGCCGCCGGTCGACTACGTTCCGGTGGCGCTGCTGAAACTCATCGTCCACCCACTGCTGGTGCTGGCCATTGGCCTGGCGGCGATCGACCTCGGCATTGCGCTCGACCGCTTCGCGCTGACGGTGATCGTGCTGGTCGCGGCCTTGCCCAGCGCCAGCAACGTCGCCATGCTGGCCGAGCGCTTCGGCGCCGACAACGGTCGCATCGCCCGCATCATTCTCGTATCCACCGCGCTGGCCTTCCTGACCTTTTCCGGTGCGGTGACGCTGTTGACCTGACGCCCGCGCACAATGCGGTCGGGTTGGGTACAATCCGCCACCTACCCCCGAGTCGGCCGCGCATGCCACAAGCGTGCGCGGCTTCCTGTATTGGCGGCCACCATGTTCGCTTTTTTCGAAACCCGCATTCGCCCCACCGCGCTGCCGACCGGCGCGCCGCCGCCTGGCCTGCTCGCCTTCTACTGGCACTTCGTCCGGCAGACACGCTGGCTGTTCGCCGCGATGTTCGTCACCGGACTTGCGGTGGCGCTGGTCGATACACTGATCCCCGTGTTCATCGGCAAGCTGGTCTCGCTGATGGAGGCACAGGATCGTGCCGCGGCGTTCGCGGCCGCGCTGCCGATGCTCATCGGCATGGCAGCGCTGGTGCTGATCGGCCGACCGCTGACGCTGATCGCCGACAGCCTGATGCGCAACAACGCGGTGCTGCCGTCGGTCACCAGCCTCATCCGCTGGCAAAGCCACTGGCATGTCGTGCGGCAGAGCTGGCCCTTTTTCCAGAACGACTTTGCCGGACGCATCGCCAACCGGGTGATGCAGACCAGCAACGCACTGCGCGAGTCGGTGGTGTCGTCGATTCGCGCGGTCTGGTACATCGCCATCTATGGCCTGTCGGCGCTGGTACTGATGGCCTTCGCCGACTGGTGGCTGGCGGTTCCCACCGTGCTCTGGTTCACGGGCTACATCTTCTTTCTGCGCCACTTCGTGCCGCAGATGCGCGATCTCGCCAAGATCAGCTCCGAACAGCGCTCGCTGGTGATGGGACGCGTGGTCGACAGCTACACCAACATCCTGACGGTCAAGCTGTTCGCCCGCGCCCGCGACGAGGATGCCTATGTGCGCGAGTCGATCGACGACCACACATTGGCATTGGCCGCGCACATGCGCCTGATCACCCGCTTCATGGCGGTGCTGTCGACGATGAACGCGCTGCTGCTGGTGGCCACGGCGGGCATCGGCATCACGCTCTGGGGCCAGGGCCAGGTCAGCGCGGGCGTGGTGGCGATGGCGCTGCCGCTGGCCTGGCAGATCGCCAACGTCGCCGGCTGGGTCAGCTGGGAAGTCACCGGCATCTTCGAGAACGTCGGCGTGGTGCAGGAGGGCATGGAAACCATCGCCGTGCCGCACACGCTGGTCGACCGGACGGATGCGCGCGAACTCGCCGTGCCGCAGGGCGAGATCCGCTTCGAGCAGCTGCGCTTTACCTACGGCCGCGACGACGGCAAACGCGTCCTCGACGAATTCAACCTCGTCATCCGGCCGGGCGAGCGCGTGGGTCTGGTCGGCCGCTCGGGCGCGGGCAAGTCGACGCTGGTCAACCTGCTGCTGCGCTTCCACGAGCTCGAGGGTGGCAGCATCCGCATCGATGGCGAGGACATTCGCAACGTCACGCAGGAAAGCCTGCGCGCGGCCATCGGCATGGTGACCCAGGACACCTCGCTGCTGCACCGGTCGATTGCATCCAACATCGGCTACGGCCGGCCGGAGGCGAGCCCGGAAGACATCGTCTGCGCGGCAAAGCGCGCGCACGCGCACGAATTCATCATCGACCTGCAGGACTGGCGTGGGCGCACCGGCTACGACGCGCATGTCGGCGAGCGCGGCGTCAAGCTCTCCGGCGGGCAACGCCAGCGCATCGCCATCGCGCGGGTGGTGCTCAAGGACGCGCCGATCCTGGTGCTCGACGAGGCCACGTCCGCGCTCGACAGCGAAGTCGAGCTGGCGATCCAGGACCAGTTGCTCGGCCTGATGGAAGGCAAGACGGTGATCGCCATCGCACACCGCCTGTCGACCATTGCCCGCATGGATCGGCTGATCGTGCTTGAACAGGGCCGCATCGTCGAGCAGGGCTCGCACGAGGAACTGCTGCGACTCGACGGCCACTACGCGGTGCTGTGGAAGCACCAGTCCGGCGGCTTCCTGCCCGACGACCTGCCGCCGCTCGCGACCGAGGATCCGCCGCTGGTGGTCGACGAGGGTCCGGTCGACGAAATGCGTGCGGCCGAGCAGCCGGAACCCAACACCGACGACGAGCCGATGCCGGCGCGCGCCTGACGGTCACTGGCGTCGCGTCAGGCCTTCACCGCCCCCGAAGTCATCCCGCTGACCAGGAAGGGTTCGAGCAGCAGGAACAGCACCAGCATCGGCAGCAGCGAGACCACGCCGGCGGCCATCAGCGCCGGCCACTCGACCAGGTATTCGCCGACGAAGGACTGCAGCCCGACGGTGACCAGCCAGTTGGCAGGCTGGGTCACCAGCGTGCGGGCGAAGACGAACTCCGACCAGGCGACGATGGCGAGGTAGATGCCGCAGGCGGCGAGCCCCGGTCGCGCCAGCGGCAGCACGATCAGCCACAGCGCCTGCAGGTCGGTGCAGCCGTCGATCTTCGCCGCCTGCTCCAGTTCGCGCGGCAGCGTGTCGAAGAAGCCCTTCATCATCCAGGTGGCGAAGGGTACGCCGACGGCGACATTGGCGATCACCAACCCGGCGATGCTGTCGGTCAGGTGCAGCGTGGTGAACATCACGAAGAACGGAATGACGATCAGGCTGCCCGGCAGCATCTTGGACAAGAGCAGCGTCGCGCCGGCGACGCGCTGCGCCGGCGAGTGAAAGCGCGACAGGCTGTAGCCGGCGAGCGTGGCGATGGTGAGGCTCACCAGCGTCGAGCCGGCGACGACCATGGCGCTGTTCATGATCCACGTCAGCACCGGCCGGCGGCGGAACACCTCGACATAGGCGGCGAAGGACATCTGGTCGACCGGAGGGATGAGCGGAGGCTGCCGCGAGAGCACCAGCGACGACGGCAGCACGGAGGTCACCACCATCCAGTACACCGGGAAGAGCAGGATGCCCACCAGCAGCACGGCCAGCGCCAGGAACGCCCAGCGGTGCCAGCGCGGCGTCATCGATGGTCCTCGCGCAGCCAGCGAAAGCCGACCAGGACGACCAGCGCTGCGACCGCGATCATCAGCACGCCCATCGCCGAGGCCGTGCCGAAGCGGAAGCTGGAGAACGCCTCGCGGTAGAGCAGGATGCCCAGCGTCTCGGTGGCACCCGCCGGTCCGCCGCCGGTGGTGACGAAGATGATGTCGAATTCGCGGAAGGTCCACAGCGTGTTGAGCAGCACCGCGAGCATCGCCGGCCCGCGGATGCCGGGCCAGGTGACGTGGACGAACTGCTGCCAAGCGGTGGCGCCGTCGACGCGCGCAACCTCGTAGAGCGTCAATGGAATCGACTGCAGCGCCGCGAGCATGGTGATGGCGAAGAAGGGAAAGCTCTTCCACACCGTCGGCAGAATCACCGCGAACATCGCGGTGTCGGCGTCGACGAACCAGGCGAGGTCGGTAGACAGCAGGCCCAGCCGGCGCAGGATGGAGTTGATCACGCCGAAGGAGGCGTCGAACATCCACAGGAAGTTGACGCTGACGATCACGCCGGGTACCGCCCAGGGCATCAGCAGCAGGCTGCGCAGCCAGCGTCGCGCCGGGAAGGCCTTGTTGAACAGCAGCGCGGCGACCAGTCCGATGGCGAACGCCGGCACCAGCGTGCCAACCGTGTAGACCGCCGAGTGCGCGAACGCCGCCCAGGTCGCTTCGTGCCCCATCACGCGCTCGAAGTTGGCAAGTCCCAGCGGTTGCGACAGCAGCCGCGAGAGTTCCAGCGACTTGCCCGGGCGCAGGCTCATCTGCAGGATCACCCACAGCGGCCAGGCGATCAGCAGCGCGACCGCGCAGAACGCCGGCGCGAGCAGGCCGAGTGCGAACCACCGCTGACGGCGCGGCGGCCGCAGGCGCATCGGTCCCGCAACCGCCATGTTCAGCGCCCGATCACTTCAGCGGCACTGCGCGTTCGAGTTCCTTCTGCAGGTCGGCCATTACCTTGGCCGTCGGCTCCTGCGTCGAGACCATGCGCATGCCGGCCTTGGTCACCTGCGTGGCAAAGTCGTTGTAGCCCGCGCGCACCGCCGGCACCGACGGGAACAGGTTCTGCGCCCGCGCGGCCTCGTCGTTGATCACCTTCAGATGCGGATGCGCCGCGAAGTCCGCCGCCGTCAGCGCGTTCTTCCTCGGCGCCGGCGATCCGGTCAGCGCGTAGGCGCGCTGCCACTCGGGACTCGCCGCCATCACGATGAAATTCCACACGGCGTCCTTCTTCTTCGCATCGGTCTTCGCGGCGATGTGGAGGCCGTTCGACGTGCCGCCCGGTTCCACCGGGAAGGGCAGGCCGGCGACCTTGAGCTGCGGCCTCACATCCGCCGGCGCCTTGGCCAGCGCGCCCCAGACCCAGGGCCCGTCGCGCAGGAACACGGTCTTGCCGTCGATGAAGAGCTGCCGCGCGGTCGCCGAATTCGTGCCCTTGGGCGCGTAGGTCACCGACTGTCGCCAGCCGTCGACCGCCTTGACCACTGCCGGGTCGGCGAAGTTGTACTTGCCGCCTTTCAGCCAGTCCGCGCCCGAGCCGATGACCCAGGAGGCCATCTCGACCACCATGTTCGGATGCTCGGCGGTGATGGTCGACAGCCCAAACTGTCCCTTGTCCGCCACGGTCGTCGCCTTCATGGCGGCAAGCCATTCGTCCGGGGTCTTCGGCACCGCGAGGCCGGCGTCCTTCAGGAGCTTCTCGTTGTAGAACAGCATGCCGCCGTAGCCCATCAGCAGCACGCCCTGGGCCTTGCCGTCCCAGCTCATGTCGGCCTGCAGCGGCGGCCAGTTGGCGGGGATGTCGGTGGCCTTCAGGCGCGCATCGAGCGGCTCCAGCCAGCCCTGGTCGGCGAAGCTCGCGAAGTTGCGCGACGGGAGATGCACGATGTCCGGCGGCGTGCCGGCAGCGAAGCGCACCGTCATCTGTTTTACGAATTGGGCAAACGGAATCTGCTGGATGTTGACCTTGACGTCCGGATACTTCTTCTCATAGGCGGCGATCAGGTCCTTCCACCAGCCGGAGATGCCCGGTTCCTCCGCTTGCCACGTGGGAAAGTCGAGCACCGTCTGCGCGTGCACCGAGGGCGCGGCGCCGAAGGCCACTGTGCCGGCCAGCGCGATTGCCAATGTAAGTCTTCCAAAGCGTCGCATCTTGTTTCCTCCTTGACGAGATCAAGCCGGCTGCGCGGCAGATGCCGGCAGCGGCACGAGGTCGGCCATGTCGACCAGCAATGCATTGAGTTCGCGCAGGTCGCCCGCATCCAGCTTCGGGCCCGCCGCGCGCACGTGGACCGCCGTGATCACTGCGCGGCGGCGCAACACTTCCTTGGTCATCGCCATCCGGAACACCGCCTGGAAGTTCAGCAGCGGCAGCATGCGGTTGAACAGATAGCGTACGCCGTCGTGGTCACCGGCGCGATGCAGCGCGAACTGCCTGGTGTGCAGGTCGACGAGCTCGCAGGCCGGCATGGTGCCGCAGGCGCCGCGCGCGAGTTCGTCGGTCAGGTAACGTCCGCCCGCGCCACCGAAAACGCCAAGCAGATTTGGCAGGCGCGCGGCCAGGATGGCCGTGATGCGCTGGCCGCAGGGCAGCGACTCTTCCTTGACGTAGCGGATGCCCTGGTTCCCGCGCGCAAGTTCGATCACTTCCTCCGGTGAAAGCGCGCAACCCGCGGGCGGCGGCGCATTCTGCAGGATCACCGGCAGGCCCTCAGTCGCGATGCGCGCGTAATAGTCGACGAGGGCGGCGCGGTCGTTCCTCATGGTCGTTGGCGCGACCGCCATGACGGCGACGGCGCCGCAGTCGCGCGCATGCGCGGCGAGTCCCGCGGCCGCCGCCGCATCGGCCGCGGACACGCCCACCACCAGCGGCAGGCGGCGCGCCACGCAGCGCGCCACCGCCTCGACCAATTGCCGGCGCTCATCCAGCGCCAGCGTCTCGAATTCGCTGGCCACGCCGGGAAACACGATGCCGTCCGCGCGCGCGACAACGATGAAGTCGACCAGGCGCGCAAGGTCGCGCACGTCCGGCGCGCCGTCGGCGCGGAACGGCGTCGCGAGGATCGGGTAGACACCGGAGAGCGCACCACCAATCGTCGAATTCTGATTTCCCATATTGTGGGAGCCTTGTTCTATAATCTGGGAACAGTGTCCTTCCCGGCGAGGAGTCCGTCAAGTGGCAGCGACAGGCAGGAATTCGACGACGCCGGCCGGCGCCAAAGTGGTCGCCGGCGCGGCCGCGCTCGACAAGGCGATGAGCCTGCTCGACCTGGTCGCCGCAGCCGCCCCCTCTGCCGGATTCGCGGAGCTGCAGCGCCGCTCGGGCTTGCCTCGTTCGACGCTGCATCGCCTGCTCACCGCGCTGGAAGGCCGTGGCCTGCTGCGCCGCGATCCGGCCGAGCGCAGCTGGCAGTTGGGTTATCGATTGTTGGAGCTCGCGCATGGCGTCTGGTCGGACCTGGATCTGCGGGCCGCCGCCGCGCCGGAACTCGCGGCGCTGCGCGACGTCACCGGCGAGACCGTGCAGTTCGGGGTGTTGGACGGCAACGCCTGCGTGATTGGCGATGCGGCGCCCGGAAGACAGGCAATCCGGCTCGCCGCCGATGTCGGCCAGCGCAACGCGTGGACCGACAGTCCGCTGGGCTGTGCGATCGCGGCCTACCTCGAACCACCCGCGACGCACGCGCTGCTCGACGGCGCGCCATCAGCATTGCGTGCGGGACTCGAACACGCCCTGGAACTCGCCCGTGGCCGTGGCTATTACGTGCAGACCGCGGACGCTGCCGGGACCAGTGCGGTCGCGGCGCCGCTGTTCGACTATCGCGGCGTCGCGGTCGCCGCCATCGGCATCTTTGGACCGGCGTTCCGACTGCCCGAGGACCGCCTGCACACGCTCGCGCCGCCGCTGATGGAAGCGGCGCGACGGCTGTCGCACAACGCCGGCGGTACCACCATGTCGCTGGCGCCGGCCGCGCCGGAGGGCCGCGCGACTCCGGGCTTGCGCTGCGCGGTCGAGGCCAATGCGCTGCTGGGCGAGGCGCCGTACTGGTCGGGCCGCGACCAGACGCTGGTATGGGTGGATATGCTGGCCCCCGCGCTGCACACGCTGCAACTTTCCACGACCGGGAAACGCGAACCGCGCTCGCAACGCTGGCCACTAGCTCGACTGACCAGCGCGGCGGTACCCTGCCGCAGCGGCGGCTACATCCTCGCGCAACCCGCAGGGCTGCGCCGGTTCGACCCCGGGCGCGGCGTCGACCAGGCCTTTGCACATCCGGAGGTCAAGCGCGCCGGTAACCGCTACAACGACGCCAAGTGCGACGCGCGCGGCCGCCTGTGGCTGGGCACGATGGATCCCGGCGGCCAGCCCGGCCGCGGCAGCCTGCTGCGCGTCGACCCGGACGGAAGCTGGGAGCGCGTCGACACCGGCTTCACCGTCGCCAACGGCATCGGCTTTTCGCCGGCCGGCGAAACGCTCTATTTCACCGAGTCCGCCGGCCGTGTCGTCTACGCCTACGACGTCGACAACCGGCGCGGCCGTGTATCACGTCGCCGCAGCTTCGCGGCCTGGCCGGAGGGCGTGAAGCCCGACGGCCTCGCCGTCGACGACGAAGGCGGCGTGTGGGTGGCGATCTGGGACGGCTGGCGCGTCGAACGCTGGTCGCCGGACGGACGCCTGACGCACACGTTGCGCCTGCCGGTGCCTCGCCCGACCAGCGTGGCCTTCGGGGGCCGCGACCTGACCACGCTGTACATCACTTCGGCCCGTGTCCGTCTGGCCGGCGACGTGCTCGCGCAGGCACCGCTATCGGGCAGCGTATTCGAATGCACGCCGGGCGTGTGCGGCACTCCGGTAGCGCTGTTCGGCGCCTGACGGGAAGGTCGCCGGGCGATCGACGCCGGCGCCATCACCAGCATGTTCTGCCGTGTCAATCCCGACCGGCGTTGGCCTTGATCCAGCCGAGCAGCCCCGACAGGTCGCTCGCACCCGATCGCCGCGCGACTTCGCGGCCATGCCTGAACAGAACCAGCGTCGGGATGCTGCGAATGCCGAAGCGCGCGCCGATCTCCGGTTCGGCCTCGGTATCGAGCTTGGCCAGCCGGATGCCCGGCGCCAGCCGTTCGGCGGCCTGTTCGTAGGCGGGGGCCATTGAGCGGCAGGGCCCGCACCACGGCGCCCAGAAATCGACCACAAGCGGCAAATCGCCCGCCGCGACCTGGCGTTCGAAGTTGGCCCTGGTCAATTCGTGCACCCGCCCTTCCAGCAACACCCGTTTGCAGCTGCCGCACTTCGCGCCGTCGCCCAGGCGCTCCCGCGGCACGCGGTTGAGCGTGCCGCAATGCGTACAGGCGACGTGCGCGAACGCCGGATCCTTCCCGGAGCCGCGGTCGGAAGGCGAGCCGTCAGCCGAATTGGTATCCATACTCATGGTTATGAGGGCCGGGCGTGGTTTTTCAAGACGCGGCCTCGGCCGCGACGCGCTGCGTCACCAGTTGCGCCGCCGCGAGATCTTCCAGCGCGGTCCCGACCGACTTGAACAACGTCACTTCTTCGGCATCACGCCGCCCGGCGTGGCGACCCGAGGCCAGGTCGGCAAGTTCGGCCAGCACGCGTTCGCGACCAATGACGCCGCGCGCCAGCGGCTGCACCAGGTCGCCCCCTTCCTTGAGCGCCCCGGCGAAGGTATCGACGAACAGTGAGGCGCGCGTCACCAGCGCGTCGTCGGACTCGCGCATTTCCGGCGTGAACGCGCCGACCAGGTCGATGTGTGTTCCTGGGCGAACGTCGGCGCCGTAGATGAGCGGCTCGCGCGACGTGGTGGCGCAGCTGACGATGTCGGCGATGGCAAGACCTTCGCGCAGGTCATCGACAACGCGCAGCGCGCGCCCCGCCCGCAGCAATTTCTCCGAAAGTTCCCGCGCGCGTTCGCGCGAGCGGCCCCACAGGAGAACCTCGTCGATCGGCCGCACCGCGCAATGCGCGTCCACCATGTACGGCGCGAGCGCGCCGGTACCCACAACCAACAGCCGGCGCGAATCCGGACGCGACAGAAAGGTCGACGCCAGTGCCGACGCGGCCCCGGTCCTGCGCAGCGTCAGCGCCTCGCCGTCGAGCAGCGCCAGCGCATGCCCGGTCGCACCATCGAGCAGTACGTACAGCGCGCCCACGCTCGCCAGTCCACGTTCGCGATTGCGCGGAAACACGGTGACGATCTTGACGCCCAGACCGCCGCCACCCCATGCCGGCATCAGCAGCAGGCGATCGCCCTCGGAGGTCACCGCGTGGCTCGACCGCACCGGGGCCGTTGCGCCCGCGACGAAGGCCTCGCGCAGCGCATCGATGAGTATTGGATACTCGAGCGCCGCATGCACGGAGACGGCAGGAATCATGCGCAGGGACATCGGCGGACTCGCCTGGTTGGATTGCCGCTATGCTAACGGACAATGCGGCAGCACATCGTCATCGTCGGTGGCGGGGTCATCGGCAGCGCCATCGCCTATTTCACGCTGGCCGATCCGACGTTTCGTGGATCTATTACCGTCTTAGAACGCGACCCGACCTACGCGCAGGCATCCTCGGCGCTGTCGGCCAGTTCGATCCGCCAGCAGTTCTCCACGGCGGTAAACATCGCCATCGGCCAATACGGCATCGCCTTCCTGCGCGATGCCGCGACACTGCTGGCAGTTGATGACGATCGCCCGGACATCGGCCTCGTCGAGCCGGGTTACCTATACCTGGCCACTGCTGCGGGAGCGCCGGTGCTCATGAAAAATCACGCGGTACAGCGATCGATGGGTGTCGACGTGGCGTTGCTCGATTCCGGCGCGCTGCGCACACGCCTTCCGTGGCTTGCCACCACGGACCTGGCGCTGGGCAGTCTGGGCCTGACCGGCGAGGGCTGGTTCGACGGCTACTCGCTGCTGCAGGCATTCCGACGCAAGGCGCGTTCTCTCGGCGCGCGCTACGTCGCTGCGGAGGCGACTGGCTTCGTCGCCGCGGGCGAGCGCATCGCCGCGGTCGAACTCGCCGACGGCGCGCGCATCGGCGGCGACGTTTTCGTCAATGCCGCAGGACCCTGGGCGGCACAGGTCGCCCACTGGCTGGACATCGACCTGCCGGTGCGCGGGTGCTCGCCTTCGAGCGCATCGCCGCCAAGCAACCACTGGTCGAACGCAACGTGATCTGAAGCGTGGCGAGCCGCAACGACCCGCGCCGCCAGCGGCAATCAGTGTATGTCGTATGGGAGGGCGACCTCCAGCTCCACCAAGCGTCTGGTGAGCGGCCCCAGTTCCCGGTAGAACGCCGTCTGCGCGCCAGCCTCGACCGCGGTGGAAAACGCTGCGATCCACTTCGCCAGATGCTGCGACAGGAAGCGTTGGCGCAGGTCGGCCAACACCGCCAGCGCCTGGCCGTCGGCATCGCGGCGCGCCTGGTTCTCCTTGAAGATCAGCAGGTAGAGAAACTCCAGCTCGGCGGCGACATGGTCGGGCAGTTCGCGGAAGTCCTCGCTCATGTCGAAGCCGCCTTCGGCGTAGAGTTCCAGCAACGCCATCGTGGATTCCTGCATCAATTCCTGTTTCTGCTCCAACCACACCGAAGCGTAGGGCTTGGCGAGGATGTGTACCGGGCCGAGAAAGAGCCGCGTGTAGTCGACCAGCAGCGTTTCGAGGTCCTCCGCCGCAAAGGCGGCGCCCAATCGCCGCACGGGCGCGGCAAGATCCTCATTCACCTTGGCCGCGGCAATGGCCATGGATTCGAACAGGCCTTCCTCCGCGAACTCGGGTCCAGGCTCGTAGTAGCAGGCCGCGAGCAGCCGGCAGAGATTTTCGCGCGCAAGCCCGTGCTCGGGTTCACTGTTCGGCATTGCCGATCCTCCAGAAAAAACGGGGCGGTCGCCCGCCCCGCGATTGAACCACAAGGACCAGCGCTCAAGCCCGCGCGCTGTACTTGCCGACGTAGTGCACGTTCGGCTTCGTCCCCTTGTCCTCCTGCAGGCGGAACGACTTCTGCGCCTTCAGCACCTTGGCGATGGCCGAGTTCGGATCATCCTGGTCGCCGAAAATCCGCGCGGTGGACGGACAGACCTCGACGCAGGCCGGCTGCAGCCCATTGCTGGTCCGGTGGTAGCAGAATGTGCATTTCTCGACCACGCCGGCCTTGCGCACCGCGTCGACGTCGCCGGCGACAAACTGGTTCTTCGTCGGCGGAGTCGCGCCCGCGGCCTTGGCAGTCAGCGCGCCCGACGCGGTGCAGCCCGGGATGATCGATGTCTCGTTCATCCACATCGGCTGCGTCGATGCGCCAAAGGCATTGAAGCTGATGACGCTGTACGTCTCACCGTCGAGACTGGTCGTGTTCAACTCGGCGTGGCTGTACGGACAGACGTTCTGGCATGCGCGGCAGCCGATGCACAGCGCGTCGTCGTGCATGGTGATGCCTTCGGGCGTCTTGTACATCGCCTTCGGTGTCACCGGACACGCCGTGACGCACGGTGCGTCGCTGCAGTGATTGCACAGCACCGGCATCACCCAGTGCGTGGTGTTGGGGAACGTGCCTTCCGATTTCATGACGAAATCGGCCCAGTTGAAGCTCTGGCCGGCGGCGCGGTCGCGCGTGTTGTTCTCGGCCTTGCAGGCGAATGCACAGGCGCCACAGCCCACGCACCGATCAAGGTCGATCACCATTCCAAGTCTTGCCATTACCGTCTCCTTCAGCTGGCTGTCAATCGGGTCAGACCTTGGCGATCCGGACGCCGGTGAAGCCGCCGTTGCGAGCAGTGGAACCGCTCAATCGGTCGTAGTCGTCGACCAGGATGTCGTTGTTGTTGCCGCCGCGCGAGTCGGCCTTGGCATAATCCGTGGCGGCGACACGGCCGTAGGCCCAGTGGCCCTGGCCGTAGCACTTGGCGACCGTCCCGGGACGCAGGCCCTCCCACAGCTTCAGCGTGACCACCATCGACCCGGTGGTCGAACTGACCTTGACGGTGTCGCCGGATTTGAGTCCCAGCCGGGCGCCGTCGGCCGGGTTCATCTTCAACACGTCACCCCAGGAAACGTCGCCCGGATCGACCTTCTTGAATTCCTGGTACCAGGCGAGGTTGGCCGATCGCCCTTCCCGGTTCAGCCTGGACTTGTAGTCGATGAAGTCGAACGGATAGTCCTGCAGGCTGCCATGGCGCTTGGGCGGCTCGTAGTGCGGCACGAAAGCGCGGTCACCGCGAGCGACATAGCCGCTGACCGCCAGGATGTCGTCGGTCGTCGACTCGTGCTTCTTGGCGTGCTCGAGCAACCCCTTTTTCATCGTCTCGCTGTAGAACTCGAACTTCTTGGTCGCAGTGTTGAACTTGCCGCCCCAGCCCTTCCTGAGCGTGTACCTCGGGCCGCTGAACATGCCCTTCCTGCGGAATTCGCCCCAGCCATTGATCGGGGCATCGCCCTTCAGCGGCTCCTTCGGCATCCACAGCGTCGCGCTGGAGATCTTGGTCGTGATTTCCGCGAATTCGAGCGCGTTGGTCGGGGTCCTGCCGGTCTCGGGATCCTTGAATTCCTTCGAGTAGTAGTCGAACAGATTCGGGAATCCCTTGGCCTTCATCTTCTCGGCCAGCAACCACATGACCTCGGTTTCCTCCTGCTTCACGTCCCAGAGCCGCTTGACCGCGCCCTGCTGGATCGACGCATAACCGTAGCCGTTCCCCATGTTGGTGACGATCGACCACCCCTCGGCGGAGTTGAACGTCGCCGGCAGCACCACGTCGGCAAACTGGGTCATCTCGGATGCGCTGGTCACCAGGTGCACGAAGAACGGCACGGCGGCCATCGCCTTGTCCCAGCGATCGGCGCCGGTGCAGGAAAAATTGAAATTGGCCCACGAGGCGATGAACAGCTTCACCGCGCCCGGGTCCTTGAGCATGGCGTTCGCGACGTTGTTGGTCACGACCCCGCTGCCGGGGTGCGCGTTCATCATCGCCGGCATGTCCTTGGCGCCGCGGCCGTCGAGCTTCTTGAACTTGCCCGCATCCTTGGCGATGGCGTCGACGTAGGCATCGGATTTCGGAAACGCGCCGAGGGGTACGCTGCTCGACTGCCACACGCCGCCCTCGACGTCGATCGAGCCGAGCAGCCCGTTCAAGGCATGCACGGCCATGGACGCATAGGTGCCGCGGGGATTCATCGCCACGCCCGGACCCATCCACACGGCGGTTTTCGGCGCCGCCTTGCCCATCGCCCTCGCGACGCGAACGATCTGCGCCGCGGGAATCAGCGTTTCCTTCTCGCCGAACGCAGGCGTGGCGTCCTTCAGTTCCAGGTTCCACCAGCGGACCAGGCCATGCGTCTCCTTTTCGGCGAAGGCGGCTTCATCCACGGGTTTGCCTGCGACAAAGAGGTTCCTGCCGTCCTTGAAGTCACCGACGAACTCGCGGTTCCAGAGCCCTTCGGTCAGCAGCACGTGCGCAATGGCGCCCGCCAGCGCACCGTCGGTGCCGGGCTTGACCGGCAGCCATTCCTGCGACTTGGCGGCGGCGTTCGACAGCCGCGGATCGACGGTGATCACCGTGCCCCGCTTCACGATTTCGTGGAAACGGTAGATGGCGTTGGGCACCATCCGGTTGGAGGCCAGCGGATCGCAGCCCCAGATCACCAGACAGTTCGTCTTCTCGAGATCGTAGTCGCGGTAGCCGAAGTAGCCCTGGGTGAGCCCGGGACCCATCTTTTCGGCCTCGGCGCAGATGGCGCTGTGCGAGAAGTAGTTGGTCGTGCCGTAGATCTTGGGCAGCGTGCCATAGGCGAGGTTGGTCGAGGTCGGTGAATAACGGCCGCGCATGTAGACGACCTTGTGCGCCTCGCCGTTCTTGCGCAGCTCGACCATCCGGGCGGCGACCATGTCGAGCGCCTCGTCCCAGCTGATGGGCACGAATTTCGGGTCGATGCCGCGACCCTTTTGTGGGTTGGTGCGCTTCATCGGCACCTTGACCCGGTCGGGGTCGTAGTTCTGCTGCGGGATCAGGTGCCCGCGCGGGCACACATAGCCATGGTTGGTCTTCGATAGCGGGTTGCCGCGGACGCGGACAGCGCGGCCACCCTCCAGAAGGATCTGGACCGCGCACCATTGGGTGCAACCTTGGCAGGTCGACGAAACCCATTCGCCCGGAGCCGGACCTGCCGGCCGGGCCTTGCGCACCACCATGGCACTGGTCACCGGCTGGGTCGCGCACCCGGCGATGATCAGCGTGGCCGTGGCGGCCGATACCTGAATGAACGCACGTCTGGTCAGCTTCATCGAACACCCTCCTTGCCTGCGCTTCGCGTCAGGACAGTAAGGTCCGATTGGCGTTCCAACTGCCCCAACATGCAATTCAACTAGTGCGTATTAACTGCTTCCGGTGGGCGCATGGTCTTGACATGGATCAACGCGCTCCCGGTCGTCGCCGCCGGTTACCAACGTGCAACGCCAACCTGCGACAAAGTGTCGCAAACCTGATGACGATCGGGATGTTCTCCACCCCGGATGCCACGCAACTGCGAGGCATCTGCGACGGCACAGCGGCGCTACTTCGACGCAATTGGCGCGTGGACTCTCAGCCATACGGTTCAATAAACGGGGCGGCCGAAGGCACTTGCATCGGTCCCAAACAACGTATACATTAAGGAATTCGTCCTTCCCCGCCAATGCCGATGTCCGCCGTCGTCTCCGCCGCATCCTCGCCTCTGGTCGACCTAGCCTCACTGCGCTTCGCCGGCGCGGGCCTGGTACGCCCTGAGTGCGTACTGGCGACGAAATCGGGTGCGCTGTACACGGCCGACTGGCGCGGCGGCGTCGCGCAGACGGGGCCCGACGCCACGGCGGCGCTCTATCGCAGCGAACTGCCCGAAGGCCGGCCGCTGCGCCCGAACGGTATCGCGCTGCGCCGCGACGGCAGCTTTCTGCTGGCCGACCTGGGCGAGACCCGCGGTGGCGTGTTCGCGCTGTCTCGCGACGGCCAGGTCAGCCCGTTCCTCGAAACGGTCGATGGCGTCGACCTGCCACCCTCGAATTTCGTGTTCGAGGACAACCAGGGACGGACCTGGATCACGGTCAGCACGCGCAAGGTCCCCCGCGCAGCGGCCTATCGCGCCGACGTGTCCGACGGCTTCGTCGTGCTGGTCGATGCGCACGGCGCGCGCATCGTCGCCGATGGGTTGGGCTACACCAATGAGGCGATGCTCTCGCCTGACGGCCGCTGGCTGTACGTCAACGAGACCTTTGTCCGAAAGCTGTCGCGTTTTCCGGTCGCGGCCGACGGCGCGCTGGGCACCAAGGAAGTCGTGACCACCTTCGGCCACGGCACCTATCCGGACGGTCTCGCCTTCGATGCCGCGGGTCATCAATGGATCACCAGCATCATCAGCAACCGCGTGCTGCGCGTCGCGCCGGACGGCGCGGTGACGCTGGTGCTGCAGGATGCCGATCCGGCGCATGTCGACTGGTGCGAGACCGCCTTTCTGGCCGGCGAACTCGGCCGACCGCACCTCGACCGCGCCGCGGGACGAGTGCTGAAGAACATTTCCAGTCTGGCCTTCGGCGGCCCGGACTTGACCACCGCCTACCTCGGCTGCCTGCTCGGCGATTCGATCGCGCATTTTCGCGCACCGGTTGCCGGACATCCGCCGTTCCATTGGCATTTCTGACCATGACATTGCCGCAAATGCGCGGGCAGCCGACGATGACGACAGCATGGTCTTCCATGCGCGAATCGGAAGGCTGCTGATGCCCACGTCGCGCGCGCCGAAGCTGGCGCCGGCCAAGTTGCCGCCACGCTCCGCTTCCGCCCGCGCGCGCGTCGCGCCTCCCCCCACCGCAGCTCGCGCCTCGCTGGTCGACGACGCCTACCGGGCGATTCGCCGGCGCATCCTCGACAACGTGTATCAGCCCGGACAGCAGACGCTCGAAAGTGCGCTGGCCGATGACCTGGGCATCAGCCGCACGCCGGTGCGCGAGGCACTGATCCGCCTGGCCAACGAGGGATTGGTCGAAGTCGTGCCGCGCCACGGCATGCGAGTGCTGCCGGTTTCGCCGGTCGACATGCGCGAGATCTACGAAGTGCTCACCGCGCTGGAATCCGCGGCGGCGGAAATGCTGGCGCGGCGCCGGCCAAGCGATGCGGAACTGAAGCCGCTGGTCGAAGCCACGCGCGACATGACGAGAACACTCAGGGCCGACGACCTCGACGCCTGGGCCACGGCCGACGAGAAATTTCACCAGGGACTGGTCGAACTTGCCGGCAATCGCACGCTGATCGATGCGGTCGCGCGCCTGGCCGACCGCGTCCATCGCGCCCGCATGTTCACGCTGCGCCTGCGGCCGAAGCCCGTCAATTCGACACGCGAGCACATGGCGATGCTCGAACGCATCCGCGCGGGTGACGCTGTCGGCGCAGTCGAAGTGAATCGTGCCCACCGTGAACGCGCGACGCGAGAACTCGTCGCCATTTTCGAGCGCTACCGTCTACAACATCTCTAACCTGGAATTCACGTGACCAAAAAGACCACCTTCGACATCTGCGTACTCCCTGGCGACGGCATCGGCACCGAGGTCGTCGCGGCGACGCTGCCCCTGATCGAGCGCGTTGCGCACGATGCGCCGTTCAGCTTCCGCTACGCCGAGCATCCTGGTGGCGCGCAGCACTACAAGGCCACCGGTGAAGCGCTGCCGAAGACGACGTTGGAGGCAGCCCGCGCCGCCGACGCGATCTTCTTCGGCGCGATGGGCTGGCCGGAGATCCGTTATCCCGACGGCACCGAGATCGCGCCGCAACTCGACCTGCGCGTCGAACTCGAGCTCTACGCCGGCGTGCGTCCGGCGCGGGCGCTTCCCGGCATCCGGCTGCCGCTGGCCGATCCGCGGGCGCGCGACATCGACCTCGTCGTCGTCCGCGAGTCGACCGAGGGCCTGTTCGCCTCGCGTGGCAAGGGCGTGATCGAAAAGGATGACAGCGAAGCCCGCGACACCATGGTGATCACCCGGCGCGGATCGGAGCGCGTGCACGACTTCGCATTCCGCCTCGCGCAACGGCGCAAGCAGCAGCGCGGAACGCCGGGACGGGTGACCTGTGTCGACAAGGCCAACGTGTTCGTGTCGATGGCGTTTTTCCGCAGGATCTTCGACGAACGCGCCAAGGCGTTTCCCGACATCGAAGCACGGCACAACTACATCGACGCGACCGCGCTCGATCTGGTCCGCAAGCCCTGGGAGTTCGACGTGCTGGTCACCGAGAACATGTTCGGCGACATCATTTCCGACCAGACCGCCGCGCTGGTCGGCGGCATGGGCATGGCGCCTTCCGCCGACGTCGGCGACAGGCATGGCCTGTTCCAGCCCTGCCATGGTTCGGCGCCCGACATCGCCGGCCAGGGCAAGGCGAATCCGACCGCAACCATCCTGTCGGCAGCGTTGATGCTCGACTGGCTCGCCGGGCAGCACGGCAACGATGCGCTCGCCGCTGCCGCGCGCCGGATCGAGCAGGCGGTCGACGCAGTATTCGCCTCCGGACGCATCACGCCGTATGAACTCGGCGGGCGGGACGGCACCGAGGCGATCGCCTCCGCCGTCGCGTCGAATCTGTAACGGGACTGAACGTGAGCAAGCTTCGCGTACTCGGCGTCGGCGCCGGCTATTTCAGCCAGTTCCAGTATCTGGGGTGGCACAACATCAACGCCGTCGATTGCGTCGGCATCGTCAACCGCGACCAGACCAAGGCCCGCGCGCTCGCCGAACGCTTCGGCATCCCCGCGGTTTTCAGTGACCTCGACGCCGCCCTCGATGCCACTCGCCCCCAGCTCGTCGACATCATCACTTCGCCTGAAACGCATCGCGCCTATGTCGCCAAGTGCGTCGAGCGCGGCATACCGGCGATCTGCCAGAAGCCCTTCGGCATCGATTACGCCGACGCCGTCGCCATTACCGAGCTTGCAGAGGCGGCCAAAGTACCGCTAATCGTGCACGAGAACTTCCGCTGGGAGCCCTGGTATCGCGAGGCAAAGCGGATGATCAACGACGGCGTGCTCGGTGCGCTGCACAGCGTCGCCTTTCGCCTGCGCCCGGGCGATGGACAGGGTCCGCGCGCCTACCTTGACCGCCAGCCCTACTTCCAGCAGATGCCGCTGTTCCTGGTCAAGGAAACCGCGATTCACTGGATCGATACCTTCCGCTACCTGATGGGTGAGGTGCGCGCGGTCTATGCCGCGCTGCGCCGCGTGAATCCGGTGATCGCCGGCGAGGATGCCGGCTACATCGTGTTCGAATTCGACGGCACCCGCTCCGGCCTCTTCGACGGCAATCGCCTCAACGACCACGTCGCGACCAACCCGCGGCGGACCATGGGCGAGGCCTGGATCGAAGGATCGGCCGGCGTACTGCGCCTGGACGGCGAAGCGCGGCTGTGGTGGAAACCGCACCAGGGTCCGGAGATCGAGCACGTCTACGACCGCGGCCCCGATGACACCTTCGGCGGGGGCGCCTGCGAGTGGCTGCAGCGGCACGTCGTCGAACACTTCGTCTCGGGCGCACCGCTCGAGAACACCGCGCGCGACTATCTGGCCAATCTGCGCGTGCAGGCGGCCGTGTATCGCTCGGCGGCGACGCATCGTCGCGTCGAGCTTGCTTCCTTTGATCCCCTGTCGCCGGATGCGGTCCCCGCCGGCACAGCGTCCGACTGACCGCAACCCAAGGAGGAAAGACCATGCAACGCAGGCATTTCGTTCGGCAAATCACCCTCGCCGCCGCAGTCGCCGCGGCTATCGGCCTCGCCACGCCGGCGCTGGCGCAGACGGTGCTCAAGTTCAGCCATACCGACCAGCCGGGCGGCGCGCGGCAGAAGGCCGCGGAGCTGTTCGCCAAGAAGGTCGAGGAGTACACGCAGGGCCGCTACAAGGTGCAGATCTATCCGGCTGGCCAGCTGGCCAACGACCCGAAGGCGGTGGAGCAGCTGCAACTGGGCGGCATCGACTTCACGGTGACCGGCACCGGCACCTACGCAACGCATATTCCCACGCTCAACCTGACCGCGATGCCGTTCATCGTCGAAAGCTACCAGCAGGGCTGGAAACTCTACGACGAATCGAAGTGGATGCAGGAACAGTACGCCAAGGGGCCGGCGAAGGGCTTCCGTTTCCTGTCGCCGTTCGAGGCTGGCTTCCGCTCGATGACCACCAAGGAACCGCTGGCCACGCCGGCCGATGCCAAGGGCAAGAAGCTGCGCAGCTTTCCCAACGAGATGATGCGCTGGCAGCTCGACGCGATGGGTTTCAACGTGCAGATCATGCCGCTGCCCGAGGTCTATCTGGCGATCCAGCAAGGCGTGGTGAGCGGACAGGAAAATCCGATCGATACCATTTCCGCCAACAAGTTCTACGAAGTCGCGCCCTACGTCACGCTGACCCAGCACGTCTACAGCCCGATTCCGATGACGATCTCGGAAAAGACCTGGCAGAAGCTGTCCCCGGCCGACCAGCAAGCGGTACAGAAGGCGGCGAAGGAAGCCTCCGACTGGAGCCGCAAGGAAGTCAGCAGCAACGACGAGCGCCTGCTTGCCGAAATGACGGCCAAGGGCGCCAAGGTATCGCGACCGAACATCGGTCCGTGGCGTGAAGTCGTCAAACCGGTGTACGTGAAGGCCAAGGAAAAGTACGGCGCCGACGCTGACGCCATCCTGGCCGACGCCGAGGCCGTGCGCAAGGCCGTTCCGGCCAAGTAAATGGCACACGACCATCCGCAGCAGATCGCGGAGGTGATTCCGGGGGCAGCGGCGACGCTGCTGCCCCCGGGACCGCCCGCACCCGCGTTCATCGCCTGGCTTGCGCGCGCCGTCGACTGGAGCATCGTGCTCATCGGCGCGGTCATGGCCACGCTGGTATTCGTCAACGTGATCGTGCGCAACGTGTTCCACGGCGACATCGCCTGGACCACCGAATTCTGCGAACTCCTGATGGTCTGGGTAACGTTTCTGGGTGGCGCGGCGGCGACCAGGCGCGGCGCGCATATGGTGGTCGGAGAATTCGTCGGCAAGCTTTCCGGAGCGCCCAGGCGCTACGCCGACGGGGCGATCCAGCTGGTCGTGCTGACGACGCTCGGCCTGCTGGTCTGGCACGGAATCGGCATTGCCGACGCGGGCCGCATGAGCGAGCTCACCGTGCTGGGCTGGCCGATGTCCACGCAGTACCTGGCACTGCCGATAGCCTCCGCCATCACCATGGTGTTCGTCTGCTGGGACCTCTACGAAATCATGTGTGGCCGCACGCACAAGCAGCGCTATGGCGAGGGGCACGCATGATCCTGTTCGAAGCCTTCGGGCTGTTCATGGTGGCAACGCTGCTCGGCGTGCCGCTGGTATATGGAATGCTGCTCTCGACCGCCGGGGTGATATGGTGGCACGGACTCGGACATCCGCTGACCTCGATTTTCCTGAGCTACATCGGCGGCGTCGAGCCGTTCATCCTGATTGCCGTTCCGCTGTTCGTGCTGGCCGGAGAGATCCTGTCGCGCGGCGGCGTCGGCATGCGCATCGTCACGTTCGCGACCAAGCTGCTTGGCTTTCTGCCCGGTGGGCTGGGAATTTCGACGGTGACTTCCTGTCTGATTTTCGGCGGCGTTTCCGGCTCGGCAATCGCGGACACCGCGGCAATCGGCTCGGTGATGGCACCGGCGATGATCCGCAAGGGCTACAAGCCCGCCTTCGCCGGTGCGCTGATGTCGACCGCCGGGACGCTGGCCGTGATCATGCCGCCGTCGATCCCGATGCTGGTCTACGCGTTCGTCTCGGGCGCATCGGTGCGCGACCTCTTCATCGCCGGCGTGGTGCCGGCAGTCATCTTCGCGATCGGACTGTCCATCGATTGCGTCTGGGAAGGCAGGCGTACCGGTTGCGACGCCGGCGGCAAGCGCTCTCCCGGCCGCGAGGTATGGACCGCATTCGTCGCCGCCTTTCCCGCGCTGATGATGCCGGTGATCATCCTGGGTGGAATCTGGACCGGGCTGTTCACGCCTACCGAGGCCGCCGCCGTTGCCGCCGCCTACGGACTGTTCGTGGCAATGGTCATCTACAAGGACCTGCAGTGGCGCGATTTGCCCGGGCTGCTGCTCAAGTCCTTCACCACCAGCGCAGTGATCATGGTGGTGATCGGTGCCACGTCGTGTCTCGCCTGGCTGATCACCGTCGAGCAGGTCCCGGTGCAGATCGCCGACCTGGTCACTCACTATGCGACGTCGCAATGGACGTTCCTGCTGCTGGTCAATTTTGCGATGCTTGCATTGGGCTGCTTCATCGAACCGGTGCCGGCGCTGATCCTCGCGGCGCCGCTGCTGGTGCCGCTGTCGGTGGCGTTCAAGATCGATCCGGTGCATCTCGGCCTCATCATGACCTGCAATCTGGCCATCGGCTTGTACACGCCGCCGGTCGGTGGGACACTGATGGTCGGCGCGCGACTCGCCGGCGTTGGCATGGTCAGCGTCGTCCGGGCGATTATCCCGCAGGCGATGATCAGCATCTCCATCCTAATCGTGATCACCTACTTCCCCGCGATCAGCATGTCCCTCGTGCGCGCGCTTCGCTGACCATGTTGATCGGATGCATCGCCGATGACCTGACCGGCGCGACCGACCTGGGCGTCAACCTGGCTCGCGAAGGTCTTTCGGTCACCCAGCTCAACGGCGTACCGATGGCGGACCTGCAGGTTCCCGCGGCCGATGCGGTGGTCGTGGCGCTCAAGTCGCGCACCATCCCGGCGGACGATGCCGTCGCGCAGTCGCTCGCGGCGCTCGAATGGTTGAGGTCGAAGGGCGCGCAACGCATCTATTTCAAGTACTGCTCGACCTTCGACTCGACGGCAAAAGGCAACATCGGTCCCGTCACCGAGGCGCTGCAACAGGCACTCGGCGCGGGCATCGTGCCGGCCACGCCGGCCTATCCGCGCAACCAGCGCACCGTCTACCGCGGTCACCTGTTCGTCGGCGACCTGCTGCTGTCCGAAACCGGCATGCGTTCGCATCCGCTGACGCCGATGACCGACGCCAACCTGGTGCGCCTGCTCGCGGCACAGACCACGCGCCCGGTCGGATTGATCGCGAGCGAAACGCTCGACGCCGGCGAGGCCGCGGTACGTGAGCGCCTGGTCGCACTGGAACGCGAGGGTTTCGGCCACGCAATCGTCGATGCCACTCGCGACGAACACCTCACCGCCGCGGGCATCGCCTGCGCGGACCTGCGCCTCACCACCGGCGGCGCTGGCCTGGGGGTGGGACTGGCCCGTGCGCTGTCCGCGCAGAAAAGTTCAGGCACTGGCGGCTGGTCGCAACCACCGTCGAAGGTCGGTACCGCCTGGCTGTCCGGCAGTTGCTCGGAGGCGACGCGACGGCAGGTCGCCGAGGCGCTGCGCCACGCACCGGGGTTGCGCCTCGATCCCAATGCGCTGGCCGCCGACGCTGCACTCGCGTCGCGCATTGCCGCCGACGCGGTGGCAGAGGTCCGCAAGGGGCCCGTCCTGGTGTACGCGACCGCCGAGCCTGCGATCGTCGCCGAGGCGCAGGCCGCACTCGGCACCGAGCGTGCCGCAACGCTGGTCGAGGATGCGTTTCGGGAAATCGCGAAAGCCTTGGCCGCGGCCGGCGTCCAGGCGTTCATTGTGGCCGGTGGCGAGACCTCCGGCGCGGTCGTCGACGCGCTCGGCGTGCGCGCACTGGCGATCGGCCCCGAAATCGATCCCGGCGTTCCCTGGACCCGCGCGGTCGGCGGCGCGCCGCTGTGGCTGGCGTTGAAATCGGGCAACTTCGGCGGCGAGGACTTCTTCGCCAAGGCCACGGCAGCGCTGTGAATGAGTCCGCGTCGCGCGACGCGCTGGTCGCACGCGCCCGTTCTCTCTACGATCGCGGCTACGCCCACGGCAGCTCCGGCAACCTCTCGGTGCGCCTCGCAGACGGCATCCTGGTGACGCCCACGGGAAGCAGCCTGGGCCGACTGGATCCCGCGCGCCTGTCGAAGCTGAGTCCGGACGGCGCGGCAGTATCCGGCGATGCGCCGTCGAAGGAGGCGTTCCTGCATCTGGCCATGTACGCGGCGCGCCCGACGGCGCGGGCAATCGTCCATCTGCACTGCACCTGCGCCGTCGCCGTGTCCTGTCTCGCCCACCCCGACCCGCGCAACGTGCTGCCGCCGCTTACCGCCTATCACGTCATGCGTGTCGGAACGCTGCCGCTAATTCCGTATTTCCGTCCCGGCGACCGCGCGCTGGCGCAGGCGGTCGGCGTCGCGGCCGCCAGCCATCGCGCGGTTCTGCTCGCCAATCACGGGCCGGTGGTCTCCGGCAAGTCGCTCGACGATGCAGTCGACAGCGCGGAGGAACTGGAGCAGACCGCCAAGCTCGCGCTGCTGCTCGGCGAGCGGCAAACGGTTCCACTCACTCCGGCGCAGATGCGCGAAATCGAAGCCGTGTTTCCCAGCTGAAGGAATTCCGATGTACGTCGTAACCGTCACCTTCACCATCGATCCCGCACAGAGGAACGCATTTCTGCCGCTGATGCTCGAGAACGCCCGCATCTCCCGCGACGATGAGCCGGGCTGCCGGCATTTCGATGTCTGCACCGACGACGCAAAGCCCAACACCGTGTTTCTCTACGAGCTCTACGACGATCGTGCAGCCTTCGACGCGCATCTCGACAGCGCGCACTTCAAGTCCTTTGCCGCGGCGGTGCAGCCGATGCTCCGCGGGCGGGTGATCGATACCTGGCAGCGCGCCGCCCCTTGAGCAATCGGCCGCTGCGCGTCGGGCTGGCGGTCAGCCGACTGTATCGTACGGGGCCGGATGCGGCGCTGTTCCAGCTGTTGCGCCCGCTCGCCGATTCGCTTGCCGACGAACTTCGTGCCGAATTGCACGTCGTCGGGCAGACGCACGACGCCATCGTCGCCGAAGGCCTGCTGCGCGGCTATCCTGGCCTGCACCGGTTACCGACGCGGCGCGACGGCGGCCTGATCCATCTGGTTGCCGGCGTCGTCCGCGACGACCCCGCGCTGCGATTCGACGTCATCGTCAACCTGCTCGACCCGGATGACCCGACCTCGGTGTTTCCCGAAGGCCTGGCGCTGAAGCGCGAATGCGTGATCCACGAGGTGCCGTTCGTCTCCACCTTCGCGCATGCGCGCGAATGGTTCGAGCTTGCTCGGATCGCCAACGGCGTCGGCCCCGATCCGCAACTCGATCGCTGGTTCGACTTCGCCGGGCAGACCGTCGCGCTGATCGCCCACGATGCGCGCAAGGATGCGATGCTCACCTTTGTTCGCGAGCACTTTGCCTTTTTCGATGCGTTCGGCGGGCGGGTCGCGACCGGGACCACAGGCGCGCTGCTCAACGGTGTCGCCGAAGAGTTGGCGGCCGCGCCTTCCGACCCATGGGTGCGTCGTTTCCGCTCCGGGCCGCTCGGCGGCGATGCGGAGATTGCGCTCGAGGTGCTCGAGGACCGCTGTCAGCGGATCGTGTTCTTCGAGGATCCCCATGTCGCACGCCAGCACGAGGCCGACATACAGCTGCTCGAACGCGGCGCGCGAATCGCCACGACGCGATCGATGTGTGTCAGCGACGCGGCCAGCGCCCGGGCCTGGATCGCCGGCTGCCGGCTGCGTTCAGAACGAACTGCGCGACCTGACGCAACGGACGCGAAGAACTGATTCAGCGCGGCGCTGCAAGTGACCACGCGTGGAGTTGCGTGCAGTCAGCGATAGCGGACGCCGACGATGTCGTAGCTCCTCACACCGCCTGGCGCCTGCACGTCGGCGGTATCGCCGTCCGACTTGCCGATCAGCGCGCGAGCAATGGGCGAACTCACCGATATCTTGCCGTCCTTGATGTCGGCCTCGTCGTCGCCGACGATCTGGTAGGTGACCTGGTCGCCACTTTGCGTTTCTTCGAGATCGACGGTTGCGCCAAAGACGATGCGACCGTCGACGTCGAGCGCAGCGGGGTCGATCACCTGTGCCGCCGCAAGCTTGGCCTCGACTTCGGCGATGCGGCCCTCGATGAAACCCTGGCGCTCCTTGGCGGCATCGTAATCGGCGTTTTCGGAAAGATCGCCATGCGAGCGCGCCTCGGCAATCGCCTGGATGACGGCGGGACGCTCGACGGTCTTCAGTCGGTGCAATTCGGACTTCAGGCGCCGGGCACCTTCGACAGTCATCGGGACTTTGCTCATGTTCGGATCTTGGTTGGTGGCGCGCCGGCGGAGCGGCGCGCGCAGTGTCAGGAAAGGCGCCGGTGCAACGCCTGGATCGAATAGGGGACGAGGCCGCGCATCGCCTTGATGCCCTTGGCGGCGGCACGCGCGCCGGCCAGTGTCGTGAAGGTCGGGACCTGGTCGACCAGCGCCGCGCGGCGAATCTGGTAGCTGTCCTGGATCGCCGCGCGCTTTTCCTCGACGGTGTTGACGACCAGCGCGATCTCGTCGTTCTTCAGCATGTCGACGATGTGCGGTCGGCCTTCGGCCACCTTGTTCACCGTGTCGACGGCCACGCCGGCCGCGGCAAGGGCCGCGGCGGTGCCGCGCGTCGCGACCAGGTCAAAACCCAATTCGGCCAGCATCCGAGCGATCTCCACGGCCGCCGGCTTATCGTCGTTGCGCACGCTGATGAAAGCGCGACCGGACTCGGGCAGACGGACACCCGCGGCGAGCTGGCTTTTCATGAACGCCTCACCGAAGGTCTCGCCGACGCCCATCACCTCGCCGGTCGATTTCATCTCGGGGCCGAGGATGGTGTCCACCCCCGGGAACTTGATGAAGGGAAACACCGCTTCCTTCACCGAGTAATACGGCGGGATGATCTCGCCGGTGATGCCCTGTGCCGCAAGGCTCGTTCCAGCCATGCAGCGCACGGCAACCTTGGCCAGTGCGCGGCCGGTCGCCTTGGACACATAGGGCACCGTGCGTGACGCGCGCGGGTTGACCTCGAGCACGTACACGGTGCCGGCTCCCCCCGCGTCGAACTGGATCGCGAACTGCACGTTCATCAATCCGACGACGTTGAGGCCCTTGGCCATCATGATCGTCTGCTCGCGCAGCGACTGCTGCAACTCGGCAGACAGCGAATGCGGCGGCAGCGAGCAGGCCGAATCGCCGGAATGCACGCCCGCCTGTTCAATGTGCTCCATGATGCCGCCGATCACAACATCGGATCCATCGCAGATCGCATCGACGTCGACCTCGATCGCGTCGTTGAGGAAGCGGTCGAGCAGCACCGGCGAGTCGTTGCTGACCTTGACCGCCTCGCGCATGTAGCGCTCGAGTTCGCGCTGCTCGTGAACGATCTCCATCGCCCGTCCGCCCAGTACGTAGGACGGACGCACGACCAGCGGATAGCCGATATCCGCAGCGGCGGCGATCGCCGCCTCCTCGGTCCGTGCGGTGCGGTTGGGCGGCTGCTTCAGTTTGAGCCGGTGCAGCAACTGCTGGAAGCGCTCGCGATCCTCCGCCATGTCGATCATGTCCGGCGAGGTCCCGATGATCGGCACGCCATTTTTTTCCAGGTCGCGCGCCAGCTTGAGCGGTGTCTGCCCGCCGTACTGGACAATCACGCCCCAGGGCTTCTCGACGTGGACGATCTCGAGCACGTCCTCGAGCGTCAGCGGCTCGAAATACAGCCGGTCGGAGGTGTCGAAGTCCGTCGAGACGGTCTCCGGGTTGCAGTTGACCATGATGGTCTCGAAGCCATCCTCGCGCAGTGCCATCGCCGCGTGCACGCAGCAGTAGTCGAACTCGATGCCCTGGCCGATCCGGTTCGGTCCGCCGCCCAGCACGATGACCTTCTTCCGGTCGGTCGGCTCCGCCTCGCACTCCTCCTCGTAGGTCGAGTACATGTAGGCGGTGCGCGTGGCGAATTCCGCCGCGCAGGTGTCGACGCGCTTGTAAACCGGGCGGATGCCCAACGCGTGCCGCCGCGCGCGCACGTCGCCCTCCTTGACCTTCAACAGGTGTGCAAGCCGCCGGTCCGAGAAGCCCTTGCGCTTGAGTTCGCGCAGGTCGCCTTCCGACAGCGCATCCAGCGACCGCTTCTCGAGTTCGAGCTCCAGGTCGACGATCTCCTTGATCTGCGAAAGGAACCAGGGGTCGATCTTGGTGTAGGCGTGGATCTCGTCCAGCGTCATGCCGATGCCGAAGGCGTCGGCGACGTACCACAACCGTTCCCCACGCGGGTAGGCGAGTTCGTCGCCGATGGTCTCTGGATCGACCGTCTTGAGGTTGAAGCCGTCGACCCCCGCCTCGAGGCCGCGCAGCGCCTTCTGCAGCGATTCCTGGAAGGTGCGGCCGATGGCCATCACCTCGCCGACGGATTTCATCTGCGTGGTCAGGCGGTCGTCGGCCTGGCGGAACTTCTCGAACGCGAAACGCGGCACCTTGGTGACCACGTAGTCGATGGTCGGCTCGAACGACGCGGGCGTGGCGCCGCCGGTGATCTCGTTGGCGAGTTCGTCGAGCGTGTAGCCGACCGCCAGCTTGGCGGCGACCTTGGCGATCGGGAACCCGGTGGCCTTGGACGCCAGCGCCGAGCTGCGCGATACGCGCGGGTTCATCTCGATGACCAGCATGCGGCCATCGGCGGGATTGACCGCGAACTGCACGTTCGACCCGCCGGTGTCGACGCCGACCTCGCGCAGCACCGCGATCGAGGCGTCGCGCATGATCTGGTATTCCTTGTCGGTCAGCGTCTGCGCCGGCGCGACGGTGATCGAGTCGCCCGTGTGCACGCCCATCGGGTCGAGGTTCTCGATCGAGCAGACGATGATGCAGTTGTCCTTTTTGTCGCGGACCACCTCCATCTCGTACTCTTTCCAGCCCAGCAGCGACTCCTCGATCAGCATCTCGTGCGTCGGCGAGAGGTCGAGGCCGCGCTTGACCATGTCGACGAACTCGTCCTTGTTGTAGGCGATGCCGCCCCCGGTGCCGCCCATGGTGAATGAAGGCCGCAGCACCGCGGGAAAGCCGATCATCGCCTGCACCTCGAGTGCCTGCTCGACGCTGTGCGCGATGCCCGAGCGCGCAGACCCCAGGCCGATCCGCGTCATCGCCGCCTTGAATTTCTCGCGGTCCTCGGCCTTGTCGATCGCCTTCTTCGTCGCGCCGATCATCTCGACGTCGAATTTGTTGAGGATGCCCTCGCGCGCCAAGTCGAGCGCGCAGTTGAGCGCCGTCTGCCCGCCCATCGTCGGCAGCAGCGCGTCGGGGCGCTCCAGCTCGATGATTTTCGCCAGCATCGGCCAGGTGATCGGCTCGATGTAGGTGACGTCGGCCATCTCCGGGTCGGTCATGATCGTCGCCGGGTTGCTGTTGACCAGGATGACCCGGTAGCCCTCCTCGCGCAGCGCCTTGCAGGCCTGCGCGCCCGAGTAGTCGAACTCGCAGGCTTGGCCGATGATGATCGGGCCGGCGCCGATGATCAGGATCGATTCGATGTCGGTGCGCCTGGGCATGTCAGCTCTTTTCCATCAGCGCGACAAAACGATCGAACAGGTAGGCTACGTCGTGCGGTCCGGGGCTTGCCTCCGGATGTCCCTGGAAGCAGAACACCGGCCGGTCGGTCCAAGCCATGCCCTGCAGACTGCCGTCGAACAGCGACGCGTGGGTGACGCGCACGTTGTCGGGCAGCGACGCCGGGTCGACGGCGAAGCCGTGGTTCTGGCTGGTGATCAGCACCTGCCCGGTATCGCGGTCGAGCACCGGATGATTGGCGCCGTGGTGGCCAAATTTCATTTTCAGCGTGCGCGCGCCGGCGGCCAGGCCGAGCAGCTGATGACCGAGGCAGATGCCGAACACCGGCAGGCCAGCGGCAATGATGTCGCGAATGGCGGCGACCGCGTAATCGCAGGGTTCGGGGTCGCCGGGGCCGTTGGAGAGGAAAACACCGTCCGGCCGCAGCGCGAGCACTTCAGCCGCGGACGTTTGCGCAGGAACAACGGTCAGCCGGCAGCCACGCTCGGCAAGCATGCGCAGGATGTTGTGCTTGACGCCGAAATCGTAGGCGACGACGTGAAAGCGCGACGCCGGCATTTCCCGGAAACCCTCGCCAAGCGCCCAGCTCGATTCGGTCCAGGCATAGGGTTCGCGGCAGGAAACGACATGTGCCAGATCCCGCCCCGCCATCGATGGCGTCGAACGCGCGGTGGCCATCGCCTCGCCGACGGCGACATCATCGAGCTGCGCCTGCGCGACGATGCAGCCGTTTTGCGCGCCGCGCTCGCGCAGGATGCGGGTCAGCCTGCGGGTGTCGATGTCGCTGATGCCGACGATGCCGTGTGCGCGCAGGTAGGCGCCCAGGTCCTGTTGCGATCGCCAGCTCGACGCCAGCCGTGGCAGATCACGGATCACCAGGCCGGCGGCAAATGGCCGCACGGACTCGGCGTCCTCGGCATTGACGCCGACGTTGCCGATGTGCGGACAGGTGAGTGTGACGATCTGTCCGGCATACGACGGATCGGTGAGGATCTCCTGATAACCGGTCATCGCGGTATTGAAGACGACCTCGCCCATCGCTACGCCAGTCGCGCCGATCGCCCGACCCCGGAACACCGTGCCGTCGGCCAGCGCCAGCGCCGCCTCGACGAACGGCGCGAACAGCGGTGCGGGCGGAATGGCAGTGGGCGCAGGGGTGGTCATGGCATATTCGCTCGGCGGTCTGCATGTGCCGAACACCCGCACGGCGGCGCGTGCTCCCGTTCGGGTCCGCTCGGCCGACTGGCGCCGATCGTGCGGTGGACGTGCGGTGGACGTGCAAACGGGGAAGGCGCCTGCCTTCCCCGCTTTGACCAATCAGATTATACCGCGAACGGCCAGCGCCGGACAAATCGCCGGGGCTGGCTCAGTACGCCGCGCTGAAACCGCCGTCCACGTGAATCAGGTGTCCAGTCACGTAGTTGGCCGCCGACGATGCGAGAAAGACGGCCGCGCCGGCGATCTCCGGTGGTTCGGCCCAGCGACCGGCGGGTGTGCGCCGCGCGACCCAGGCCGAGAATTCGGCATCGGCAACCAGCGCAGCGTTCATTTCGGTGCGAAAGAATCCGGGGGCGATGCCGTTGACCTGGATGTTGAACGGCGCCACCTCGACCGCCAGCGCGCGGGTGAACATTTTCAATGCACCCTTGCTGGTGGCGTAGGCGACGATGTTCGGTCGCCCGAGGTCGGAGGCAAGCGAGCAGATGTTGATGATCTTGCCCTGCCGGCGCGTCTGCATTTCCGGCAGGACCGCTCGGGTGACCAGGAACGGGCCGTCGACATTGGCCGCCTGCAACGCACGCCACTCCACATGCGCATACCCGGCCAGCGGCTTGCGGTTGTTGACGCCGGCATTGTTCACCAGGATGTCGACGGGTCCCGCGGTGCTTTTGATTTCTGCGATTCCGGCGCCGACGGCCGCCTCGTCGGCGACGTCGAACGTGACCGCGCCAACCCGGTGCCCCGCTTCCGCCAGCCGCGCCACCGCCGCATCCAGCCTCGCCCGATTGCGGCCGTTGATGACCACGCGTGCTCCCGCCGCGGCGAGGCCTTCGGCGATGGCGAAGCCCAGGCCGGAGCCGCCGCCGGTGACCAGCGCGAGCCTGCCGTCGAGCGCGAACGGATGTGCGGTCGAGCCCGCGGTCATTCAGGCCAGTCCAAGCACATCGCGCATGTCGTACATTCCGGCCTGCCCCGCCGCGCGCTTGCCGGCAACGAACAGCACGGCGCGCAGCGCGCCGGCGGCAAAATTCTGCCGCGACGTCGCACGATGCGAAATCTCGACGCGCTCGCCGGTACCGGCAAAGACGACCGTATGATCGCCGACGACATCGCCGCCGCGCAGCGTTGCAAAGCCGATGCTGCCGGGCCGGCGTTCGCCGGTTACGCCCTCGCGTGCGAATACGGCCTGCTCCGCAAGATCGACGCCCATGCCTGCCGCCGCGGCCTCCCCCAACCGCAGCGCCGTGCCCGACGGCGCGTCGACCTTGTGCCGGTGGTGCATCTCGACCACTTCGATGTCGTAGGCCGGACCCAGCGAGCGCGCCGCCGTTTCCACCAGGTCGAGCAGCACGTTGACGCCCACGCTCATGTTGGCGGCAAAGACGACCGGCACGCGCCTGGCGTGTTGCTCGAGCATGGCTTTCTGGTCATTGTCCAGGCCGGTCGTACCGACCACGGCAGCGACGCCAAGGCGCGCGCAGGCCGCGACGTGCGCCAGCGTTCCTGCGGGACGCGTGAAGTCGATGAGGACATCGGCTTGCGCAAGCGCCGCGTCCACGTCGGCGCCGATGCGAATGCCAGTCTCGCGACCGAATGGTGCCCCGGGGTCGGCACCCTGCATCGGACTGCCGGGAAGGTCGAGCGCCGCCGAAAGCGTCAGGTCCGGCGCAGCCAGGACCGCCTCGACCAGCGCCTGACCCATCCGGCCGCCAGCGCCGGCGATCGCGACACGTGTTGCCCTCATCGCGGCCGCCACGTCAGGGCGTCGGCGGCGCTGTCGGGTCGCCGATTCGCTTGAAGAAATCGATGACCTTGCCGAGCATGCCCGCGTCGTTGCCGTAGGGATCCTCGGGCAGCGCCCGCGTCGCGGCCTGGCGATTGAGTTCCTGCGCCGACTGCGGCATTTCGTCACCCTCCCAGCGGGCGAGCTGCTCGTCGGCGAAGTAAGCGGTGAACTGGCGGTGTTCGCGCAGCCTTCCGGAGCGCCTGAATTCGTAGATATAGTCCCAGCGGTCGGCGCGGAAGGCGCTCATCACCAACGGCGTACCCAGAACCATGCGCACCTGCTGCTTGGTCTGACCGACCTTCAGCTTGTCGACCATATCCTGAGAAAGGTAGTTGCCCTGATTGATGTCGAGCTTGTACACGCCGAACTGGGTGATTATCGGCACGAAGTCTTCCAGCGGCGTCACGGTCGAGCAACCGGAAAGCCAAACAACCGCCAGCATCGTGGCGGCGCGCAACTGCAGAGTCATTCGTCGGAACAAGGGTTCGTGTCGATTCATCGATGCGGGCCTGGCGCTGGCGTTCACCCGGCCGGGAGGATTCGGCCAGGAATCCCGCTGCCACCCGACCACCGCCAGCGCGCTATTATAGCCACCGAATCCTCCCCCCCCCGTACACATGACTTCACCGCAGGATCTGAAGGACGCCGGCCTCAAGGCCACCGTGCCGCGCCTGAAGATCATCAATCTGTTCGAGTCGTCGGAAGTCCGGCACCTGACCGCCGAAGACGTCTACCGGCTGCTGCTGGTGGAAGGGCTCGACATCGGCCTGGCGACCGTCTATCGCGTGCTCACGCAATTCGAGCAGGCGGGACTGCTGGTGCGCCACCACTTCGAGTCCGGCAAGGCCGTGTTCGAGTTGAACCCCGGCACGCACCATGATCACCTGGTGTGCATGGAATGCGGCCGGGTCGAGGAATTCTACGACGCCGACATCGAACGCCGGCAGATCAAGATCGCCCGGGATCGCGGCTTCGATATCCACGAACACGCGCTCTACCTGTACGCCCACTGCACCAAGGCGCAGTGCCCGCACCGCAAGGAATGAGGGACCGGGCGGCGAGGCGTCAGGTCGGGCTTTCAGGTACCGGCGCCTCGCGACGATTGAAATCAGCCGGCCGGAATCCCAGCAGGTACAAGGCCCCGAAATAGACGCCGGCACCGGCCGCGATGATCCAGGCCAGACGCCCCACCTTGGTCCACAGGTCGGCCGCCAGCCAGAACGACGCCGGCCCGGCCAGCCAGAACAGGACCGCCGCCAGCGCGCCGAGCGCAATCAGCAGACGGGACAGGAATCCGATCCAGCCGGGCAGTGGCTGATAGTAGCCGCGGCGACGCAGGAACCAGAACAACAGACCGGCGTTCACGCAGGCACCGATGCTGGTCGCAAGCGTCAGACCGGCGTGCCCAAGCGGCCACATCAGGACCACAGCGAACGACAGCGCGACGAATACCGTGAAGAAGGCAATCTTCACCGGTGTCTTCAGGTTCTGGCGCGCGTAGAAACCCGGCGCCAGGATCTTTACCAGGATCAGCGCCAGCAGGCCGACGCTGTAGCCCAGCAGCGCCGTGCGCGTCTGCATGACGTCGTTGACGCTGAATTTTCCGTACTGGTAGAGCGTGGAGACCAGCGGCACCGACAGCAGCCACAGTGCGAATGCCGCCGGCAACGCGAGCAGAAAGGTGAGCCGCAGTCCCCAGTCGAGCAGCGCCGAGTATTCGCTCTGGTTGGCGTCGCTGTGGTACTTGGCGAGCGTGGGCAGCAACACCGTCCCCAGCGCAACGCCGAGCAGTGCGCTGGGAAACTCCATCAGCCGGTCCGCATAGGTGATCCAGGAAATGCGTCCGTCGCCGAGCATCGCGGCCAGCTGGGTATTGATCAGTGCGGAAATCTGCGCTGCCGACACGCCGATCAGCGCCGGACCCATGGCGCGCAGCACTCGTCGCACGCCCTCATCGCGCCAGTCGAAGCGGGGCCGCGGCAGCAGGCCGATCCGTGCCAGCGGCCGCAGTTGCAGCACCAGCTGGGCGACCCCGCCGATCAGCACGCCCCAGGCGAGTGCGATGATCGGCGGGTCAAAATGCGGGGACAGGAAGATCGCGGCGCCGATGATGGCGACGTTGAGCAGCACCGGGGTGAAAGCCGGGATCGCGAAACGCCGGTAGACGTTGAGCACGCCGCCGGCGAGCGACACCAGCGACACGAACAGGATGTAGGGAAAGACGATGCGGATCATCTGCGCCGTCAGCTCGACCTTGCCCGGTGTCTGCGCGAAGCCACTGGCCAGCAGATAGACCAGCCACGGCGCCGCGAGCACACCGAGTACCGAAATTCCCAGCAGTGCCAGCGCCAGCAGCGTGCCCACCTTGCCGACCAGCTCCCGGGTGGCGTCTTGCCCACGTTGCCGGTGGTATTCGGCAAGAATAGGCACGAACGCCTGCGAAAATGCGCCTTCTGCGAACATCCTCCGCAGGATATTGGGCAATCTGAACGCCACTTCGAAGGCGTCCATTTGCGCACCGGCACCGAATATCGTCGCCTTGAGGCTCTCGCGGACCAGCCCGGTGATGCGCGACAGCAGCGTCATTCCGCTGACGGTGGACAGGGCACGAATGAGGTTCAAGGCGGTCTTTGGACGGACTGAAGGCGGGATCGGCGCCCGGTTCGGGGCCAGTTGTGGCCGGCGCGGTCGGGTTGCTGCAATGGCGGTCTTCGGTTATTATGTCGGGCTTACCAGCGATTATCCATACGTTTTTCCAGGGATCCTCAACTCATGGCCAATTCGGCACAAGCAAAAAAGCGTGCCCGGCAGGCAGAAGCGACGCGCATGCGCAACGCGAGCCTCAAGTCGGAGCTTCGCACCGCAGTCAAGAAGGTCAAGAAGGCCATCGCCACCGGCGACAAGGCCGCGGCCTCGAAGACCATGCAGGAATCGCAGGCGGTCATGGACCGCATCGCGGACAAGAAGATCGTGCACAAGAATCTCGTGTCGCGCACCAAATCGCGCCTGTCCGGCGCCATCAAGGCGCTGGCGACCGCATCCGCCTGACCTGACGCGCATCACCCGCACCAACGAAAAGGGCGCCTTCGAGGCGCCCTTTTCATTTCGTGCGTCGGCCCTCCCTATGCATTCAGTCCCGTCAGGCAGTCCCGGCGATGCCCGCGCACCGCGCCCGTGGGCGCGTTCACCACTGGAAGACTACGCCGATCTGCGGGCCGCCCATGCTGAGGTCAGCGACCGGTTTGCCCGACTTGGCCTCATAGTCGAGATATCGGTACAGCGCCACGACGCTACCCCAGTTGTACCGGTAGCCGACCCCGCCGGCGATCTGCCAGGTCAGCTTGGTCTGCCCGGTACCGACGTCGGCATAGAACGGCGCGAACCATCGCTTCTGGTCGCCGAACGCGTAACGTCCCTTCACTCCGACGATCCCGTCCCAAAGCGTTTCGTTGACCTCCTTGCTGCCATAGCGACCGCCGGGAATCGGGACGGGACCGATATCGCCGGTAATCGTATATAGAAGCGTCGGCCGGGCTTTCAGCATCCGCGCGCCGCCGAGCAGGTCCACCGTCCACGAAGGGTCGGACGCGACGCGGTACTCGCCGGCTACGGTCCAGACGATGGCTTTGAAGTCCAGGCTCAGGTCGGTGGTCGCGGAGGCCGGAATCCCGACGCCGCCAACCGAGAAATTCTTGGTGTTGGACTTGGCCCCGCCGATGTCGACGTAGATGAAGTCCGTGAATGCGCCCCAGCGGCCGTTGTGCGCATCGAAGGACCCCATGAAGGTCATCTTCAGATGCTTCAGCACATCGCTCATGCTGACATCGAGGTCGGTGCTGCCCAGGTCGCCGGGAAGGTTGATCGTGCCTTTGATTTCGGGGACCCAGCCATACATCGACGCCGTGTAATGCCACTTGCCGCCGTCCCAGCCGGACGGCTGTGCCTGCGCTGCCGCGGTCGCCGGCAGCAGCGCGCCGACCACGAATCCAAGGATTGTGGCTGCGAATACGAATGATCTCGATGATCTCATCGCGGGTCTCATGAAAAATGAAAATGGCGGGAAAGCCAAACGATATTATGCACACACATGCACTGTGCGTACATTGGGTGCGGACATGGACGCAGGCCCCGTTTGGCGCAATGCGCCGGCCGGCTCCGGCGCAACGCCATCGACAAATTCGCCGACATGGCCCAATCCAGCGTCGCCGAGGCGCCTGAGCAGCGGATCCAGGCACCGCGCGCCGATCAGGTTGCGCTGGCCATCGCTTTCCAGCCATTCGGCTTCGGGCCAGTCGATCATCGCGACTTCGTCGTGCCCTTGAATTTCCATTCGTCCGCGATATCCGCGTCCTTGTTCCGCAGCGTGTACTCGGCATGCTGGTGGATGAGCTTGGCCACCAGTCCGGTCCAGCCCGTCTGATGGCTGGCGCCCAGCCCGGCGCCGGTCTCGCCGTGAAAATATTCATGGAACAGCACAAGATCCTTCCAGTGCGGATCGGTCCTGAATTTATCGAACCGGCCATGCGCCGGGCGCCGGCCCGTCGCGTCGCGGGTGAACAGGCAGATCAGCCGTCGCGACAGTTCGCTGGTGACCTGCCACAACGTGACGTCCGCATCCGAACCCGGGAACGGGGGCGCCCTGAACTCGTCGCCGAGGAAGTAGTGGTGTTTCTGCAGCGCCTCGATGAGCAGGAAATTCAGCGGAAACCAGACCGGTCCGCGCCAGTTGGAATTGCCGCCAAACATGCCGCTGTTCGACTCGCCCGGCTCGTAGTCGAGCGTGAACTGCCGGCCTTCGAGATCGAACACGAAGGGTTCGTCCTGATGACGCTTTGATACCGAGCGGACACCGAAGGGGCTCAGCATCTGGCTCTCATCCAGCACATGTTCGAGCAGCCGATCCAGCTTGTGCGAATCGACCACTGCCAGGCGAACCCGGCTGTGTACGCCGCGGTCGCTGATGTCGGCCAGATTGCCCAGCAGTTCCGGACGGTTTTCCACGAACCATCGGTAGCGTTCGTTGAAGTCCCTGAACCCCGACATTGAATGCGGATTGGCCACCACGATCGCGAACAGCGGAATCAGCCCGGCGATCGAATAGCCCTTGATTGGAATGTCTCGCCCGTCGGGCAGCTTGAGCAGGTCGAAATAGAAGCCCTCCTCCTCGTTCCACAGCCCTGCGCGATCTCCGCCGGTGCGATTGACCGCCTCGCCGATGTAGACGAAGTGCTCGAAGAACTTGGTCGCCAGGTCCTCGTAGGCCGGATCCTCCTTGGACAGCACCAGTGCGATGGCCAGCATGTTCAGGCAGTAGGTCGCCATCCAGCTGGTGCCGTCGGCCTGCTCGAGCTGGCCACCCGCAGGCAGGTCGGCGCTGCGGTCGAAGGCGCTGATGTTGTCCAGGCCGAGAAAGCCGCCCTCGAACAGGTTCCGGCCGTCCTTGTCCTTGCGGTTCACCCACCAGGTGAAGTTGATCAGCAGTTTCTGGAAGATGCGTTCGAGGAACAGCCGGTCGATCTTGCCGTCGCGCTTGCCCTCGATCTGGCAGATGCGGATCGCCGCCCAGGCGTGCACCGGCGGATTGACGTCGCCGAAGGCCCACTCGTACGCCGGTATCTGGCCGTTCGGGTGCATGTACCACTCGCGTGTGAGCAGGATCAGCTGCTCCTTGGCGAAGTCCGGGTCGATGAGCGCAAAGGCCACGCAATGAAAGGCCATGTCCCAGGCGGCGAACCACGGATACTCCCACTTGTCGGGCATCGACAGCACGTCGGCCGCGGCGAGGTGGCGCCAGTCGTGGTTGCGTCCGTGCCAGCGCTGTTCGGGCGGCGGCGGGCCGACGGCATCGCCCTTCAGCCAGCGCTCGACGAAATAGCGATAGTACTGCTTGCTCCACAACATCCCGGCGAACGCCTGCCGTTGCACATTGCGCAGGTCGGCGGGCATGTCGAAGGGCGTGACGCGCAGGTAGAAGGCATCGGCCTCCTGCTGCCGCTGGACGAAAGTGGCGTCAAACGTGGGACCGAGCGCATCAGCGAGATCACCCGCGCCGGCGAGCCGCAGTTTCAGCGTCCAGGTCTCTCCGGCGCCGACCATGCGCTGGAAATGCGGGGCCGCCTTGGTCCCGCTCATCGCCCGGTTCACGGCATCGGTCCGGCCCTGCACCAGGTACTCGTCGAATCCGTCCTTGGCAAAACCGCCACCGTCCTGACCCCACAAGCGCAGCGCATTACTTTCGTTTTCGGTGAACAGCGGATCGGCGCCAGGCTCGAAATACAGCCAGAAAGGTTCCAGGTCGCGATGCTCGGCCTTGAATCGCTGCGGCGAGCCCGCGTCGGGCGCGATGTTCGGCCTGGCCACATCGACGAACCACGACCAGTCGTTCCTGAACCACAGCGTCGGCAGCAGGTGCAGTGGTGCCGCCGCGGGTCCGCGATTGATCGCGCTGATGCGAATCAGCAGGTCGTTGGTGCCGGCCTTGGCGTACTCGACGAAGACATCGAAATAGCGGTCGTCGTCGAAGATGCCGGTGTCGAGCAGCTCGTACTCGTCCTGGTCGCGGCCGCGCCGGCGGTTCTCGTCGACCAGCTGCGCGTAGGGAAAGGCCCGCTGCGGATACTTGTACAGGTACTTCATGTACGCGTGCGTGGGCAGGTTGTCGAGGTAGAAGTAGCACTCCTTCACGTCCTCGCCATGGTTGCCTTCGTTGCCCGTCAGTCCGAACAGGCGCTCCTTCAGGATCGGGTCAGCGCCGTTCCACAGCGTCAGCGCAAAGCACAGCCGCTGCCTGTCGTCGCAGATGCCCGCAATGCCGTCCTCGCCCCAGCGGTAGGCCTGCGAACGCGCGCGGTCGTGGCTGATGAACTCCCAGGCCGTGCCGCCGGCGCTGTAGTCCTCGCGCACCGTCCCCCACTGCCGCTCGCTGACATAGGGGCCCCAGCGCCGCCAAGGCACCTGTCGTTCCCGCACCTCCGCCAGGCGCAGGTCTTCCGCGGGTGTATGGGCTGTCACGACCCCGCCGCCGCGACGCGCTCGTCCACCTGGTAAAGATGGATCGCCGGCCACGCCAGGTTCTCGCAGGCGAGGTTGCGCCGCATCAACCAGGGCGTGCGGCCGCCGCTGACGGCGAAGTTGAAGCGACCGCGCGCTGCCACCGCCGCGCGGGCCTCGGCGGCAATGAACGCACTGGCGCGTCGCGCAACCGCATCGGCATCGTCGGCGATCTCGACCCTCATCCGCGTCCTGATGCGGTCCGCGATTCCGCTACCCAAGCCGCGGATTGTGCCAGCCCGCCGGCGGCGCGATGGCCTGTGCTTCCTCCGGTCCCCAGGAGCCCGGCGCGTAAGTATGCACCGGGGTGTCCGAGCGCAACGCCGGATCGACGATACGCCAGGCTTCCTCGACATAGTCCTCGCGCGCGAACAATGTCGCATCACCATGCATCGCATCGCCCAGCACCCGCTCGTAGGCGTCCATCTCACCGGCGCCAGGATGGCGGCTGGCCAGCATCTCCGTCGGCAGGCTGATGCGCTCGTCCCGCGGGGACAGCACGTTGACGCCCATGGCGATCAGGATTTCCGGACTGATGCGCAGGCGCACGTGGTTGGGCGTCGGATCGTTCTGCGAGTACACCGAGGGTGAGCGGCGAAGACGCACCAGCACCTCCGTGCAGGTGACCGGCAGGCCCTTGCCGGCACGAACGTAGAATGGCACGCCCTGCCAGCGCCAGTTGTCGACGTACAGGCGCAGCGCGGCAAAGGTCTCGGTCTTCGATCCAGGCACCACACCCGGCTCGTCGCGATAGCCCGAGAACTGTCCGCGAACGAAGTCCGCGGCCTCGAGCGTGTGCACGGCCTTCAGCACCTTGACCTTTTCGTCGCGGATGGACTCGCTGTCCGCGCGCGCCGGCGGCTCCATCGCCAGGTTGGAAAGCAGTTGGAACAGGTGGTTCTGCACCACGTCGCGGGTCGTGCCGACGCCGTCGTAGAAGCCGCCGCGCCCCATGACGCCGAAGTCCTCGGCCATGGTGATCTGCACGCTCTGCACGTAGTCGCGGTTCCAGAACGGCTCAAGCAGCGCGTTGCCAAACCGAAAATGCAGCAGGTTGTGCACCGGCGCCTTGCCCAGGTAATGGTCGATGCGAAAGATGTGGTGTTCGTCGAAGGTCTTCAGCAAGACCTGGTTCAGCGCCAGCGCCGAAGCGAGGTCACGGCCAAAGGGCTTCTCGACGATCACCCGCGCGCCAGCCGTGCAACCGGCCTGGGCAAGCTGCTCGACCACCGCGCCGAACAGCGACGGCGGGATCGCCAGGTAATGCGCCGGCCGCCGGGCGTCGCCGAGTTCTCGGCGCAGCTTGGCGAACGTCGCCGCGTCACCATAGTCACCGTCGACATAGCGCAGCAAGCCCGTGAGTTTCTCGAAGGCTGCGGGATCGAGACCGCCATGCTTCTCGAGGCTGTCGCGCGCCCGCTCGCGGAACTGCTGCAGCGTCCAGCCCGACCTGGCAACGCCGATGACCGGAACACTCAGGTTGCCGCGCTTGATCATCGCCTGCAGCGACGGAAAGATCTTCTTGTACGCCAGGTCGCCGGTGGCGCCGAAGAAGACCAGCGCATCGGTGGCGGCGTCGGAGGGTCTGCTCATCATGCGCTCGCGTCGCTCACTTCGACTCCGGCTTTTCGTGGTGGCCGCCGAACTGGAAGCGCATCGCCGACAGCAGCTTGTTCTGGAAATCCGCCTCGCCGCGCGAAGAAAAGCGTTCGAACAACGCCGCGGTCAGCACCGGCGCCGGAACCGCCTCGTCGATGGCGGCCTTGATGGTCCAGCGGCCTTCGCCGGAATCGGACACGCGGCCGGCGAACTTGCCCAGTGCCGGGTCCTCGATCAGCGCGGTCGCCGTCAGGTCGAGCAGCCACGAGGCGATGACGCTGCCACGCCGCCAGACCTCGGCAATATCGGGCAGGTTGAGATCGTACTGATAGTGCTCGGGGTCGCGCAGCGGCGTCGTCTCGGCGTCGACATCGTGCTGTCCCTTGCCGACATTGGCACCGCTCAGGATACCCATGCCCTCGGCGTAGGCGGCCATGAGTCCGTACTCGATGCCGTTGTGGACCATCTTGACGAAGTGCCCGGCGCCACTGGCGCCGCAGTGCAGATAGCCCTGTTCGGAGGTTCCCGCAGCCTTCTCGCGTCCGGGTGTGCGCTCGATGGTGCCGACACCCGGCGCAAGCGTCCTGAAGACCGGGTCCAGGCGCTGCACGGCCGCGGCCGGGCCGCCGATCATCATGCAGTAACCGCGCTCCAGACCCCAGACGCCACCGCTGGTGCCCACGTCGACGTATTCGATCTTCTTCGCGGCCAGTTCCTTCGCCCGGCGAATGTCGTCGATGTAGTACGAATTGCCGCCGTCGATCAGCGTGTCGCCCGGCTCGAGGTGCGGCAGCAGTTCGACGATGGTCCTGTCCACGACCGCGGCCGGCACCATCAGCCACACGGCGCGCGGCCTGGCGAGCTTGCCCACCAGGTCGGCCAGCGACGAGGCGCCGACCGCCTTCTCGCTGGCCATTGCGGCCACCGCCGCCGGCGACATGTCGAAGACCACGCATTCATGGCCATTCCTGAGCAGCCGGCGAACCATGTTCGCACCCATCCGGCCAAGGCCGATCATTCCAAGTTGCATGACGATTTCCTCTTGTGGTGACGGATATTGCGCGCGGTGAATGGCGCCCGGCAGCTCGATTGTTGCCCGATTGTCTTCTCCTGATGCTGGCCGTAACGGGCACCGCGACCGCGCGCCGACCGGCCCCGCGGCCCGTCAGCCGCCTTTCAGCTTTCGATAACGGCGAATCAGTGCATTGGTCGAACTGTCGTGCGCCGGCGCAGGAGCACCATCCGCCAGTTCGCCGATGATGCGCCCGGCCAGCACCTTGCCCAGTTCGACACCCCACTGATCGAACGAATCGATCTGCCACACGGCACCCTGCGTGAATACGCTGTGCTCGTAGAGGGCCACCAGACGGCCGAGCGCCTGCGGCGTCAGCTTTTCGAGCAACAGAGTGTTCGACGGCCGGTTGCCTTCGAAACAACGGTGCGGCACCAGCGCCTCCGGCGTGCCCTCGGCGCGAACTTCGTCGGCGGTCTTGCCGAAGGCCAGTGCCTCCCCCTGCGCGAAGACGTTGGCCATCAGCATGTCGTGGTGGCCGCCGAGCGGATTCAGGCTCTTCCCGAAGCCGATGAAGTCGCAGGGGATGAGGCGCGTGCCCTGATGGATGAGCTGGTAGAACGAGTGCTGGCCGTTGGTGCCGGGTTCACCCCAGTAGACCGGCGAGGTGTCGCAGTCCACCGACGTGCCGTCCAGGCGCACGTGCTTGCCGTTGCTTTCCATCGTCAGCTGCTGCAAGTAGGCCGGAAAACGTTTCAGATACTGCTCGTAGGGCAGCACGGCGACCGTCTGCGCACCGAGGAAATTATTGTTCCAGATCGCCATCAACGCCATCAGCACCGGCAGGTTGCGCGAAAACGGCGCCGTGCGGAAATGCTCGTCGAGCTCATGGAAGCCGGCGAGCATGGCGCGAAAATGGTCGTCGCCCACCGCGAGCATTGTCGACAGCCCGATCGCGGAATCCATCGAATAGCGTCCGCCGACCCAGTCCCAGAAACCGAACATGTTGTCCAGCGCGATGCCGAACTCGGAGACCTCACGAGCGCTGGTCGAGACGGCAACGAAATGCCTGGCCACCGCGGTCTTCTCGTCGCCCATCCCGGCCAGCAGCCAGTCGCGCGCGCTGCGTGCGTTGGCCATCGTCTCGAGCGTGGTGAAAGTCTTCGACGCAACAATGAACAGTGTCTCGGCCGGGTCAAGGTCGCGCGTGGCTTCCGCGAAATCGGTGCCGTCGACGTTGGAGACGAAGCGAAAGCACAGGTCGCGCGTGCTGTAGTGGCGCAGTGCCTCGCAGGCCATCACCGGACCGAGGTCGGAACCGCCGATGCCGATGTTGACGACGTTGCGCACGCGCTTGCCGCTGTGTCCCTTCCACTCGCCCGCACGCACGCGGCGGGCGAAATCGGCCATGCGGTCGAGCACCTCATGCACGGCCGGCACCACGTTCCGGCCGTCGACGGCGATCAACGCATCGCGCGGTGCACGCAGCGCCACGTGCAACACTGCCCGGTTTTCCGAGACGTTGATGCGCTCGCCGGCGAACATTGCATCGATGCGCCTACGCAACTCCACTTCGTCGGCCAGCGCCAGCAGCAGGCGCAGCGTCTGGTCAGTGACGCGATTCTTCGAGTAGTCAAGATAGATGCCAGCGGCGTCCAGCGTCAGCCGTTCGCCGCGGCCGGGGTCGGCGGCGAAGATCTGCCGCAGGTGCAGCGACCGCACTTCCTCGGCGTGCGCCTTCAATGCCTGCCAGGCGCTGCCGGCGGTCACCGGGGAATTGGCGGCGTCGCTCATCCGGTCATCCCTGCCCGGCCCCGCTTCGACGCGGTACGCCCGCGTACCGGCTCCTTCTTCACAGTCGCGCGGCGTCCGGACGCTGCGGAGGGCACCGTCGGCACCGCTTCCCACATGCGCTGTCCTCCGACAAAGGCGTTGGCGTTGTCTCCGGCGCGGCAACCGGGCGGCAGCGCGGCGAAATGCCGGATGTTGCCGCCGCCGATCACCACGTCGTCGGGCCGCAGCGCCGCGCGCAGGCGCGCCACCACGTCGATAACCCGTTTACGCCATTTTTTCTTGCCGTGCCGCTCGAGCGCGGCCTCGCCGACATGTTCCTCGAAGGTTTTGCCGCGGTACGGCAGATGCGCCAGTTCCATCGGCAGCACGACGCCCTCGACGACCATCGCCGAGCCCAGGCCGGTGCCAAGCCCCAGAAACAGCAGCTTGCCCTGCCGGTAGCTGCCCAGCGCCTGCATCGCCGCATCGTTGATCATCCTGACCGGCCGGCCGAATGCGCGCGGGAAATCGAACTCGACCCAGCCCCGCGCCAGGTTGTGCGGTTCCGCCACCGGCCTGTCATTTTTCACGGCGCCTGGGTAGCCGATTGATACCGCGTCGTAGTTCCAGTCCCTGGCGAGTTTCTTCACGCCCGCGGCCATCTGCCGCGCGGTCATCGCCGGACCGGACTCGAAGCGGCGTACATCCTCCTGACCCGTGGCGAGAATCTTCACATGGCTGCCGCCGACATCGATCACCAGCACGTTCATCGAGGCCATCCTCTCATGGTCGCAGGCGAATCGCGGCGGCATCAGGCGAATGCCGCGCTGTTGGGGGCGATGACGCTCATCAATTCGCTCCAGGACTTGACGAACGATGCCGCGCGCGTGATGTCGTCGAGCCAGAGACTCTGGCCCAGTGCGTTGAGCCGGGCAGTCGGATTCATCGTGTAGAAAACCTTCCTGATCGTGGTTCCAGTGACGGCTCACCACGCTCGCTCTCCGGAACGGGGCAGGACATCTGCGGCGATCCTGGCTTCGCGCGGTCGCGTCAGCTTATCGCAGGAACGGCGGCGAACCCAAATGCGCGTACACCGAAGGCATATCATGGGTTCGAGCCAAAAGCCCGGTTGGATGCTCGCGCGGCGAACAACAAGAGCATCGTGCGACATCGATATCGGCACGCAGGCCCATGTGCCGGAATGCCGTTCGGAGCGCTGGCTAGACCGGTTCCTGCGGTTCCCGGGCAGTGCCGGTCACCGGTGGAATCAGCGACTGCGGCGACGCAAGCGCGCCTTCGACGCGCGACGTCTGCAGGTCGTTGTCCCGTGCGAACCCGGTGAGGAAGCGATACAGCCGTGGCTCGAGCGACTCCAGCCCTGCGCCGATGATCACGGTTTTCACGCCCTGTAGCGTCATCGGCAGCACCAGCGGCGAATAGGCCAGTTTGCGGTCGTCGCCGAACGCCGAAACGAGTCCGGCGAGCCGCTCGGCCCAGTCACTCGGACGGAATCTGCGTCCACTGCGGGTCACGCCCCAGATCACGACGTCGAATTCGGTGGATGCCATGCGAAAGACATTGGTCGCCGCGACGACGTCGCGTGCGCAGGGACTGAATCCTAGCACCGTTGCGCGCTGCTCTTCGCGCGCGGCCAGCGCAAATTCCGTCAACCGGGTCGGCCGTCGGCGCGAGGCCGCCAGTAAACCGGCGCGTAGCGGACGCACCACGGCACGACGGCCACCGCCCAGATCAGCGCGACGGCCGCAATGACAGCAGGTGCCGCAACCGTCGCCAACGCCACCCGCGCAACCGCGGCCACCTGCAGCAGCAGGAACAGCCGCCAGGTCACCGTGTCCGCGGCCAGCGTGCGCCCGGCGTGTCCGCAGGTGACCCGGGTCACCATCGCCATCACCAGCGAGGCGGCGAAACCCATGGTCAGCGCATGCAACGGTGCCAGATGCGTCGTCGACAGTTCCAGCAACAGGGCCAGCGAATGCGCGGCGAACAAGAGGAAGCCCAGCGCGTACCAGGTGAACCCGATATGCAGCATCGCCAGAAGACGGTTGGCAAGACTTTCGACCAATCCCCACCGAGCGACCACCCAGAGCAGAATCATCGCCGTGGGCAGATCGACGATCCATGTCCATGCCGACAGACCGGCGGCCTCCAGCCCCCCGTGCGCCACCGGCGCGCCGGCCATCATCGCCAGCAACCACCATGGCCGGAAGGCGGTGACCAGGGGCAGGACGCTCGCAGTGAAAAACGGGATCATCCGGTGACAGACGACGACAAAGGCCGGCAGCAGAAAAAACCACAGTCCGACGATGCGAAACCATGTGAATCCGGCACTGCCCTGCAGCGCGAACAAGACGACACCGCAAACGCCTGCGGACAACGCCGAGAAAATGGCAATGGCGTGCACCTTGTCCGGCATCGAGCTTTGGCGAATCAGGCGCAGGAACAGAAAAAGCAGCCACGCCCAGCCCAGGGCAAACGTTGCCGCCGCGAGCTGCAGCGCCCATGCGGCCGGCGCGAAAACCTGCACCGGAACGACGCTCAACGCTCCGGCGACCGCGAGCAAGCCAGGCGGATTCCATTGCGCCGCCGGCGGAGTCGCAACACCAAGCCAACGTGGCCCGGCAGTAAACAGGAAGCCGAACATCAGCAGCGGGGCGAAACCGTACAGCATGATGAACGCGTGAACGATGGTGTCGGGCATCGCCGAGGACGGGGCGAACTGCGGCCCCAATGCCCGCGCGCCGAGCACCCATAGCCACCAGAGCGAAACCAGCGACAGTTGTGCAACCGCCGCCAGAAAGAAAAAGCGATGCGGGACGTTGCGCAACAGCACCCACGACGACTTCTGCGCCGACACTGCCGCGCTTCCCGCCAGCGAACCGCCAGTTGCCATGTCAGGCCGGCGCCGGCCGTGCTCCGGTCATCAGATAGGCGATCAGGTCGCGCACCGGCCGGATTTCGGTCCCGAAGGGGAGCCTGGAGGCACCGCGGAAGAAGAGTCCCTTGGCAACGTCGCCGCGCAGCGCCGCGGCCAGCTGGGTGTCGATGCAGAACTGCCCGATCCTGGCGATCCCGTCGCGCAGTCCGCATTGCGCAAGGCAGTCAAATTTCAACGTGCAGCGCGGCTTGACGCGCGCGACAGCGGCGAGCTTGGGCAGGTGGGCGAGATAGGACTCCAGCCAGGGCGTGCGCACGGCACGCGCCGGCAAACCGGCCACACTGACGAACTCGACCAGATCCTCGGGTCTGGCTTCGGCCAGGACGCGCTTGAATTCTGGCGCAGCGTCGCCTTCGGCGGTGACCGCGAACGCAGTGCCGAGCTGTACGCCGGATGCCCCGAGCGCCAGCAACTCGCGTATGCGCTCGTGCGTATCGATGCCGCCGGCGGGAATCAGCGGAATCGCCCCGGGATCGATGCCCTCGGCACGGAAGAACGCCAGCACATCCGGCAGCACGCGTTCGAAATCGAAACGGGGATCGGTGAGGTCCTCGACCTTCGCCGCGCCCAGGTGCCCGCCGGCGTAGCGCGGATGTTCGATGACGATCGCGTCCGGAAGCCGCCCGCGGCGCGCCCATTTGCGCACGACCAGCGAGACGCCGCGCGCGTCCGAAAGGATCGGGATCAGCGCAACGTCAGGATGGGGCGCGGCGATGTCGGGCAGGTCGAGCGGCAGGCCGGCGCCCACGACGATCGCGTCGGCGCCACCGGCGCATGCGCGTTCGACATAGGCACGGTACTCGGACACAGCGCGCATCACGTTCACCGCGATCATGCCGCGTCCACCTGCAAGTTCGCGCGCGGCCGTTATTTCGCGTTCCAGCGCGGTCAGATTCGCGGCATCGACCGTCGCCTTGTCGGCGTTCGCGCTGGCTGCCATCAGGTCCGGATGATGCCGGCGCAGGTCGACCGATGAAATCGTCCCGACCGCGCCCTGCGCAGCCACCGCGCCGGCAAGGCGGTGGGCCGATACGCCGACGCCCATTCCGCCCTGCACGATGGGCAGAACGGCGCGCCCGCGAACGACCAGCGGCGGCAAGGCGGGCAAGGGAATGTCGGCAATGGGCATGGACAAACCCCACGCGGCGGCAACGGTGCCCGCGCAAGGCAAAGCGACGTTACCCGAATGCCTGGTTCCGCACCTTGACGCTGGTTAAGTCCGACGGTCGCGAGCACGCGATCCCCCTATGCTAATATCTTGTTTTGAATGGAGTTGCGGTCGTTTCGCGGTGTTTGCGGAACCCCGACCGCTGATCAGCCATGCCCGCCGTGCCGCCAAAGCATTTTCTTCAGTTCAAGGACTTTTCGCGCGAGGACCTGCTCTATCTGTTCGAGCGTACGCGCTGGATCAAGGACCGGTTCAAGCGCTATGAGCTCTATCAGCCTTTGCGCGACCGGATGCTGGCGATGGTCTTTGAAAAGGCGTCGACGCGCACCCGCGTTTCCTTCGAGGCCGGCATGAGCCAGTTGGGCGGCGCCGCGATCAACCTGAATCGCGGCGACACGCAGCTGGGCCGCGGCGAGCCGATCGAGGACGTGGCGCGGGTGATTTCACGCATGGTCGACGTGGTGATGATCCGCACATTCGAGCAGGCGTTGATCGAGAAATTCGCCGCGCATTCCCGCGTCCCGGTGATCAACGGCCTCACCAACGAATATCACCCCTGCCAGATTCTTGCCGACATCTACACGTTCGTCGAGCACCGTGGATCCATTGCCGGCAAGACCGTCGCCTGGGTGGGGGATTCGAACAACGTCTGCAACACCTGGCTGCAGGCGGCGACGATCCTTGACTTCAACGTTCACGTGGCCACGCCCCCCGGATACGAGGTCGAGGAAGATCGCGCCGGAATTTACAACAGCGACCACTACGAGTCGTTCGCCGATCCGATGGACGCCTGCCGTGGCGCCGATCTGGTCACCACCGACGTGTGGACCAGCATGGGCTTCGAAGCCGAGAACGAGGCGCGCATGCGCGACTTCGCCGATTGGATGGTCGATGCCGAAATGATGCGTCAGGCAAAGCCCGACGCGCTGTTCATGCACTGCCTGCCTGCGCATCGCGGCGAGGAAGTCGCCGCCGATGTCATCGACGGCCCGCAGAGTGTCGTCTGGGACGAGGCGGAAAACCGCCTGCATGCGCAGAAGGCGCTGCTCGAGTACCTGGTCTGCGGCCGCGTCCAGCCCTAAGCCGCGACCACCTGCCGTCTCCTTTAACTTGCTGTCCCACTTTCCTGCACGGAGTCCATCCATGATGATCCGCCCACTTTTCGTCACTCTTGCGGCCATTGCGAGCACCACGCTGGTCGGCCCCGCCGCCGCGCAGACCTGGCCCGACAAGCCGATAAAGTTCGTGATGTCCGCACCCGCCGGCAGCTCGATCGACGTACTCGGCCGCGCCATCGCCGACAAGCTCAAGGATCGGCTGGGCCAACCGGTGATCGTGGAAAACAAGCCGGCCGCTGGCGGAACGGTGGCCACCGACGAGATCGCCAAGGCCCACCCGGACGGCTACACGATGGTGCTCGCGTACAACGGGCCGCTGGCGATCACGCCGCTGCTGCGCAAGGTGCCCTACGACATCGCCAAGGACCTGGCCCCGGTAATCATCACATCCAGCCAGCCAAACGTGCTGGCCGTCAACGCCGAGTTGCCGGTCAAGGATGTGAAGGATCTGGTCGCCTACGCGAAAGCCAATCCTGGCAAGGTCAATTTCGCGTCGGTGGGCAACGGCAGTTCGTCGCACCTGAATGGCGAGCTGCTCAAGTCGATGGCCGGCATCGATATCGTGCATATCCCGTTCAACGGTTCGCCGCCCGCGGTGCTGTCCACGGTCCAGGGCAATACGCAGATGATCTTCGCGGTGATGCAGCCGTTGCAGGCGCAGATTCAGGCGGGCAAGCTGCGCGCGTTGGCGGTGACCTCGGCCAAGCGCTTCCCGCTGCGGCCCGAACTGCCGACCATCGCCGAATCCGGTTATCCCGCCTTCGAGTCGCTGGCATGGAACGGCGTGGTCGTGCCGGCGGGAACGCCCGCGCCGGTGATCGCGCGCCTCAACAGCGAGATCAACGCCATCCTGAAGGACCCCGAGGTCGCGAAGAAGATGAACGCCTTCGGTTTCGACTTGGTCGGCGGCACGCCCGACGATCTCGGCCGCCTGATGAAAGCGGAGGCTGCGAAGTGGGCGCCGATCATCAAGAACGCCGGCATCAAGGTCGACTGAGAGTCGACTGAGGATCAACCGAGGGTGAGCCGAAGAATGGCGACGGCTCACCTTCGACGCCGGGCCCGCGGGACGCCCTAGTTTTTCGGCTTGTCGCCGGCGTCGGTCAGCCGCGGCAGCGGCGAGGACTCGGACGGACTCAGCAGTCCGGTCCTGGTATAGGTCAGGAGCTTCTCGCGCGTGTCCACGATGTCGAGGTTGCGCATCGTGAGCTGGCCGATCCGGTCGGCCGGAGTGAAGAACGCCGCACCTTTTTCCATGGTCAGCCGTTCCGGCTTGTAGGTGAGGTTGGGGCTGGTGGTATCCAGAATCGAATAGTCGTTGCCCCGGCGCAGTTCCAGCGACACTTTTCCGGTGATCGGCCGGGCGATCCAGCGCTGCGCGGTCTCGCGCAGCATCATCGCCTGCGGGTCGAACCAGCGCCCCTGGTAGAGCAGGCGTCCAAGCCGTCGGCCGCTGTCGCGATACTGTTCGATCGTGTCCTCGTTGTGGATACCGGTCAGCAGCCGCTCATAGGCGATGTGCAACAGCGCGAGGCCGGGGGCCTCGTAGATGCCGCGACTCTTGGCCTCGATGATGCGGTTCTCGATCTGGTCGCTCATGCCAAGGCCGTGACGCCCGCCGATCACATTCGCCTCCAGCAGCAATGCGACCTCGTCGGCGAAGTTCACGCCGTTGAGCGCGACCGGACGACCCTCGTCGAACTCGACGGTGACGCGTTCCGGTCTGACCGCGACGTCCTCGCGCCAGGAGGCCACACCCATGATCGGCTGGACGATCTTGATGCCCTTGTCGAGGAACTCGAGATCCTTGGCCTCATGGGTCGCACCAAGCAGGTTTGAGTCCGTCGAGTAGGCCTTTTCCGCGCTCATCTTGTAACCGAAGCCGGCGCGGTTCAGGTACTCGGACATTTCCTTGCGACCGCCCAGTTCGTCGATGAAGGTCGCGTCGAGCCACGGCTTGTAGATGCGCAGGCCTGGATTGGCGAGCAGACCGTAGCGATAGAAGCGCTCGATGTCGTTGCCCTTGAACGTGCTGCCGTCGCCCCAGATGTGCACGTCGTCCTCGCGCATGGCGACGACGAGCATGGTGCCGGTCACCGCGCGGCCGAGCGGCGTGGTGTTGAAGTAGGGCACTCCGGCGGTCGAGATGTGGAAGGCCCCCGACTGCAACGCGGCAATGCCCTCGGCAACCAGTGCCGCACGGCAATCGACAAGTCGGGCCACTTCGGCGCCGTACTCCCTGGCGTGGCGCGGAATATCGTCGTAGTCGGTTTCGTCGGGCTGGCCGAGGTTGGCCGTATACGCATAGGGAATCGCACCTTTTGCTCGCATCCAGTGCAGCGCGGCGCTGGTGTCGAGTCCGCCGGAAAAGGCGATGCCGACCTTCTGGCCGACGGGAAGTTGCTGCAGGATATGCGACATGTCAGGACGTGGGGGCAGGCGCGGGGAATCGGGTATTCTAGCCGACGCAATGCCCGCCGAACCCGCCGACAGCCTGGCCCTGCTCGCCCGCGCCTTCGAACTCCACCAGTCGGGCCGCCTCGACGACGCCGAGGCAACCTATGCGAGGGCGCTGCAGATCTCGCCTGACGATGTCACGGCGCTGGTCAACGGCGGCGCGCTGGCGCTCGCCCGCGGCAACGCCGCTACCGCCGTCGCGCGTCTCGAGCGCGCCGCGCGCCTGGCGCCGCGCAACTCCGTCGTGCTGCCCAATCTGGGACTCGCACTCATCCACGCCGGGCGCGACGCCGACGCGCTCGCGGTACTCGACTGCGCCATCGCTCTCGCGCCGGATTCGGCGCAGGCACACAATCATCGCGGCATCGCCCTGGTGCGGCTGGGCTGCCCGGTCGAGGCGATTGCCGCCTTCGAATGGGCGTTGGCGCTGGATCCACGCCATCCCGACGCCGCGCGAAATCTGGGCGAGCGCTGCAACGATGCCGGTGATGGCACGCGGGCGCGCGCCGCGTTCGACCGTGCGCTCGCGCTGCGGCCGAAAGATCAAAACGCCCGCGTCGGGCACGCGTTCGCGTGCGCGCTGGAAGGCGACCTCGGCGGCGCCAGGCGCGAACTCGAGGCCGTCGTCGCGGCATCGCCCGGCAACACCGTCGCATGGCAGACCCTCGGCGCCGTGTGCAACTGGGCATGGTCGCACGACGCGGCCGAGCAGGCCTTCCGCCGTGTCCAGTCGCTCGATCCGCTCGATGCCGAAAGCGCGTTCGGCGTCGCTTCGACGCTGCTCGCGCGCGGTCGCTTTGCCGAGGGCTGGAGCGCATTCGAGCAGCGGCCGGACCAGGGATCCGGATCGGGCCAGGCCTTCGCGGCGCTGCCCCGCTGGGACGGCAGCCCGTTCGACGGCACGCTGGTGGTCCACGGTGAGCAGGGCTTCGGCGACGTCATCCAGTTCGCCCGGTTCGTACCCGCGTCGCGCCGGCGAGTACGCCGCCTGTGCCTGCTGCTGGACGGCTACCACGCATCACTGGCACCGCTGCTGGAATCGCTGGCCGGCGCCGATGTCGTGGTCACGCGCGCACGGGATGTCGATATCGATGCCGCCACCCGGCGCGTGTCGGTCCTTTCGCTGCCGCATTGCCTGTCGATCGACGCCGAAATGCTTCGCGCAGGACGTTACCTCGAACCTCCGACCGAGCGGCGCGCGCGCTGGCTGGCGCGCCTCGGACCGAAGACCGGCCCCCGCATCGGCATCGCCTGGTCGGTCGCGACGCGCGACGCGCACGCCTACGTGGCCCGGCACAAGTCGGTGCCCGTGGAGACGCTGCTTCCGCTGCTGGCATCGTCGGGCGCATCTTTCCATTCGCTGCAGCCCGGACCGGCCGGAGAGCCGTCGGTATTCGGCCGCATGGCGGCAAAGATCGACAACCCGACCGCGGACATCGGCGATTTTGCCGACACCGCCGCGTTGATCGATGCCATGGATCTGGTGATCGCACCCGATACCGCCGTCGCCCATCTCGCCGGTGCGCTGGACAAGCCGGTCTGGCTGCTCGACCGCTTCAACAGCTGCTGGCGGTGGCGTCTTCAAGCGGCCACATCGCCCTGGTATCCGTCGATGCGCATCTTCCGCCAGGCGCGACTGGGCGACTGGTCTTCGGTTGCCGGGCCGCTGGCGTCGGCATTCACGCAATGGCGCGACCGGTTGTAGCGCCGCGGTACCCGTGCTAGCGTTGACTTCCATCCTCGGACAACCGCCCGGAACCCGCCGCCATGCCATCGTTCGACATAGTCTCGGAAGTCAACCTGGTCGAAGTTCACAACGCTCTCGACCAGTCCAACAAGGAAGTTTCCACGCGCTTCGACTTCAAGGGCTCGGATTCGCGCATCGAGCTGAAGGAAAAAGTGCTGACGCTCTACGCCGATGACGACTTCAAGCTGTCACAGGTGAACGACATTCTCACTGCCAAACTCACCAAGCGCGGCGTCGACGTCCGTTCGCTCAAGTACGGCGACAGCGAGAAGATCTCCGGCAACAAAATGAAGCAGTCGATCACCGTGCGCACCGGCATCGAGCAGGAACTGGCCAAGAAGATCGTCAAGGCCATCAAGGAATCGAAGCTCAAGGTGCAGGCCTCGATCCAGGGCGATGCCGTCCGTGTGTCGGGCGCCAAGCGCGACGATCTGCAGAACGCAATCGCGCTGGTGAAGCAATCGGTCAGCGAATTTCCGCTGCAGTACCAGAATTTTCGCGATTAGCCGCCGTTACCCGTCGACGCGTGCTGCGTCGGTGCAGCGATGCGTCTGTGTCCACTCGGACGCCGGCAAGCCGCCGCTTGCGACGTGGGCGGAGCCCTTGCCCGGCGACTAGTCGAGATCGGCGGCCAGCGCGGCGCGCGTTGCCGGCCCTACCGCCGGAATCTCCGCGCGGTAATCCGGATGATCGACCCCGATGCCCAGCGGGGCGCCGCGTTTGATTGCGGCGACCATGTCGGGCGCCAGCTCGAAGCGCAGGAAATGCACGGCCGAGGTCTTCTCATCGTTCGAGCGTTCCATGTCCTCGTCGGCGAGCGCATGGAGTTTCGCGCAGCCTGCGGCCTCGACCCAGACGCAGTCCTCGATGCCCTTGAGCCGTTCCAGCGCGCGCTTGCGCTCGTCGGCGTCCTCGTACTCGATGAGCATCGTCGCCTTGAAATTCGCGCCGTCCGGAACCAGCGGATTGTAGGCATCGAGTTCGTCCTGGATACCGGCGTCCTCGAAGGTCTTCTCGATACGCAGCATTTCCTGGATCTGGTAGCGCATCGTCAGCTCATCCTCGAACACCAGTGTCACGTGCTCGCCAAGGTGCACGGTGCGCGCGCGCTTGTGCTCGAGCACTCTGGCGCGGAAGTCGGCGCGCACCTTTGCATAGGCCTCGAGCGACATCAGGCTGTCGCGCGTGATCTTCGCAGTAGTGGCGGGTGCCGGCGTCGTGGTCGGGGTCGTGGTCTTCATCGGCGGATCATTCCAGTCCGTAGGCGATGCGCAGCAGTGTCAGCGGATGCTCGCGGCGTGCACGCATCGAGCCCTGCCTTTCTTCGATGCCCTGCGCGATGCGCCGCCCGGCGATCGGGCAGTCGGAACTGATGTAGTCGGGGTCGTCCTCGCTCATCCTGGCGAACACCGGCTTGCCGATGCGCATCGATTCGGCGAAGAACTCGGTCTTGAGTCCCCAGGTGCCGTCATGGCCGGCGCAGCGCTCGACGGTATTCACCTCGGTGTCCGGGATCCATTGCAGCACCTCGCGCGTCTTCTGCCCGACGTTCTGCACCCGCGCGTGGCAGGGGATGTGGTAGCTGACCTTGCCCAGCGACTGGACGAAATCGCGCTTGAGCAGACCATCCTTGTCGCGCAGGACGAAATACTCGAATGGGTCGAACATGGCGTCCGCCACTCGCCGCACGTCGTCATCGTCTGGAAACAGCAGCGGCAATTCCTGCTTGTACATCAGCGTGCACGACGGTACCGGCGTCACGATCGCGTAGCCGTCGCGGGCGAGCGCGACCAGCGCCGGGATGTTGATCTCCTTCAGCCGCTCGACCGAGTCGAGATCGCCCAGTTCAAGCTTGGGCATGCCGCAGCAAGCTTCCTTCTCGGCCATCCGGTAGGGAATCTCATTGTGCGCCAGCAGTTTCAACAGATCGTGGCCGATGCCGGGCTCGTTGTAGTTTATGTAGCAGGTCGCAAACACGGCGACCTTGCCGGGCGTGCGTTCACCGTCGCGCACCGGCCAGGCGACACTCGCCTGGGCATGCGAACGCAACGGCTGCGCCGCATAGGGCGGCAGGCGCGCACCGGCGGCCACGCCCAGCGCCTTCTCCAGCACCCTGCGCGCCGACGGCATGGTGTTGGCCTTGTTCACCATCCGTACCACCACGGGAATCGTTGCCAGCCTGCCCAGGCGGTCGGTACCGGTGAGCAGCTTGTCGCGAAACCTGACGTCGCCATCACGGAATTTCACTGCCTTGGCGCGCAGCATCAGGTGCGGGAAATCGACGTTCCACGGATGCGGCGGCACATACGGACACTTGGTCATGTAGCACACGTCGCACAGGTAGCATTGGTCGACCACCTTGCCAGTAGTCGGCCTTGGCGACGCCGTCGACCTCGCATCGGTCTTGCTCTCGTCGACCAGGTCGAACAGCGTCGGAAACGCGCCGCAGAGGCTGACACAGCGGCGACAACCGTGGCAGATATCGTAGACGCGCTCGAGTTCTTTTTCGAGCGCCGTGTGGTCGTAGAACGCCGGTTCGCGCCAGTCGAGCGGATGGCGGGTCGGCGCTTCGAGATTACCTTCGCGGGTGGTCATGGTGGCCAGGACAAATTCATGGGGTTCGTGACTTCGGACATCGCCGCTGGCGCCGCCCGAACGACCGGGACCGGCGCCGTGGCAACACCGGCACCCGGTCCCTGTCCGGCCTCAGTCGGCCAGAGCGTCAAGCGCCTTCTGGAAGCGGTTAGCGTGGCTGCGTTCAGCCTTCGCCAGCGTTTCGAACCAGTCGGCGATTTCGTCGAAGCCCTCGTCGCGCGCGGATTTCGCCATGCCGGGATACATGTCGGTGTACTCGTGCGTTTCGCCCGCGACGGCGGCTTTCAGATTGTCACGGCTGGAGCCGATCGGCAGGTCCGTCGCCGGATCGCCAACCTGGGCGAGGTAGTCGAGATGGCCGTGCGCGTGTCCCGTCTCGCCTTCGGCCGTCGAGCGAAACAATGCGGCAACGTCATTCTGGCCTTCGACGTCGGCCTTGGATGCAAAATAGAGGTAGCGGCGATTGGCCTGCGATTCGCCCGCGAACGCGGCCTTCAGGTTGCCGTGAGTCTTGGTGTCTTTCAGGTTCTTCATGATGCTCTCCTCGTAGGGTGCCTGCAACAGCCGGCCTTGCGCAACCTGCTTGACCGGCAACTTCGTTATTTTGCGCGCCGGGCTTGCTGTCCGTCCAATTGATTGTGTCAATCCCGCTGATAACCGTGGTCAATGACTGCCGGAGGATTCCTCCTTCCAAAGTCCGATAGAATTTGCCGACCGCAACCCGGGCTCTCGATCGGGCGCGCACCAGTCACGCAAGTCCGGTCTCCGGCGCCGCAAGCCCATCGGGCCAAAAAGGAAGGAAAAGCAATGCTTCCAGAATCCGCCCTCGACACGCTGTTCCGCACCGCCCGCACCTTCAACGGCTTCTCCGACAAGCCGGTGACCGATGCCACACTGCGCCAGGTCTGGGACCTGATGAAATGGGGACCAACGACGGGCAACTCGTCGCCGGGTCGCTTCGTGTTTGTGCGCTCGGCAAAGGCGAAGGCGCTGCTCGAACCCGCGCTGTCGGCGGGAAACCGTGAAAAGACGATGGCCGCGCCGGTCACCGTCATCGTCGCCTACGACATGGAGTTCTACGAAAACCTGCCGCGACTGTTCCCGCACACCGATGCGCGCAGCTGGTTCGCCGGCAAACCCGACGCCATCCTGACCGCCGCGTTTCGCAACGGCACGCTGCAGGGCGCCTACTTCCTGCTGGCCGCGCGCGCGCTGGGACTCGACTGCGGTCCGATGTCCGGCTTCGACAACGCCAGGGTCGACGCGACCTTCTTCCCCGACGGCAGGTGGAAATCGAACTTCCTGATCAACCTGGGCTACGGGGATCCGGCGAAGGTCTACGCGCGCAACATGCGGCTGCCGTTCGAAGAGGCCTGCAGGGTCGAATGAACGTGTGGCGCCGGATGCGACGCACTCGACGAGGTTCCGGTTCCGCCTGGTCTAGAATGGAGACCATCGTCTGCCGACCGGCGCTCGCGTGGAAATGAAGAACACCCTCATCATCGGCGTCTCGGCCCGCATCTACCATCCCGCCGGACCCGTGCTCGATCTGGGCGGCGTCTGGACGCGCACGCTGCACTACCTCGAGCAGTCGATCGCGCACTGGGTCATGTCCGGCCAGGCCATGCCGGTGATGATTCCCGCCGTGGACCGCGGCAGCCTGCTGAGGCGCAGCGAGATCGACCTCGACTACTATGCCGCCAAGCTGGACGGGCTGGTCCTCCAGGGCGGCAACGACGTCGCGCCAAAGAGCTACGGCGAGGCGCCGCTGTGCACGGAGTGGGAGGGCGACAAGGTCCGCGACCGCTACGAGATGGCGCTGGTCCAGGCGTTCATCGACGCCGGCAAGCCGATCTTCGGCATCTGCCGCGGGCTGCAGCTGCTCAACGTGAAGTACGGCGGCACGCTCTACCAGGACATTCCGACCCAGCTGCCGCAGGCGCGCAAGCACGTCGACCGCGTGCGCTACGACAAGCTCTATCACGACGTCGAACTGGTTCCCGGCACCAGGCTCGCGGAGCTTTACGAAGGCCGCCGGACCGCCAACGTCAACAGCATCCACCACCAGGGCATCAAGGATCTCGCTCCCGCGTTCGACGTGGAGGCGCGCTGCCCGGAAGACGGCATGATCGAAGCCGTTCGCCTGCGCGAAGGCTCCTACGTCGCGGCCGTGCAATGGCACCCGGAGTTCCACGAGCCCGGCAGCCCTGTGGTCTTCGACGACGCGCCAATGCTGCAGGACTTCCTCGACGCGGCGCGCGCGGCGAGAGGCTGAAAGCGGCAGAGTGAGTCGCCGCTGCGAGTCGATGCGGCGTTGATGTCGATGCGCGGAATTCGCCGCAGCCAACGCGCCGCAGCGAACGGCGCTGGCCAGGACACGCTGATGGGCGTATGCTTTTTCGATACGTTCGAATCGACCCGTGGAGATTGCACGGGGTCCGCACCATGCGGACTCACCTATCAGGCAAGGCGCCCAGGCGGACAGATCCCTGTAGATCCCTGTTCGTGAATCGCAGCGTCCGGCGCCCGGCCCGCCCCTGACGACTCCGCGGATTTCATTCCTCTTGCGTCCAGGAGGATCCGGATGAATGGCGGACATCGCGAATTTCCGTATGGTTTCCGGGCCGGACTCCGCTGGGGGTTGCTCGGGCTCGGCCTGATCGCGGCGGCGCTGTCCGCCCACGCCGCAACCTTCACCGTCACCAATACCGCTGACGCAGGTATCGATTCTCTGCGCGACGCGATCGAGAGGTCGAACCTGACGCCGCAGACCGCAGATACGATCGCGTTCAACATTCCCGGTGCCGGGCCGCACACGATCAGGCCGCTCACTCCCTTGCCGACCATTACCAGCCGGGTGACGATCGACGGCTACACCCAGCCCGGCGCGCGTCGCAACACCGACGCCAGCTCCAGCAACGCCGTCCTGAAGATCGTGCTGGATGGGTCTGCCAAAATAAGTGCTGGCCTGGTCATCGCTGCGGGTGGGTCCAGGGTAACGGGACTGGTGATCAATGCGTTCCGGTTGGAAGGCGTGAGGGTTGCGGGGACTGGGTCGATCGTAATCGAAGGCAACTTCATCGGCACCGACGCTGCCGGTCTGGCCGCCAGGGGCAACGGTAGCGGGATTCGAATGGATGCGGATTCGTCGGGTACGTCGATTGGCGGAACGAGCCCCGGACAACGAAATGTGATCTCCGGAAACCAATTCGGCGCGATCAGTTCTCACCGCGGATCGGGGTTGACGATCGTCGGCAATTTGATTGGCACGAATGCGGCCGGGACAGGTGCCTTGGGCAACGGCGGTGACGGAATCATACTCGCCGACGAGCATGACGCTGTTGTTGGCGGAATCAACGCGGGCGCCGGGAACGTGATTGCGAACAGTAGGCTTGCTGGCGTCGCGGTCGTTCAATCGGGTTCAATAGGCAATTCCATCCGCGGCAACCAAATCTTCAACAACGGTCAGTTGGGGATCGACTTGTTCGTCGAGAGCAACGTCGTCAGTCCGAGTTTGTGGGCGAGCAAGGCGCGCGGCGTCACCGCGAACGACGGGACCCCGGACGCCGACAAAGGCGCGAACCGGCTGCAGAATTTCCCGATCCTCACCAGCGTCGAGACGAGCGGCGCCGGCATCGCCGTCAAGGGCACGCTCACGAGCATGCCGAACACCACGTTTCATCTCGACTTTTACGGCAACGAGCAGCGCGATCCAAGCGGCCACGGCGAAGGCCAGTTCTATCTCGGGACCATGGACGTGACCACCGACGGGAAAGGCGAGGCGGATTTTCGGGCGACGCTGCCCGCCTCGCCGGGACCCTTTATTAGCGCCACGGCGACGAACGCGGGGAATTTCGCCAAGGACACCTCGGAGTTCTCGCCGCTGGTCGCCCGCGCCGGCAAGGAATTCGGCGTCAACACCACCGATCCCGCGGGCCCGGGCAGCCTTGACCAGGCCGTTGCCGATTCCAACGCGGCTGCCGATCCGTCGGCGGTGAACCGCATCTACTTCAACATTCCCGGAACGGGTCCGCACGTCATCCGCCCGGTGGCCGGGATGCCGATCAAGCAGGCGGTGACCATCGCCGCGCCCCCCCTGATCAGAGTGGACGGCCTCGCGATGACCCACGGTGAGCCGATATTCAGCTTTGAAGGAAACAACAGCACCCTACGCGGCGTCTCCATCGTCAACCATCGGCCGCCGGGTCCCACCGGCGCGGTCCAGGTGACCGGAAACGGAAACTGGCTGTCCGGGGTTTGGCTTGGCGTCGACCCGGACGACAGCCCGGGTCCCAATACCATCGGGATCACTGTGTTCGGGCAAGACAACCTCATCGGTGGGCCGGACCCGAGTGACGCCAACATCATCTCGGCCAATGGCGACGCCGGTGTGGCGCTGGGACCGGGGGCCTTTGGAAACCTCATCCAGGGGAACCTGATCGGCACCGATTCCACCGGCACCCAGAATCGCGGCAACGGCGACACAGGAGTCTTCGTCGTCGCCGATGCCCAGCAGAACCGCATCGTCGACAACAGGATCGCCTACAACAACAAGTACGGCGTGTTCTTCGGCGGGACCGGCGCGGGCAACACCGTGTCGCGCAACAGCATGTACGCCAACGGCAACTCGATGGACCTGGCGCCGCCGCTGGGTTCGGACACCAACGACTTCGGCGACGCCGACGACCGCGCCAACGCGGGCCAGAATTTCCCTGACCTGAAAAGCGCCACGATCGTGGGCAGCGTCACGGTCGCCGGTACGATCAACAGCACCCCCGACGCCGGGTTCCTGCTGGAGTTCTTCGTCAGCCCCGCATGCAGTCCCACCGGTTTCGGCGAAGGCAGGACGTTCCTCGGCGAGACCACCGTGATCACCGACGCCGTCGGCGACGCGGCGTATAGCGCGACGCTGCCCGACACCGTGGCCGCGGGCCAGGTCATCACGGCCACCGCCACCGACGTCTTCGGCAGCACGTCGGAGTTTTCCCGCTGCATTCCGGTCGCGAATGGTCCGCCCCCGCCGGGAACCATGGTCGGCCTGCTTGCGCCCAAGGAGGCGACGGGTGCCCCAGGCAACAGCCACGCCGTCACCGCCACGCTGACCTCCGGCGGTGCGCCGCTGGCCAACGTCCCGGTCGACTTCGCCGTTGTCTCCGGCCCCAACAGCGACCAGGGCGGCACCATTGCGACCGACGGCAACGGCAAGGCGACGTTCAGCTACACCAGCGACGGGACGCCGGGTACCGATGCGATCCTGGCCACGGGTGTTGCGACCGGCGTCCAGTTTTCCGCCTCGGCCGCGATGACCTGGAACACGTCAGGCAGCGTCACGGTCGTCGAGTACTACAACGCCGCGCTCGATCACTACTTCATCACCTGGGTTCCCGCCGAGATCGCAATCCTCGATGCCGGCACGCAGATCAAGGGCTGGGTGCGCACGGGCCATACGTTCATGACCTACACGGCCGCGCAGGCCGGAACCTCGCCGGTATGCCGCTACTACATTCCGCCGGGGCTGGGCGACTCGCATTTCTTCGGACGTGGAACGGCAGAGTGCAACGCGACGGGGCAGCAGAACCCGACCTTCGTCCTGGAGGACGCGCTGTTCATGCACATGTTCCTGCCGAACCTGGGCGTGTGCCCGGGCGGCACGACGCCGATCCATCGCGTCTTTTCCAATCGCCCGGACGCCAATCACCGCTACATGATCGACCCGGCGGTGCGCGACCAGATGGTGGCGCTTGGCTGGCTGGTGGAAGGCGATGGCCCCGATCTGATCGTCATGTGCGCGCCGCCGTAGCATTTGCCTGCCCGGGAATAGCGCGAAGTTCGCGCGCCGAAGCCTCCGGCGGATTCCGCCGCACGACCTTCGATTAGTCGATCCGCTCGTACGCCGGCAGCGTCAGGAACTCGACGAAGTTGTCGTCGTTGACGAGGTCGGCGAAGATCTTCGCCGCATCGTCGTACTTGCCGTCGCCGAACGCGGGGCCGAGCAGATCGCGGATCTTCTTCATCTCCTCCGGGATCATCGCCGCGACCATCTCCCTGGTCACCTTGCGGCCGTCGTCGAGCACGCCCTTCTTCGAGCGGATCCACTGCCAGACCTGCGAGCGCGAGATTTCCGCGGTCGCCGCGTCCTCCATCAGGTTGTAGATCGGCACCGCACCCTGCCCGGCCAGCCAGGCGCCGATGTACTGGATCGCGACGTTGATGTTGAGCCGCAGCCCCGCTTCGGTGATCGGCTTCTCGGGCTCGAACTTGATCAGGTCCGCGGCGGTGACCTTGACGTCCTCGCGCTTCTTCGCGGCGATCTGGTTCGGCGCCGGCATCAGCCGGTCGAAGGCTTCCAGCGCCACCGGCACCAGCGCCGGGTGCGCGACCCAGGTGCCGTCGTGGCCGTAGGTCGCCTCGCGCTCCTTGTCGGCCTTGACCTTGGCGAAGGCCTCGGCGTTGGCCTTCTCGTCGTTCTTGACCGGGATCTGCGCGGCCATGCCGCCCATCGCGTGGATGTTGCGGCGGTGGCAGGTCTTGATGCACAGCTCGGCATAGCTCTTCAGGAAATGCGTGGTCATCGTGACCAGCGCCCGGTCGGCCAGGCAGAAGTCCTTGTTGTTCCGGAACTTCTTGATGCAGGAGAAGATGTAGTCCCAGCGGCCGCAGTTCAGTCCCGCCGAGTGCTCGCGCAGCTCGTACAGGATCTCGTCCATCTCGAAGGCGGCGAGGATCGTCTCGATCAGCACCGTGCGCCTTGATCGTCCCGCGCGGAACGCCGAGTTCGTCCTGCGCCATGACGAAGATGTCGTTCCACAGCCGCGCCTCGAGATGGCTTTCCATCTTCGGCAGGTAGAAATACGGGCCGCTGCCGCGCGCGACGAGTTCCTTGGCGTTGTGGAAGAAGTACAGCGCGAAGTCGAAGATGCCGCCGGAGATCGGCTCGCCGTCGACCTTGACGTGCTTCTCCGGCAGGTGCCAGCCGCGCGGGCGCACGAACAGCGTCGCCACTTTCTCGTCAAGCTTGTAGGCCTTGCCTTCGGGCGACACGTAGTCGATCTGGCGGCGGATCGCGTCGCGCAGGTTGATGTGGCCTTGCAGGTTGTTGTCCCAGCGCGGCGTGTTGGCGTCCTCGAAGTCGGCCATGAACACCTTGGCGCCGGAGTTGAGCGCGTTGATGATCATCTTGCGATCGACGGGGCCGGTGATCTCGACGCGGCGGTCCTGGATGTCCGCGCCGACCGGTGCGCAGACCCAGTCGCCGTCGCGTATGGCGCGCGTCTCCGGTAGAAAATCGGGCAGTTTGCCGGCATCGAACTCAGCCTGCCGTTGTGCCCTGCGCGCCAGCAGTTCGGTCCGCCTGCCGCCGAATGCGCGCTGCAGTTTCGCGGCGAACGCCACGGCTTCGGGGGTCAGGATCTGCGCGTATTCGGGCGTAATCCGGCCGGTGATCTCGATGCCGGGGCCGAAGGGAGGTGTGCTCATGGTTGCCTCTTGTCGATTCGATGGTAGGGCAGGCGGGGACGAGGGCGCGTCGCCCCGGCGAAAATGAAAGTCGATTTCACAAACGCCATTGTACCGCGGATCGCCTTGCGCCGGAACCGGGTGGGACGGCGCGCGTCGAAGGCGCCCGCCTCACGGCGAACGCCGGGTTTCGCCGGACGTCTAGGCAGTCGCTGCCGCTGCCGGCCGGGTCGCCGACAACTTGAGCGCGCGGACGCCCAGGCCCCGGTTGATGGCGCTGGTGAGCGCGCGCAGCGTGGCGGTGACGATGTTCGGGTCGCGGCCCACACCGTAGATCGTGCGATCGGTACCGACACGAAGCTGGACATAGGCGACGGCCATTGCATCCTCACCGGCGCCGATCGCGTGCTCGTGATAATTGAGCACGTGGATCGGAAGGCCCAGGCCGGTACGAATAGCCGTGACGAAGGCATCCACCGGGCCGTTGCCGGCACCGTGCAGAATCGTCTCGACGCCGCCGACCACCAGATGCGCCGACAGATGCTCGACGGTTCCGTCGGTGCCGCTGTGCTGCGCGCGGTGTCCGGCAAAGGTCACCGGCGAGGTCGCGTCCAGGTACTCGCGTTCGAAAGCCGCATGAATCTCGGCAGGGCTGAGTTCCTTTCCTGACGCGTCGGTGATCGCCTGGATCACCTGCGAAAACTCGATCTGCAGCAGGCGCGGCAGCGCCAGGCCGTAATCGCGCTCGAGCAGATAGGCGATGCCACCCTTGCCCGATTGGCTGTTGACGCGGATGACCGCCTCGTAGCTGCGGCCCAGATCCGCCGGATCAACCGGCAGATAGGGAACGTCCCAGATCTCATTGCCGCGCGCCACGTCGGCGTCGCGCGCGCCGAGTCCCTTCTTGATCGCGTCCTGGTGCGAACCCGAGAACGCGGTGAAGACCAGTTCACCGCCATAGGGATGGCGCGGGTGCACCGGAAGCTGATTGCAGTGTTCGACGGTGCGGATGACTTCGTTGATGTTGGAGAAGTCGATGCCGGGGTCGATGCCCTGGCTGAACAGATTCATGCCCAATGTAACCAGGCAGACGTTGCCGGTGCGCTCGCCGTTGCCGAACAGGCAGCCCTCGATGCGGTCCGCGCCGGCCATCACGCCGAGTTCGGCCGCCGCGACGCCGCAGCCGCGATCGTTGTGCGGATGCAGCGACAGCACGATGGAATCGCGGCGGGCGAGATTGCGGCTCATCCACTCGATCTGGTCGGCGTAGACGTTGGGCGTGGCCATCTCGACCGTCGCCGGCAGATTGATGATCGCCTTCTTTGCCGGCGTGGGCTGCCAGACATCCACGACGGCGTCGCAGACATCCCTGGCGAAATCGAGTTCGGTCCCGGTGAAACTCTCCGGCGAATACTGGAACGTCCAGTCGGTTTCCGGTTGCGCAGCCGCGCAATCGCGGACGACGCGGGCCGCGTCGACTGCGATCTGCCGGATGCCGGCGCGATCAAGGTTGAACACCACGCGACGTTGCGTGGTCGAGGTCGAGTTGTAGACGTGCATGATGGCCCGGCGCGCGCCCTTCAGCGACTCGTAGGTGCGCTCGATCAGCGGCGCCCGCGCCTGGGTGAGCACCTGCACATTGACGTCTTCCGGAATGAGGTCGTCCTCGATCAGCCTGCGCACGAAGTCGAAGTCGGTCTGCGACGCCGCCGGGAAGCCGATCTCGATCTCCTTGTAGCCCATCTTCACCAGCAACCGGAACATGCGCAGCTTGCGCTCCGCATCCATCGGCTCGATCAGCGCCTGGTTGCCGTCGCGCAGGTCCACGCTGCACCACACGGGCGGGCGGGTGATGACACGCGACGGCCAGGTTCGGTCGGGGAGCGCGATCGGCGCGAAAGGTCGGTACTTGGCGGCTGGGTTGATCTTCATGGCGGCTTCCTCGAATGGCGGCCAACGGCCGCACGCAATGCGGAATACGTTTTGCTGCCCCTGTTACCGGGACGGCATGTTCACAACTCGAATTGGGGGGTGGGTTTTATGTGCGCGCGGGGCGCAGCAGGAGCAGCAGTCCGCTGGAAAGCGGCGCAAGCGCGGGCGACAGGTTCGTCCGGGTGCGGCTGGCGGAATCAGAATTGCGGCTCATTTGGAAAACCATACCCCATTTGGTGCGCCGCCGCAAGGGGTGACGATTCAGTCGGCCGCGGGAGCGATGTCATAATCGCACGCGCTGCACCCCGGGGCGACATTCGCTCCTTCCGCCCCGCTCACGCCGTGTTGCCGTCCCCCGCTCCCATCCCACCGCGATCCATACGCTCCTGGCTCGGCGAACTGGCGATCCTGCTTGCCTGCCTGGTGGCAGCCGCAGCGGCGTCGCTCGCGTTGCGCCAAGACGCCAACTGGGACCTGCAGAATTACCATTTCTACAATCCCTGGGCATGGTGGCAAGGGCGCATTTTCACCTGGGACATCGCGGCGGCCCAGCTGCAGACCTATCACAACGCGCTGCTCGACCTGCCATTCTATGGAATGGTGGCCGCGTCGTGGCCGTCGCGGGCGATCGCTGTCGCGCTGGCTTTGCCAACCGGAATCGCCGCCTATTTCCTGGCCAAACTGCTGCGGACGCTGTTTGCCGACCTGCCCCGCACCGAACGCCGGTTTGCGGTCGGCACGGCGTTCGCCATCGGTGTCACGCCGGCCATCGGCGTCGGCGTCATCGGCACCACGATGAACGAGTGGCCACTGGTCGCGTTGATGATGCCCGGTCTGTGGCTGGTTGCGCGCGCACTCGCGACGAGCCACGGCTTGGCGATCGGCCGCGCCACACTGCTGGGCGCGGGCTTTCTCTTCGGTCTCGCCGCCGGGCTCAAGCTGACCGCCGCGACCTTTGCTGTGGGGCTGTGCGCGGCGATTCTGCTGCGTGGTCCCTACGACACGGCGGCGCTGCGCCGCGCGTTCGGTGAAGCCTTCCTGTTCGGGCTCGCTGTGCTGGCCGGGACTGCGGTTACTCTGGGTCCGTGGGCATGGGCGCTTTGGATGCATTTCGACAGCCCGATTTTTCCCTACGGCAACCAGTGGATCAAGTCGCCGTGGTGGGGCGAGTACACGGTGCTCACCCGGCGCTATGGTCCGCACGAATTCCTCGATTGGCTGCGCTTTCCCTTCGACCTCTTCAATCCCAAGGAATTTTTCGTCACCGAGGTAGCGTACCGCGACGCGCGCATGCCGGTGACCTACGGACTCGGGCTGATTGCGGCCGCAGCCTGGCTTTCGCTGCGATTGCGCGGCAGCATCAACTTGCCCGCGCCGGGCGGCGCAGGCGTGAGCCGGGCGTGGGTCCTGATCACGCTGTTCTTCGTGCTGTCGTTTCTGCTGTGGACCGAACAGCATTCGGTCTACCGCTACCTGATCGTGCTCGACATGCTGACAGGGGCATTGATCGTCAGCCTGCTTCACCGGCTGTTGCGTCCCGGACTCGCCGCGGGCATCGCGTTGTTCGTCGCCGGGGCCTTGATCGTGTCTACCCAACCCGCAAACTGGTGGCGCGTCGATTTCAGCCCGCGATGGTTCAACGTGACCATGCCGCCGGTCGAGGCGAACGCCCAGATCCTGATCACCACCGAGGATCCGATTTCGTTCGTGCTGCCGTTCTTTCCTGCCGACGCAAGGCATCTGGGCGTTGCCAACAGCGTCAACGCGCCGTGGCGAAAGACCAAGATGCAGATCGCCGTGTACAACGCCATTCGCCTGCACGACGGCCCGCTCTATCAGCTGACCTCGCCGCCGGGCGCGGGTTCGCCGTCGCTCGCCTCGCACGGACTCGAACGCGACCAGACCAGCTGCCGCGAAATACGCGCCAGGATCTCATCGGCCGTGCTGGAACTGTGCCGCCTGAAGCGGCTGCCGGAACCGATCTATCCCTAGCGGCCCGACCTAGTTTCGCCCGGCGCCAACCGCCAGATAGGCCAGACGCTTGGCCTCGCGCCGTCCGCGCGCCACGCTGTCGAGAATCAGCCCGCAGACGATCGACAGCGACGCGAGCAGCATCAGTCCGGTCGCAAGCACCGCCGTGGGCAGCCGTAGAACCAGCCCGGTCTGCATGAATTCGACGACCACCTCCGCGCCCAGCGCCAGTCCCGTCGCAGCGAAGACCAGCGCAAACGTGCCGAAGAACTGCACCGGGCGAATGTCGCGAAACAGCCGCACCATTGCGCCGAAAATGCGCAGGCCGTCGCCGTAGGTCGACAGCTTGCTGACCGAACCCTCGGGCCGCTCAAAGTACTGGGTGACGATCTCGGCGGTCGGCAGACGCAGGTCGAGCGCGTGCACGGTCAGCTCCGTTTCGATTTCGAAGCCGCGCGCCTCGGCGGGAAACGACTTGACGAAGCGGCGCGACATCGCCCGATAGCCCGAAAACATGTCGGTGGGACGCTCGCCGAACAGCATGCCGAGCATCCTGTTGAACGCCCGGTTGCCCCACTGGTGGCCGGGCCGGTAGGCACCATCTCTTTCCCCGTGATCACGCACACCGGTGACCACGTCGAGGTCGTCGCGCAGGAGTCGCTCGACCATTTCCGGAGATCGCGTCGCGTCGTAGGTGGCGTCGCCGTCGGTCACGACATAGATGTCAGCATCGATCTCGGCGAACATCCGGCGCATTACGCCGCCCTTGCCCGGCCGTTCCTCGCGACGCACGACGGCGCCGGCCGCCCGGGCGAGGTCACCGGTGCCGTCGCTTGACCGGTTGTCGTAGACGTAGACCGCGCAGCCGGGTAGTGCAGAAGAGAAATCCGCAACGACGCGGGCGACGGTCTGCGCCTCGTTGTAACAGGGAACCAGTACCGCGACGCGAGCCACTCGACCCTCCGGATCGCTCAACGCGTGCCTCCGGTACGTCGCCGCCGCAGCATCTGCCATCCCGAAACAACGAAGCCCGACACCGCGTAGGCGACAAAGGCACCGAACAGCACCAGTGCCGGCTGATAGGCCAGAAATGCGATGAAGGCGACGAAACTGAGCAGCGCGACGAACGGCACGCTTTTCTTGAGATTGATGGACTTGCCGCTGTAGTACTTCAGGTTGCTCACCATGGTAAGCCCGGCGAACACGGTGACGATCCATGCCCACCAGTGCAGCGTGGCCGGCTCGATTGCGTAGTCGTCGACGATCCAGATGAACCCGGCCACCACCGCTGCGGCCGCCGGACTGGGAAGGCCGGTAAACCAGCGCTTGTCCGCGACGTCGAGCATGGTGTTGAACCGTGCCAGCCGAAGCGCCGCGCCAGCGCAATACAGGAAGGCCGCGATCCAGCCGAGCTTGCCCAGGTCGCGCAGCACCCACTCGTACATGATCAGCGCCGGAGCGGCGCCGAAGGCCACCATGTCCGATAGGCTGTCGAACTCGGCTCCGAACGCGCTCTGCGTCCTGGTCATGCGCGCCACGCGGCCATCGAGGGTGTCGAAAACCATGGCCACGAAGATCGCGATCGATGCCTGGTCGAAATTGAGGTTCATCGCCTGGACGATGGCATAGAACCCTGCGAACAGCGCCGCCAACGTGAGCAAATTCGGCAGCAGGTAAATGCCGCGACGGCGGATGCGATTCTTCATCGCCGCGCGTTCCTGATCGTAGTCTCCGTTCATGGCGTCGCTCGTCGGCAATCAGGGCAATTCAGCCAGAATGGTCTCTGTCGCGGCGACGATGTCACCGATGACAACCCGGGGTGTGGCGGCCGGGTCGAGGTAGACATCCACGCGCGAGCCGAAGCGAATGAAACCGTATCGCTGTCCGCGCTTCAGTGTCGCGCCGGGCTCGACGTAGCAGAGGATTCGTCGTGCGATCAGCCCGGCGATCTGCACGCAGGTGACGTCGTGGCCGGACGCCGTGCGAATGTGCAGAGCGTTGCGTTCGTTCTCGAGCGAGGCCTTGTCGAGCGCGGCATTCAGGAAGCTGCCTGCGTAGTACCAGCGATTGTTCACCTCGCCGTCGACCGGACTGCGGTTGGAGTGAACGTTGAACACGTTCATGAACACGCTGATCTTGAGCGCATCGCGGTCGAGGAAGGGGTCGCGCGCGCGCTCGACCTTGACGATGCGCCCGTCCGCCGGAGACAGCACCGCGTTCGGCTGCTGCGGAATCACACGTGCCGGGTCCCGGAAGAACTGGACGATGAACGCCACGGCGAGCCACGCCAGGAATGCGAGAAAACCGAGGCCCCAGCCGGTGAGCAACGCGGCCACGACGATGGCGATGGCGAGAAAGGTCCAGCCCTCGCGGGCGATCAGGGGATGTGGATATTCGTTGTTCATGCATTCGCCGCAAACGCAGTGTGCCGGCGCGATTATGCCCTAGGTCGTGAACCGGACCCGGTCGATGCCACACCTCGCGGCGTCAGTTGCCGCCGGCCCGTTTGTCGGCCTGTTGGCGAATTGTGTTCTCGACCCCGCGCGCACGGTCGATGGCGTTGGTCGGCGTCGGTGCCGAGGACTCGATCATGGTGCCCGACGCATCGACCGCCGCAGGCGCGCGGGCGCGTTCGCCAGGGGTCCCGCCCCGCTCGCCGGTCGCGCCACTCCTGACCACGGTGGTCTCACCCGTCGATGGCAGCATTCCGTACTTCCTGAGCGCGTCCCTGGACAGCCAGGCCACGATCGCCAACGCCAGCAACATCGCGACCATCCCGATCCAACCGCCTTGCCTTGACCTGTACGATTCCATCGCAGCCTCCCGTTACGCGCGACCCGGCGACGAACATCATCCTACGCCGATGCCAGGCGCTGCGGAAACGCGGCTCCACGCGGCTTTCAGCGTCCGGCGTGAACTCAGTTGCGCGTCTGGTCGACCAGCTTGTTCTTCTTGATCCAGGGCATCATCGAACGCAGCTTTTCGCCGACGACCTCGATCGAATGCTCCGAGGTCAGGCGACGCCGCGACAGCAGCGTCGGCGCGCCGGCGCGGTTCTCGAGGATGAAATCCTTGGCGTACTCGCCGGTCTGGATGCGCGCGAGCACCTCGCGCATCGCCTGCTTGGTCTCCTGCGTCACGATCTTCGGCCCGGTGACGTATTCGCCATACTCCGCGTTGTTCGAGATCGAATAGTTCATGTTGGCGATGCCACCCTCGTAGATCAGGTCGACGATAAGCTTCAGCTCGTGCAGGCACTCGAAGTACGCCATCTCCGGCGCGTAGCCCGCCTCGACCAGCGTCTCGTAGCCGGCCTTGATCAACTCCACCGTACCGCCGCAGAGAACGGCCTGTTCGCCGAAGAGATCGGTCTCGGTCTCCTCGCGGAAATTGGTCTCGATGACGCCGGCGCGCGTGCCGCCGATCGCCGCCGCATACGACAGCGCGACATCGCGCGCCTTCTTCGACGCGTTCTGGTGCACGGCGATCAGCATCGGCACGCCGCCGCCTGCCGCATAGGTCGAGCGCACCGTGTGTCCCGGCGCCTTGGGCGCGATCATCACGACGTCGAGGTCCGCGCGCGGCTGCACCTGCCCGTAGTGAATGTTGAAGCCATGCGCAAAGGCGAGCATCGCACCCTTCTTCATGTTCGGCTCGACGTCGCTCTTGTAGGTGGCAGCGATGCCCTCGTCGGGCATCAGCATCATCACCACATCTGCGCCGGTGACCGCGTCGGCGACCTCGGCCACAACGAGTCCGGCCTTCTTCGCCTTGTCCCAGGATGCGCCACCTTTACGCAGTCCGACCGTCACCTTGATACCGGAGTCATTCAGGTTCTGTGCGTGCGCATGACCCTGAGAGCCATAGCCGACGATCGTGACCTTCTTGCCCTTGATCAGCGACAGGTCGGCATCCTTTTCGTAATAGACCTTCATCATTTCGTTCTTCCTCGTTCTTGAAGTAATTGCAGGTATGTTATTGACGCCGGCTGGACGGATCAGACGCGCAGCACGCGCTCTCCACGACCGATGCCCGACGCGCCAGTGCGCACGGTCTCCAGGATGACGCCGGGCTCGATCGCATGCAGGAATGCATCCAGCTTGCTGCCGGTTCCCGTCAGTTCGATCGTGTAGCTCTTGTCGGTGACATCGAGAATTCGACCGCGAAAGATGTCAGTCAGCCGCTTCATTTCCTCGCGATCCTTGCCGGAAGCCCGCACCTTGACGAGCATCAGCTCGCGCTCGATGTGGTTGCCCTCGGTCAGATCAACGACCTTGACCACCTCGACAAGCTTGTTGAGTTGCTTGGTGATCTGCTCGACCACATCGTCGGAACCCGTGGTGACGATGGTCATCCGCGACATCGTCGGATCTTCAGTCGGTGCGACGGTCAGCGACTCGATGTTGTAGCCGCGCGCCGAGAACAGCCCCGAGATCCGCGACAAGGCGCCCGCCTCGTTCTCGACCAGGATCGAGAGGATGTGCCTCATAGCAAGGCCCCCCCCGAAATCGCTACGCGATCTCCCCCCAATGGGGGGCGAGCGCCTTGGAACGGTCCGGCGGCGCTCATAGCTCCTCCGCCAGAATCATCTCGGTCAGGCCCTTGCCGCCGGGAACCATCGGAAACACGTTCTCCTTCTGGTCGGTGATGATGTCGAGGAACACCAGGCGGTCCTTCATGCCGAAGGCCTCGCGCAGCGCGCCTTCCACGTCGCCCGGTTTCTCGACCTTGATGCCCACGTGGCCGTAGGCTTCGGCCAGTTTGACGAAATCCGGCAGTGCGTCCATGTAGGACTCGGCGTAGCGATTGCCGTAGAAGAATTCCTGCCACTGCCGCACCATGCCCATGTAGCGGTTATTCAGGTTCACCAGCTTGATCGGTAGATGGTATTGCTTGCAAGTTGAAAGTTCCTGGATGCACATCTGGATGGACGCCTCGCCGGTCACGCAGGCGACCGTCGCGCCCGGATTGACCAGCTGGACGCCCATCGCCGCCGGCAGGCCGAAGCCCATCGTGCCAAGTCCACCGGAGTTGATCCAGCGGCGCGGCTTGTCGAACTTGTAGTACTGCGCGGCCCACATCTGGTGCTGGCCGACGTCCGACGTGATGAACGCGTCGCCCTTGGTGATTTCGTAGAGCTTCTGGATCACGTACTGCGGCTTGATCAGGTCGCTCTTGGTGTCGAACCTGAGGCAATCCTTGCGTTGCCATTCCTTGATGTCCGCCCACCAGGCCTTGAGCGCTGCCGGGTCCGGCCGCTGCGGCGAGGATTCGATGATCTTCGCCATCTCGTCGAGCACATCGGCGACATAGCCGACGATCGGCACGTCGACCTTGACGCGCTTGGATATCGACGACGGGTCGATGTCGATGTGGATGATCTTGCGGTCGCTGCGAAAGAAATGCGCCGGGTTGCCGATCACCCGGTCGTCGAATCGGGCGCCGATGGCGATCAGCACGTCGCAGTGCTGCATTGCCATGTTCGATTCGTAGGTGCCGTGCATGCCCAGCATGCCGGTGAACTGCGGGTCGGTGCCGGGAAAGCCACCAAGGCCCATCAGCGTATTGGTGCAGGGAAAGCCGAGCAACCGCACCAGGCGAGTGAGTTGGGGCGCGGCGTTGTTGAGAACCACCCCGCCGCCGGCATAGACCATCGGCCGCTTCGCTTCCAGCAGCAGTTGCACGGCCTTCTTGATCTGGCCCGCATGTCCCTTGGTGACCGGGTTGTACGAACGCATCGACACGGTCTTCGGGTAGACGAATTCGGTCGTTGCCTGCGTCACGTCCTTCGGGATGTCGACCAATACGGGGCCGGGCCGTCCGGTCGCTGCCAGGTAGAACGCCTTCTTGATCGTGACCGCCAGGTCGCGCACGTCCTTCACCAGGAAGTTGTGCTTGACGCAGGGCCGCGTGATCCCGACCGCGTCGCACTCCTGAAACGCATCCTGCCCGATTGCGTGCGTGGGCACCTGGCCGGTGAGGATGACCATCGGGATCGAGTCCATGTACGCCGTGGCAATGCCGGTCACGGCATTGGTGACCCCGGGACCGGAGGTAACCAGCGCCACGCCGACCTTGGTCGACGAACGCGAATAGCCATCCGCTGCATGCACCGCGCCCTGCTCATGCCGGACCAGTACATGCTTGACCTTGTCCTGCTTGAACAGCTCGTCGTAGATATTGAGTACCGCGCCGCCGGGATAGCCGAAGACGTACTCGACGCCTTCTTCCTGGAGGCAGCGGATCGTGATTTCCGCACCCGTGAGTTGCATGGTTTCGCCTTACCTGGTTTGAAGTGGACCGGCCCGTCGAGCGCGAACGCCGACCGGGCACTGCAAAATCGCCTGGGCGCGCCATGGAGGTGTTAGGCGCACGACCATCGAAGGCTTTTTCGGGTAGAAAGCCACTTCCGGGGAAAAACACCACAGCCTGTCCAAGGGAATCTCCGCAACGCTTGTGGCGTCGCCGGAGGGAAGGCATGCGGCCGTTTTTGCAGTACAGCATCCCGCCCTCAGCGGACGGGTTCCGGCACAGTACCGGGAAAAACCCATTGCAGTCAAGGCAAAAGCTGTATCTCGGCAGTCCGCAAATCCGGCGCAGCGGCCGGCGATGCTGTATTGCAACAGCACGGGCCCGGCAGCAATCCTGGTTCGTGCCGACATTGCACCTATAATCGTCCCCTTTCCGCCCGATCGGACGTCCGCGCTGGCCACACCGAAGGAAATTGCCGGTTTTCTCGCCGCGGTAGAAAGGCGAGCGTTCAAGCAGGCGATGTTCGCGACCCGCGACGACGACGCGGCGCTGGACATCGTCCAGGACGCGATGCTCAAATTGGCAGAGAAATATTCCGCCAAACCAGCAGAGGAACTACCGATGCTGTTTGCGCGCATCCTGCAGAACACGATCTACGATCATTTTCGCCGTCAGAAGGTACGAAATACCTGGACCACACTGCTGTCGGCGTTCGGCAAAGGCGATGACAAAGACGACGAATTCGATCTCCTGGAGAATTTGCCGGCAAAATCCGCTTCCAGTCTCGCGGCCGATCCCGCCGGACAGTTCGAGCAGGTGCAAGTTGTGGGAATGATCGAAATGGCGCTGAAAAGGCTTCCCGCACGTCAACGGGAGGCGTTCCTCCTGCGTTACTGGGAAGAACTGGACGTGGCGGAAGCCGCTGCCGTGATGGGGTGTTCCGAAGGCAGCGTCAAGACGCATTGCTCCCGCGCCGTCCACGCGCTGGCGGAGATGCTCAAGGCCAAGGGGTTCCAGCCATGAATAGCAACGAACGAGAATTTGCCGACAAAATAAGGGGTTACCTTGACGCCGGCGCGGCGCAGCTGAAGCCGGGAACGTTGTATCGCCTGCAGCAGGCCCGCGCCCGGGCGATATCGGCCCTGGTTCCGGCCGATGCCGTGACTCAGGAGCGCAAACTTGCGGCGTTGGCGGGAATCCCGGGGTCTTCTGCCCCGCCGGGCGGTTCCTTGCTCAGGAACCCCCGCCTGTGGCTCGGCATCGCATTGATTGTCGCCGCCGGCGCTGGCGTCCAGCAATGGCAGGCGCTGCAACAGTCGCGCGAAATCGCGGAACTTGATTTCCGGTTGCTGACTTCCGACCTGCCGATCGACGCCTACCTCGACAAGGGCTTCCAGACTTGGCTCACCCGGCAGGAACAATGATTCGCGCGGCCGCATCGGCGGTCACCATTGCGCTTTTTCTCGCTGTCGCAGCCCCTGCAGCCAACGCCCAGATCACCATGACCTCGCCGTCCTGGGCGCAGTTGTCCGCAGCGGAGCGCAACGTGCTCGCCCCCCTCGCTCCCGATTGGGATCGGCTCGACGCCCAACGCAAGCAGAAATGGCGGGACATTGCCCAGCGCTATCCCAAAATGGCGCCGGACGAGCAGCAGAAAATCCGCGCGCAGATGCATTCGTGGGCGCAACTTTCGCCGCAGCAGCGCCAAGCTGCCCGTCAGCAGTACAAGTCGCTGCAGAATCTGCCTCCCGAAAAGAAGGAGGAGGTCCGCCAGCGCTGGCAGGAATACCAGAGCCTTCCACCCGAAAAGCGCAATGCGATGGCGGCGAGCCCCAATCGGTCGCACAGCGCCGAATCGGCGCGGACGCCAGCGCCTGCAGGCGCGCCGCCCGCCGATACGCTGTACCGATCCAGGTCCGGCACCGCGGACCCGGGACGGCCGTAGGCTTCGTCGCCTCCTCGCCCGTCGGTCCCGGATGTCCGAAACGACGCCCACCAGCGTCGCCCCGCTGCGGCTGGCAACCGTTGCCCGCCGCAGCGGATCGCTGGTCTACGAAGCACTGCTGCTGACGGCGATTCTGTTTGTCGCCGGATTTTTCGCCCTGCCCCTGATCACGCCCGGACACGCTGGCGCCGCGACCACGCTGGCCGTGCCGGACCTGCCTGCCCGCACTGCGCTGTCTTGCCTGCTGTTCGCGGTACTGGCCTGGTATTTCGTGGCCAGCTGGTCGCTGGGCCGGCGTACGCTGCCGATGAAGACCTGGCGAATGCGTCTGGTCACACGGGAAGGCGCGCCGGTGCCGCCCAAGATGGCGCTGCTGCGCTATCTGTCGGCCTGGCTCGGACCGCTGCTGGCGCTGGTCGGATTCGGATTGCTCCGGCCCCTGGGATTCGGGGGCCATGCGATTTGGCTGATCGCATTCGGATTCCTCTGGGCATTCGTCGATCCGGAACGCCAGTTCCTGCACGACCGGCTGGCCGGTACGCGCATCATCGTGGAATAGGCGGCGGCGCCGCGCCGGGTCGCGCTGGTCTACTTGACCGACTTGACCGACTTGGCCGACTTGACCGACTTGGCCGACTTGACCGACTTGGCCGACTTGACCGACTTGACCGACTTGGCGCCGCGCGTGGACTTCCTGTGCCGGGCGACCGAATCGAGGATTTCCTTCCTGGCATCCTCCGCCTCGACCCAGCTGCCGACCCGAACCCATTTCCCCGGCTCGAGATCCTTGTAGTGCTCGAAGAAATGGGCAATCTGGCGGATCGACACTTCAGGCAGGTCTCGCGGCGACTTCACGTGGCGATAGAGTGACGACAGCTTGTCGATGGGCACCGCCAGGATCTTGGCATCACCTCCCGCTTCGTCGTCGAGGCACAGCATGCCGATCGGGCGACAGCGCACGACGACGCCGGTAATGAGCGGAACCGGGGACAGCACCAGCACATCGCAGGGATCTCCGTCGTCGGACAACGTCTGCGGAATGTATCCGTAGTTGCACGGGTAGTGCATTGCCGTGGACATGAAGCGGTCGACGAACACCGCGCCGGTGTCCTTGTCCACCTCGTACTTGATCGGGTCTGCATGCATCGGTATTTCGATGATCACGTTGCAGTCGTGGGGAACATCCTTGCCAGCGGGAACTCGGTCGAGATTCATCGGTTGGACTAGCGCATCGCAATGGTCGTGAATGCACTATTATAGGCGTGAGGAGCCGCGCGCACGCCTGTGCGCTGTGACGGGGGATGGGGAGGAGCGATGAGTCCTGCAACGGCGCTGATGCTGGGAGTCGTGCTGGTCGGTTCTGCATCGGCGCGCGCGCAGCAGCAGACGATGGAAGCGCAGCCGCTGGTGCCTCCGTTTTCCTCAGGCCGGCCCGGCACCGAGCTCCCGCGCGGCTGGCAGCCGCTGCTGCTCGGCTCAACCAAGCGTCCGACCGCCTACCGGATGGTCGAGGACAATGGAAAGGTGGTGCTCAACGCACAGGCCGAAGGCTCGGCCAGCGGTCTCGTGACCGACGTGAAATTCGATCTCGGCCCGACACCGTTCCTGCAGTTTCTCTGGAAGATCGCCAAGACGATCGCCGATGCCGACAATCGCGTTGCCTCCAAGGAGGATTCGCCGGTGCGCGTCGTGCTGAGCTTCGACGGCGACAAATCGAAGTTCACGTTTGGCCAGAAGGTGTCGGCCGGACTGGCCAAGACGGCCACCGGCCGTGAGTTCCCCTACGCTCAGATCATCTACATCTGGTCGAACCAGTTGCCGGTCGGCACCGTCGTGCCCAATCCGCACACCGCACGGGTGCAGATGATCGTCGCATCGAGCGGCAACGAGGGCGTTGGCAAGTGGCAGACGCTCACTCGCAACCCGCGGGAGGACTTCGTCAAGGCGTTCAAGGAGGAACCCGGCCGGCTGATCGAGGTGGCGGTGATGTCCGACACCGACAATACGGGGGCGACGGTCGAAGCGTGGTACGGCGACATCCGTTTGCTCGCGGCCAAGCCCTGACCCGGGAGCCACGCCGCATGCTCTATTCGTTCGGCGAGCGATCGGTCCAACTTGCTGCAGCCGGCAATTTCGTCGCGCCCGGGGCGCGTGTGAGCGGTTGCGTCGTCCTCGGGGAGGACGCATCAGTCTGGTTCAACGCGGTCATTCGCGGCGAATATGAACCCATCGTGATCGGCGCCCGGACCAACATCCAGGACGGCGCGGTGCTGCACGCGGATCCCGGCGTGCCGCTGACGCTCGGCGCGGACGTGACGGTCGGCCATCAGGCAATGCTGCACGGGTGCACGATCGGCGAGGGCACGCTGGTGGGCATCCAGGCGGTGGTGCTCAACGGCGCGATTATCGGGCGCGAATGTCTGCTCGGCGCCTGCACGCTGATCCCCGAGGGCAAGGTGATTCCCGACCGATCCTTGGTGATGGGCACGCCGGGAAAGGTCATTCGGACGCTGACCGACCTGGAGGTGGTGAGCCAGCGCACGGCTGCCGCCCACTATGTGGAGAATGCCCGGCGCTACCTGCGGGGATTGCGCGAATCCGTCTAGCCGGTCCGCTGCATCCAACCGTTGTCGGTCCGATGAGGACTGTTGCCGGAGATACCCGATGCGTCGGTTCTCGCTGATCTTCGTAATTCTGGGATGCGTCGCGCTGGCCGCGCTGCTCGCGTGGGTGGCGCTGTTCGATGGTCGGACCCGACAGGCGCGCGACATGCCGGTCTCGCCGCCGGTGTTCCGCGCGGTGGAGCCGTTCACGCACGTCGAGATCTCCGGCCATGCCGAGGTCGTCCTGGTGCAGGGCGGCGAAACCAGCGTGCTGGTCGAAACACCCGGACGCAAACCCGCTCAGGTCGACATCGCCGTCTCCGGCGATACGCTGGAGATCCATGCAACCTCGCGCCTTCGCTGGTGGGATTTCCTGCTTGGCCGGAGCGATGTCCAGTCGGCCAACATCGTCGTCACCTTCAAGGACCTGAAGTCCATCGCGGCCGCGGGTGCGGTGCGCGTCATTGCCGATGGAATTCGCGTGCCCGACCTCACCATCGAGGGTGCTGGAGGGACGTCAATCCACATCGACCGCCTGCAAGCGGAAAAACTCGACATTTCCGGTGCCGGTGCGCTGAAGGCAGAAATCGGCGGAGCGGTCGGTACGCAACGCATCGCCATCTCGGGCGCGGGCGAGTATCGGGGCGCGCGCCTTGCAAGCGACGACGCCAGCGTCACCGTCAGCGGCGCGGGTCGGGTCACGGTGAACGCCCGCCGGACGCTCAACGTCAGAATTTCCGGCGCAGGCAGCGTCGACTATCTAGGCGATCCCAAGGTTACCGAAGACATCAGCGGGGCCGGCAGCGTGCGCCGACGAGGGACTACCGCGGCGGTCGAGGCGCGCGTCCCCGAGGTGTAGGCGGCGCGCGAGGCAGCGCAGGTGAGCGCCGCCGCTGCGGTCAATGCAGCGCCGGTGGACCGGATCGATCAGCCTTGAACAGCAACGTCAGACCGGTGGCCGGATCGCGATCAGCGTGCACGCCGGGTTCGCGGCGTACATCGGTCACGCGGCAATCGTGCATGAGATCGGTGAGCAGCCTGACAACGTCATCGAGTCGATCCGACGGCGCCAGCGGACAGCGAAATCCCTCGGCCTCGCGCGGATCGTAGGGCGACGACAGCGACAGCCTGACTTCCGCACCCCCTGCCGGTTCGCCGACGCGATGGACGCTGATGACGGCCGAGGGCTCGCCGACCGCGCTGCGCAACTTGCGGATGGCGCTGCTGGCGAACAGCTGCGCGGCGACTTCACGCTGGGCAGCACGTCCGGACGCCAGCGCCGACGATGGCGACTCGAGCGCAAGCGGGAGCGCGAGCAGCGAGACGCCGGGCCGGCGCAACTGCGCGGCCAGTGCCTGCGCGACAGGCATGCCCCAACGCGCGGTGCTGCGATCACGCAGCGGTTCGGCCCCCGCCGCAGCAAGTGCCGAACCGAGAAGAAAGCGCAGATGCGCGCCCTCCTGGCGGCCGACAACCCGAATCGGTGCCGCCGACAGCGCGCGCGGCGGCGGCGCCACGCCTTCTGGCAACGCATCCGGCAGCGATCGCCACGCCAGCAGGTCCGGCAAGCTTCGAAAGTCAAGCGCATCGGCGGCCACCAGCACATTGGCCAGCGCAAAATTCCGGTTTCCTGCAAGCGCGCCGTGTTCGCTCAGGATGGCCGCCAACGCTGTTGCATCCTGGAGCACCGCCGGCACCACCTTCGGCTCGTCGCCGGCTTCGCACGCGGCAACGATGACGATGGGCAGCGCGAACAGCGTCAGCGCGAGGTCCCGGTCGCTGCGCGGGGCGCGTTCGCATTCGACCAGCAGCCGCCACAGGTGACGATAGACGGCAACCGAGGGAACACCGGCGAACAGGCCGGCGAGCGCGCTCCCCTGCCCCGGGAACAGCAGGCCGGCAAGCATCGCCCGCAACTCGCTGTTGCGCGCGTCGGCGTCCCGCCGGGTCGTCGCCGCCAGATGCGCCGTTACCGTTGCATAGACCCGCGCGAATTCCGCCGGCGCATCGGCGGCACGGGGAAACCGGCGGGGATCGTCGTCGGACATGACAACTCCGGAGTGCGGGCCATGATTCTGGCAGGTGCGCCGGACATCGCCGACAGCATGCTTAATAAGGGAACAGGCAAAACGGTCCCTGGCCGAGACTTGCGGGAACGAACCAGGCGCGATAGAGACCTACCAACGCGAATCCGGCGACGACCAATGCGGCACTGTAGCGATAGACGCCCCGGTCGAGCAGTCGCTGTACGCGCGCCAATGTCCAGCCCATCGCCAGCATGTTGGGCAGGGTACCCAGGCCAAAGGCAAGCATGACCCAGGCGCCATTGGCCGCACTGCCGGCAAGAAGTGCCACCGGCAAGACGCCATACACCAACGCGCAGGGCGTGAATCCCCAGACCAGGCCCAGCAGAAAACGCGAACCAGGGCCTTCGCGGGGCGCCACGCGGGTGACTACGGGCAGCAGGCGTCGAAACAGCGACAGACCCAATCGTTCGAGCGCGCTCGAACCTCCCGAACGCGCGGCGATTGCGACGGCAAGGGCGAGCAGCAGCAGGTTGGCGACCACATAGAGTGCCAGTTGCACCGGAGCAACCGCGACCGCGAACGCGGCCCCACCGGCCGCACCGAACAGCGCGCCGAGCAGCACATAGGTGGTCAACCGGCCGGCATGGCTCACCACCTGCCCTGCCCACAGATAGCCTGCCGGGAGCAGTGCACGCTCCGAAGGTCGCGCCGTCACCGTCATCCAGCCGGAACACATGGCGAGACAGTGCAGCCCACCGAGCAACCCGGCGAGGAACGCCCCCATCAGTGCGGACTGCGGCATCCTGCCCCTGCGTGCGTCAAATTGTCGCAGACGACCAATCCGTGCCACTCTCGGGCGGCACGAGGTCCACGAAAAAGCGTTATCATAGAAGTATCGCTCCCCATCGATGGTTGCGCCGATGAAGATCGTTCCCCGTCGATGATGTTTCTGCCCGGCTCCCGGGCTCGTCCGCGCCTGGCCGCTGCCGGTAAACCCGCAAAGGGATGAACGATGCCAGTTTCCGCACCACGGACTTCGCCGACACCGTCGAACGTCATTTCGATCCACGATTTGCGCACGCACTGCACGAATTGCAGCGTGCGCGAGTTGTGCCTGCCGACCGGACTGGATGAAGACGAGGTCGACAAGCTGGTGGAAATACTCGGCAGCCGCCTCAAGCTCAAGAAAGGCGAGGTGCTGTTCCGCAACGGCGCCGCGTTCACGGCGCTGTTTGCCATCCGGCTGGGATCCTTCAAGACCACCGTGCTCTCGCAGGACGGCCGCGAGCAGGTCGCCGGATACCACTTGCAGGGAGACGTGATCGGTCTGGACGGCCTGTCCACCGATAAGCATGGCTGCGAGGCGATCGCGCTCGAAGACAGCGAGGCCTGCGTCATTCCTTTCGACAAGCTGGAAGATCTTTCGCGAACGATTCCCGGCGTCCAGCATAACCTGAACCGGATCGTCGGCGGCGAGATCAGCGCCGATCATCGGGTCATGCTGCTGCTTGGCAGCATGCGCGCGGAGGAGCGTCTGGCGGCGTTCCTGCTGTCGCTGTCGGAACGGTACAAGCGTCGCGGCTACTCGTCGACGGAATTCGTGCTGCGCATGACGCGCGAGGAGATCGGCAGCTACCTCGGACTCAAGCTCGAAACGGTCAGCCGCCTGTTTTCCCGCTTCCAGGAAGAGGGATTGCTGCAGGTGCAGGGGCGCGCGGTGAAGATCGTCGACCTGCCGTCGCTCAAGCGCGTCTTCGGCCAGCGCACCTAGCGCAGTTCATCCCCGGAGTCCGTGGACTCCGCGGACGGCTTTCGGCCCGCGTCCAAGAGGTCTCCCCTGAGGAACAGCGTGAGCGCTGACGACGCCACGCCCAATCCCCAGAAACCAAAAAAGCCCATCGCGTAGATCGCCTCGCGCGACAGGTCGAGTGCCGCCCCAAAGAAGTGCAGTTCGAACGGGTCGAATATCGAAAAGAAAACCAGTTCCGCCGCACCGGCTACCAGGAACGCGGGCCACACGATGGACATGACCCGCTGCGCCGACCTTCCCGACAGATTCATGGGCGGTTCCCGCCCGTCGACACGCCGGAGGCCGGACCCGGATCGAGGCGGACGCTGCGAGCTTCGCCGGAGAGCTCGACCGCCGGCAGCCGCCACTCGGCAGTCTCGATCCCGATCCTCCAGCGTCCAGCTTCCAGCGGCGACACGCGACCCACATAGCTGCCTTCCGGACCTCGGACCAGCTCTGCGGATCGATCGAGTCCGGCACGGGTCGGGTGCACGATCGACAGTTGCACGATCGCGGGCAGCGCCGCACCGGGCGCGGCGGTCAGCGTCGCCCGCACCGCGCCGTCGGGCGTCAACTCCACGATTGCGTTCAGGCCGAGGGCGCGGGCCTTCTCGGCCCGCTCGAGCGTGCGGTTGATTGCCAGTCCGCGCTTGTAATAGTCGTCGGCGACCAGGCCGTCGTCGGAGTCCACCGCCACCCACAGCGTCCAGAACCCGGCCGCGACGACGATCGCCGGGCCGAGCATCAGCAACCATGGCCAGCGGTGGCGATACCAGGGCGAAGCGACGACGGGGGCAGGAGGCATGACGGAAGATGCGTGGGTGCGGCTCACGGTATCACGACCTCGGGAGAATGAACGTGGAATTCTCGCGCCGAACGCTCGCCTCGTCGTCGATCGCTTCGACGATGATCTCGATGCGGTGCGTGCCTGGTGAAGCAGCCTCGGCGGGCACCCGCAATCGCAGCGGAATGCCGCGCGACGACGAGGCGTCGAGTTCAACCGGCTGCTCCAGTCCGGCGACCTCGATCCCCGGCAATCCTGTCGCCGTGACGCGGAAACTGCGCTGCCGCTCCGAGGTGTTCATGATCAGCAGGCGATAGACGTTTTCGATCACCCCGGGTGACGCCTCCCGCGCGAGCGCACCGCGATCCCGGATCACGTCGACCTTGAGCGGATTCTTGAGCGCCAGCGAAAGTCCGGCGGCAACGGAAATACTCAGCAGTATGCCGGCGTAGACCAGCGTGCGCGGGCGCAGCGCGCGCCGCAGCATCGCCGTCGTCGACAGGCCCTTTTCAAGGACGTTGGAGGACGAGTAGCGAATCAGGCCGCGCGCATAGCCCATCCGGTCCATGACCTGGTTGCAGCCGTCGATGCAGGCGGCGCAACCGATGCACTCGTACTGGAGACCCTCGCGGATGTCGATACCGGTAGGACAGACCTGCACGCAGATGCTGCAGTCGACGCAATCGCCGATGCCGGCGGCGCGCGGGTCGACTTTCCTGCTGCGCGATCCGCGCGGCTCACCGCGCTTGGGATCGTAGGCGATGATCAACGTGTCGCGATCGAACATCACCGACTGGAACCGCGCGTACGGACACATGTACTTGCAGACCTGCTCACGCATCCAACCGGCGTTGCCGTAGGTCGCGAATCCATAGAACAGGATCCAGAACGTCTCCCAGCCGCTCAATTGTCCGGGGATCGCTGCAACCAATTCACGGATCGGCGTGAAATAGCCGACGAACGTGACACCGGTCCACAGCGAAAGCACGATCCACGCGCCATGCTTGGCCGCCTTCCTGGCGAATCTTGCGACGGATGGGGGCCGGGCGTCGAGCCGCATGCGCGCGACGCGATCGCCCTCGATCTTGCGTTCGATCCAGAGAAAGATTTCGGTGTAGACGGTCTGCGGACAGGCATAACCGCACCAAAGGCGTCCCGCCACCGCCGTGAACAGGAACAGCGCCAGCGCGCAGAGGATCAGCAGCACCGACAGGTAGATGACGTCCTGCGGCCAGAAGACGATGCCGAAGACGAAGAACTTGCGTGCGGCGAGGTCGAACAGCACCGCCTGGCGGTCGTTCCATTGCAGCCACGGCAGGCCGTAGTAGACGAGCTGCGTGATCACCACCAGCGCGGTCCGCCAGCTTGCGAATACCCCGGTCACGGCCCGCGGATAGATCTTCCTGCGGATCTCGTAGAGGCTGACTTCCTCCGGAGCAGCGTCGGTCGCGGGGGTGATCGGAATAGTGCGTGAATCCATGCCGCTCCTCAAGCGCGCAAACCTGCACGCCGGTCCGCGCACGCTCGACGCTCGGCGGCGACAACCGCCGGTCGCGACATCACTTGGCCGCAGCCCCCGCCTTGTTCGACAGCCCCCACACGTACGCGGCCAGCAGACGGATCTGATCCTTGGACAGCGTGCTTTCGAATGAAGGCATCGGCTTCACGCCATCGGCGACCTCGAGATTGCGCCCATTGGTCACCGTCTCGGCAATCGTCGCCTCGGAACTTCCGACCAGCCAGATGGCGTCTGTGAGGTTGGGCGCGCCCATCGCCGGGTTGCCCTTGCCGTCGGGACCATGGCAGGCGGCGCAATTCTGCGCGAACAGCGGCTTGCCGAGCTGCGCGCGAAGATTGTCGTGCGGCAACCCGGAGAGCGACCGCACATAGGCAACGGCCTCGCGCACGCCCGACTCGCCCAGCGGCTTGCCAAACGCCGGCATCACGCCCATCCGGCCCCCGGTGATGGTCTCGACAATCGTCTCCGGCGCGCCGCCGTAGAGCCAGTCGGAATCGCGAAGGCTCGGGAATCCGCGGCTGCCGCCTGCGTCGGAACCATGACAGGGCGAACAATAGGTGAGGAACATCCGTTCGCCGGTCTGCCGCGCCGCCGGGTCCGCGGCAATCTGCTCGACGCTCATCTTCGCGTACTTGTCGAACAGCGGCTTCAGCCGTTCTTCGGCATCGGCACGTTCCTTTGTATACGCGCCTGCGGAGGTCCAACCCAGCACCCCCGGCAGATTGCCCAGACCTGGATAGAGGATCAGGTAGACGGCGGAAAACACCAGCGTGATCCAGAACAGGTTGGACCACCATTTCGGTAGCGGATTGTTGTACTCCTCCAGGTCATCGTCCCAGACGTGTCCGGTGACCCCCACCGGCTCGCCTGGCTTTGGCGTGGGCTTTCCGGCCGCCGCCTTGATGCGGCCGGTGGCGAGAAGCAGCCACGCGCAAGCGAGAAGCGACACCACCACCAGGACGATGACGTAGACATTCCAGAAACCGGAAGTGAAATCGCTCATGATGCGAGTCCTCCGCGCGAATCGGCGGGCGTACCGACGGTTCCGTCGTCAGGCAGCGCAAATGGCGCATTCGCCGCCTCGTCGAACGCCTTCTTGCGCTTGCGGCTGTAGGCCCATACGACGATGCCGATGAATGTGACGAAGGACACGACCGTGACAATGCTGGACAGGATGTTGGTGATCTCCATGGCTACCTCGCATTGCGCATGACCAGCCCCATGCCCTGCAGGTAGGCGATCAGCGCATCCTGTTCTGACTTGCCGGCAAGCACCGACGGGGCCTTGGCAATCTCGTCGTCCGTGTACGGCACGCCAAGCGTTCGCAGCGTGCGCATCTTGGCCTGGATCGACGCCGCGTCGGCCGCGGTTTTTTCCAGCCACGGATAGCCGGGCATGTTCGACTCGGGCACCACATCGCGCGGATTGTTCAGATGCACGCGATGCCACTCATCCGAATACCGGCCGCCGACCCGGGCGAGATCCGGTCCGGTGCGCTTGCTGCCCCACTGGAACGGCCGGTCGTAGACGAACTCACCGGCCACCGAATAGGGTCCGTAGCGCTCGGTCTCGGCGCGAAACGGACGGATCATCTGCGAATGGCAGTTGTAGCAGCCTTCACGAACATAGATGTCGCGGCCGGTCAGTTGCAACGGCGCATATGGCTTGAGGCCGGCCACCGGCTGCGTCGTCGACTTCTGGAAAAACAGCGGGACGATCTCGACCAGCCCGCCAACGCTGACTACGAGCAGAACGAGGACGATCAACCATGGAAGGTTGGTCTCGACGTGTTCCTGACTGAGCTTCATCGTTTCGTCTCCCCGCGCTTCAGGCGTGCGCCGGCGCACCCGACACGGGTATCGGCGCGTCGTAGGGTTTGCTGCCGGATATCGTGCGAATGGTGTTCCAGGCCATGATCAGCATGCCGCTGAGGAACAGCGTGCCGCCCAACAGCCGGATGGCATAGTACGGATACGTCGCCTTCACGCTTTCGACGAACGAATAGGTCAGCGTGCCGTCCGGGTTGGTCGCCCGCCACATCAGTCCCTGCATGACGCCGGCGATCCACATGGCGGCGATGTAAAGCACCACGCCGATGGTCGCGATCCAGAAATGCGCGGTAATCAGCCGCACCGACCACATCTCGGTCTTGCCGAACATCCGCGGCAGCAGGTAGTAGATGCTGCCGATGGAAATGAAGGCGACCCAGCCGAGCGCTCCCGAATGCACGTGTCCGATGGTCCAGTCGGTGTAATGCGACAGCGCGTTCACCGTCTTGATCGACATCATCGGCCCTTCGAAGGTGCTCATGCCGTAGAACGACAGCGACACGATCAGGAACTTGAGAATCGGGTCCTCGCGCAGTTTGTGCCAGGCGCCGGACAGTGTCATGACCCCGTTGATCATCCCGCCCCACGACGGCGCCAGCAGCACCAGCGAGAACACCATGCCGATCGACTGCGTCCAGTCGGGCAACGCCGTGTAGTGCAGGTGGTGCGGTCCCGCCCACATGTAGGTGAAGATCAGCGCCCAGAAATGCACGACCGACAGCCGGTACGAGTAGATCGGCCGGCCGGCCTGCTTGGGCACGAAGTAGTACATCATCCCGAGGAAGCCGGCGGTGAGGAAGAAGCCGACGGCATTGTGGCCGTACCACCACTGGACCATCGCGTCCTGCACGCCGGCGTACGCCGGGTAGGATTTCCAGCTGGTGAGCGAGATCGGCAATGCGGCGCTGTTGACGACGTGCAACAGCGCGACCGTCAGGATGAATGCACCGAAGAACCAGTTAGCAACATAGATGTGCGGTGTCTTTCGCCTGGCGATAGTGCCAAAGAACACGATCGCGTAGGCGACCCAGACGAGCGTGATCAGGATGTCGATCGGCCACTCGAGCTCCGCGTATTCCTTGCTGCTGGTAATGCCCATCGGCAGCGTGATCGCCGCCAGCACGATCACTGCGTTCCAGCCCCAGAAGGTGAATGCCGCCAGTGCGTCGGAGAAGAGCCTGGCCTGGCAGGTGCGCTGGACGCAGTAGTAGGACGTCGCGAAAAGCGCGCATCCGCCGAAAGCGAATATTACGGCGTTGGTGTGCAGCGGCCGCAGGCGACCGTAGGTGAGCCAGGGGATGTCGAAGTTGAGCGCCGGCCAGAGCAGCTGCGCGGCGATGATGACGCCGACCAGCATCCCGACGATGCCCCAGACGACCGTCATGATCGTGAACCATCGCACGACCTTGTAATTGAACATCTGCGCCGCCGCCTTGGCCATCTCCGCTCCCTGCGATACACGCGCCCGGACGGCGCGCGATTCACTGCTGCAAAAAACCTTAGATGTTAGCCACCGGTGCCCGACTCGGCATTGACCGGCGTCAACGACGCACGGGAATCGCCCGGCGCTACTGGCGCATCGTCGTCGGCGATGACACGATGCGCCGGACCTTCGAGGTCATCGAATTGCCCGCTGCCGACGCTCCACCAGAACAGCGCCCCGATCGCGAAGACGAGGACGACGGACAGCGGGATCAACAGCATCAGGATTTCCATCAGGAGATTCTAGCCGATTGCCTTGTGTGCATTCTCGTCAGCGGATTTCCGCAGCAGGCGCAGCGCATTGCCGACGACCAGCAGCGACGATGCCGACATGCCGATCGCGGCCACGAGCGGCGTCACCAAGCCGAAGGCGGCTGCGGGAATTGCCACGACATTATAGATCGCCGCCCAGACCAGGTTCTGCCGGATGATCACGAACGCCCGCCGTGCAACACCAAGCGCGTCTGCGACCAACTCGACACGATCCGGAAGTACCACGACATCCGCAGTCCATTGCGCGAGCGGCGTGGCACTGCCCAGGCTCACCGACACCTGCGCCTGCGCAAGCGCAGGCGCGTCGTTGACGCCGTCACCGACCATCGCGACGATGGCGCCCCCGGCTTGAAGCCGGGCGATGGCGTCACGCTTGTCCTCGGGGAGCATAGCCGCGTTCGCATCGGCAATGCCGAGAGCCGACGCGACCGCCATCACATTCTGCACACGGTCGCCTGATAGCAGCACCGGCACAATGCCGGCATCGCGCAGCGCGGCAACAAGCGGCTGCGATCCGGACCGAAGCGCATCTGCAAAGACCAGCACGGCGATCCAGCCCGCATCGCTTCCCAACCCGGCCAGGCTGTCCGTGGCCATGCCGCCGTCGGCCTTGCGCGCGAGTTCCGCCGGCATGGTTCCGGCCAGTTCGGCGACGAAATCGAGGCGGCCGATGCGCATGACATTGCCGCTGATACGCGCCTGGATTCCGCGACCAGCGGCGTGTTCGCGGTGATCCGCCTGTATTTCCGCCCCGTCCGGAGCAGCTGCGACAACAGCACGCGCCAGCGGGTGCTCGGAGCGCGCCTCGAGCGCTGCCGCAAGCGCCAGCGCAGCGCTGCGATCCGCACCGTCCACAACGGCGCATTCGACCAGGCGCATTCGCCCTTCGGACAGAGTCCCGGTCTTGTCGAGGACGACATGCGTCACGCGCGCCAGCGTTTCCAGCGCATCGGCGCGCGCCAGAACCACGCCTCGACAGGCGAGCGCGCCGGACGCGGCGGCGAGCGCCGCAGGTGTCGCGAGCGCCAACGCGCACGGGCACGAAACGACGAGCAGCGAGAACGTGACCGCAAGCGCACGGTCGGGATCGACCTGCCACCACACCAGCGCAGTGACGATCGCCAGCGTCAGCAACGCGGCGACGAAAACCGCCGCCGCGCGATCGGCCAGACGGGCCACCATTGGCCGCACACCCCCGGCCCGCTCGGTGAGCCGCAGGATCGCGGCGAGCCGGGTGTCCTCGCCCGCGGCGACGACCCGCACGACAAGCGCGCCACCGCGGTTGATCGCACCGGCGAACACCATCTCGCCCGGGCCGCGCGACAGCGGTGCGCTTTCCCCGGTGAGCAGCGCCTCCTCCACATGCGATCTGACCGTCGACGACGACTCCGTCAGCGGGGACGAGCGTCCCGGGGCGGACCAGCACGACGTCATCGGCCACCAGCGTCGCTGCAGCAACCACCTCCGTGTCTTCGGCGGGCCAACGCCCGAGCCTCTCCGCAGTATCCGGACGCTGGCGCGCCGCGGTCTCGACCGCCGCCGCGGCCTTCTGGCGGAACGTCAATTCGACGAATCGCGAGAGCAGAATCAAAGCGATGAACATGGTCACCGAGTCGAAATACACGGGGCCTTCGCCGCGCAGCGTCGACCATGCGCTCGCGGCGAAGGCGGCGAGGATCCCGAGGGTGATCGGCACGTCCATGCCGAGTCTTCCATGCGCGAGATCGCGCCGTGCACCGGCAAACAGCGGCACTGCCGAGTAGAACATGGCCGGCAACGTGAGCACGAAGCTCGCCCAGTCGAGCAATCGCTGGTGCTCCGGAGCAACCGTGCCCTCGTTCAGATAGCCCGGCAGCGCGAACATCATCACCTGCATCATCGCCAGGAGGGCAACTGCCATCCGGGTGAGCAGCGCCCGGCGTTCACGGCGGGCAAGCGCCTCGCGACGAGCCGGGTCGTAGGCGAAGGCGCGATAACCAACCGCGGCGACCGCACGCAGCAGTCGGGACAGGCCGGTCACGCCGGGATCCCAGGCCACGAGCGCGCGTCGCGTCGCATAGTTGACGCGCGCTTCCGCAACGCCCGGCTGGCGCGAAAGCCACGATTCGATCAGCGGGACACAGGCGCCGCAGGTCAGGCCCTCGAGCAGAAGCGCGGCTTCACTGCGACCATCCTCCCGTCGGCGTACCAGACCCGATGCCTCGGCCCCGTCGCCCCAGCGGGTCCATTCGTCGTCGGCGGCCGCAGCCGGATGGTCGGCAGGCAGTTCACGCCGCGCGTAGAGCGCATCGAGTCCGGCCGCGTGCAGCGCCTCGGCAACCGCCTGACAGCCAGCGCAACAGAACGCGCGCGGCGCACCATCGACGATCGCGGTCCAGCGCGCTCGGTCGACATTCGGCGTACCGCAGTGATAGCAGTCGGAGATGGCCGCGTCACCGGAGGGGGAGCCGAAACCGTCCGGCGCGACGACGGGAGGCGCCAGCATGAGTTCGACTCTACGGCGCGCCGCTGCCGGGGGTCAAGGCGGCACCGGTCATGCCTTGACCGGACGCTACGACAACGAACGTGCCCGGGAGGCACGATCGCAGTTGACGGCGGTCAATCGTGTCGCGGCAATCCCGCGTATGATTCATTCGTAATAATGGATAAAGGAGCCGGTATGTACACGCATCTGATGGTACCGACGGATGGGTCCAAACTCTCCGACAAGGCGGTCGCCAATGCCATCGGACTGGCGCAGGCGCTGAAGGCCAAGCTGACGGTGTTCTACTCGTCCGCAGACTACCCGATGCCGGTGTATGCGGAAGGCGTGGTCTTCGAGCCTGTTTCAAAGCGCGAATACACCAGGAAAGCCAAGGAAGAGGCACAGAAAATCCTCGACCGCGTCGCGGCCAAGGCCGCCGCCGCGGGCGTAGACTGCGCGACCGCGCATGCGATCGCCGCCTCTCCCTGGGAGGCGATACTCGCCACGGCGAAGAAATCGAAATGCGATGCCATCGTGATGGCTTCGCATGGGCGGCGAGGCGTTTCGGCGATGCTGCTGGGCAGCGAAACACAGAAAGTGCTGACGCACTCCAAGCTGCCGGTGATCGTCGTCCGCTGACGCGAAGATTGCCGATATCGGGCGAGCGCTAGCGTCCGCCCGGCCACCACAGATAGCCGACCGGATTGTCGGGACAGGGTCCGACGCCGCATTCGAGCAGGAAGGCCACGACATTGGCCATGGCGACCGCGATAAGCAGGCCGCCGGCAACGGTCGAACCGCGATCATGCGTGGGCGTGCGTGAACGCGCCGGTTCGAATCCGCCCGCCAGCAGCATCACGCCGACATAGACGACCAGCACGCCGTAGCCGACGAAGGCCCAGGTGTAGAAGTGCATGCCAAACAACGCCGAGCCGTAGGACCCGGTGCCGGGTACGACGTGCAGCGCGATCTGCCGCAGCGATGCGCTGCCGGCTGCAACCGACGTCAACAGGATCAGGCCATAGTGCGCAGGCGAGCGACCGGCGCGCAGATTCAGCAGCAGCGCAGCGCCGGCAACAACGAAGCCGACTCGTTGCAACGCGCATAGCGGGCAAGGCAGTTCGCCGAGCGCGAACTGGTACCAGAAGGCGACCAGCAGCATCGCGCAAATCGCATACAGCGCAAGCGTGTCGAGTGTGCGGTGCACCCTGCCGCCCTATAGCGTGATCGCCAGACGGTCGGTTGCGTGATGCATGAGCCACCAGACCTGAATCACCACGGCAAGCAGCGCGACCGCGATCGCCGCATTGCGCTGGCGCATCAGTGCCAGTACCGCCACCAGCAGGCCAAGCACGAACGGCAGGACCATCACCATTGCAACACCCTCCGACGGCGCGCCAACGACCAGGCCCGCATCGTTGCCGATCATACGCCGGCAATCAGCGCATGACCGCTCGCCGGCCTGCGTCCCGACCGCTATGATGGTCAGCATGTCCTGCTGGTTCACAGTCGCCAGATGCCACGCCACAGCCATCGTTCTGGTCGTCGGAACGCTCTTGGGCTGTCTCACGGCGACGCATGCGGCGGATCCCGCCAAGGTCCTGCGGCTGGCGAGCAGCGACATCGACACCCTCGATCCGCAGCAGCTGCAGGACACGTATTCGAGCATCGTCGCCCGCTCGATCTTCGATTCGCTCTACGAATGGTCCTACTTCGGCAGTCCCCCGCAGATGGTGCCCAATGCGGCGGCCGGATCGCCGGAAGTGTCGGCCGATGGCCGCACCTGGACCATCCGCATCACGCCGGGCATCCGCTTCACCGACGACCCTGCATTTGGCGGCAAGCCGCGCGAGCTGACCGCCGACGATTACGTCTATTCGATCAAGCGCTCACTCGACCCGAACCTGCGCGGCGGCGGAGATCCGCTGGCGACCAATCTCATCGTCGGCATGCGCGCGGTCGTCGCCGCCGCGAGCAAGCCTGGCGCGAAGCTCGACTACGACGCACCGGTCGAAGGATTGCACGCACTCGATCGACATACGCTACAGCTCAAGCTCACCGAAATCAATTACCCGATCGTGCGCAGCCTCCTGGTGAGCGGTCTGGCGATCGCCCGCGAAGTGATGGACGCGACCAAGGGCGACATCCAGGCGCGCCCTGTGGGCACGGGCCCCTACCGGCTGGCGGAGTGGAAGCGCGGGGTCCGCGTCGTACTCGAGGCCAATCCGCATTACCGGACCATCGCGTTTCCGGAAAGCACCGACCCCGCCCTCGCCGCGCTGGTCGCATCGATGAAGGGTACGCGATTGCCGCAGATCGGCCGGATCGAACTCAGTGTCATCGAGGAACAGCAGACCCGCCTGCTCGAGTTCGACCGCGGCAAGTTCGACTATATCGAGTTGCGCGGCGAGGCCGTGCAGCGCTTTCTGGTCAACGGCGAACTCGACCCGGCACTGGCCAGGCGCGGCATCCGGCGCCAGCCCTACGCCACCAATTCGGTACGATCGATTTCGTTCAACATGGACGATCCGGTCACCGGCGGCATGAGCACCGGGCAGGTCGCGCTGCGTCGCGCGATCGCACTGGCGATCGATGTCGATGGGCTGATCAAGGTCATCTACTCGGGGCAGGGGCTGCCGGCCAATCAACTCGTCGCTCCGGGCATCTCCGGATTCGACCCCACGCTGCCCAGGCGCCCCTTCGAACCGGCAACGGCGCAGGCGCTGCTCGACCGCGTGGGCTACGACAAGCGCGACGCGCAGAACTACCGGCTGCGGCCCGACGGCAAGCCGCTCAACCTGTCGTTCACCATCTTCACCGGCAACGTCTGGCGCGAGATCCAGACGCTGCTGAAGAGGAACATGGACGCGATCGGCGTCCGCATGGACTTTCGCGTCGTGCCCACGCAGGATCTGTTCAAGGAGGCGGCGCAGGGCAAGTTCCAGATGAACATCCACGGTCGCAGCGGCGGCCCGGAAGGGAGTTTGTTCACCCTGCTCTATGGGCCGGCGCCGCCGGAAACCAACGAAACGCGCTTCCGCTTCGAACCCTACGACCGGGCGCTGGAGCGTTTTCTGCGCGCCAGCGACGAAACCTGGCGACTGAAGCAGGCGCGGACGATGACCGCCATCCTGAATGGCTATGCGCCGATGATTCCGCTGCTCGTCGACGTCGAGAACGCGTTCATCCAGCCCTGGGTGCTGGGCTATCACAAGTCGCCGTTTTCGACCTACTGGAAGTACCTCGATCTCGACCTGTCCCGGCGGCCCAAGGCCCCCGGTTAGGGACGGAATCGGGCCGGCGCCCGCGGATTCGCGCTACAATGCTCTTTTTCTCAACAAAAACAGCATCATGCGCGTTTCAAAGTTCTACGTATCAACCCAGAAGGAAGCTCCCGCCGAAGCCGACGTCACCAGCGTGAAACTGATGCTGCGCGCCGGGATGATCAAGAAGCTCGGCACCGGCCTGTACACGTGGATGCCGCTGGGGCTGCGCTCGCTGCGCAAGGCCGAGGCGATCATCCGCGAGGAAATGGATCGCGCCGGCGCGCTGGAACTGGTGATGCCGGTGATCCAGCCGGCCGAACTCTGGCAGGAAACCGGTCGCTGGGAAAAAATGGGGCCCAACATGTTGCGGCTGAAGGATCGCCACGATCGCGACTTCATCGTCGGCCCGACGCACGAAGAGGTGATCACCGACATCGTGCGCAAGGAGATCCGCAGCTACCGCCAGCTGCCGGTGAATTTCTACCAGATCCAGACCAAGTTCCGCGACGAGATCCGGCCGCGCTTCGGGGTGATGCGCGCGCGCGAATTCATCATGAAGGACGCCTATTCGTTCGACGTCGACGAAGCGGGCATGTTGCGTTCCTACCAGGCAATGTACGACGCCTATGTGCGCATCTTCACGCGCCTGGGACTGTCGTTTCGCGCCGTCGACGCCGACACCGGCGCCATCGGCGGCAGCGCGTCGCACGAATTCCAGGTGCTTGCGGATTCGGGTGAGGACGCCATCGCCTACAGCGACGCATCCGACTACGCGGCCAACATCGAGAAGGCCGAGGCATTGGCACCGGCAGCACCACGTGCGGCGCCGGCGGAGACCATGGCGCGCGTGCCAACGCCGGGCATGTCGACCTGCGAGGATGTCGCCAAGCTGCTCGGACTGCCGCTAACGCGCACGGTCAAGTGCCTGATGGCGTGGACGACCAACGGCGTGCGCATGCTGCTGGTGCGTGGTGATCACATGGGCAACGAGATCAAGATCGGCAAGCTGCCCGGCATGGACGGCTGGCGCTGGGCCAGCGAGGCCGAGATCGTCGCTGCCACCGGCTGCCGCCCCGGCTACCTCGGGCCGGTCGGCATCCCCGCGGACCTGCCATTGATCGTCGACCGCACCGTCGCCGCGATGAGCGACTTCGTCTGCGGCGCCAACGAGGCGGACTTCCACCTCCGCGGCGTGAATTTCGGTCGCGACTGCCGCGAGCCCGATGCCGTGGCCGACCTGCGCAATGTCGTCAAGGGGGATCCTTCGCCCGATGGCAAGGGAATGCTGGACATCCTGCGCGGCATCGAGGTGGGGCACGTGTTCGCGCTGGGCCGCGTCTATTCGCAGGCGCTGGGCGCAACTTTCCTGGATGCCGACGGTCAATCCCGGGTGGTGGAAATGGGCTGCTACGGCATCGGCGTCACCCGGGTCGTGGCGGCCGCGATCGAGCAGAACAACGACGAACGAGGCATCGTCTGGCCCGAGCCGCTGGCGCCGTTCGCGGTGGCGATCGCGCCGGTGGCCTACGACCGCAACGAGGCGGTGAAGGCCCTTGCCGACCAGTTGCACGACGAACTCGCGGCCGCCGGGGTCGAGGTGCTGATGGACGATCGCGGCGAGCGGCCCGGCGTGATGTTCGCCGACCTCGAACTCATCGGCATCCCGCACCGCATCACCATTGGCGATCGAGGATTGAAGGAGGGACGCGTGGAGTATCAGGGCCGCAAGGAACGCGAGGCGACGCCAGTGCCCGTCGCCGAGATCGTCTCGTTTTTGCGAGCGCGGCTCGACCGCGCGGGAAAGCAATAGGGCATGAGGGCTGTCGCCTCCGCGAGGAGCACGCTGTCGGTGGTCGCGCTGACCGTCGGACTTCTGCTGCCCGGTTCGGGCATGGCTGGCGCGCAGCGCGAAGAACAGCTTGCGCCGTCAGTCGTCGCCGGACTGGCCAAGTCCATCGCCGACGCGCCAATTCCGGCAAGTTACGCATCGCGCCACGATCTGGCACCATGGCTCGCCGAGATGTCGCGCCGGATCGCGCACAAGGTTCCCGACGAACGCGAGCGCCGTGACCTGCTCACGACGGTCCACTACGAAGCGATCCGGGCCGGCCTCGACCCGCAGGTCGTGCTCGGTGTCATCTATCACGAGAGCGGCTTCAAGAAATACGCGGTATCGGTTGCCGGTGCGCGTGGCTACATGCAGGTCATGCCGTTCTGGGTTGGCGTGATTGGCATTCGGGACCAGAATCTCTTCAACCTGCGTACCAATCTGCGTTACGGCGCTGTGATCCTGCGTCATTACCTCGACATCGAGAACGGCGATTATTATCGAGCCCTTGGCCGCTACAACGGAAGCCTCGGTCGACCGGAGTATCCGAACGCCGTGATGGCGGCGACACGGCGTCATTTCGCCGATGCGCCCACCGCGCTCACCGCGACTGCCAACGCAGCCACTCCTGCGCCCCGGTGAACCATGCGCCCCCGCGCGCGCTCCAGTACCGAGGACGCTTCGCCCCGTCTCCCACCGGACCGCTGCATTTCGGCTCGCTGATCGCCGCACTTGCGAGTCATGCCGACGCACGCGCTGCCGGCGGAGAGTGGCTGGTCCGTGTCGAGGACGTCGACGCGCCGCGCGCTCGCGCCGGTGCCGAGAGCGACATCATGGCCACGCTCGCGCGCTACGGCCTGGTGCCGGATGGACCTGTCGTGCGCCAGTCCGCTCGCGATGCGATGTATGCGGACGCCGTGGCGCGACTCGAACGTGCCGGGGCCGTATACGCCTGCACCTGCTCAAGGCGCGAACTCGAATCCGCGCCGCTGCGTTCCGGCGGTGAACGCGTCTATCCCGGCAATTGCCGCGACAAGGGTCTGCGCCCGGGACCCGCAACACGCCATGCGCTGCGGATGCGCGTCGGTGACGGGGAGATTGCCTACCTCGACCGGCTGCAGGGCATGCAATGCGACCACCTTGCGCGCGACGTCGGAGATTTTGTCGTGCGACGGGCCGATCGACTGCATGCCTATCAAATTGCCGTGGTGGTCGACGATGCCGAACAGGGCGTGACCCATGTCGTGCGCGGTGCAGACCTCATGTCGTCGACGACCAGGCAGATTCACCTGCAACGTGCCCTCGGCCTGCCGACACCCTCATACCTGCACCTGCCGATCGCGATCAACGCGGCCGGTGAGAAGCTTTCCAAGCAGACGCGGGCACCCGCGCTGCCGATGGATGCGTTGCCGATGCTGCTTGCCGCATGGCGTTTCCTGGCGCAGCCCGAGCCCGCGGCGACGCCGCGCACGATCGTCGAGTTCTGGGAATTCGCGCGACGTGCCTGGACGCCAGGCCGGCTGCCGCCGGTGACGATGCTGCCGGCACCGCCGGGTACCTGCCAGTGAGCCCCCCCGCCAGCCGGTTCGCCGCTGCAGCCAAGGTCGGCGAAGGGGCCTCGCGGACCGCGTATAATTTGCTGTTCTTCGGCGCCGCGGCCAGGAACGCGCGGCCCGTCATTCACGACCGTAGCGAATCCTCCATGACCACCCTTGTTGCCGTCCGCAAAGGCGACGAAATCGCCATCGCCGCCGATTCGCTGACCACGTTTGGCGACACTCGCCTCGCCGCAGTCCACGATCGCACCTTCGACAAGATCGTTCAGTACCAGGGCAACTACATCGGACTGTGCGGTTCCGCTGCCCACCAGCTGGTTTTCGAGAGCTTGCTGCGTCGGCAGGAGAACCTTGATTTCTCCAACCGCTTCGCGATCTTCGAGTCCTTTCGCAAGCTGCACCCGATCCTCAAGGAACAGCACTTTCTCAACCCCAAGGAAGAAGAAGACGACCCGTACGAGTCCACGCAGATCACCGCGCTGATCGCCAATGTGCACGGCATTTTCGGCGTCTACTCGATGCGCGAGGTATTCGAGTACACACGATTCTGGGCTGCGGGGTCGGGCCGCGAATTCGCGCTCGGCGCGATGCATGCACTCTACCCGCGTCTGCGCACCGCGGCGGCGGTAGCGCACGCCGGACTCGAGGCCGGTGCGCTGTTCGACAAGAATTCCGCGTTGCCGCTTACGCTTTACACGCTCAAGGTCGGCACCGGATGACATCTGCCGCAGCGCAATCGGAGGACGCGCTCACGCGCTTCGCCTTCGAGCGCGCAGCGGTGCGCGGTGGTCTGGTGCGGCTATCGGACACCGTACACGCGATTGTGCGCTGCCATCCCTACCCGCGGGCGCTTGCCCAGGCGCTTGCGGATTTGCTCGCTGCCGCCGCGCTGCTCGCCTCGACGCTGAAATTCACCGGCAGCCTTACCGTCCAGCTTCAGGGCGACGGCCCGGTGCGATTGCTGGTGGTCGAGTGCAGCGATACCCTCGACTTGCGCGCAACGGCGCAATGGGACGCGGCGCGCATGGCCGCCCTGCCGGCTGAGGCCACACTCGCAGAACTTGCCGGCGGTCCGGCGCACGGCCGGCTGACCATCACGCTCGACCCCAAGGGTGCTGCGCCACTCTATCAGGGCATCGTGGCGCTGGAAAGCGGCTCAGTCGCGGGCTTGATCGAACACTACCTGATGACCTCCGAGCAGCTCGACAGCCGGATGGTGCTGACCTCCGACGGTGGCCGCGCCGCCGGTATGATCCTGCAGCGCATGCCCGGAGCCGGCGAGGAAGACGACCTGGCGTGGCAGCGCGCCTGCGAATCGATGGCCGCGATCGACCGGGGCACCTTGCTCCGCGCCACGTTGGCCGAAGCCGTGCTGGAGTCTGCATTTCCGGAAGTGGATCTGCGCGTATTCGACGCTCGTCCGGCACGGTTCCACTGCACCTGCTCGCGCGAACGCGTCGAGAATGCGCTGATGATCGCAGGTCGGGAAGAAATCGAAGCCATCCTCGCCGAGCGCAAAGACATTGAGGTCACCTGCGAGTTCTGCAATCATTGCTATGTCTTCGCACCAGCACAGGCCCGCGCCATCGTGGCAGCGGCGCCAGAGCGCGAACCCGGATCATGACGATGTACACACCAGAGCCGTTCGCGGTTCAAGATCGCGCCGCGGTTGCGCGCCTGATGCACGATTATCCGTTCGCGACCGTGATCACACCGGCCGAGCCGGAGCCCCATGTATCGCATCTTCCGCTGTTGCTGATTCCCGGATGCGAGCCGCACGGCATGCTGATCGGTCATTTCGCGCGCGCCAATCCGCACTGGCAGCACGCGCGCGACGTCGAATCGCTGGCGATATTTCACGGGCCACACGCCTATGTATCGCCGTCCTGGTACGCGGCGCCAGACGCCATGGTGCCGACGTGGAACTATGCTGCGGTCCATGCACATGGCGTCCTCGAAATTGTCGAGGACGACACTGCCGCGAGGCAGGTGCTGGAAGCGCTGGTCCAGCGCTTCGAAAATTCACGTCCCGATCCTTGGCAATTCCAGATGCCGGAGCGACCGCGGGATGCCATGGTCAGAGCGATTGTCGCGTTTCGACTGCGCATCCGCCGGATCGAAGGAAAATTCAAACTCTCGCAGAATCGCAGCGCCGAGGACCGGTCGCGGGTCGCGGCCGCGCTCGCTCTCGAGGGCCATGCAGAGGCACAGGCCACCTCGGCCTGGATGCAGCAGTATGCGGCAACTTCGGTTCCCGACACATGAGCGCCGCCGGGCCGCCCCAAGGCGCGCCCCCCCCTTGGGGGGAACCGGCGCGCAGCGCCGATCGGGGGGAACATCCCGGCGCGGGGCCTGTCCGTTTCGACAAGTGGCTGTGGGCCGCGCGCTTCTACAAGACGCGCAGTCTGGCTGCGCAGGCGATCGATGCCGGGCAGGCGCGCGTTGGCGACGATCGCGTCAAGCCGGCGCGCGCACTGCGCGTTGGCGACATCGTGTCGATTCGCAAATCCGGACTGGTGTGGGTGGTGGACGTACTGCAGGTCTCGGATCGGCGGGGAGGTGCCGCCGATGCCGCACTGCTGTACCTGGAGCGCCCGGACAGCGCCAAGCTGCGCGAGGACGCACTGCTGGCGAGGCGTTCCGCGCGGGACGCGGTCGGGCAACCAGCGGGGCGACCAACCAAGCGCCAGCGCCGCAAACTCGCGGATTTCCTCGACGAACCCTGAAACCGGCTCTTGAGCGCCGGCAGCGTCAGCACAGTCCGAGGTTGGAAATCCCCAGCAGCAATTCGGGTTGGCGGTAAGCGCGCATCACCAGCCACGCCAGCGCGACTGCAAAGGCGAGTCCGATGCCGTGCCAGAGCGTGCGCCGCCACCACAGGCGGCGCCCGCCTGTGGCCATTTCACCCGCGTCGATCGATTCCCGCGCTCCGCCGGTCCCCATTCGGGTGATGCTACGCCCGCTGCGGCAACTCCGGCAAGGTGGAAACCAGGGAAACCGTTGCCACAGGAAGGACGTTGAGGGCGCGAATCTTCACCATCACCGAGTTGAAGTCGACCGCTGTATACGCATCGGGGATCGGCTTCGCGAGGAGATTGACGGCACGCCCGCTGACCACCAGCGGCATGTCCTGCGGCAGCGCGGCACGAAGGCTGCGGATCTCCTGCCCGGCGATCTTGCCGGAGATGCCGCGATCGAACAGCAACACGACCAGTTCCACCTTGTAGGCCGAGGCCGCACCGGCGATTTCCTGCGCGGGGACACCGGCGCCGAGCGTCAGGCAATTCACGCCTTCGGTGAACAGCAGCAGTTCGAGTATTGCCAGCCCCAGCTGATTCGGATCGTTCGGCGGCGTGGCAAGCAGGATGTGTCGCGCGTCGCGCGTCGGCCGAACCAGCCGCGTCACGTCGCGCAGCAGCCGTTGTGCAAGGTCGGCAAAGCGCAGTTCCTGGAAATTCTGCATTTCGCCGCGGACCACACGCTCGTGTACCGCTTCGTTGAGTGGAATCAGCGTCTGCTCGAGGAACTTGCGCAGTCCCTGGCCAACCAGCAGTTTGGACAGGTGATTCTGCAACTCTCCGATACGGTGCTGCGACAGCAGGCGCACGGCATTTTCGATTTCGGTTGGCAATTCCGCCGGTTCGTCCACCGCCAGTCCGAGCATCGATTGCAGCGCCGATTCGGCAAGCGGCACGACCGCACCGGCGCGCCAGCCTTCCGACAGCAACTGCTTGACCAGTTTGAGGCGCGCCACCTGGTCCGGCGGGTAGACTCGGTCGCCGAACGGATCGCGCAACGGCGACGGAAACCCATAGCGCCGTTGCCACATGTACAGTTGCTCGCGACGAAGTCCGGTGATCCGGACCACCTCACGGATATGCAAAGACCCGCGCGCCTCACCAGAAGGCGTCTTGATGTCGATTGGTGCGAGTGTCGGCTCGCGCCGGCGCGTCGGCGCCTTGATCAGAATGCCCATCGTCGTCGTTCCCGTGTCGGATTGCGTCAGTCTCGCCCGCAATGCTGTAGGTCACAAGTATAGCCCTTGGCTCGCGCCGGTCATTCCCGGCGCGGTCCCGTTCGGACCGAGTTTTCCTGTGCTGCACGACTCGTTCATGCACGATGTATGCCAATCCCGCGAGGGTGCTTGCCTGGGAGTCCCCTTTACGGGATCATGGTGTTGTGACCAACAGTTCAGCCTGCGGCAGCCTGGATATCCCGGGGCCGCCGTATTGCGGCAACCTGGGCGCGCCACGGGTCTGGTTCTTGCAAGCAGGAGTGGCATGAACCTGAAAACGCCACTCGGAACCCGGAACGGACGGCGCTGATGTTCGGATTCGGCAAATCGAACAAGGATCCGCTGGCTGACGTCCGCTCGGCGGAACGCTGGCTGGCAACCTTCCCGGAAAACGATCCGCTGGCCGTACATGGCGAGATCCTGGCCGAGCTCGGTCGCATCGCGGAGCCGGCGGCGCAGCGCTCGCCTCAGCGCCTCGAGGCGACCTTCTTCGTCGACGCGCAGTGCCACAATCTCCGGCGCAATCTGTCGGCCCAGTACATCGAACATGCGAATCGAAGTTCCAAGATCGAGCACCAGCTCTGGTCGTCGCTGTTCGACCTGACTCAGGCATTTCTGGTGGCCTACTACGCATTCGGCCGAGAGGTTTCCGGCCATGCGCAGAGCCCGAAATGGCAGCAGCTGCTTCCGGAACTGCTGTGCAGGCAGATCATCCACATGGGGCTGGACGCCAAGGTTCGGATGTTCCGCTACGAGCACTGGATCCCCGCCAAGTGGGTGGAACTTCACGGAATCTTCTCGCTCGCCCTGTCGCGCCAAGTCGAGCGGCACCCGCTGCTGCTCGGTCCGGGTGGCGCGACGACGACCATAGAGCACGAGTACCTGTTCGCGCTGCTCCTGCAATTGATGAATTCCGGCAACATGACGCCCAAGCACCTCGAGTGGGTTGCCGAGGAACTCGACGAATGGTGCGGTACCCTGCGCTTTTCGCTCGAACCTTCGACGGTGACGTCGTTCTACGTCGACCTGGCCGCGCGCGACGGGCTGCGTAGGCGCGTTCCGGTTCCGCTGGAGGGGCGCGTATTGTTCCTGGATACCCGCTCGCTGCATGCCGTCCTGATGCAAAGCGTCGTCATGCTCGAGCAGAAGATCAGGCACCAGCCGTTGTCGGGACGCACGCCCAAGCGCGCCGAGCAGCTGGCGCTGGTCACCAAGCTGGCCGCGCAGGTCGATCCCGAGTTCAAACCCTTCGCCCGGCGCGGCGAACGAACGGCGGCGGCGGGCGTGGTCGATGCCATCGTCGGCTTCACCAAGATTTGCGGATACCTGAAAGAGGAAGAGCATTCGCCGCTGGTGTCCGTCGAGTCCGGCAAGAGCTTCGGCGGCACCTTGGAACTGGCCGTATTCGGGCGGCTGCGCAACGAAAACGACCGCCGCCTGGACATCGCTCGACGTAGGCTCGCGTCCTACATGTCCCCGGGAGGGCCATGGGAAGTCAAGGATGTGAGCCAGACCGGCTACCGCGTGCTGGCGCCGATGAGCGCAGCGACCGCGGTGACCCTCGGGACGCTTGCAGCGATTCGCCCGCACGGAGAGAGTCAATGGACGCTGGGTATCGTGCGGCGAATCCGCCGGATGACCAGTGACCGCGCCGAGATCGGCCTGCAGGTCATCGCCAACACGCTGGTCGGCGTGGAACTCGTCGAGCAGCGGCGAAACCCCGATGCCGATTACTCGGTCGATGGTGAGGATACGACCGTAAGCGGCCGTTCCTTCCATGGCCTTTTCCTGGCGCTGCGAAAGCGCGAGGCCGATTCGTCGGTGCAATCGCTGATCGTGCCGGCCGCGGAGTACCAGCCGACCAAACGCCTGGCGCTGATTGCTGCCAGAACGACCAACCCGGTCCGATTCGGCCGCCTGCTTGAACAGCAGCCGGAGTGGGTCTGGGCAACCGTCGAAACGTACAACCTCGGCGAGTCGCTGGCGGCGCCGACCGTGGCGCCGGTGCGGCCAACGGCCGCGAACGAATAGCACGCGCTGCGAAAGTTCTTCGCGCAATCGCGCACCGGTTTTGTTAGATTGGCGGGCATGAAGCCGGTCGACCGCTACCTCGAACTACATGCCGGACATCGTTGGGACCTGCCGACGCGATTCAACATTGCGCAGGCATGCTGCGGCCGCTGGTCCACCGACCGGACGCGATTCGCGTTGTACTGGGAGGACGAGTCCGGCGATGCGTCGGCGCACACGTTCTGGGACCTGCAGCGCGAGGCCAATCGCCTGTCCAATGCGCTTGCCTCGCTCGGGGTTCGCCGCGGCGACGCTGTTGCGCTGGTGCTTCCGCAGCGCCGCGAGACGGCAGTCGCGCACATCGCGATCTACCAGATGGGCGCGATCGCGGTACCGCTGTCGTTCCTGTTCGGTCCAGATGCGCTGGAATATCGCCTTGCCGATTCGGCGGCGATGGTCGCGCTGGTCGACCTGCAGTCCTTGCCCAATATCGTGCCGGTCCGCAAGCGCCTCGAGCGCCTGGCGCATGTCGTCGGCGTGGCCGGCGCGGGCGGCGAGGACATCGTCGACTACGACAGCGTCGTTGCAGCGGAGGCGCCCGTCTTCGACGCAGTGGATACCGCTGCGGCCGATCCCGCGCTGATCGTCTATACCAGCGGCACGACCGGCCCACCCAAGGGCGCGTTGATGCCCCACGGCTGCCTGCTAGGCAATCTGCCCGGCTTCATCCATTCGCACGACGGCTTTCCGCAGCCGGGCGACCTGTTCTGGTCACCTGCGGACTGGGCATGGACCGGCGGTCTCATGGATGCGCTGCTGCCCACACTCTGTTTCGGCCAGCCAGTCGTCGGCTATCGCGGACGCTTCGAACCGGAGCGTGCTCTCCGCCTGATCGAGAAGTACCAGGTGCGCAACACCTTCCTGTTCCCGACGGCGCTGAAGCTGATGATGAAGGCCTATCCGCACCCGCGCGAACATTTCGACGTCAATCTGCGCAGCATCATGAGCGCGGGCGAGGCCGTTGGAACGACGGTGTTCGAATGGGCGCGTGAAGCGCTGGGCGTCACCATCAACGAAATGTTCGGCCAGACCGAGATGAACTACATCGTCGGCAACTCGCAGGCGCTCTGGCCGGCGAAGCCGGGTTCGATGGGCCGCCCCTACCCTGGCCATCGTGTCGCCGTCATCGACGATGCCGGCAACGAAGTGGCGATGGGTGAACCCGGCGAGGTGGCGGTGAACCGCTTCGCCCCCGACGGTACGCCAGATCCGGTCTTCTTCATCGGTTACCTGCGCAATCCCGAGGGCACCGCGAACAAATTCACCGGCGACTGGTGCCGCACCGGCGATGTCGCGACCGTCGACGCCGACGGTTACCTCTGGTACCAGGGCCGCGCCGACGACGTGTTCAAAGTCGCCGGTTATCGCGTCGGCCCATCCGAGATCGAGAACTGCATCGTCCGCCATCCTGCGGTCGCCAACGCCGCCGTCGTCCCTTCTCCGGACGAGACGCGCGGCAACGTCGTGAAGGCGTTCATCGTACTCGCCGACGGTCACGCGCCATCCGCCGCGCTGGAGGAGGACATCCGCCAGCACGTCCGCCGCCACCTCGCCCCCTACGAATATCCGAAGGAGATCGAGTTCATCGACGCACTGCCGATGACCACCACCGGCAAGGTCCAGCGCAAGCTGCTGCGCGACCGCGAGGCAGCACGCAAGGCAAAGTAACCCTCGGTGCCGCTTCGCGTCGCAGATCGGCCGCGGCCGGGCCTAGACGACCGTCACCCCCTGCATCATGCCCATGTCCTCGTGGACCAGCATGTGGCAGTGCATCACATAGCGTCCCGTGTAGTGCAGGAAGCGCATGCGAAAGGTGACCGAGGTCACCATGGCTGGCGTGTCGGTCCCGGGGGCCGGCGGATTGGCATTGAACGGCATCGGCACGGTATCCGCCCAGTAGGGCTCGGCCAGCCTCTTGCCGTTCACCGCCACGATGTACATCGGATTCACGTGGATGTGGAACGGATGGCGGATGTTGTTGAAATTGACGATCGTCCACTCCTCCACCGCGTTCAGCGCGACCATCTGGGTGATCGCCTTCGACGATTGGAAGGGAATGTAGGTCGTCGGCATGCCCGGGCTCTGTGACGACGCGTTGCCCGCCGAGCCCAGCGCGTACACCTTGTTCGAGATCTGCGACAACTGAGTGGGTTTCGCCGGGTCAATTTCTTGGTAAACCCAGTCGGGCAACTCGCCCGGCGGCGGCTGGACCAGCGGCGTGGCCGACGTGCCGGTGAACGGCGGATCGGTTACCGGCGTGCTGCGCATCACCCGCATGACGATCGTGCGCTTCAGTCCGCCATGCGCGGCGAGCTCCTCGTCGGTGATCGGCGCGAGGAACGGCGTCACCGGCAACGGTTCCGGCGGCAGGTTCATCGGGAATGCGTCAGGAAGGACGATGACCGTGGCCACGATGTCCCCGCCCAGCACGCCCTGGGGATTGCGGCCCATCTCGATCGGGAACGTCCGCAGCTGGTAGGTGCCCGGCGCACCGGCCTTTACCAGCACATTCGTCCGGTTGGCCACCGCGAGCACGACAGCTTCGGGATAGGTTGCCGGTGGTGTCGGCGGTGCGAAAGCCGACTCGGGAATCGGCGGAACCACCTTGATCGTGCGACGCGGATTGCCGTCATGGCTGTATTGGTAGAACGTGTGCCTGTCGAGGCTCAAGTTGAGCATGTTGAAGGTGCCGGCGTTGACGAGCCGCCAGTTCTGCACTTCACCGCTCTTCATAAGGATCGTGGGCTGGCGCACACCGTTGATCATGAATGGCGGCTCGTTCGTCGTTACATTGGCAACGACGCCGAAGTCCTCGAGCGTGCCGGTGCTGTCATAGACCGGCGCCTGGAACATGAATATGCGCTCCTGCGCAGCCGCAATCTCGGGCACATCGTCGATCGGTCCTTCGATGATCAGCGCACCCGCCATGCCGCTGCCCACCTGGATCGCCGAGGAGCCGTGCAGGTGCGGGTGATACCAGTAGGTGCCCGGCGGGTGGTCCTCGCGAATCCGGTATTCGTACTGCCGCGTTTCACCCGGCTGGATGCCCTGTTCTGGATCGTCGACGACGAAGTCGCCGTAAAGCTTCCCCGGCACGGTCGTGTTCGGATTCTGGCCCGGCGGCGTGAACGGCTGCGGATAGATGTCGGGGTAGACGTGCAGACCGTGCGTGTGCAGGTTGGTGCTGTTTGGATAGCGCAGGTGAGGCGGCTGAGGCCACGGCGACGACGGATACGGCGTCACAGGCGGGAGCGGCGGCGGATACTGCGGATTGGGCGGCAGGTCGTTGAACACCTTGATGCGCAGCAACTCGCCAACGCGCAACCGCAACGTTGGCGCGGGGATCGAGCCATACATGTTGCGCAGCTTCACTGCCTGATTCGTCCCGGTGGACGGATTGAACAACGTCGTCGTCAGGTAGGAGAGCACCAGCGTGACGTCGAGCACGCCGTTGACCGACTGGATGTTCAGAGGCTCGACGAAAGTCTCGGTGGGTCCGGTCGAAGCGCCATCGCCGCCGCCACCACAGGCGGTGAGGATCGGCGGCACGACGGCGCCGGTGGTGATCGCGAGACCGAGCTTCAGGAGATCGCGACGCTTGTTTTCTTCGCGCTGGATTTCAGACATCGCGGCCTCGCGTGGTTGAGCTGACGGCAAGAAGTCGCAGTGGATGCCGCTGTTCCTTTGCGGCAGCACCGATCTGGCCCGACGCGTTGCTTCCCCATCCGTAGAGATGACCGGCATCCAGCGCCACGGCATGCGCCTGGCCCGCGGCGATCGCCCGGGCCCGAGCGAGTTCCGGGATCGGCGTCGGCCTGCGCCGATCCTCTCCATCCATTCCGAGTTGGCCCTGACTGTTCCAGCCCCAGGCATAGACCTGGCCGCTCTTGCCCAGCGCCAGTGAAAAGTACATGCCGGCGGCGATGGCCTGCACGCGTTCCGGCAGCGCAACGGCCATCGGCACGGCCGAGTAAGCCGGAGACTCCTGTCCCAGCTGTCCATGGTTGTTGCTGCCCCAGGCCATGACCTCGCCGGTGGTCGTCAGCGCCAGCGAATGGCTGGCACCCGCCGCCAGCACCTCGATCCGGTGCGGCAACGGCACCGGTGCCGGCGACTCCACCGTGCGCAGATGACCCAGGCCAAGCTGTCCCGCGGCGTTGCCGCCCCAGGCGTAGATTTGCTGGTCCAGCGTAAGCGCGAGCATGTAACCTTTGCCCAGCGCGATCGTACGCGCCGCAGGCAGGCCGGCCACGCGTCCGGGCGGAGCCTCGATCGGCGCATCGGGCCGACCGAGCGCGCCGTCCATGTTGAGTCCCCAGGTGAACACAACGCCCGCACGGTCGATCGCAGCCGACTGGAATTCGCCGGCGTCGACCCTGCGCACGCCGGCGAGACCCGGAAGCAACAGCGGTGTCGCCGGTGCCACTGCGCCGATGCGTCCATCGAGGCCCGCGCCGTTCGCCCCCCAGATGGCGACCTGCCGCTGCGGCGTGATGCCGAGACTCAGGCCATGGCCCGCCGCCACCGCGGTGACCGGTTCGCGCAGCAAGACCTCCACGGCCCGTGTCGGCGCAGGACTCGTGCAGTATTCGGGCGAGGCGGAAGGAATCCTGCCGCTGCCGTCGCCACCCCAGCCGATGACCTTGCCGTCGACGAGCAGGGCGAGCGTGTGATCGCGGCCGCAACTCACCGACGAGATCGCGTATTTTGCAACTGTTTTTGTTGGAATCATCGGGATCCAATCATGGTCGGGTTAGCGGAAACATACGATTGCGACGGAGTTGCACGACAACGAACTAGGCATGACAAGAAGCAAGAACCGGAGCAAGAACCGTACCTTTCGATAAGACAGGAGTCAACCCGAGCGCTCGCTCTCCATGAGTTTTTCGACGAGGCTGATGTACGCTTTCATCGCGTCCTCGCTGGCGGTACCCTTGCGCTGCCGCCACGCGTCGTATTTGGCGCGATTCATCACATCGAGTACTCCGGGCCGCTCTCCACTGGCGTCACCGACCGTAGACTGCTTGAACAGCGAATACAGAGCGAGCAGCGTGTCGTTGTCCGGAGCGGCCTTCAGCGTCCTTGAAGCGAGTGTCGCAGCATCGAAGGCCTTTTCAAGCGTGGCGGTGCCGGGCACTTCGGGTTCGGGCGCTCCAAAAAACGTGTCCTCGCTTTCGACATCGTCGGCAAACCAGCGCACCTCGAGCAGCTTGCCGCCGTGAAATGCGAACAGCAGTGCGCCCTGTGATTCGAGCGTGGCGCCCTCCCGCTGCGCCGTCAGCGTCGCAGGTTGCAGCGCAACACCGCGGTTGAATACCGGCGTTCCGAAAGCGGTGAATCGCGGCGCACCGCCTTGCGCAAACCGGCTCGCAAATGCGGCAAAGGTCTTGCCCGCGTGCGCGCCGGAGACGCTGCTGGCCCCTGGCTGCACCCAGGCGAGGTCCGGGATGGCGATCTCGCGAAGTCCCGCCAGGTCGCCGGCAGCGAGCTTCGCCGTGACCCCGGTCACCGCCGCAGCAAGCGCTTCGCGCGTCATCTTCGGTTCATTGGCGAGCCCGGAGGTCGCGCCCGGCAGCGCCGCCCCAAGAAATTCGAGAACGTGTTTCGCCACGATCTCGCGGTCGTTGTCGACGCAGATCATGTGATAGCTGTCCTCGAGGATCACCATCCGCGCGCGCGCGCCGCCGATCTGCTCGACCAGAAAATTCGCCGAGCGCAGGCTGGTCAATTCATCCTCGCGCGCGTGGATGACCAGCGTTGGACAGCGGATTTCCTTCGCCCCCTTCATCACGACGCTGCGCAGCCGGTCGACCTGGCGGATGCACTCGAGCGGAACCCAGCGGTAGTGGAAATTCTCCCCTCGCGCGAACTTCGCCTTGACGATCGCACGCAGTTGTTCGTTCTTGATCCCGAACGGATCCTCCTCCTCGATTTTCATCGTGCGCCCGATCCCGGGGACCGGATAGAGCAGAGGGCGCAGCACGCGATACCACGGCGTGGCCCAGCCATCGATGTAAACGGGCGGCGCCAGCAGGATGAGGTGTCCCTTGGCGTGGCGCTCGCGTTGCGCCAGCACCGCGGCGAGGAGCGCGCCCATGCACATGCCCATCAGGTGCAGGCGTGGATGCTGTTCGAGCACCTCGCGGTACTTGACGATGACCGCATCGATCCAGTTTTCGGCGCTCACCCCCGCAAGGTCCTCCGGCGTGGTGCCGTGCCCGGGCAGGGTCAGCGAATGCGTGACAAAGCCGGCGTTCTTGAGCCGCTTGTGCATCGAACCCAGATCGTATTGCGTTCCACCCAGGCCATGGATCAGAAACACGCCATCTGGAGTGTGGGTCGGCCCGGCGGCGCTCATGCCACGACCGTTGCGACGCCAGGCGCGATGCGCAGGATGCCGACCACACGATGCAGCGCGCCGTCGTGGTCGCGGATTGTGCGCGCCTCGTCGGTGGCTGCCAGCGGGCTGCCACCGGGACCGGTGAGCAGATAGGTCAGCGTGTCGGGACTGCCATCGCCGTGCGCGCGATCGTCGAAGCGCGCCTCGACCCGCTCACGGTCGGTCGCGGCGACCAATGCCAGCCAGTTCGCGAGCGTCGCGAGTCGAATCGGCGCGACGCCGACCAGCTCCGCGCTGTCGCCGGTGACTACCAGTCGCCCCGTCGCCGGATCCCATTCGTAGGCGAGCATCCGGTGCGCACCGATCGCCGCCTCGAAACGTGTCTGCCAATCGCGCGCCGTGCGCATCGCCGCTTTCTGCCCGGAGGCGAGCACGGCAATCAGCAGTCCCGTCAGCGCGATGGCAAGGGCATAGCCCTGCACCTCGAGTTCCGCCTCGCCCAGGAATCCCTCGATGCCGACGAATGGACCCTGGCGCTGCGCGGTGTTGACGATCGCGATCAGCGCCCCGGCGAAGGCGGCGAGCGTGGTGCCGCGAATTCCCCACAGCAAGGCGACCAGCGCGATGAACATGATCGGCAGATAGTCCATGCCCAGACCCAGCGACCCGCCGAAGCGCTCGTCGGAACGCGCGTCGAAGAGCAGCCACATCGTGCCCAGAAACAGCACGAACGCAACCGCGCCGCCGGCAAACGCCCGCATCGGCAATCCTCCTGAACGGCGCGGGCGGAACTGCGACCATGCGATCACCATCGGCGCGACCAGCAGCGTGCCGATGAAATTGGACAGCATCCAGATCCGAAATGTCGCTGACAGGCTCGCCCCGCCATCGGCCAAATGCCATGCCGCCGCCAGAAACGCGCCGGTCAGAGCGAGGGGAAGCGCGGCACCCAGCACGAGCACCGCAAGTGCGCGCCCGCTTTTCAGACGCAGGGGCAGGACCGCAAGACGCGACGCCACGAAGGTACCGAATCCTGCGGCAAGGATCTCGATGACGCCATATCCGACGGCTTCGATCGGACCACTGCCGAGGTAGAGCGCGAACGCGGTGGCCCCGCCAAACCCGCCCCCAAGGATGGCAGGCCAGCGCGATCTCGGTTGCGCGAGCATGAGGCCAAGCACCAGTCCGCTCGAAAGCCAGACGGTCCACGCATCGGCCGGCGAGTAGGCGACCAGCGCGGAAACCGCGGCAAGTACGACGTAAATCGATGCGACGAAGGCGACGACGACAGCGTGCTGCACGGATTTTCCTCCCGATCAGGCGTGGTGCGTGCTCGCCCGGATGCTCATTGCCGGCCGCGCGGGTGCGCGGCTCGTCGCTGCGTGAATCGCAGGCGCCGCAGAATACCATTCGAAACTCCTGGCAGGCGCCATGGCTGGCTCCGTACCCCGGTGGTGTACGGTCAGGCGGGTCTCGGCGTCGCGCGCAGCCGCTCGAGGAAACCGCGGTGCGTCAGCACCCAGGCTGCGGCCGGGACCACGACCGGCAGGATCAGCGTGCCGAACTGGTAGAAATAGGCGATCACCTCACGCGCCAGTGGAGAAAAATCCGCCTGCGAGGCGATCAGCGGCGACGCCGTGATCGCCACGTTCTTCAGGAAATCGGCAAGTACGCCCAGAACCATGAACGGGATCATCACCGCATAGCCGATACCGAGCGTGCGCCAGATCCCCGGCTGCCGCGCGGCGAGCACCAGCGCGACGAACACCGGCACGCCGATCGCATAGAGCAGCATGTTGACGTCGACGGTTACCACGGCCTTGGCATCACCGCTTCCCGACCCCAGCGTGGTGATGAACGAGATCGTCGCCGCCCGGACGTCGGCAGCGCGCACCAGCGTGCCCATCGCCGAGCGCGCGACCAATTCGCACAGCAGCGCGACCGGCCGCAGCACGATCGGCGCCAGGAAATGCCACGCGACGAACGTCACCGGCAACCAGGCAAGCGCGATGAACACGAAACGGGCGAGCGGGCTTTTCAACGCATCCAATCCCGCATGGACACTAGCCTGAGGCGAGCATCGCGGAGGCGCCCGGAGGCGCGGCGCCATCATCCCGCGGCACCCGGCGCACCCAGATCAACCAGACCACCAGCACATCGAGCATGATCAGCGCCTGCCACGCATACTGATGCGCCCACTCGAACACCGCCAGATTCCACTGGCCGATGTAGAACAGACTGACGACCCGGACGATGTTGAGCAGCTGGACCGCCACCGCACCGACCGCCAACCCCAGCAATTTGTACCGCCATGGCGCGGGGAAGGCGAGCATCGCTGCCGCCAGCACCAGCGTGGCCTCGACACCGTTGCAACCGGCCTCGATCGACACCGCAAATCCGTTGGTCGTGCTGCGGATCACCTTGCCCACAGCGACCACGTTAGCATCAAAGAAAGTTACGAGCGCCGTGGAGATGGTCGCCAGCGCACCGGTCCACGGCACCACCAGCCAGTGCTGCGCCCACGGCGTGAGTTCGATGCCGAACAGCACGACGAGAAGCGCGACGAACAGCACGAAAAATCGGGTCATCGCGCCATTCTACGAGACTGCGGCACCGGGCGGCGGGATTCGCGTCGACGCCGGTCTCAGGCGCGGGCGAGCGGCGGATTCTGGGAAAAATAGCGCATCACGCCCTCGTGAATCGACTCGGCAAACCTGGCCTGGTGCCGATCGCTGCGCAGCTTCAGTTCCTCTTCGGGATTCGAAATGAACGCGGTTTCGACGAGTATCGACGGGATGTCGGGCGCCTTGAGGACCGCGAACCCAGCCTGTTCGACGGTCGCCTTGTGCAGCGTGTTGTGCGTGCCGATGCCTTCCAGTACATGCCGACCCACCTTCAGGCTGTCGCTGATCTGTGCGGTCTGCGACAGGTCGAGCAGCGTCCGGGCAAGCACCGGATCGCGCCGGTCGAGATCGACTCCGCCGATCAGGTCGGCTTCGTTTTCCTTTTTGGCGAGCCACTTGGCGGCGGCGCTGGTCGCGCCGGATTCCGACAGCGCAAAAACGCTCGAGCCGCGTGCCCGGGACTCGCGAAAGGCGTCGGCGTGAACCGAAATGAAGAGGTCGGCCTGCACCCGCCGCGCCTTCTGCACTCGTTGCGCCAGCGGAACGAAGTAGTCGTCGTCGCGCGTCAGCATCGCTCGCATGTTGGGCTGCGCGTCGATCATGGTCTTCAGTTTGCGCGAGATCGCCAATACCACGTGTTTCTCGTAGGTACCGCGGCGGCCGATTGCGCCGGGGTCTTCGCCGCCGTGCCCGGGGTCGATGGCCACGGTGATGCGTCTCGCATTGGCGCTGCCGGCGATCCGCCCTTCCGCAGGCGAACCTGGCGCGCCGAATGTGCCGCCGCGCTGGCCTCGGGCGCGTTCGCTTTCCAGCAATGCCATCAGCGGGTCGAGCGGCACCAGTGGATTGAGATCCAGAATCAACCGGTAACCATAGTCGCCGACCGGATTCAGCATGAACAGGTCGGGCCGCATTTCGGCCTTCAGGTCGAAGACGATGCGCAGGACATTGCCGACCTGACGGCCCAGCCGGATCGACGCGATATGCGGATCGTCGCGCTGAACCCGCGCGGGCAATCCGGCAAGCTCCGAGGACAGATCCATTCCCTCGACGTCGATGACCAGCCGCTCGGGATTTCTCAGGACCTGCAGCTGGTGCGCGAGCGCGACATTCGACTCGAGCGTGACGCGCGTATATTCCTGTGCCGGCCAGATGCGCGCCGAGGCGACGCGCGCCGCCTGCGCCCATGCCGCAGGCGTCGCATACTGCGCAACCGGCAACAGCAACCACTGGCAGACACGCCGGCGGGAGAAACTGACGCGAATCAGTTCCTGCTGTTCATGCCCTTGCCGACGATCGCGACCAGACATCGTTCACCCGCCGCCGAGTTGGCGCGCGCGACCAGGTCGCGTCCGCGCGCAGGATCGCGGGCATGCGTCAGCAGCAATTCGACGTCCGCCGACGGCAACAGGTCGGCAACGCGTTCCGGCCATTCGACCAGACAAACGCTGTCGGTGCGAAAACATTCGGCGAGTCCCGCCGTTTCCCATTCGTCCGAATCGGCGAACCGATAAAAATCAAAGTGATACAAGTATAAACTCGAAAATGGATAATGTTCAACCAATGTGTAGGTCGGACTCTTCACCGGACCGGCCTCCCCCAGCGCTCGTACGACACCTCGGACCAGAGTCGTCTTGCCCGTGGCCAGGTCTCCCCTGAGCGTCACCACCATGCCGCCAACCAGCGCCGACGCCAGCGCGGCGCCCACGCGTTCGGTGGCCTGATGGTCGGGCAGATGAATCGACAAGGCGGTCGGCATGACGGTGGCGTTGCGTTGAACCGGCCAAGCATAACCGTGTTGCGCTAGGCTGACGGCAATGGTTGCATCCTTCGACTCTCCCGGATCCGGTCCCACCGACTGGTCCGCGCTCGCCGCGCGCATCGATGCCTGGGGCCACGAACTCGGCTTCCAGGCAATGGGAATCGCCAACACCGAACTGTCGGTCGAGGAAGAGCGCCTGCAGCGCTGGTTGGACGCCGGCCGGCATGGCGAAATGGCGTACATGGCCCGACACGGCACACGCCGTGCGCGGCCGGCAGAGTTGGTCCCGGGGACCGTGCGGGTGATCTCCGCGAGAATGAACTATTGGCCGGAGGACGCCGCCGATGCCAAGGCCTTGCTCGACGATCCGCACGCCGCCTACATCGCCCGCTACGCACTGGGGCGCGACTACCACAAGGTGCTGCGCGGCCGGCTCCAGCGCCTTGCCGATCGCATCGCCGGCGAGGTCGGACCTTTCGGCTACCGGGTGTTCACCGACAGCGCGCCGGTGCTCGAAGTCGCGCTCGCCGCGCGTGCGGGACTTGGCTGGCAGGGCAAGCACACGCTGCTGTTGACCCGCGACATGGGTTCGTATTTTTTCCTTGGCGAGATCTATACGGATCTCCCGTTGCCACCAACCTCCGTCACCTCCGGCCATTGCGGCACCTGCAGCGCGTGCATCACCGCCTGCCCGACCGGCGCCATCGTCGCCCCCTACGAACTTGATGCGCGTCGCTGCATTTCCTACCTGACCATCGAGCACCCCGGCGCCATTCCGGAGGCGTTGCGCCCGGCCATCGGCAATCGCGTCTACGGCTGCGACGATTGCCAGCTCGCCTGTCCGTGGAATCGCTTCGCGGTCGCCGCCTCCGAGGAAGATTTCCGCGCCGTGCGCCATGGACTCGACCGCGCCCGCCTCACCGAGCTGTTCGCCTGGACCGCGGAAGAGTTTTCGCGACGCATGGCCGGAAGTGCAATCCGCCGCATCGGCTACGAACGCTGGTCGCGCAATCTGGCAGTGGGCCTGGGCAACGCGCCTGCGGGCGATGACGTCGTCGCCGCGCTGGAACGGCGGGCCGCCGATCCGTCGGCGCTGGTCCGCGAGCACGTCGCGTGGGCGCTCATGCAGCAGCGATCACACCGATAGCCAACGTCACGGCGGTCACCCGCAGGCTGGCGCTGCGGCGATGGGATCTACGCGCCCCGCGGCAGCGCCCACTTGCGCAGGAAGTCCGAGAACCGGAGCTTGTCGTAGTCGTTGCCCGATTCCAGCACATCGGTCTCCTGGGAATGCACGAGGCGGCCATCACCATCGAGCACGAACAGGTGCGGATACCCACGGATCGACGGCCATTTCGACAGCAGCGCCTCGTTCTTGTTTTCCCTCGACCAGTTGACCTTGACCCACACATAGTTGGCGTCGACCAGTGTCTTGACGTCGCGATTGGCGGTGATGAAGCGGTCGAGGATGTGGCACCAGGCGCACCATTCGCCGCCGACGTCGACCAGCACCCGCTTGCCCTGCGCCTTGGCAAGCGCGGCGGCGGCCGCGACATCCATGGCAGCGTCGCGCGTGGGATCGAATCGCGCGGGCAGGTCCTGCGCCGCGGCGATAGCCATGCCCAGCACGGCAAGGACGGCGACCAGCCAACGATGGAACGAGAGGGGCACGGGAATCACCGGATGAGTTGGTTCATGGAAACGATCGGCAGCATCACCGCCAGCACCAGCACCAGCACGATCGCGCCCATGATGACGATCAGCGCGGGCTGGATCAACGCCGCCAGCCAGGCGAGACGCCGCTCCGCATCGCGTTCGAGTTCCGCCGCGGCGCGTTCGAGCATCGATGCCAGGCGGCCGCTGCCTTCGCCACTCGCGACCAGATGGACCAGCACCGGAGGGAAGACCGCCTGCTCGCGCAATGCGCGCGACAGCGCCACGCCTTCGCGCACCAGCGCCGCAGCCGCGCGTGCGGCGCGCTGCAGCGGCAGCATCCGCACCACCTCTGCCGCAGCGTCGAGCGAGCGCAGCAGCGGCGCGCCGCTCGCCACCAGAATGGCGAGCGTGCTGGCAAAACGCGCGCTGTCCAGACTGCGCGCCAGTCGGCCGCTCACCGGCAGCCGCAGCAACAGCGCATGCCAGCGCATGCGAAACGCGGGCCGCCGGTTGGCAAGCGCAAAGGCGGTGAGCAGCCCCACCGTCAGCACGGTCCACAGCCAGCCCGTGGCCCGGAAGAACGTACTCGCGGCAATCAGCGCCTGCGTCAGCCAGGGCAGCGTCTGCCGACTCTGCTGGTACACGGCAACGACCTGCGGCACGACATAGACCAGCAGCACTGCGATCACCGCGAACGCGATCACCGTGACAATGGCCGGATAAATGAGCGCAAGCACCACCTTCTGCCGCAACGCCTCGCGCGCCTCGAGATAATCGGCGAGCCGATCCAGAACCTCGCCCAGCCGCCCGGTTTCCGCGCCGGCTCCGACCAGGCCGCGGTACAGCGGCGAGAAGGCGCGCGGATACCGCGCCAGCGCCGCCGGCAGCGACTCGCCAGTGGTCACCTGCGCGCGCAGGTTTGCCAGCAACTTCGCGGCGCGTGCGTCGTCCGACTGCTCCGCCGCAGCCGCAAGTGCCTGGTCAAGCGGCATGCCCGATTGCACCAGCGTGGCCAGCTGGCGGGTGATCATCGCCAGCATTGGCGCCGCCAGACGCACGAAACGCAGCGCGTCGCCGCGTGCCGGAGCCGCTTCGATGGCAGTCGGTGTCAGTCCATCGGCGCGCAACCTGTCACGCGCGGCGCGCGGCGTATCCGCCTCGAGCAGACCGGACCGGACGCGGCCTTTGGCATCGACGGCCTCCCAGCGAAATGCGGACATCGTGGCTTCGCTGCGGCTCACGCGTCGCGGGTGACACGCACGAGTTCGGGGAGTGAGGTCGCGCCGGAAGCGATCCAGCGCGCGCCATCCCGACGCAGCGTGCGCATGCCCACGCGCACCGACGCCTCACGCAACGCCAGCTCGTCCGCGCCATCGTGGATGATGCGGCGGATGGACTCGTCCACCAGCAGCAATTCGTACACGCCGGTGCGACCGCGAAAGCCGCTGCCGCCGCAGGCATCGCAGCCTGCCGCGGAATACACCGATTGCGCTGCCGGCAGGTCGAGTCCCGCGAGCAGCGTCGCCTCGGCCGGCGCCGGCGCCTGCGCGACACGGCAGGCGGGGCACAGCGTGCGCACCAGCCGCTGCGCGACCACGCCGAGCAGACTCGATGCCAGCAGATAGGGCTCGACGCCCATGTCGGCCAGCCGGGTGACCGCGCTGGCCGCGTCATTGGTGTGCAGCGTGGCAAGCACCAGATGGCCGGTGAGCGACGCCTGCACCGCGATCTGCGCGGTCTCGAGATCGCGGATCTCGCCGATCATGATCACGTCGGGATCCTGGCGCAGGATCGCCCGCAGCGCGCGCGCGAAATCGAATTCGATGCGCGGATTCACCTGCGTCTGCGCTACACCGTCGAGTCCGTATTCGATCGGGTCTTCCACCGTCATCATGTTGACGGCGCCACGCGGCAGCCGCGACAGCGCGGCGTAGAGCGTCGTCGTCTTGCCCGAACCGGTCGGCCCGGTCACCAGCACGATGCCGTGCGGTTCGCGGATCAGCCGGTCGATCGCCGCGCGCGTATCGTCGGCCATGCCCAGTGCCGACAGGTCGAGTTGCGCCGACTCCTTGTCGAGCAGCCGCAGAACCACCCGCTCACCCGTTCCGGTGGGCAGCGTCGAAACCCGGACATCGACCTGCTTGTCACCGAGTCGCAAGGCAATGCGGCCATCCTGCGGCAGGCGCTTTTCGGCGATGTCGAGGCTCGCCATGATCTTCAGCCGCGACACCAGCGCCGCGTGCAGCGCCCGCGGCGGTTCGATTACATCGCGCAGGACGCCGTCGATCCGAAAACGCACCACCGAGCGCGCTTCGTAGGGCTCGAAGTGGAGGTCGGATGCACGCTCGCGCAGTGCCTGCAGCAACAGCGCGTTGATCATCCGGATCACCGGCGCCTGAGTCGAACTGTCGAGCAGATCCTCAGTTGCCGGCAGATCCTGCATCAGGCGGGCGAGATCGGTCTCGCGTGCGAGATCGCCGGCGAGATCGGCATTGGCGGGCGTCGCCTGGTTGTAGGCTCGCGCCAGCGCAGCGGCGAATCCTTCGGCGGCGATTGCGCGGGTCACCAGCGGTCGCTGCAGCACGCGCTTCATTTCGATGATGCCGTCCGCCGTGGCATCGGGCCGCGTCAGCACGACCACGGCGTCACCTTCGACTCCGGCGGCGAGCACTCCGTGCGCCTTCGCAAAGGCGTAAGGGATCAGCGCCGCAAATGCGGATGGCGACATCGCGGAATCGGTGCGGGCACTCATCCCGGCCGGCGGTTTCGGCTCGGTGCCGCTACCGGGTGATCGCCGGGGTGTTGTACCCCGGTGGAAGTCCGGTCGGCTCGTCCGGTGCGGTGGGTGGAGCCGCCGGCGGAGTCGTCGCCGGTGGCGTCGTTGCGGGCGGCGGCAACGTCCCGGGGACCGCGCCCGCCGGTGTGCCCGGCATCGCGCCCTCGACCGGCAGCGTCGGCACGGTCTCGTCGTGCCAGAAACCTCGTGGCTCCGGGCGGCTCTTGATCTGCTGGCCCATGATGTAGTCGTAGCGTTCGGAGGTCAGCGCACGACCCTGGCTGTCGCTGCGCACGACGGTTGGTTTGAGGAAGATCATCAGGTTGACCTTCTGCCGCTTGCGCGCGTCGTAGCGAAACAACGCCCCGAGAACAGGAAGGTCGCCGATCAGCGGCACGCGGTCGGAGCCATCGCTGAAGCTGTCCTGGATCAGGCCACCCAGTACGGCGACCTGCTGGTCATCGACCACCACCGTCGACTCCAGCGCCCGCTTGGACAGCACCAGGCCGGTGGTCGTGGAGAACGACTCGATACGCGACACCTCCTGGTAGATCACCAGGCGGATCGTGCCGCCCTCGGTGATCTGCGGCTTGACGCGCAGCATGACGCCGATGTCCTTGCGCTCGACCGTCTGGAACGGCTGCACGGTCGAGGTCGAGCCGGTCGTCGCGTACTGCCCGGTGACAAGCGGCACGTTCTGGCCGACGATGATGCGCGCCTCCTCGTTGTCCAGCGTGAGCAGCGTCGGCGTGGACAGGATGTTGGCCCCCGCATCCTGTTCGAGCGCGCGGGCGAGAAACGCCAGGTTGGTGATCGTCCCGAGGCCCGGTACGGTGAGCGTGCCGTTGAGGATGCCGGCGTTGAGTCCCTGCCCCAGCGCACCCAGATTGAGCGATCCGGAAATGATGTTGTTGCCCGAGTCGCGCGTGCCGAAATTGGTGCCGCCGAAACCCTGGACATTCGACTTGTTGATGCCCTGCAGGATCTGCCACTGGATACCGAACTCCGCCGCCCGCTCGGCGGCGACCTCGACGATCAGCGCCTCGACGAACACCTGCGCGCGGCGCACGTCCAGCCGTTCGATGATCGCCCGCAGATTGTTGTACAGCGGCTCCGGTCCCATGATGACCAGCGCGTTGTTGGCCACATCCGCCTGGATGGTCAGTCCGCCGGGCAATGCCGCGCCGGCGCCCGTCGCCCCGGCAGTGAAGGGATTGGTGCTTGACTGCGGCGGCGGCGGCGGCGCCGCCCCCGATGCCGGTGTCGACGACCCGAGCTGGTTGCCGATCACCGACGGGGTCGGTGCGGACATCGCGGCGGCGTCGTTGCCGCCGCTCATCAGCGCGCGCAGTGTTTGCGCCACCTTTGCCGCTTCGGCGTTCTTGAGGTAGACGATGAAGATGTTGCCGCCCGGCCGGCCCGGCGTGTCGAGTTGCTCGACCAGTGCCCTGACCCGCTCGGCGCGCGCGGCGTTTTCCGAGCGCACCAGGACGCTGTTCGAACGCGGATCCGCGACCACCGTCACGCGTTGTTGAACGTCAGGCGGCTGCCCGGTCTGTCCGGTCGCGTCGTTGGTGATCAGCCGATTCACCAGCGGCACCAGATCGACCGCCGATGCGTGCTTGAGCGTCACCACCATCGGCTCGCCAGCGGGCGCGTGATCTAGCGAAGCGATGATCTTCTCGATACGCCTCAGATTCTCGGCGTAGTCGGTGATGATCAGCGCATTGGTCCCCGGAAAGGCGGCGATGGTGTTGTTCGGGGTGATCAGCGGCCGCAGCACATTGAGCACCTGCGTCGCGGATTCGTAACGCAGCGTGATCACCTGAGTGACCAGTCGATCGCCGCCTCCGGCACCGCCGCCAGACACCGACGAGCCGTGCATCTTGGCTTCGGTCTCCAGCACCAGCTTGGTGACGCCATTGCCCTCGACCGCAACCACGCCCTGCAGCCGCAGCGCGGAAAGCAGCGTCGGGTACACCAGCGCCCTGGGCACCGGTCGCGCCGAGATGATGTTGACCGTGCCCTTGATCTTGGGGTCGACGACGAAATTGCGGCCGGTGATTTCGGCCACCGCCTTCACCACGGAGTCGATGTCGGCATTGACGAAGTTGAGGGTGACCGGCTCGTCGGCGGCGCCGGCCGACAGCGCTGTCAGCGTCGCCAGCAGCAAACCCAGCAACCAGCGTCCGGCCATGACTTTGCTGCGATGCAGGAATAGGAACATCGACAAAATGCGCAAGCGGGAGGCAGAGGAGGCGGCCATCGGCAGGCGTTGCGGGTTTTCCCGGACCTCTGGATCGAATGTCGAGCGCAGGCCGGATTCGCGAATTCGCAACCGTCACCTGCGACAATGAAACGGCGGCGCCGATGATAGCATGGGGTGTGAAGCTGTCCGTCTCAGGCCGCGGTCCGCGGGCGTCGGGACAACCGGGGGCCGGCGCGAATCCGAACCGGCCGGCTGGCGCATCCAACCGCCAACGACCGACCGTTTGGGAGAAAACATGAATCGATTCCTGTCGCCTGCCGTCCGCCGCCTGGTACTTGGCGGCGCTCTGCTGCTCGGCACCCTGGTGGCCCTGTTGCCCGAGCTGCCGGCATCCGGAGTGGCCGAGGCAATGGCCTCCGGCCCCCTGCACCTCGCGCAGAGCGATGCCAGGTCGGCTGCGGAGGCCGCCCGCAGCGCCGCCCGCGAAGCCGCCGATGCCGCGCGGGAAGCGGCGCGCGAGGCACGGCGCAAGGCCGCCGAAGCGGACGCCGAGGCCGGCAAGGAAGAGCGCAGCGTCCACCGTCGGGGCCTGAGGCTCGACCTGAGCGACCATGACCGCGAGTACGACTCGTTCCAGCAATTTCTCGGCAACGACACGGTACTCGCTGGTGGTGTGCTCGGCATCGTCTTCATCGTGTTCCTGACGCCGATCCTCTTCGTCGGGTTGATCATCTGGTACAAGCTGCGCAAGAACCGGATGCAGAACGAGACCATGGTCAGGCTTGCCGAGAAGGGCCTGATCCCTCCCGGCGAAGCGATGCAGGCCATCGGCACCGGCCAGGCCGGGCAGGCGGTCAGTCTAGCGGCGGCGACGGCGCCGCTGACCGAACAGGCGCGCGCCTTGCGCAAGGCCGCCGCATGGTCTGACCTGCGCAAGGGCATCATCATGGGCTCGATCGGCCTTGCGCTGACCCTGGCCGGGATGATCGACGACGGCACGGCGAACTGGTTGGGACTGGTGCTCATGTTCGTCGGCGTCGGCTTCGTCGTGCTCTGGTACTTCGAGGACCAGCATGCCGGCACGGCCGCCGCCGCTGCCTCGAATCCGGTCCCTCCTCCGGGTCCGGGAGCCCCGTCCAATTGATCGCCGAAACCGGGAAATCGACGCCGTGCCTGTCCCAATCAGCAACCGGCCTCTCGCGCAGCGCCGGAACAGGATCGGAGTGACGCTCGCAGATGGCGGACGCCGCGGTATCCGATGCGCAACTCATCGCCCGCGCCGTGGTGCAGGACGACCGCCATGCGTTCACCGAACTGGTGAAACGCTACCAGTCCGGCGTGCGCGCCTGCCTGCGCAAGCTGACGGCCGGCAACCACGCACTGGCGGACGATCTGGCGCAGGACGCTTTCGTGCTTGCCTGGCGCAACCTGGGTTCATTCCGGCAGGAGGCGCGCTTTTCGACCTGGCTGTACCGGATTGCGACCAACTGCTGGCTCGCCCATGCGCGCAAGCGCCGCGAGGAACTGCTGGGTGACCGCACCGACGAATTGGCTGAGGGAGACGACTCGATGATGGCGGACAGCGTCGACACACAGGCGGACCATGCGCGTGGAACCTCGCTCAAGGTCGACCTGGAACGCGCGATGGCCGTGCTGTCCGACGCGGAGCGCGCGGCCATTGTCCAGTGCTACCATAATGACCTGACCCATGAAGAAGCGGCCTATGTTCTGGATTGCCCGGTGGGCACGGTCAAGACGCATGTACTCCGCGGCAAGCAGAAACTGAAGGTGGCACTGGCCGCCTACGCAAACAACTGACCATGAGCGACGACCATATCCACGAAGACGCCCAGGCCTCGCCGTCAGGTGATGCGTGGCTCGAGCGGCTGCTGGCCGACGACGCCGCAGCGGCGCGCGATGGCTATGTCGACGACGACGGCTTCGCGGCGCGCGTCATGGCGAAGCTGCCGGCGCCGGTGGCGCTGCCGACCTGGCGCAAACCGATCATCGTTGCACTATGGGGCATCGCGGCCGCCGCGGTCGCGGTGGCGGTACCCGGTGCGGCGCTGGAAGTTGGCCGTGAAGCCTATCGGCTGCTTGCAGCGCAACCAGTATCGCTGTCCGGGATCGCCGGCGCGGCACTTGCGCTGGCCGGTCTGACCTGGGCCGCCGCCGCCTATACGCTGCGCAGCGGCGACTGAAACAACCCCGACAGGCTGGTACGGCAGACGCCGCCGCACCGTTTGCCATCGCGCGCCGGCTAAGTCCCGGCGGTCACCGGATCGACGCGAAAGGCCTTGCGCAGCCCGGTCCGGTGCTGGTCGGCCATCGTCAGGTAGGCAGCCTCCAGTGCGCGCGTCGTGCGGGCGGTGTCGAACAATGGACTCATGCGTCCAGGCCCGGCCAGATGCGCTTTCAAGCGCGCAACTTCGTCACGATCCTTCGCAAGCTCCGTCGCGCGCTGGACATAGGCGGCGACCGTCGGCATCACCAACTCGGGCAGCCCGACCGCGTGCAGCAGGCTCGCAGCGACCCGACCGGCAAACGTGTCCCCAAGGATGGCGAGTACCGGACATCCGGACCAGAGCGCATCGCTGGCCGTCGTATGCGCGTTATAGGGCCAGGTGTCGAGAAACAGGTCCACGTGTCCGTAGAGCGCCAGATAGTCGGGATTGGGACGATGCTGCGCAAACACCAGCCGCGCGCTGTCGACGCCGCGCGCCTCGCACTCGCGTCGCAGGTTCGTGATCGCCGGATTGTCCGGGGCCTTGGCAAGCAGCCACAACACGGAATCCGGCACCGCGCCGAGTATGGCCATCCAGGCATCGAAGACCTCCGGATTGATCTTGTAGGTCTGGTTGAAGCTGCAGAACACGAAACCCGACTCCGGCAAGCCGAGTTCGGCCCGCGACACCCCGGCCGAGATAGGCCGCTCGCGGTCATTGATCTGATAGCTGTCGGGCAGCACCGCCAGGGTCTCGGCGTAGTCGGTCAGATGCTGCGGTGGCGTCACCACCGGGTCGCCGATCAGATAATCGACCAGCCCGCCTTCGAGCGTTCCCGGATAGCCGAGATAGTGGACCTGGATCGGTGCCGGCCGACACGCAAGCACGATGGGCGTGGCATCCTGCGTATGCCCCTTCAGATCGACCAGGATGTCGATGGCATCGCCATGAATCATGTCGGCGATAACTCGCGGGTCGCGGCCCCGCACGTCGACGAATCGATCGAAGGCCCGCAGCAGGCGGGCGCGCATCGGCGAGCGATCGTCCGGCCCCGTCGAATAGGCAATGATTTCGAAGCGCTTCCGGTCGTGCTGTTCGAACAGGCCCGCAGCCAGGAATGCCGTGGCATGGCTGTGAAAGTCGCCGGACAGGTAGCCGATCCGCAGCCGCCCGGGCGACAGCACCCGGCGGCGCGGCGTCGGCTCGATTTCGGCAAGTGGTGCGGTCCAGGTCTGCGCGCATCTGCGCTGCTCGTCGCGAGTCGAGGGCAGCGACAGGAACGCGAACGGCGACAGCATCGGCACCGCGGCCTTCACAGCTTCGCGAATGCGTGCCACCAGTTGTACGCGGCCGCGCCAGTCGGCAATCCGGCCCTTCAGGAACGACAGTTGCGACATTGCCGGGCCATGCCTCGCATCGACGCCAAGCACCTGCTCGTAGGCGACCACGGCGGCCGGCAGGTCGGCAATCTTGTCCTCCAGGACGCTGGCAAGCTCAAAGCGCAGCGGCGCGGACATCGGATGTCGCGCAAGTGCCTTGTCGAGTGTCTTGCGCGCCTTTTCCGGCGCGCCGATGCCGATCTCGATCTGCGCCTTGAGACCGGCGTAGCCCTCCTGGTCCGGCGCCAGGCCCGCGGCCCGGGTCGCCGCATCAAGCGCTTCCAGCATCCGCCCCTGCGGCTGCAGGACGAGCGCCAGGATAAACCAACCCTTGGCGTGGTTGCCGTCCAGCGTGGTGAGCCGGCGTGCGGTCACCTCAGCCTCTGCGTATTGCCCCCACGCAAACTGCCCGGCTCCGAGATTGGAAAGGATTTCGGTTGAGCCGGGCTCGATCTGCGCCGCGCGCTCGAAGACCTCCACTGCCGCGCGAACCTGGCCAGTCGCCTGCAGGACCAACCCGAGATTGGACCAGGCATCGGCGCTGTGCGGATCGATATTCACCGACCTGCGAATGCGGTCCACAGCACCACCGACGTCTCCCGCCTGGTAGAGCGCAACCCCGGATTGATGCAACGCGCCAGCGTGACCCGGATTGTCGCCGAGGAACTCGTCGTAGCGCGCAAGCGCTTCGCGCAACCGGCCTTCACCGTGCAGACGCGTGGCATCTTCCAGCCGGGCGTCGCCGCGCATCGAATTGTTCACCGAAGCGCTACGGTGAAACGGTTCAGGGTACGTGGGCGCGAACCAACCCGCAGGCCCGGCAGGGCGAGCCCGCTCGCCATGGCGCCGCTAGTCCTTGAGCGCGAAGTTGATCTCGACTTCGCCGACGTACTTCTCCCCTTCGGCCTTGAATTTCCATTCCTCAAGCGCGGCGATGACCGCCTTGTCGAATACACGCCGCGGTTCAGACACCGTGATGTCGATGCTGACCACGTTGCCCTTTTCGTCGATCTGCAGGCGTGCCACTACACGCCCCTTGGCAACGCCCGCGCGAATGGCGTCACGCGGGTAGGACGGATCATCGCCGGAAAGCCGGACGATGCCACGCCGCACCGCGGGCTTCGGCGGTGGCGGCGGCGCGGGCGGCGCCTTGGCGACCGGCGGCGGCGCGATGACGTGCGGCGTCGTCGGCGCGGCCGGCGTCACCGCCGTGATCACCGGCGCCGTCGTCGGCGCCGCGACCGGAATGTCCGGCGGCGGAACATAGACTTCGACCGGCGGCGGCGGAACCGGTGGCGCTTCGATGATTTTTTTCGGCGGCGGCGGCGGCGGCGGCGGCGGCGGCGGCGGCAGCTTGACTTCTTCGATGATGGTCGCGTTCAACGGCTTCTTGATGATCTGGATGACGTTCTTGCCGAGGCCGGACAACAGCGCCCAGATCACCAGGGCATGCACCAGGACGACAAACCCGATGCCGAGCATGTGCCTTGCCGGATCTCTCTGCTGTCTTGCGTAATCCATGTCGTGTCGACTCCGCTTGCCCGCCGGCGCTTGTGGCGCCGGGAGCGACCTATTCGTTGATGAACTGTTCGCTGCCGACGATGCCGATCTTGGTCAGCCCAAGTCGTTGCGACGAGGCCATCACCATCGCGACGATCGCGTACTTCGCACCCTTGTCGGGACGCAGGTGCAATTCGGGCTGCACCGACTGGCCGGCCGCCTGCGAGAGCTTGTATTCAAGCGCCGCCTTGTCGGTCACGATCTCGCCGTTCCAGTAGACGACACTGTTGGCATCGATGTCCAGCTTCACCACCTCGGGTTTCACCAGCGGTGGCGGCGGATTGCCTGTCGGCATGTTCAGGTTGACCGAATGCAGCTGGATCGGCAGCGTGATGATCAACATCACCAGCAGCACCAGCATCACGTCGATCAGCGGTGTGGTGTTGATGTCGAGAATCACGTCCGGGTCACCCGAGCCACCGCCCGTTCCAACATTCATTCCCATTGTCTGTTCCTCGTCCGGTCAGCCGATGCGGCGCTTCAGCCGCCCCGCGCCGGCGGTTCGGTGATGAAGCCGACCTTGGCGATACCCGCACGCTGGCAGGCGTAGATGATGCGGCCGACCGAATCGTAATTGGCCGCGCCATCGCCCCGGACCTGAATCTCCGGCTGCGGCGTCAGCACCGCGATCTTCTTCAGCCGTTCGATCAGCGCCGCCGTGGAGGGCATCCTGAGGTCGTTCCAGAATATGCCGCCGCTCGCGTCCACCGAAAGCACGATGTTTTCCGGCTTGGTTTCGCGAACTTCATTGACTTCCTTGGGCAGTGTGACCGGGATCGACGTCGTGACCACCGGAATGGTGATCAGGAAGATGATCAGCAGCACCAGCATCACGTCGACCAGCGGCGTGGTATTGATGGTCGAGACGACCTGATCCTCCTCGCCGCCGGCGGAACCGACGTTCATGCCCATGATTTCAGGCCTTCCCGGCGGAATTGCCGTTGCTCAGCAGCACCGCATGCAGTTCCGCGCCGAAACCACGAACCAGATCCATCGCCGCCTTGTTGCGGCGAATCAGCCAGTTGTAGCCGAGCACCGCGGGCACCGCCACCGCAAGACCGATTGCGGTCATGATCAGCGCTTCGCCAACGGGTCCCGCAACCTTGTCGATGGATGCCTGGCCGGCAATGCCGATCGCTGTCAGTGCATGGTAGATGCCCCAGACGGTGCCGAACAGGCCGACGAACGGCGCAGTCGAACCCACGGTGGCCAGAAACGCCAGACCATCCTGCGTGCGGCTTTGTACGTTATCGATCGCGCGCTGGATCGACATGGCGATCCAGTCGTTCAGATCGACCTTGCCGAGCAGGCCGTCGTGCTTGCTGGTCGCTTCGAGTCCCGACTCGGCCAGGAACCGGAACGGACTCGAGTTCTTCAGGGTTTCGGCGCCCTCACGGACCGATGGCGCCTTCCAGAATTTCTTCTGGGCTTCCTTCGCCTGCGAGCCCATTTTGTGCTGCTCGTAGATCTTGGTGATGATGATGTACCAGCTGCCCATTGACATGATCACCAGAATGGCCAGCGTGATCCTGGCGACCAGATCGCCGCCCTTCCAGATCGCCTCGAGACCGTAGGGGTTGTCCACCATGACCGGGGACGCAGCCGGGGCCTTGGCGACAGGTGCGGCTTCGGCGGCCGGCGCCGCTGGTGCGGCTTCGGCGGCCGGCGCCGGAGCTGCGGCGGCGGGGGCAGCAGACTTGGCCTGCGCCTGCGCCGACTGGGGCAGTGCCGCGCCGACCGTGGCAATCAGCATGGCCGCGGCCAAAGCGGCCAGACGGATCTTGTTCAACATGTGGTCTCCAGACAGATGGTTGTTCAGTCAGAAATTGGCGAACGGTCCTGGTTGTTCGGACGCAGCCAACGGCACGCCGGTGTTCCCCACCCGCTTTCAGACAGGTAGCTGAAAGCTCGATGACGGGGCACCGGATGCGGACGGTCCGCACGGCACGCCCCATCCTGTGTCCGGGGGGTCGGCCGCGGGGCCTGCCGCAAGGCCCTTCGCGCACATGCGCCAAAACGCATTGGCCCTACCGGAGGCAGGGCCAGACTTTCTTTCGAAAGCCGCAGAATTCTACACAATGCAGCAAGAAAGTCCACCCGAATATTGGTGCAAACACTCAATTTCGTCGTCGATCCTGGCCCATTTCGCCGGCATGACCGAACCCTGTAAGAGGGCCCGGTGCCTGCTTGCACACGCTGGCGAGCATCCGCTTCATCGCGTCTGTCGAACCTTCGCGCCTCGATTTCCCGGATTCGTCGCGTGCCCATTGAGGCCGGGTTTCGACCTGACTAGGATGCAATCCGTACTGCCGCGCATGAGGCCAATACGGAATCACGAGATGAATCCACAGACCGCGGACAGTGCATCAAAGATGTACGTCAGGATGAAAAAGCAAGGAGAGCCCAGATGAACCGCTACGAACCCGATACGCCCCGCGCCGCCTTCGGCATCGCCGCCATTGCCTTGACCGCCATTGTGCTTGGATCGTTGGTCATTGCGCCGGCCACGATGGATTCACGCAGCGACGCCGCGCTCATCCTCGCCAGATTCAATGGCCACGATGCCACGCCGCCGGTGAACGTCGGCATCTTTCCGGCACGAATCGATGTCGTCGGGGTTCAAGCCGCCGTACCGACACGATCGCTCGACGTGACCACCGCCGGCATGCACATGACCGCCACTGGGCTGCTGGCGACCGACAACGCAATCCTTCCGGCGGCAGCGCAGACGGCGAACGTGGTCGCGCCGATCACGACCTTGACGTTGGCCGGCAATGGCAAGCCCGACTGCAAGCCAGCCAGCTGAGCCGCAGCCTGAGGGGCTCACCAACCACGCCGCAGAAGGCCCTGACGCGGCAAGCAGCTTCCGCCTGCACCTGCCTGCACCTGCCTGCACCTGCCTACTTGACCTGACCGAGCGGAAACGCGACCGCGATGTCGTAGGCCTGGGCGATATGCAGGTTCCACTCGAGGCGCATGTAGAGGGCGGCCTTGGTCGGCGGCAGCGCACGCATTGCGGCCTTGCTCATCTTGCGCCGGGCCTTGATCTGCTGTTCTTCGACGCTGATCATTTCGTTGGTGAGGCTCTTGGCATAGGCGTCGGTCATCGGCTTGTCGCGGAACGCCAGCCCTTCCAACGCGACATTGCGCCGACGTCCCAGCGTGCCAAGTTCACGCTGGTAGGCATCGTAGGCCGGCCAGAATTTCTTCGCCTCGGCATCGGTGAGCTTGAGCGTTGCGGCGACCAGCGCCTTCTTGTCGGTCTTGGCGGCTGCCTGCAGCGTCTCCAGCTCGCTGGGGTTGGTGCCGGTGCTGCCTCCCTGGGCATAGGCGTTAGGTACCGCAAGCAGTACGGCGGCGAGAAGCATTGCGACCACATGATTCATTGTCGTTCCTTGGCGAGAAAAATGGCCTTGCGCCGCGCATCTTGCAGCACATCGCCGGCGGCAGCAAATCGCGGCAACCGCGCAAAAAAAATCCGGCGGGTCGCCCCGCCGGATGGTGTTCTTCCGGATTCCGGAACCCGGATCGCCGATGAGCGATCCGGGGATCCGGAAACCTATGACGTCGTGCCCTAATTGAACGTGTACCGGGCGCCCAGATTGAACTGCGTGCCAACGGCGCCCGAGAGTGCGTAGTTGTAGTTGAAGTTGTAGCTGCCATAGCCCGCCTGGCGGTCGAACGGCGCCGTGGCGTTGAACACGTTGATGACCGACCCGAAGATCTCCCAGTTCTTGAAGCCCTTGTAAGACGCGGCGAGATCGAGCGTGGTGAACGAAGCAACCGTGCAATACCCCTCGTCCCCGAAGTTCAGGCAATCGGGCTGCTGCCGGGACTCGATGTCGTCCATCGGACCGACGTAACGGACCGTGCCTGCAACGTTCCATGGACCCCTGTCCCAGGCGATGACGATATTGAAGCGGTCCTTCGGCATGCCCGCCGAGCTCGACAGCGACGTGGGTCCATGCGTCCCCGCGTACGAGTAGGTCGTGCCACCAATGTTCCGTGTGAACTTGTTGATATGCGTCCACTGTATGGTGTTGGTCAGGTTGCCGTAGTTCCCGATCGGCTGCCGCCACGTCGCCGCCACGTCATAGCCGTCGGTCTTCACCTTGTCGGCATTTTCGTAGGGGGCAGACACGGCAAACAGCGTGCCGGAGTTGGGGATGCCGGGCAGGTTGTTGGTATCGCGGATGATGGTCGCTGCCGGGAACCCGGCCGGATTGTCCGCCACCGCCTGCGGATCCGCGCCGGTGATCTTGTCCTTGGTCTCGATGTTCCAGTAGTCGAACGAGGCATTGAACCAGCGTGCCGGTTCCCAGATCAGGCCGACCGTCCAGTTGGTCGACGTCTCCGGCTGGATCTGCGGGTTGCCCGAGGTGATCGCCACGACCGTACCTGAGCAATCCGCCGCGTTATTGGTTACCGGGCAGCGGATCGGATCGTTGATGCTGGTGAAGCCGGCCGCCGCGCTGTTGCCGTTCTCGTAGGGTCCCGGAGCACGGAAGGCCGTGGCGTAGGTGCCACGCGCGACGAGCTGCGGGACCACCGTCCACTTGACGCCGACCTTCGGATTCCAGGTGCTGCCGAAGTCCGAGTAGTCGTCATAGCGCAGTGCCACCGTGGCTTCCAGGTTCTTGAGGATCGGCGCGTACAACTCCGCGTAAAGCGCATTGATGTTGCGCGTTGCGTTCGCCGCCGAATATCCGAGGCCGATGACTTCACCTGCGAAGGTGCCGGTTGTTCCCGGGTTGTCGAGTTTCTCGCGGCGGAACTCGTAGCCAAGCGCCAGGGCCATCTGCCCGCCTTGCAGCTTGTAAACGTCGCGCGATCCCTTCAGGTCGAACTGCGTGTTTTCCGACGTAGGATTGTTCGAGATATCCGGCGAAATGAAGTCGTAGATCCCGGGGTTGTTCAGGCTCGCGTTCTGCCCGATGCGGTAGTAGCCGAAGCCCCCCTGGCCGTTGAGCGCCTGCTGGTAGTTGGCGTAGTTCAGGAAGCCGTAGCGCGTCTGGTTGGTTTCGTTCTTGATGAAAAGCAATCCGGCGTCCCAATCCCAGCCGTAGTTGGTACCCTTGATGCCGCCCAGATAGCGCTGAACGGTGTTCTCGATATGGCTGTCCCGGCCACCGACGTCGGCGCTGGAGTAGTACAGGCGGGCGCCATTCCCCGCCGCACTGAAGGGATTGTCCGGATGTCCGACCGGCAGGAAGATGGTCGTCGAATTGTTGACCGTAACATCCTTCACGTTCGGCCAGATCGAACGCGGCTGCGTCGGCGTGTTGCGGTTGTCCGACTTGAACTGGAAATACGACGCCTCGCCGTACAACTGCATCGTATTCGTGATGTTGAAGGTCCCGCGGCCGTAGACGTTGAAGCGCTCGCTCTCGGGGATGAGATCGAGAGATTGCTTCTGGTTGAAGCGGCAGAAATTGGTCACCGGGTCGACGTTCGCCGGATCGCAGCCCGGGAGAGTCGTGTACGGTCCGCCACCGACCAGTCCACCGGTCGCCGGATTGACCGGACGCAGCGAACCCACCTCGCTGCCGGTCCCGTAGCCGGACGGCGGCGCGCCGTTGCGGGTGTCGGGCAGGTTCATGAAGCGCAGATCCTGCCCGCCGATGTAACCGCCCCGGTCGGTCAATTTGATCGAATCCTGCTTCATGGCATCGATGCCGATGTAGGCGTTATAGCGGTCCTTGGTCAGATCGCCAACGCCGGCCGTGATCGCACCCTTGTAGGTGTTGCCGTCTCCCTTGCTGGTCGTACCCGCCGTGCCGGTGACGGCAAAACCGGTGAACTGCTGGCGCAGGATGACGTTGACCACGCCGGCCACGGCGTCGGAGCCGTAGATCGCCGACGCACCGTCCTTGAGGACCTCGATGCGCTCGACCAGATCGAACGGGATCTGATTGAGGTCAACGAACGAATACTGGCCGTCGTCGGCAAGACCGGTATTGGCAAGCCGGCGGCCATTGATCAGCACGAGAGTGTTGTTGGAGCCCAGGCCGCGCAGCGAGATGGCCGTCGCGCCACCACCGGCGAAGCCGTTGGTGAAGGAGTCCCCGACGGTGCCGTTGCTGTTCGCCGTGATGCGGCGGACGACGTCGGAAATCGTATTGAGACCGGATTGTTGGATATCCTCGCGGGTGATGGTCTCGATTGGTGCCGCAGTTTCGTTGTCGACCCGCTTGATGTTCGACCCCGTGACGTTGACCTTGATGTCCTGCGCGGCGACGGCACCTGCAGCGATGAGTGCGACTCCGCCGATGCCCAGTGCGGTCGCGACTTTCGTCCGCTGAAATTTCATATGAAAACCCCCAGAAATTGTTGATGCCCCGGGGCAAACTCGATGTCCACCCTCCGGCACACCCGCTGAAGTTACCCCAATGCCCTTTTTTTGGGCAATTCAAACTGGTGGAATGCTAGGATCCCGAAGACAATTTGTTGCAAAATTGCCAATCGTGCCGATTCGCCGCGCCCAATCCCCTGATTTGCCGGAAATCGTGGCCATCTACAACGCCTCGATCCCGGGCCGGATGGCCACCGCCGACACTCTGCCGGTGACTGTCGCCCAACGTCGGTCCTGGTTCGAGGATTTTGCTGCCACCGGCCGGCCACTTTGGGTATGTTGCGATGCGGCAGACGGTGCGATCGCCGGATGGCTGTCATTGCGCTCGTTCTATGGCCGGCCCGCCTATCACGCGACCGTCGAGATCGCCGTCTATGTGGCGCCGGACCGGCTGCGCGCCGGCATTGCCCGGAAGCTGGTCGGGCATGCACTTGCCGAGGCACCGGGGCTCGGTATCCGTACCATCCTGGCCTTCGTATTCGGACACAACGCGCCGTCGGTCCGCCTGTTCGAGGCCTTCGGTTTTGCCGGCTGGGGGCGCCTGCCGGCGGTCGCGGAGCTGGATGGCGTCGAGCGCGACGTATTGATCCTGGGGCGACGCGTCGCATGAGCGGACATGACTTCAGCGTGAGCGCCGTGATGCCGGCGGATGTTCCAGAACTGCTGCGGATGATCCGGGCGCTCGCCGACTACGAAAAACTGGCGCACCTGGTGGTTGCCGACGAGGACCGGCTCACCTCAGCCTTGTTCGGCGAGGGTGCGCGCGTCGAAGCACTTATTGGCCGCAGCAATGGCAATAGCCCGGAAATAGCTGGATTTGCGCTGTATTTCCATACTTTCTCGACATTTCTTGGCCAAGGCGGCCTGTGGCTGGAGGACCTTTTCGTCTACCCGCGGTTTCGCCACGGCGGCCTTGGCCGGCTGTTTCTGGCCGAACTGGGTGCCTTGGCCCGCCGACGCGGGTGCGGACGCTTCGAGTGGTCGGTGCTCGACTGGAACGCCCCGGCAATCGGTTTTTACCAACGCATGGGCGCGACCGTCCTGCCCGACTGGCGTATCGCCCGGGTGACCGGGGACGCGCTGGCCCGGTTCGGGCTCGACCCACCGGATGCCCCGTGAACGCGGGAAGTGACCCCCGGGCGATCCGCCAGGCCCATTTGGGCCGATAATCCGGCCTCACCTGCGGAGGGTGGGGATCAACCCGCCGCCCCGCCCACACCATTTCCACTGGATTGCCGATTCCATGCCCTTCGACGGACCCCTCCCCGCATTCGAGATTGCCGCGGATTTCTGGTCGCTGCGCTTTGTCGACGAGCGCAGCGAGCACTATGCGGTGCGCAAGAACGTGCCAATGCCGCTGACCGCAACCACCGACCGCGGCGCGATGGCCACGGTCTACGCCCACGGCGGCTATGGCTATGCGGCCACCAGCGACACCTCGCAGGCAGGACTCCAGGCGGCGCTCGACCGTGCCGCCCGCTGGGCACGCGCGACCGCGCATCTCGGGCTCGTCGACACTCGAAGCCTGGCGTTGCCGGCGCCTGCCGGCAGCTACGAATCGCCCGGATTTGCCGTGCCCGCTGGTCCCGCCACGAGTGGTACGAGCTGCTCGGTGCGGAATCGCGCGAGGCGGGCATCGATCCACGCATCGTCGATTGGCAGGCGCACGTCGACGTGCGCACCGCGACGCACCGGCTGGTGACGAGCGCCGGCGGCGACGTCGTGCAGCGCTACCGCTTCCTTATGCCGGGCTTGTCGGCGACCGCGCACGCCGACGGCGACACCCAGAACCGCACGCTCAACGGCTATCGCGGGATCTGCCAGCAGGGCGGCATCGAGATCCTCGAGCGCGTCGGCTTCGTCGGCAGCGGCAGGCGCATCGCCGAAGACGCGCATCGAGCTGCTGGCCGCGCCGAACTGCCCGAGCGGCACCATGGACCTGCTGCTCGCGCCCGACCAGATGATCCTGCAGATCCACGAGTCGATCGGCCATCCGCTGGAGCTCGACCGCATCCTGGGCGACGAGCGCAACTTCGCCGGCACGCAGCTTCGTCACGCCGGACATGTTCGGCAGCTATCGCTACGGCTCGGAGCTGCTCGACGTGACCTTCGACCCGACTCGGCCGGAGCGAGCTGGCGAGCTACGCCTTCGACGACGACGGCACGCCGGCGCAGAAGCGTCCACCTGATCCGCCGGGGATCCTGGAGCGGCCGCTCGGTGGCGCGATCTCGCAGGCGCGCGCCGGCCTGCCGGGTGTGGCCAACTCGCGCGCCGACAGCTGGAATCGGCCGCCGATCGACCGCATGGCGAACCTCAACGTCGAGCCGGGCGACACGTCGTTCGACGACCTGGTCGCCGGCGATCGAGCACGGCGTGCTCATGGAAACCAACTGCTCGTGGTCGATCGACGATTCGCGCAACAAGTTCCAGTTCGGCTGCGAGCGCGGCCGCCTGATCGAGAACGGCCAGCTCGCCACGGTGGTGAAGAACCCGAACTACCGGGGCATCTCGGCGAACTTCTGGCGCAACCTGGCCGCGGTCGGCGACGTTGATACGGTCAAGGTGCTGGGCACGCCCTATTGCGGCAAGGGCGAACCGTCGCAGGTGATCCGGGTCGGGCATGCGTCGCCCGCCTGCGTCTTCCGGGATGTCCAAGTCTTTGGCGGAGAAGTTTGATGACCGACGAACATTACTTCGAGGCGCTGGCGCAGGTGCTGCAGAACGCGCTGGCCACCGGCGAGAAATTCACCGCCATGTACGAGGCCGAACGCACCGACTTCGTGCGCATGAATCGCGGCAAGGTACGCCAGCCTGGCACCGTCGACCAACGCTACCTCGGCGTGCGGCTGATCCTTGGCGACAGGCATGCGCTGCATTTGCTGAGCCTGACCGGCGACCTTGCCGTCGATCAGGCCGCCGTGCGCGACGCCCTCGTGGCGTTGCGCGCGGCGCTGCCCGAACTCGCCGACGATCCGCTGCTGCTTCTGCCCGATGCCGTCCGCTCGACCCGCGATGTGCGCAATGCGCCGTTGCCGCCGGCCGAGGAGGTCGTCGGCGAGGTGCTCGCTGCCGCCGGAGAACTCGATCTGGTCGGCATCTACGCTGCAGGTCCGGTGTCGCGCGGCTTCGCCAGTTCCGAGGGTCAGCGCAACTGGCACGAGACCACCTCGTTCAATCTGCAATGGAGCCTTTATCACCGTGCCGACAAGGCGGTGAAGACGAGTTACGCCGGCTTTGCGTGGGACGCTGCGGCATTCGCCGCGCACATGGACGACGCCCGCGAAAAACTGGCGTTGATCAGTCGCCCGCCGCGCGCGCTGGAACCCGGAAAGTACCGCGCCTATCTGGCGCCGGCGGCGATGGAAGACATCGCCAGCCTGCTGTGCTGGGGCGGCTTTTCTGGCCGGGCGCTGGCAACCAGGCAGAGTCCGCTGGGCCGGATGCAGGATGGGCAGGCACTCGACGCGCGCATCTCCATCACCGAAGACACCGAGGCAGGCGTCGCGCCCGCGTTCCAGGACCAGGGGTTTGCCCGCCCGGCGAAGGTTGAACTGGTTCGCGGTGGTGCGCTGGTGGGCTCGCTGGTGAGCCCACGTACGTCGCGCGAGTTCGGCCTCGCCCACAACGGCGCCAACGGCCACGAGTCCCCCGAGTCGCTGGTGATGGCCGGGGGCGGGTTGCCGGCGAAAGACGCGCTGGCGGCGCTCGACACCGGGCTGGCGATCGGCAACCTGCACTACCTCAACTACTCGGACCGACCGGCATGCCGGATCACCGGGATGACGCGCTTCGCGACCTTCTGGGTCGAGGGCGGCAAGGTGGTCGCACCGGTTGACGTATTGCGCTTCGACGATTCGGCGTTCCGGCTTCTTGGCAGCAATCTCGAGGCGCTCACCGCCGAAACCGAACTCATGCTGGACTCCGGTACCTACCAGTCGCGGCAACTCTCGTCGGTGCGGGTGCCCGGCGCGCTGGTGCGCGAAATGGCCTTCACGCTTTGACGCCGGCGTTGGTCGCGGACCCGGCGCCCACGCCCGTCTGCGCGCCGACAGGGGCCATTCAGCCCCACGCTGCGGCAGGCGTGTAGTTGCCGCGCGCCAGGTATCCCGCGCCGAACAGCGCAGGCGCAATCACCAGGTCCGGCACGTAGCGTTCGAGCAGCCGCCAGGGCCGATCGAGATTGCGCTGCGTGGCCATGTACGGCGCGTTGATCCGGCGCACGTAGGCGTTGAAGGGCGCCAGATACCAGGGCAGCAGTTTCGAACCGGTGACCGCGACGCGCGCGCCCGGTGCGCAGGCCGCGAAGACATTGGCGAGCGCGGCTTCCGACTGCAGCACGTCGTGGGTGAAGTTGAATGCCACGGCAGCAAACGGTCCGCGTGGCGGTGCGAGATCGGCCTCCTCCATCGTGGCAACGACGAGTTCGGCATTCGTCCATCCGGCACGGGCAATGCGGGCCTGGGCCAACGCGGCCATCGCCGGCGAACACTCGACGCCGACCAGATGTCCGGTCGGCCCGATCGCCTCGGCGAGCAGTGCAAACGACAACCCGGTGCCACAGGCGACATCGAGAACCGCATCACCCGGCTGCAGCGCGAGATTCCAAACCGTGCGATAGCGCAGCGGCAGCGTGCGCAGCGCGGACGCGTCATAGCCTGCGGCGAGCGCGTCGTAGCGGGCAGTGTCGACAGTTGAAGCCCGATCGGGCATCGCGCTGCGAGGTGGAGCTTGCGGCATCCGCGCGATCAGCTCTTCGCACCGGGCGGCCGGCGCACGCTGGACCGTCCCCGCACCGCTAGCCGCCGGCCCCGTCGTGCCAGCCGCGCGGAATCGACGCCAGCAGCCGCTGCGTATAGGGTTCGCGCGGGTGGCGATAGATCTCGTCGGAATCGGCCATCTCGACCACCTCGCCCTCGTTCATCACCATCACCCGGTCGGAGATGTACTTGACCACCGCGAGGTCGTGCGAGATGAAGATGTAGGACAGCCCGTACTCAGCCTGCAGCTCCTGCAGCAGGTTGAGAACCTGCGCCTGCACCGACACGTCGAGTGCGGACACCGACTCGTCGCAGATCAGGATTTCTGGCGTGAGCGTCAGGCAGCGGGCAATGGCGATGCGCTGCCGCTGCCCACCCGAGAATTCGTGCGGATACTTGTAGAACGAGACCTCCGGCAGGCCGACCTTGCGCAGCAGTTCGAAGGCCAGTTCGGTGCGCTCTTCCTCCGACCCGCCGATGCCGTGGATCTGCATCGGTTCGGTGAGAATCTGGCCGACGACGAAGCGCGGGTTCAGCGACGCATAGGGATTCTGGAAGATGATCTGGATGCGCCGCTTGTAGGGCATGAAATCCCTGGGCGACATGCCGAGGATGTCGCGGCCTTCGAACAGCGCCTCGCCGGTCGTTGCCTCGTGCAGGCGCATCAGCGTCAGGCCGACCGTGGTCTTGCCCGAACCCGATTCGCCGACCACGCCCAGCGTCTTGCCGCGCGGCAGGTCGAACGAGACCTTCTGCACGGCCTTGAATTCGCGCCGACCGAAGAGGCCCTCGCGTGACCAGAAACTCTTGCCGAGATCGCGCACCTTGAGGACGATGTCGTCGTCGAGAGAAGTACCGCGCCTGCGCTCGGGTATTTCGCCGGGACCATGTGCACCGGACATGAAATCGTCGATCACCGGCAAGCGCTCCGGACGACGATCGAGTTGCGGCCGACAAAGCAGCAGCGCCCTGGTATAGGTGTCGCGCGGCGCCTCGAAAACCTGTTTCGCTTCGCCCTGCTCGCGAATTTCGCCATCGCGCATGACCACGACCCGATCGGCGATCTCCCCGACCACGGCCAGGTCGTGGGTGATGAACAGCACCGACATCTGGTGCTTCTTTTGCAGCTGCGCAATCAGTTCGAGGATCTGTTTCTGGATGGTCACGTCGAGCGCGGTCGTCGGCTCATCGGCAATCAGCAGCTTGGGTTCGCAGGCGATCGCCATCGCGATCATCACCCGCTGCTGCTGCCCGCCGGACAGCTGCGACGGAAACATGTCGACGCGCCGCTGCGGATCCGGGATGCCGACCTCGGCGAGCAATGCAACGGTACGCTTGCGCGCCGCCGCGCCGGAAAGGCCCATGTGCAGCCGCAGCACCTCGCCAATCTGGTAGCCAACGGAGAACACCGGATTTAGCGATGTCATCGGCTCCTGGAAAATCATCGAAATTTCCGCGCCGCGCATGTCGCGCAACTGCGCCGCAGAGAGCCCGACCAGGTTGCGTCCGCCGTAGAGAATCCGGCTTTGCGGGTCGATGATCGAATTCTCCGGCGGCAGCAGGCCCAGCATCGCCAGCGCCGTGACCGACTTGCCCGAGCCGGACTCGCCGACCAGCGCCACCGTCGAGTTGCGCGGTATGTCGAAGGAAATTCCGCGCACGGCCTCGAAGGTATTGCGCCGGTCCAGGCGGAAGCTGACCCTGAGGTCGTGTACCCGGATCAACGGATCGTTGCGCTCGCCGATCGCATTCATGGTTCAGTGCCCCATGCCCTTCAGTTTGGGATCGAGCGCGTCGCGCAACGCGTCGGTGAACAGCGAGAACGCGGTGACCAGCAGCGCCATTGAGCCACCGGCCGCGACCAGCTGCCACCACTTGCCGAGGATCAGTTCGTTCTGTGCCTCGTTCAGCATCGACCCCCACGATACGACGTCGACCGGAACCCCGAAGCCAAGGAAGGAAAGAATCACCTCCGCCTTGATGAAACCAACCACGAGGATCGACAGCTGGACCAGCACCACGTGTGACACGTTGGGGAAGATATGCCGGAACATCCGCCGCGAATTCGATGCGCCGATCGCGTCGGCAGCCTGGACGTATTCGCGTCCCTTGTGCTTCAGGTATTCCGCCCGGATCAGCCTGAACACGCCGGTCCAGCCGGTCAGGCCGAGAATCAGCACGATGGTCATCGTGCCCTTCTGCTGCAGCACGGCGGCGACCGCGAGAATCAGCAACAGGTAGGGAATCGAGCTGAACACGTTGTAGAACCAGTTCAGCGCATCGTCGACCCAGCGGCCGTAATAGCCGGCGAAGGCGCCCAGCACCGTGCCGACAAAAGTGGCGACCAGTGCGGCGGCGAGTCCGACGAATATCGACGTCTCCGAACCCTTGATGGTCTTGGCGATGACATCGCGACCCCATTTGTCGGCGCCGAAGGGCAGCGTCGCCCGGCGTACCCGCGCGCCGGCATCGCTCGCGCCTGCGCCGGCCTTGCCTGCATCGATCTCCTTCATTGCGTCGGCAAGCGGATCGACGAACTTGCCGTCCTTCGCCGTGGCATTTCTTTGCGCCTCGATTTCCTTCATCACATCGGCGAGCGGATCGACGAAGCCGCCTTCGGCCGGCGCAGCGGTCGCCGCCGGACCGGCCGAGTTTGCGCCGCCCTTCAGTCCGGCCCGCAATTCGGCGATGGCGTCGCCGATGGGATCGACCACCGTCGACTCGTAAATCACCGTATCCGCGGCAGTCCCTGATCCCGCAGTCGCGGGCGCGCCGGGCGCCGGAACCGTAGTCGCGTCCGGTCCCATGAAGCTCGGCGGCGCGTAGTTGACGCCAACCTCCTTCGCCCAATCCGGCGCAATCAAGCCGATGCCGGAGAGCATGACGATGACCAGAAATGCGGCGACGATCGCCAGCGAGACCATCGCCACGCTGTCGGTCTTCAGGCGCCGCCAGGCCAGCGTCCACAGTCCGGGCGATACCGTGTGCGGAATCTCGCGGCGCGGCGCGAGCGGCGGGGGCAGGGTCGCCGTGTTCATCGACTTGCCGTCACTTGAGCTGAACCCGCGGGTCGACCGCCTTGTACATCAGGTCGGCGGCGAGGTTGACCAGCATCGTCGCCACGGCGACGTAGACGGTCAGCGCCTTGATCACCGGAAAGTCCGAGCGCTCGACCGCGAGGATCACCTCGCGGCCGATGCCGGGAATCGAGAAGAAGCGCTCGATCAGGAAGGCGCCTATCAGCAGGCTCGGCAGCGCCGCCATCACATGGGTGATGATCGGTATCGATGCATTGCGCAGCACATGGACCCACATGATCCGGTTCTCGCCGAGACCCTTGGCGCGCGCGGTGCGCACGTAGTCCTGGTTGATTTCGTCGAGGATGAAGGTGCGGTACAGCCGCAGGTTCGGCGCGATGGACACGACCAGCGCGATCAGGATCGGTAACGACGCGTACTTGAACAGGTTTTCCAGGAAATTGTTGCCCCAACCCTGCACCGGGAACCAGCCGAGCTTGTAGGCGAACACGTACTGGAAGACGATGATGTAGACCAGAATCGAGATCGACAGTCCGACTGTGCAGACGATCATCACCATGCGGTCTGTCAGCGAGCCGCGGACATAGGCAACGGCCAACGCCAGGCCGATGGCGATTACGGTCTCGAGGATCAGCAGCGGAATCAGCACGGTCAGCGACGGCGGCAACCGGGTGGCGAGAATGTGCGAAACCGGCTCGTTGGTGCTCCAGGACGCGCCAAAGTCGGCGGTCACGATCTGCTTGATAAAAATGCCGAGTTGAACGTAGAACGGCTGGTCGACGCCGAGTTGACGCCGGATGTTGTCGATCTGCTCGGGATTGGTGATCTTGCCGGCGAGCACATAGGCGGGATCGCCGCCCACCCAGTTGAACAGCACGAACACCAGCAGCACGACCCCGAGCAGTGTCGGGAGCATCTGCCACAGCCGGCGGATGATGTATGCCCACATGCCTTGTTTGCCTCGCGTTGCGCCGGTTCGCCGGGACTATTTGCCGGCGGGCGCCACGTCGATGTACTGCCAGGTCGACGTCAGGATCGGATGTCTGCGATAGCCCAGCACCCGCGGCTGGATCAACTGATTGCGGTAGCGGCTGATGGTCAGCCGCTGGAATGCATAGACTTCCATGATTCGCGTCATGTCCTGATAGAGCCGGTCACGCTCCGGGCCGGCCGGCATCTTGGTCGTCTTCTTGTACAGCGCGTCGAACTCGGGGATGGCGACGCAGCCGTTGTTGCTCTGGAAGGCATTGGGACCGTAGAAAAGCTGCATGAAATTGTCGCCGTCCGGGTAGTCGGCAATCCAGGCGGCGGTCCGGCTGAACAGCTTGCATTGTTTTTCGAGCTTGAGCAGTTCCGGAAACTTGTCCTTCTGCCCCTCCATGCGCACGCCGATGCCGTCGTAGGCCTTCTTGACCATCTCCTCCTGCTGCCGCCCGAGGGTGTCCGGCCGCGAAGCATAGCGGATCACCAGCGGCGTGCCGTCGGGAAGCGTACGCCAGCCGTCGGGGCCGCGCTTGTAGCCAAAGCGGTCGAGCAGCGCGTTGGCCAGCGCCGGGTCATAGGCGTTGAGGCTCTTCCAGTTGGGCACATGGCCAACGACGCCGGGGGGAATCGGGTACGCGGCCTCGACCGCCTGGCCATTGCGCACGACGCGGATTTCCTCCGCGACGTCGTAGGACATTGCCAGCGCACGACGCAGCGCGATCTTCTCCCTGGACATGCCGCCTACCACCGGGTCGTGCATGTTCCAGTAGATGTAGAGGAGTTCGGCCTCGACGACGCGATCCAGCCGCACGCCCTTGGCCGCGAGCGCCGGCGTCACCTTGCCGTCGACGATGGCATTGGGCGCCAGCGGACCCTCCATGTTCATCAGGTCCAGTTCGCCGCTCTGGAAGGCAAGCCAGCGCGCCTGGTCCTCCTCCATGACGCTGATCTCGATGCGCCCGACTTGCGGCATCGTCTTGCCCTTCATTTCCGCGACCAGCTTGTCGTCGCCCGGCTGCTGCGCCTTGAAGTCCCAGGTGAAGCCACGGAAGCCGGGATTTGCCTCCAGCACGATCTTCGAGCTGCGCACCCACTTGGCCAGCCGGTAGGGACCGCTGCCGACCGGATGACTCATCACCCGCCCATCGGATTCGCCGTATTTCTCGACCACCTCGCGGGCGACCGCCGAGGTCGCCTCGTGCGCCAGGATGTAGGGAAGGTTGTAGTCGGTTTCCTTCAACCGGAAGCGCAGCGTGTACCGGTCGAGCACTTCGACACCGGGAATCCTCGCGTCGTAGTCGAATCGGCCGGAATTCTTCGCCGCGGCGATGGCCTCGTCCAGACCGACGAACTTGCCCTGGACCAGGAAGGACCACGGCGAGCGCAGCCTGGGATCTGCAAGGCGCTTGAACGAGTACACGACGTCGGCGGCGACGAGTTCGCGTTTCGCGCCCGCAAACACCGGGTCGGAAGCGAAGTGGATGCCCTTTTTCAGCCTGACCGTGTAGGTCCTGCCGTCGTCGGTGATTTCGGGCATGCCGTCCGCGGCCTGCGGCACGATCTTCGCCGGACGGGCGAGGTAGTCGTAGGTGTAGAGCCGGTCGAAGATCGCCTGGACGATGCCGGCCGAATACAGGTCGTGCATCGCCGCCGGGTCGAATCCGGTCTCGGCGACCGGGAAAATATCGCGGATCACCTTGTCGGGATCAGCCGCCGCCGATGCGACGCCGCCGGCAACGGCGAACCAGATCGCTCCAAGCCATGCCGGCCAGCGCGCGGGCCTGCGGTCCGCTGACCGCGGCGACAGACCCTGCACAATTTCTGGCGAAACGACGCCGCCATGTGCCAACATCAGGCCACTCGTACCCACAAAACCGCTGTTCGCGCCAAAATCCCGCCCCGCTGGGAACATCCGGGCTACCTGAAAATCAAAACGCGCTAATGTAACAGTTTCGCTCTCACAGATGCCACGCAGACTTCTGAAGGATTTCACCGCGCGCTGGCAGCCGGCGGTGGACCGTATCACCTCGCATCCGTGGATACGGCAATATCTTCCCGCGCTGGCCGACCCGGACCTCTGGTACATCAATCGCCGCTCCGCGTCGCGCGCAGTGGCCATCGGACTATTTTGCGGATTGATCCCCGGACCGCTGCAGGTGCTGTCGGCGATCATCGTCTGCCTGTTCGTCCGGGCGCAGTTCCCGATCGCCGTCATCACGACCTTCTATACCAACCCATTCACCATCGTCCCGCTGTACGTGGTCGCCTACGAGTACGGACGGTTGTTCTTTCCCGGCGCCCCGCCGATGCCCAAGTTCGACGTACCGCTGGCCTCGGGAATGACCGAGTGGCTGCCGGCGCTGATGCAGTGGATGGGTCAACTTGGCAAACCGCTTGCCTTGGGTCTCCCGTTGCTCGCAGTTACGCTGGCGGCGATCGGATTTGTGCTGACCCGGGTTCTGTGGCGCTGCCACGCGGTCTGGTCGTGGCGCCGGCGTGCGCGCCAGCGCCGCATGGCCTGAGCGCGCCGGGGCCGCGGTGAAGCCCGGGTTCTGGGATTGCGCCGCCGGGGCCCTGGCGCGCAAAGATCCGGTGATGAAGGCGCTGATTGCCGCCTATCCGGGCATTCACCTGGTGCGCCGTGGCGACCCGTTCACCACCTTGGCACGCGCCATCGTCGGCCAGCAGATCTCGGTCAAGGCCGCACAGTCGATCTGGAACCGTCTGGTTACGGCGTCACGGAGCACCGGCGACCCGGTGTGTCTCGATCCCGCCCGGATGCGCCGCATGCGTGTGGCCACGCTGCGCCGAGTGGGCTTGTCCGAGCGCAAGGCGGACTACCTGACCGACCTCGCCCGCCACTTCGCGACCGGGACGCTCGACCCGTCCGGCTGGGCAGCGCTGTCCGACGAGAGGCTTATCGAACAGCTGTGCGACGTCCGCGGCATAGGCCGCTGGACCGCCGAAATGTTTCTCATCTTCCACGAACTGCGCGCCGACGTGCTTCCGGTCGGCGACATCGGCCTGCAAAAGGCTGTCGCTGTCCATTATCACGGCGGGACGCGCCTGACCCCGGCGGCGCTCGCCGCCTTCGGTACGCGATGGGCGCCCTATCGAAGCGTCGCCACCTGGTATCTGTGGCGCTCGCTCGACCCGATCCCAGTCGACTACTGATCGCCCGTCAGCGGTCGATTCGCGATCCCTTGCGGCGCGGTCCGCGCGTCTGCGAGCTTGGGCTGGTCCCCGGGCGCATTGCAACCCGGTTTGGCCGACGAAGATGCTGCGCCGCAGCTTGACCGGCGTGGGCGCCAGGCCCAGAGTTGGAACATTGTTCCACGTTGATCACGCAACCTTCTCATGTATCCGCCGGCACTGCGCACCCTGGACATCGTCGCTCTGCTTTCCGAGGCGCCTTGCGGGCTTTCGCTGTCGACCATCGCAACGACACTGGCTTTGCCCAAGAGCGCCACGCACCGGCTGCTCGCTGGGCTGTGCGAGCGCGGTTTCACCAGGCAGCTGCCGGAAAACCTTCACTATGCACTCACCTTCAAGCTTGCCGCGCTTGGCTTTCGCCAACTCGCGGTGACCCGCATCGACGAGGTCTGCCAGCCGGTGCTCGACCGTCTCGCCGCTGCCAGCGGCGAACTCGCACGTCTGGCCGTCGTCGACGGAGATCGCATGACCTGGGTCGCCAAGTCGCAGGGGGCGTTGTCGGGATTGCGCTATGACGCCCACGCCGGCCGTGACGTCGTCCTGCACGCCACGTCAGTCGGCAAGATCTGGCTGGCATCGCTGCCGGAAGACCGCGCGCTGGCAATTGTCGGCAGCGCCGGGTTCGGGGAGATCGAAGGGCTCGGCCCGCGCGCATTGCGCACGCTAGGCGAGTTGCGCGAGCAATTGCGTGCATGCCACAGACGCGGGTACGGCGAAGCAGTCGAAGAGGGTGAACCCGGGGTCGCTGCCGTGGCTGCCACGGTCCGCGCGTCAACCGCCTCCGGCGCACCGGTCGTGGCGACGCTGAGCGTCGCCGGACCGGTCGCGCGAATGGACGAGGTCCGCCGCATTGCGCTAGGCGCAGAGGTGTTGCGCGCGGCGGCGGAGCTCACCGAAATATGGCCGGTCCGCGTGCGTCACCGGCAGGCTGCCGGCCGCCTCGCCGGCGCCGAGCGACGAGAGAATCTGGCCGATGCCCGCTGATGCCCCTTCGCGCTACTCCGGCCCGCGCGCACTGGCCGAGTCGCTGTCCGCCTTCGCCCGCGCCAGCGCCGATGGCGCCGCGTGGGATCGCGAGGGACTGCGCGACGACGTCGAATACCGTGATCTGGGCCTGGCCGCTGCCACCGCCGGGCGCATCGGCATCAAGCACATCCGCGCATTGAAGCGCATGCCCGCGCCGACCGGATGGCACTGGCACGACATGACCGCGCACTACGTCTACGTTCTGCGGGGATCGCTGACTTTCCGCTTCGGCGGTGTCGAAGGCGATGTCACGCTCAATGCGGGCGATGGCCTGTCGCAACCTGCCGGCGTTCCACACAACGTCGTCGCCCGCTCCGACGACCTGGAAGTGCTCGAGATCAACGAACCGGCGGAATACGGCACCTGGAATCTCGCGGAGCCGCCGGCGCCATGGCGGTGACGCACCGACACAGCCGCGGACAGTTGCTGCCCGCATCGTTCTCCAAGCGCAATAGGTGACCGATCGTCACGCCGCGGCGAGGCGGCCATCGACCAGATGCAGCGTGCGGTCTGCCCGCGCAGCCAGTTCCGGGTCGTGCGTGACGATCACCAGCGCAGTGCCGTGATCGGCATTCAACTCGAGCATCAGGTCGAACACCTGTGCCGCAGTCTTGCGGTCGAGATTGCCGGTGGGCTCGTCGGCCAGCACGCAGCGCGGCTGCGTCACCAGCGCGCGCGCCAGCGCGACCCGCTGGCGCTCGCCGCCGGACAATTCTCCGGGCCGATGGCGCAGGCGATGTCCGAGGCCGACACGCTCGAGTATCGCCGCTGCCGCGCCATGCGCCGCGGCCGGCGCCATGCGCCGCACCAGCAGTGGCATCGCCGCGTTCTCCACCGCGCTGAATTCCGGCAACAGATGGTGAAACTGATAGATGAATCCCAGTGCGCGGTTGCGCAATCGTCCGCGTTCCGCCTCCGATAGCGCCGTCAGCGCGACACCGTCGACTAGCACCTCGCCGGCGGTCACCGCATCGAGGCCGCCGAGCAGATGCAGCAGCGTGCTCTTGCCCGATCCGGAGGCGCCGACAATGGCCACCCGCTCACCGGTCCTGACCTCGAGATCGACCCCGGTGAGCACCGGCACATGCGCCGGCCCGCTGGTGTAGGTCTTGGCCAGCCCGCTGCAGGCGATGACTGGTGGTGCTGCGTCACTCATAGCGCAGTGCCTCTGCCGGATTGACGCGCGACGCCTTCCACGCCGGATACAGCGTGGCGATCAGCGCCAGGCCAAGGGCGATTGCGGCTATGGTCACGACGTCGGCGCGCTGCAGGTCGGATGGCAGGTCACTGATGTAATAAATGGATTTGTCCAGAAACTGGATGTTCAGCGTGCGCTCGATCGCCGGCACCACCGTGCCGACGTTCAACGCAAGCAGCACCCCGCCGATCACGCCTAGCGCGGTGCCGATCATTCCGATCAGCGCCCCCTGGACGATGAAGATCGCCATGATCGACAGTGGTGACGCGCCCAGCGTGCGCAGGATCGCGATGTCCGCCTGCTTGTCGGTGACCACCATCACCTGCGCCGACACGATGTTGAACGCCGCCACGGCGACGATCAACGTCAGGATGATGAACATCACGCGTTTCTCGATCTGCACGGCGCGGAAGAAATTTGCATGGCTCTTCGTCCAGTCACGTACTTCTGCCGAGACCGGCATCTTCTGCCAGAGGTCGCGCGCGACGGCCGGCGCGGCGAACAGATCGTCGAGCTTCAGCCGCACCCCGGACACGCCGTCCAGTCGGTAGAGCCGCTGCGCGTCCTCGATGTTGACCAGGGCCAGGCCGCTGTCGAACTCGTACATGCCGACTTCGAAGACGCCCACGACCTTGAAGCTCTTGATGCGCGGCAGCGTGCCGGCTGGCGTGATCGTGCCCTGTGGCGTGATCACCACGACGCTGTCTCCAGGCGCCGTTCCCAGCGCGCGGGCAAGATCGCCGCCAAGGACGATGCCGAATTCGCCTGGCTTCAGGTCGGTCGAGCGAACCGCGACGCATGTGCCGGCCGATGTCGGCGACCGTGTCCTCGCGCGACGGATCGATGCCGCGAATCAGCGCGCCTCGCGTGGCGTCACCCGCCGCCAGCATCGCCTGTCCCAGCACATAGGGCGCCGCCGCCACCACGCGCGGTTCGGCTCGCGCGATCTCGGCGACGCGCTGCCAGTCGGTCAGCTGTGGCATGCCGCGAATCTCGATGTGCGAGGCCACCGAAAGGATGCGGTTGCGCAACTCCTCCTGGAAACCATTCATCACCGACAGCACGACGATCAGCGCAGCGACACCGAGCGCGATCCCCGCCATCGAGATCAGCGAAATGAAGGAAATGAACGTGTTGCGACCCGAGCCCTTGCGGGCGCGCGTGTAGCGCAGGCCGACGGCGAGTTCGTAGGGGGACAATGGACGGTCGGGCTGGGCGGCGGGCGAACAGCCGGCCGGTTGAAATTATCGCATGCTAGACTCCGCCGCCCCGCCGGTGGTTCCCAACGCGAATCATGGGCGAGCCCTCAAGCCATGCAACTCGTCATCGCGGTTCCGCAACTCCTCGCCCTGCCGCCTGAGGCCTTTGCGCCCTGTCCGGCGTTCTCGCGCCTTGCGCGCTACGGCGGAGCATCAGAGCTGTTCGCTGACGGGTTCGATGCCGCGCTGCTGGCGGCGCTGCGCCTCCCAAAAGACACGCCGGTCGCACCGCTGGCCGCGCTGGGCGCCGGATTCGATCCGGGGAACGCGCTGGTGATGCGCGCGGATCCGGTCACGCTGGTCGCCGGCCGCGACGACGTGCGGGTCGCCGGCCGGGTCGACGATCTTTCGGCTGCCGAGACCCGGTCGTTGATGGCCGCACTCGACCGGCATTTCCGCGACGACGGCATCGCTTTCCATGCGCCACGGCCGGATGCCTGGTTCATCACCAGCACGGCGAACGGCGCTCCGTTGACCTCCGCGCTGCCGGGAATCACCGGCGCCATCCACGGGCAATTCCCGCGTGGCGACCGCAGCGCCGCTTGGAGGCGCTGGCTTTCCGAAATGCAAATGCTGCTGCATGCCGATGCGGTGAACCTCGCCCGCGAAGAGGCGGGGCTGGTGCCGGCGAACGGCATCTGGATTTCAGGCGCCGGACACCGTAGCGATGTCGGGCCGATCCGTGCCACCGTTTACGCTTCGCCGGAGCGCACCGGGGATGTGGCCAGGGGTCTGGCGCGCCTTGGCGGCGGCGATGCCACTGCACCTCCAGCGCAGTTCGCCTCGTTGCCTGCCTCGAAACAGGTCGCGGTTGTTCTCTCCGCTGTGGGCGACGACGATTTGCTGCGTGCCTTCGACTCGGCATGGCTGGCGCCGGCTGTTGCGGCGCTCGAAAGCGCGCAACTGCACTCACTTGCTCTCGTCGCCGACGCCGATGGCGGTCCTGCGCAGATCTGGCGTGCCGCGCCACCGCCGTGGCATGCGCGGCTGGCTGCGCGCCTGTCGCCGGCGCCGTTCATCCCGACGGCCCGCGAGGTCCGATCATGACCGTGGCGATTGTCCGCCGGCCGCCTTCTCCGGCGGCCGCGGATCTGCAGCGCGACGGCCTGTCGCCGGTGCTGGCGCGCATCTACGCGACACGGGGCATCAGGAGCGTCGCCGAACTCGATCATTCGCTGCGGGCGCTGCCGGCGTTCGCGAGTTTGCGCGGCATCGACGCCGCCGCCGCGCGGCTCGCGCGGGCAATCGCCGGGCGCGAGCGCATTCTCATCATCGCCGACTACGATGCCGACGGCGCGACGGCATGCGCGGTGGGCGTACGCGGGTTGAAGAGCTTCGGTGCCGACGTCGACTTCCTGGTGCCCAACCGTTTCGAGCACGGCTACGGCCTGACGCCGGAGATCGTCGCGCTCGCCGCGCAGCGAGCGCCCCGCCTCCTCATCACGGTCGACAACGGCATCGCCAGCATCGAGGGTGTGACGGCCGCCGCTGCGCAGGGCATCGACGTGCTGGTCACCGATCACCACCTGCCGGGACCGACACTTCCTGCTCCGGCAATCATCGTCAATCCCAATCAGCCCGATTGCGCATTCCCGAGCAAGCACATCGCCGGTGTCGGGGTGATGTTCTACGTGCTGATGGCGACGCGCGCCCACCTGCGCGACGCGGGTGCCTTTGCGGAGTGCGCCGAGCCCAATCTCGCCGAACTCCTCGATCTGGTGGCGCTGGGTACGGTCGCCGACGTCGTCAGACTGGACCAGGTCAACCGGGTCCTGGTCGCGCAGGGACTGGCCAGGCTGCGCGCCGGACGCGCCCAGCAAGGTGTGATGGCGCTGTTCGCGGCCGCCGGGCGGGACGCACGGCGCGCCACCAGTTTCGACCTGGGTTTCGTCGCCGGACCGCGCCTGAATGCCGCCGGTCGCCTGGCGGACATGTCGCTGGGTATCCGCTGTCTGCTGACCGACGACGCCGCCGAGGCGCAGTCGCTGGCGGCAGCGCTCGACGGGCTGAACCGCGAGCGCCGCGAGGTCGAGGCAACCATGCAGGATGAGGCACTGGCCGATCTTGGCACCCTGACGGAGCAGGCGTCCGACGACCGTTTCACCGTCTGCCTGTTTCGTCCCGAATGGCACCAGGGCGTCGTCGGCATTGTCGCGTCGAGGCTCAAGGACCGGCTACATCGGCCGGCGATCGTGTTCGCCCGGGGGGTCGACGGCGAACTCAAGGGCTCCGGCCGGTCGATCGCGGGATTTCATTTGCGCGATGCGCTCGACCTAGTCGCCAAGCGCGCACCGGGCCTGATTCGGCGCTTCGGCGGGCACGCCTTCGCTGCCGGCCTGACACTGGCCGAGCCTGCACTGCCGCGCTTTCGCGAGATGTTCGAGGTGGTGGCGGCCGAACGCCTGACCGAAGCCGACCTCGCCCGGACCTGCCAGACCGACGGCGCGCTTGGCCGGGGCGAGCTGGATTTCGCGCTGGCCGAGGCGCTGCGCGAGCGGGTATGGGGACAAGGCCTGCCGGCGCCGACCTTCGACGATCACTTCCGGGTGATCAACGCGCGGGTGGTTGGCGGGCGCCATACCCGGTTGCTGCTCGATCGCGCGGACGAGCGTTTCGAAGCCATGCTCTTCAACCACGCGACCCCACTGCCCGATCGAATCCACGCCGCGTTCCGCCCCGACGTCAACGAATGGCAGGGCAACGAGTCGCTGCAGCTGACCATCGAGCATTGGCTGCCCGCCTGAACGGGAAACAAAGGAACGGCGCTCCTGCAACATCGGGGCCGCGCTGGCGACGCTCCAGCTGCCGTCACGGACTCAACAGACGCAGAAAAATGTTCTTAAGCAATTGTTTTAATGAATTAATTATGTAAGTGACCACTGACTTGCTCTGGATCATGAAAAGCTGATTTTTCCTTGTGCGATGCACCATTCCCGGCTATATTGCCATGGTTAGGCTCTGGCTTGCGTTTCGCACCAGGGCACCATGCACCAATAGAGGGATCGCCATGCGGCTGATTGACAAGGTTTCCATCATCACCGGAGCGGGCCAGGGCATTGGCCGAGCGACTGCGCAGAAGTTCGCCAAGGAAGGCGCCAAGGTCGCGGTCTGCGACATCAACATGGCCATGGTCGACGAGACCGTCGCGATGGTTCGGGCCGCGGGCGGCGAGGCCTTTGGGTTCCGCGTCGACGTCACCGACAAGGCCAGCATCGCCGAGATGGTCGAAGGCGTGATGGCCAAGTGGGGCCGCGTCGATACCCTGGTCAACAACGCCGGCATCGTCCAGGACGCGCAGTTCAAGAAAATGAGCGAGGACCAGTTCGACCGGGTCATCGACGTCAATCTGAAGGGCGTCTACAACTGCACCAAGGCCGTGGTCGACATCATGCTCGCGCAGAATTCGGGCTGCATCCTCAACGCCTCGTCGATTGTCGGCATCTACGGCAACTTCGGCCAGACCAACTATGCGGCGACGAAATTCGGCGTCATCGGCATGATGAAGACTTGGGCGCGCGAACTCGGACGCAAGGGCATTCGTTCCAACGCAATCTGTCCGGGCTTCGTCGAGACGCCGATCCTGGCTTCGATGCCGGAAAAAGTCGTCCGCATGATGGAAGATCGCGTGCCGATGGGCCGGCTGGCGAAACCGGAAGAGATCGCCAACACCTATGCATGGCTCGCCTCCGACGAGGCCTCGTACATCAACGGCGCGGTCATCGAAGTCTCCGGCGGCGTCACCATCTGAGCGTGACGCAGGCAATCCGGGACGCGACGCTGTTCCGGTCCCGAGCCCTCCGGTAGTGGGCGTTTTTCCCCTGCGGCCTTCACGCAGCGGGCGCAGCGGCGTAGCATTGACCCTTCGTCAAGCAACCGTCTTCGTCCCATGCTCCTGCGTTCGATCCTGATTCTCGCCGCCGCCATTGCCCTGCAGCCGGTGGCGCCAGCCTCCGCCCAGAAGTTCGATCCGGGCAACAATTACGTCTGCCCCAACCACTCCGAGACGGCGCTCGATTGCTATCTCGACGCCGTCACGCACCTGTACACGATGTGCCGGCACGTGAAGAGCATCGAGATCATCGAGCACGGCCATGAGAAATCGCAGGAAGGCATCAACGGCGCCAAGAGCGAATACTGCGTCGACAAGCAGAAGCTCAACATTACCCGTCCGTACCAGGCGGCGCTGCGCGAGGCCACCGGCCATAGCGAGGTGGTCGACGGACTGCGCGCGCTACAGCAATTCTGGCTCGACGCGCTCGTCGGACTGCGCTGGCGCGCGGGCGAGCCCGGAGCGGAGTACGAAGACCGGGTCAATCGCATCTACGACGAATTTACCTGGCAGATCGAGGACGTTCGTGTCGGCTTCACCACCGCGCCGGACAGTGCCGCGCCGGTGAAGGTCGCAGCGCCCAAGAACGCGCGCAACTCGACCAAGCGGCCGACGGCAAAGCCTGCCGCCAAGGCCACGTCCAACTGAGCGCGGCCGCGCCGGAGGACGCTGCGGAATCGCCTTCGGCGCCCGCGACGCAATCGCCTGGCGTGGGCGATCCTGCGCTGGCGGCAATATTTGGGGAACACGGCACGCTGGCGCGGGCGCTGCCGGGATTCCGTTTTCGTCCGCAGCAGCTCGCCATGGCCGACGCCATCGCGCGCACCATCGCCGAGCGCGGCCAGCTGATCGCCGAAGCGGGAACCGGCACCGGCAAGACCTTCGCCTACGTCGTCCCCGCCCTGCTCTATGGCGGAAAGGTCATCATCTCGACCGGCACCAAGACGCTGCAGGACCAGTTGTTCGAACGCGACCTGCCGCTGGTGCGCGACGCCGTGCAGGTTCCCGTCACCGTGGCGCTGCTGAAGGGTCGCGCCAACTATGTCTGCCATCACCACCTCGAACGTGCATCGCAGGAGGATAGGCTACCGTCGCGCGACGATGCGCGACATCTGGCGAAGATCATCGCCTTCGCGCGGGCAACGGAGCGCGGTGACCGGGCCGAACTGGCCGACGTGCCCGAACACGCGTCGATCTGGCCGCTGGTCACCTCGACCCGCGACAACTGCCTTGGCCAGAACTGCGCCCACCATGACGCCTGCTTTGTGCTCAAGGCGCGCAAGGAAGCGCTGGATGCGGACATTGTCGTCGTGAATCACCACCTGTTCTTTGCGGACGTGGTGCTGCGCGACGAGGGCGTCTCCGAGCTGCTGCCGAACTGCAATACGGTCATCCTCGACGAGGCGCACCAGCTTCCCGACACGGCGACGCTGTTTTTCGGCGAGCAGTTGACGGCCGGGCACCTGGCCGAACTCGCCCGCGACGCCGAGGTGACGGCGCGCACCGCGGCGCGCGACGTGCCCGACCTGCCCGATGCCGCGGTCGACCTGGCGCCGGCAATCCGCAAGCTGCGCCTTGCCGCGGGCGACCTGCCCGGAAAGATCGGTCGCGAGGTCGCATTATCGCGACCGGAATTCGCCGAGGCGCTGGACGGGCTTGCCGCAGCGCTGGACCGGTTGGCCACGGAACTCGGACACTTCGCCGAGCGCGGCGAGGAACTTGCCCAGATCACGCGGCGGGCGGACGAGGCATCACGGCGCGTCGCGCGCTGGCGCGACGGCAGCGCGGCGATTCCGGACACTCCGGACGACGTGCAGCAGTGGATTCGCTGGATCGATATCACTGCGAACGGCTTTGCGCTGCACGCATCACCACTGTCGGTGGCACCACTGTTCCGGCGCCAGGTCGAAACCTCCGCCAGGGCGTGGATTCTCACCTCGGCGACGCTTGCAGTCGGCAGCGACTTTTCGCACTACGCCGGCCAGCTCGGTCTCGACAACGCCGCCACCGGCGCGTGGGAGAGTCCGTTCGACTACGCACGACAGGGTTTGCTCTACGTGCCGCGCGGACTGCCGCCGCCGAACACGTCCGAGCACACTGATGCGGTGATCGATGCCGCGCTGCCCCTGCTGCGGGCGAGCGGCGGCCGCGCGTTCCTGCTGTTCACCTCGCTGCGGGCGCTGGCCCGCGCTCGCGAGCGGCTGGCGGCAGCTCTCAAGCGCGAAGGCCTGACGCTGCCGCTGCTGGTTCAGGGCGACGGTTCGCGCTCCGAGTTGCTGGTTCGCTTTCGCGAACTCGGCAACGCCATTCTGTTGGGTAGCGCCAGCTTCTGGGAAGGCGTCGATGTCCCGGGTGATGCGCTGTCGCTGGTGGTGATCGACAAGCTGCCGTTCGCTCCGCCCGACGATCCGCTGCTGGCGGCACGCCTCGAGCACCTGCGCGCCGACGGCGGCAATCCGTTCATGGACTGGCAACTTCCCCAGGCCGCGATCAGCCTGAAACAGGGGGCGGGCCGGCTGATCCGCACGGAAACCGATCGCGGCGTGCTCACCATCTGCGATCCGCGCCTGGTGGACAAGCCCTATGGCAAGCGGATCTGGCAGACGCTGCCGCCGATGCGACGCACGCGGGACCAGGATGAGGCGACCGGGTTTCTGGCGGCACTTTCCAGCGCGACCGCGGTCGCGCTCGCCGAATCCGGTTGACGGCCTTCAGTTCGGGCGAACGGTTACCAGAGCTTCCACCACGGTGTCGCCTGCTCACCGGGTTCGACCTTCGCTCCGGCGGGGGTGCCGTCTCCCCAGAATTTCCACCATGGCTTCGACGTGTCGCCGATCACGTACTTGCTCTCTGGAAACGTCTTGGCGAGGATGCGTTCCGAATCATCGGCCAGCATGACCAGCCCCAGCCGCTGGTAGCTGTTGCGCAGGATATCCAGCGCCTGCTCGTTCGCCGGCGTCTGCGGAAAATTCACCAGCGCATTCTGCGAGCGATTGGCCGCCGCGACGTAGGCGCCACGGTTGTAGTAATAGTTCGCCACCTTGACCTCGTAGGTGGCCATCGCGTTGTTCAGATAACGCATTCGCGATATCGAATCCTGGTAATACTGGCTGTCCGGGAAGCGCTGCGACAATTCCTTGAACGCCGCGAACGACGAGCGCATTTCCTTCGGATCGCGCTCCGACAGGTCGAGTTCGTAGACGTACCCGATCAGGCCCTGGTCCTCGCGGAAATGAACGAGGCCCTTCAGGTAATAGGCATAATCGACGTTCGGGTGATTGGGGTAAGTGCGGATGAAGCGGTCACACGCGGCGATCGCAGCCGCCTGCTCGTGGCCGCGCCAGTTGGCGTACGCCGATTCGAGGATCGCCTGCTGCGCATAGCGACCGTACGGAAAACGGGCCTCCAGCTGCTCAAACAGCTTGGTCGCGCGTATATAATTTCCTTCCAGCATTGCCGAGTGGGCCGTCTGGTAAAGACGGTCCGCGTTCCAGCCCGCGGTTTCGTCCTTGACATCCGGCAGCAACCCGCAGCCGGCGAAAAGCAGCGCAACCATCAGCGCGGCAAGCGCCGTACGAGTGGAAATAACGATCCGATTGATCATGGCTTCGCGATTGGGTGATGCCTGCAGGACGCTGACCGGCAGACACCAGTCGGCGCGAACGGAATTATAGCCGACCCATGCCCGCGGTCCCATCGCTCCCTGCCGCCGACGCCGACCACCGGATCGCCGTCCCCGCCGCGCTTGCGGGCACGCGCTTGGACCAGGCGCTCGGCGCGCTGCTTGCACGCCACTCGCGCACGCGACTCAAGGGCTGGATCGAGGCCGGACTGGTCAGGGTCGATGGCATCGTGGTGACCGAGGTGCGCCGGAAGATGAGGGGCGGCGAGCAGGTTGAGGTCGACGAACCGGCACCTGTGCCCCATGCGGGCAACGTGACGGCGGAGGACATCGAGCTGACGGTCGTGCACCAAGACGCGGCGCTGATGGTCATCGACAAGCCGGCGGGACTGGTCGTCCATCCGGGCAACGGCAATCGCGAAGGCACGCTGCAGAACGCGCTGCTGCATCACGACCCCGGCCTCGCCGTGCTGCCGCGGGCGGGCATCGTGCATCGTCTCGACAAGGACACCAGCGGACTGCTGGTCGTCGCCCGGACGCCGGAGGCCCAGACGGACCTCGTCCGCCAGCTTGCCGCGCGCACGGTCAAACGCGAGTACGCGGCGATCGTCCACGGCGATCTCGCCCGGGCGACGACCGTCGACGCACCGATTGGCCGGCATCCGACGCAGCGCACGACCATGGCCGTGGTCGAGCGTGGCAAGCCGGCGCGCACGCATGTCGAGGTGGTGGCGCGCTTCGGCGCCGCGACGCTGGTACGCTGCAGGCTCGAAACCGGACGCACCCACCAGATCCGCGTGCACCTGGCGGCAATCGGTCACCCGCTGCTCGGCGATCCGACCTACCGGGGACGGCGCGGACACGCGGCGGCATTGCCGGAGGCCGCACGCACCTTTGCTCGGCAGGCATTGCACGCGCAGCGGCTTGGACTGGTCCATCCGTCCACGCGCAGCGCAATGGAGTGGGAGGCACCGCTGCCCGCGGACTTCGCGCGGTTGCTCGCCGCGTTGCGCGACGCGGTCCCGGAAAAACCCCGGTGAGCCCGGATCTCGGCGGCCGCATCGCGGCGGGCCAGCTCGACTGGGTCGTTCCGGCCTGGCATGGCGCGCCTCGGGTCGCCGCGCTGTTCACCACCCGCAATGGCGGCGCAAGCGCGGGGGTGTCGGCCACGATGGACGCAGGTTCCGCCAATCCCGCGAACGATCCGCAGGCTGCGGCGATTGCCGAGAACCGCCGCCGGCTGCGCGCGCTGCTTCCCTCCGAGCCGATCTGGCTGACGCAGGTTCACGGTTGCGACGTGGTCGCGGTCGACACGGACAACGCGCCCCGGTTGCGGCGCGGTCCGCCGCAGGCCGACGCCGCGCTCTCCCGTACGCCTGGAATTGCATTGTGCGTGCGAACCGCCGACTGCCTGCCGGTTCTCCTCGCCGACCGTGCTGGCAGCGTGGTGGCGGTTGCGCATGCCGGCTGGCGCGGCCTCGCGCGCGGCGTACTCGAAGCCACGCTCGATGCCATGCAGATCGCGCCGCACGACGTCGTCGTCTGGATCGGCCCGGCAATCGGTCCCACGGCTTTCGAGGTCGGCGCCGACGTGTCCCATGCATTCGTCGATGCGGACCCGGAGGCATCGCGCTGCTTCGCACCACTGCGGGAAGGCAAGTGGCTGGCGGATCTGCCGGGTCTTGCCCGGCGCCGGCTCGCCGCGCATGGCGTGCGCGACATTGCCGTCGACGGCAGTTGCACGTTCACCGAAGCCACGCGGTTTCATTCCTACCGGCGCGACGGCACCGGCGGACGCATGGCGCTGGTCGCCTGGCTCAGCGCCGACGATCAGTAATTGACGAAGCGCGGCGGTCCGATGCCGATGGTGCCCATCATCGCATCGAGGTGATAGCGGACCCGGTCATGACGCAGCTCGCGGTGCGCCGGATCGTCCCAGAGATTGTCGAACTCGCCCGGGTCGCGCTCGAGGTCGTAGAGTTCGCCGATCGCGTGTCCGTGGTAGATCGCCGTCTTGTAGCGACCGTCGCAGACCATCGACCCGTGCGTGTGGTCCGGGTGGCCGCCCATGGCGTCGAAGTACTCGCAGATCACGTGCGCGCGGTGCACGTCGGGATCCTGCGCGCCAGTGAGCAGCGGCAGCAGTGAGCGTCCCTGCATCGACTCCGGAACCGGCAGCCCGGCAGCGGCGAGCAGCGTGGGTGCCAGGTCGACGGTTTCGACCAGTGCATTGCTGATCACGCCGCGGCCGAAATGTCCCGGCCAGGACAGGATCAACGGCACCCGCACCAGTCCTTCGAAGAAGCGGCAGCCCTTGAGAATGAGGCCGTGGTCGCCGAGCATTTCGCCATGATCGCTCATGTAGACGATGATGGTGTTCTCGAGTTGCCCGGATTCGCGCAGTGTGTCGACGATGCGACCCAGCTGTTCGTCGATCAGCATGATCATCGCGTAATAGTTGGCCTTGACCTCGAGCGCGTCGTATTCGCGCGGCGGATGCGAGGAGATTGCTTCGTGATCGCCGGCCGACACGGGCTCGACGACACGGCGAATGCGCGGATCGGCCGCGACCTTGGTCTGCTGGTCGATCGCGGTGAACGCCTTCTGCCGCTCGAAGTCCGAGTCGCGGAACAGCGGCAGCGGCAGTTCCGCGGCGCGCACCCTTGCCCGGTACTCGGGCGGCGCGACGAAAGGCGCATGCGGGTCGAAGGGGTTGACCGACAGCAGCCATGGTCCGTTGCGCTGCTCGGTGATGAAACGGATCGCCATTTCGCTGCACCAGGTGGTCTGGTGCAGATCCGCCCGGACGCCCGGCCCGCAGAAATAGTTGATCGGCGCGTACAGCTCGATTGGATCGACCTTTTTTTCGTGCCGCAGCCAGGTCTCGTAATCGTGGCCCCGTGCGGCGTCGGGCGTCGGATGGTGACTCCACCAGAACGCACGATAACCGTCGTCGGGCCTGACCTCGTAGTCCTTGGCTGCGGACAGGTGCAGCTTGCCGACCAGCCCGCAGTCGTAACCCGCATCCGCGAAAATTCTGGTGACCAGCCTTTCGTGCGGCGGAAACCAGGCGTTGCCGTTGCGATGCGTCTGATGCGCGGCCGGATAGCGACCGGTCAGGAACGTGGCGCGCGCAGGCGTGCAAATGGGACTCTGCGTGTAGGCGCGGGTGAAGGCCACGCCTTGGCCGCAGAGTTGGTCGAGCTGCGGCGTTGCGATATGCGGATGGCCAAGCGCGCGGATGGTGTCGTAGCGCTGCTGGTCGGCGCAGTACCAGAGGATGTTGGGACGGGTGTCGGTTCGGGTCATGGCGATCGTTGCGGAGTCCAGGGGATTGGCGCCGTCGATTATCGCGCACTTCGCCAGGGCGCCACGCCGGCGGAATGCCTGCCGCTGCTATACTTCGCTCGGGTTTCAACCCCTCGCGGTTCGGCGAGCTGCGCGTTCCCGTCCTTTCCTCGTGTCCACACTCGCCCACATCGTCGCAGCCGCGCTGGTCGGCGGCATTCTCGCCACCGGCGCCGCCGGGCTGACCCTGGCGTTGCATGCGCGCTGGATTCCCCGCCTGGTTTCGTTCGCCGTCGGCGCGCTGCTCGGCGCCGTGTTCATCGAACTGCTGCCGCACGCGCTGGAGGAAGGCCGTCCTGCACCGGTAATGATGACCGTTCTGGCCGGCCTGCTCGTGTTCTTCCTGCTGGAAAAGCTCGTGCTGTGGCGGCATACGCACGGCCATCACGAGCACCGCGAGGACATCGAGGAATCCGAGCACGACCACGCGCTGCACGGACATGCGCACCACGACGGCGGCCGCTCCGGGCTGATGATCCTGATCGGCAACAGCGTCCACAATTTCTGCGACGGCATCGTGATCGCCGCCGCGTTCCTGGGCGACCTGCGGCTGGGCATTGCCGCGACCGTGGCGATCGTCGCCCATGCCATTCCGCAACAGGTCGGCGATTTTGCCGTGCTGCTGCACTCCGGATTCACGCGCAGCCGCGCGTTTGCGTTCAATATCGCAGCCGGCTCCGCCACCCTCGTCGGTGCGCTGGCCGGCTACTTCGCGCTCGCCGGAATGCAGCAGGCGCTGCCCTTTGTGCTCGCGGTCGCCGCGGCAAGTCTGCTCTACGTTGCCGTCGCCGATCTGATACCGAGCCTGCATCGCCGGCCTGAACCTGCGGAAACGGCGCGGCAGATGCTGCTGATCGGTTTCGGCATCGCGGTAATCGCTTTCGCCCACGTCGCGCTGGAGCGCTGAGACGGACGGCGCGTTCGTGCGTTGAGCGCGGCCCGCGACCGCGTTACCATCGCAGGATATTGCGTTACCCGCGCGACTGATTTCAATTCCTATGGCAGCTCTCGACCCCAGCGATCCGCAGGTCTGGTCCGATTTGCGCAACCAATGGCAGGCGGCACAGGATGCCTGCGCGCAATGGTGGACCAGCGCGCTCGCTCCGCCGGCGGGCGCGTCGTCGGAGGTCACGGGTGCCGCGCCCGCCGCGACGGCGAACGCGCTGGCCCAGGTGCACATGCGCTATCAGCCGCGCTTCCAGGCGCTCGCCGCAGCCGTACTCGCACTACCCGAGCCCGGAGGAGCGATTCCAGAACTGGTGTCGTCTGTGCCCGGGGACAGGCGCTTCGCTTCGGCGGCATGGCGGGAGCAGCCCTATTTCGTCCTGCTCAAGCAGGGTTACCTGCTTTATGCCGAATATCTGCGCGAAGTCGCGAGCGTCGCGCCTCTGCTGCCGGCGGACAGGAAGCGCCTCGAGTTCGCCACCCGGCAGTACCTGGACGCCATCGCCCCGAGCAATTTTCTGGCGACCAACCCGGACGCGCTCGCGCGCGCCATCGCCACCGAGGGCGCCAGTGTCGTGCAGGGTCTGCGCAACCTCGCAGGGGACGCGCAGAAGGGCCGCATCACGATGACCGACGAAGGCGCATTTTCCGTCGGACGCAATCTGGCGGTCACACCCGGGGCCGTCGTGTATCGCAACGAGCTGATCGAACTCATCCAGTACCAGGCGACCACGCGCACCGTGCATCGGCGACCGCTGGTGATCATCCCGCCGTGCATCAACAAGTATTACATCCTCGACCTCCGACCCGACAATTCATTCGTGCGCCACGCCGTCGCGCAGGGTCATACGGTGTTCATGGTGTCGTGGCGCAACGTTCCCGCGCATCTCGGTGGCCTCGGCTGGGACGACTACATCGAGCAGGGTGCGCTGGCCGCGCTGCGCTCGGCGCGCGAAATCTCTGGCAGTCGGAAGATCAACGCCCTGGGCTTTTGCGTCGGCGGCACCATACTCGCGAGTGCGCTGGCGGTGATGGCCGCGCGTGGCGATGCAAGCGTCAATAGCGCGACGCTGCTCACCACCATGCTCGATTTCTCCGACCCGGGAGATATCGGCGTCTATGTTTCGCGGGAGTTTCTCGCCTCGCGTGAGCCGCAACTGGTCGCCGGCGAGCGCGTGCGCGGCGCCGAACTCGCCAGCGCGTTCGCGAGTCTGCGCGCCAACGATCTGGTCTGGAATTACGTCGTCGGCAATTACCTGAAGGGAGAAACACCGCCGGCCTTCGACCTGCTCTACTGGAATGGCGACTCCACCAATCTGCCCGGGCCGATGTACGTCTACTACCTGCGCAATCTGTATCTGGACAACCGCCTGCGCGAGCCGGGGTCGCTGACCATGGCCGGCGTGCCGGTCGACCTGTCGCGGATCACCATTCCCACCTACATCTATGCGTCGCGCGACGATCACATCGTGCCCTGGCGCACCGGGTATCGAAGCACCGGCCTGGTTGGCGGCGACGTAACCTTCGTGCTGGGAGCGTCCGGCCACATCGCCGGCGTCATAAATCCGCCGAAGCCGCCGCGACGCAACCATTGGACCAACGAGCTCATCACCGATGATCCCGACGACTGGCTTGCCCGCGCACAATCGCAGCCTGGCAGCTGGTGGCCTCACTGGACCCGATGGTTGGCGGCACGTGCAGGGGCGCGGCGAAGCGCCCCGGTCGCGACGGGCAACAAGGCGTATCCGCCGCTGGCACCCGCGCCAGGTGCCTACGTGCTCGACCCGGCCTGACGGCCCCGCGGGCTCGGCCTCCGGCGCTGAAACCGTATTGGCACTGCCGGCCACTCGGCATTGCGCGCCCGGCCATCAAGTTCACGTTTGATTGACGTGCGTCAGGCGCCCTCGCGTGCGTCGACGCGGTCCGCTGGGCTAAGATAGATGGGGAACCCGGTGCGGCGCGCCCCGCGCGTGCTTCGACGGCCACGACACCAAGACGGGGACGAATCCCCGGCAACGAGGAGGAGATCAACATGGCAAACGACACACATCGCGTCGCGCTCGTCACCGGCGGCATGGGCGGTCTGGGTGAGGCGATCTGCATCAAGCTCGCGGCACTCGGCTACACGGTGGTGACCACCTACTCGCCGGGCAACACCAAGGCGGCGGACTGGCTGGCGGCGATGAAGAAGGATGGATTCAGCTTCCACGCCTATTCCTGCGATGTCGCCGACTGGGAATCGTGCGTTGCCTGCGTGAAGAAGGTCAATGCCGAAGTCGGCCCGGTCGAGGTCCTGGTCAACAATGCCGGCATCACCCGCGACATGACCTTCAAGAAAATGGACAAGGCCAACTGGGACGCTGTGCTGAAGACCAACCTGGATTCGTGCTTCAACATGACCAAGCAGGTCTGCGACGTCATGTCCGATCGCGGCTGGGGCCGAATCATCAACATCTCGTCGGTGAACGGCCAGAAGGGCGCGTTCGGGCAGACCAACTATTCAGCAGCCAAGGCCGGCATGCACGGCTTTACCAAGGCGCTGGCGCTCGAATATGCCCGCAAGGGCGTCACCGCCAACACCATCTCGCCGGGCTATATCGGCACCAAGATGGTCATGGCTATTCCGAAAGAGGTCCTCGACAGCAAGATCATCCCGCAGATTCCGATGGGCCGTCTCGGCCAACCCGAGGAGGTCGCGGGCCTGGTCGCCTATCTGGCGAGCGAGGAAGCGGCCTTCGTCACCGGCGCCAATATCGCGATCAACGGCGGGCAGCACATGTTCTGACCGTCTTCATGCCCTGAACGGATCAACCCGGCGGGCCGCATGGCCCGCCATTTTTTTGCCCGAATGCGCCGATTAGACGAAACACTCTAATTCGTTCTTCCAAAAAAGAACCCCGCGATTTGCATCGCGGGGTTCGAGGCTGTATCAATCAGGAGGAGTGAACTGATACAGAAGGAGACTACACCCACCAGCTTGGGACTCCCGGAAGCTTTTCAAGTTCCCTGAACGATTCCCTGGTGGTCGCGCCGCCGGCAGTTGACCGCCTGCGCGTTCTCGTTTGCTGGCTCAGGCAGCCTTGCGGCCCTTGGTCGCCTTGGTCGCGTTGGCGGCAGCAGCGCGGACGTTCGCGTCGGCCATGCTCACGACCTGCTTGGAGGCCTTCTGGAACTGGTCAAATGCAGCGGTCGTGGCGGCAATCGTCGACTTGAACGCGTTGACGGCGACATCCGAACCGGCCGGCGCGGACTTGCTCGCGGTGTCGACCCAGGCGGCGATGCCCTTGGTGTAGGCGGCGAACGCTTCTTCGGCAAACGCCGAATAGCCGGCTTGCGCTTCGGTCGCGAGGTCATACAGGTTGCGCGAATAGCCCATCGCGTACTGCATCTGCGACTCGGCCATCTTGGTGCGCAGCGCCAGCAGGTCCTGCACGTCCTTGACGGTGGCGGCGGCTTGCGCGCCTTCGACGGACTGCGCCATCACGACCTTGGTCGCGCCCAGATTGAACTTCATGAGCTTCTCGGCGTTTTCCAGCGAGAGGGCGGCGAACTTGGTGGCTTGCGCGACGTTGTTCTTGCTGATTTCAGCGAATTGTTCGGTAGCGTTAAACATTTTGGATTTCCTTTGCGTGGTTTCCGATGGACGTCATTGGGTGTTCGATCCGCTGGCTTGCGACAGCCTGCCCGCTTGCCGTTCACGCCTGCCGGGGAACGATCCCCTTGCACCAGGCGCCTGAGCGGTCCGGATCGAGCATTGCCTCGAAACCGCTCTCGGTATTCGCATCCCGGGTCTGCACCGGGTTTTGCTGCACCGCACAAGATTCATTGTAGGGACAGCATACGGCCAAGTCAAGGAGTTTTTGCTGCATCGCATCAATCACTGTCGTCGGTCCCAAGCCAGAAATTCAAACATCAGATAAATCAGCGGGTTATAATCGAACCCTCACTTGCTGGAGGCCATCGGATGAGCGAAAACGTCCGCATGATCAAGAAGTACCCCAACCGCCGCCTTTACGACACCGCCAACAGCGGCTACATCACGCTGGCGGACGTCAAGCAAATGGTGCTCGAAAACATCGATTTCCATGTTGTCGATGCGAAATCCGGCGACGACCTGACGCGCGCGATACTGCTGCAGATCATCCTCGACGAGGAAGGCAGTGGCGTGCCGATGTTCAGTTCCGAGATGCTGGCGCAGATGATCCGCTTCTACGGCACCGCCCAGCAGACGGTCATGGGCCAGTACATGGAGCAGAACATCAAGGCCTTCCTCGCGATCCAGAAAAAGCTCCAGGAACAGGCCAAGCAGGTGTACGGGGACAAGATGCTGCTGACCCCCGACCTGTGGAAACAGTTCATGCAGATGCAGGCGCCCGCCATGCAGGGGATGCTCGGCAACTACCTTGAGCAAAGCGCCAAATTGTTCATGGACATGCAGCAACGGATGCAGGACCAGACCCGCGGCATGTTCACGTCGTTTCCGTTCCCCAATTTCAATGCGCCGCAGCAAACCGAAACCGACGACGACAAAAAGCGCTGACCGCCCGATTGCGCCGCAGCACGGGCGAATTCCGCGACCGATTGCTGCGACGCGCTAGCCGGAAACCGATCTCCCGCCAGCCTCGGACCGCTGATTGCCTCGGCCAGCACCGCCTGCCGCCCCGGATTCCCGCCATGCCCGCACCCCGCCGAGTACCACGCAAGCCCGCCAGCGCGGCGCCACCGCGCGTCGGCTTCGTATCCCTTGGCTGCCCCAAGGCGCTGGTCGACTCCGAGCAGATCCTGACCCAGCTGCGCGCCGAGGGTTACATCATCGCGCCGTCGTACGCCGGCGCCGACCTGGTGGTGGTGAACACCTGTGGCTTCATCGACGCAGCAGTCGCCGAATCGCTCGACGCCATCGGCGAGGCGCTATCGGAAAACGGCAAGGTCGTCGTCACCGGTTGCCTCGGCGCAAAGGATGGCGGCAGTTTCGTCCGCGACGCGCATCCCCGGGTGCTCGCGGTCACCGGACCGCATGCGACGCAGCAGGTGATGGCGGCCGTGCACGCGCATCTGCCCAGGCCGCACGACCCGTTCGTGGACCTCGTTCCGGCCCAGGGCATCAAGCTGACACCGAACCATTATGCGTACCTGAAGATCAGCGAAGGCTGCAATCATCGCTGCACGTTCTGCATCATTCCGTCGATGCGCGGCGACCTCGTATCGCGGCCGATCGGCGAGGTGATGCTCGAAGCCGAACGCCTTGTGGCCGCCGGCGTGCGCGAACTGCTGGTGATCTCGCAGGACACCAGCGCCTACGGGGTCGACGTGCGCTACCGCACCGGCTTCTGGAATGGAAGGCCGCTGAAGACACGGATGACCGAATTGGCCGCGGCACTTGCCGAACTCGGCGTCTGGGTGCGCCTGCACTACGTCTACCCGTATCCGCACGTCGACGAGGTGATCCCGTTGATGGCCGAAGGCAAATTGCTTCCTTACCTCGACGTGCCATTTCAGCACGCGAGTCCGCGGATCCTGAAACTGATGAAGCGGCCGGCCAACGCCGAGAACACGCTGGCGCGGATTCTCGCCTGGCGGAACATCTGCCCGGACATCACCATCCGTTCGACGTTCATTGCGGGATTCCCGGGCGAAACCGAAGCGGAGTTCGCTGAGCTGCTCGATTTTCTCGAAGAAGCACAGCTCGACCGCGTCGGCTGCTTCGCCTACTCGCCGGTCGACGGCGCGGCGGCCAACGCGCTGCCGGACCCGGTCCCCGCCGAAGTCCGCGAGGAGCGCCAGGCGCGTTTCATGCAGACTCAGGCGCGCATCAGCACCGCGAGACTCGCCCGCAAGGTGGGTCGTACGCTCGAGGTCCTGGTCGATGCGGTGGAGGGTGACGTGGCCACGGCGCGGTCGGCAGCCGACGCTCCCGAGATCGACGGCGTGGTCCGCATCGCGGATGGCGGGACGCTGTGCGTCGGCGAGTTCGCCCGCGCGCGGGTGACTTCGGCCGACACGCACGACCTTGCCGCAGTCCTGGTCGGTTGAGGCGCCGGAGATCATCGGCGATTCCGCGCGGCCGGCGCATGGTCGACAAGCCCCGCTGAGTCCAAGCACAATTCGGCGTGATTTCGGCGCCGGCTCCGCCGGCGGCGCCCGATGGTCCCCCGCACTCGCACGTAACGGATGGCATTCCCATGAATGGTTCAGCCTGCCGGACCCGGCCCCTGTTTCGAATCGTCGCTGCCACCGCCGTGCTGGCGCTGGTACATGGCTGTGGCAAGGAAGCAACAACACCGCTGGAAAAGGGCCCATCCGGCGTCACGGTCATTACAATCAACGCCGGGACGTCCCGGTGGTCGGCGTCTATGTCGCGCAGACGCAGAGTTCGCAGGCCGTCAACATCCAGGCGCGCGTTTCCGGATTTCTCGACAAGCGTGTCTATGCCGAAGGCTCGGTGGTCAAGAACGGACAGGTCCTGTTCCAGATGGACCAGAAGCCGTTCATCGCCCAGGTCGAATCGGCGAAGGCCGCGTTGCAGCGCAATCAGGCGGCACACGACGTGGCGAAGGCGAATCTGGCGCGCGTCCAGCCGCTTGCCAGGCTCAACGCACTGTCGCAGAAGGACCTCGACGACGCCACCGGGCAGTTCGAGCAGACCGCGGCCGCAGTCGAGCAGTCGAAGGCCCAGCTCTTCGAAACTGAACTCAATCTCTCCTATACGACCATCCGGTCGCCGGTGGACGGCGTGTCCAGCTACACGGTAGTCGCCGATGGCACCTATCTCAATCCGCAGAATGCGCAGCTCACCACGGTGTCGATGCTGACGCCGATGTGGATCAATTTCAGCATTTCGGAAAACGAACTGGAGCGCATCCGAGACGAGGTCAAGCGCGGCCGGCTGAAGCTGCCCGCCGGCGGACGCTACGTCGCGTCGAAGTCGAGATGGTCGATGGCTCGCTGTTCCCGCACACCGGCCGCGTCACCTTCGCCGATCCGTCGTACAACTCGGCGACCGGGACCTTCCTGCTGCGCGCCACGGTCGACAATCCCGCCGGTGTCCTGCGTCCCAACCAGTACGTGCGCACCCACCTGACCGGCGCCATCCGGCCCAACGCCATCGTCGTGCCTCAGCGCGCGGTCCAGCAAAGCGCCTAGGGCCATTTCGTCTGGGTGATCAACAAGGATCAGCAGGCGGAAATGCGGCCGGTCGTCGTCGGCGACTGGAACGTCGAAGGCTGGCTCATATCCGAAGGTCTCGAGACCGGCGAGCAGGTGGTCGTCGACGGCGGCATCCGCCTCACGCCGGGCGCCACGGTCAAAGCCGCGCGCTGACCGGGTCGCGTTTACATGTTCTCCAGGTTCTTCATCGAACGGCCGATTTTCGCGGCGGTCGTGGCGATCGTTCTCGCGCTGGCGGGAATGGTCGCGATGACCCAGCTTCTGATCCAGCAATATCCGACCATCACGCCGGTGCAGGTCACGGTCCAGGCCACCTATCCGGGCGCGGACTCGCTGACGCTGGCCAACTCGGTTGCCTCGCCGATCGAGCAGCAGAACCAGCTGTTCGGCGCCGGGCAGATCGGCGCGCAACCCAACGCCGGCGCGGTCCAGCTCACCTTTCCGGTGGTGACGCAGCCGCAGTACACCGAGCCCATACAGTACGAGAACATCATCCTGCGTGCCAACCAGGACGGCAGTGCGATCGTGCGCGTCGGCGACGTCGCCCGCGCCGAAATCGGCCTGAAGCAGTACATCGTCAACAGCAAGCTCAATGGCGTTCCCGCAACCTTCATCGCCGTCTACCAGCAGCCCGGTGCCAACGGCCTGGTCGTGTCCAAGGCTGTGCGCGAGACCCTAGAGCAAATGAAATCGCGCTTTCCCGAGGGGATGGACTACCTGATCTCGCTGGACACCAACGATTTTGTCCGCGCGTCGATCAAGGAGGTGATTGAAACGCAGCTGATCGCGGTCGTACTGGTGGTGCTGGTCGTCTACCTGTTCCTGCAGAGTTTCCGCACTACCATCATCTGTACGGTGGCCATCGTCGTCGCGCTGATCACCACTTTCGCCGGCATGCTGGCGCTGGGCTTCTCGATCAACCTGCTGACGCTGTTCGGGCTGGTGCTCGCCATCGGCACGGTCGTCGACGACGCCATCGTCGTGGTCGAGAACGTCGAGCGCAACATGGTCGAGCACCATCTCGCGCCGAAGGAGGCGACCATACGGTCGATGGACGAGATCGCCAGTTCGCTGATCGCGGTCGTCCTGGTGATGTCATCGGTGTTCATTCCGGCCGCCTTGCTGCCGCGCACAACCGGCCAGCTCTACAAGCAGTTCGCCATCACCATCGTGATCTCGGTATCGGTGTCCGGATTCCTGGCACTGACGCTGACGCCGGCAATGTGCGCCGCGATGCTCAAGCACAATCCGCCGTCGCAGCGCGGCTCCTTCACCTGGTTCAACCGCCAGGTTGACCGTGTGACCAGAGGCTTCGGCCATGCGGTGACCTGGGTCATCAAGCGCATGGCCGTCGCGCTGGTGCTGCTGGTGTTCTTCCTGTGGTCGATCTACCACCTGTTCACGATCATCCCGACCAGCTTCGTGCCGCAGGAAGACCAGGGCTATGCGATGGCGGCGATCATCATGCCGCAGGCGGCCAGCCTCGATCGAACGCAGGCGATCGCCGAGCGCGCCGATGCCATTTTCAAGGATATCCCGGGCGTCGCCACGCGGTCGATGGTCACCGGCTACAGTCTGCTCGACAGCGGCTTCAAGACCAATGCCGGCACGTTCTTCGTGACCTTCATCGATTTCGACCAGCGCTACAAGGACGTCGAGACCACGAAAAAGGAAAATGCCAGGGCCATCCTGGAGGACTTCTTTGCCAAGTCCCAGCTGATCGAGGGCGCGATCGTCATCCCGATCGCACCGCCGGCAATACCCGGCATCGGCACCTCCGGCGGCTTCGAATTCTAGATACAGGATACCGGCACCGGCGACCCGGTCGCGCTCGATGGCGTCCTGCAGGAATTCCTGCGCAAGGCACGCGAGCGGCCGGAACTCAGCCGCCTCGTCACCACCTATTCGGCGACGACGCAGCAACTGCGCGCCGAGGTCGACCGCGACAAGGCGACGCTGCTCGGCATCCCGGTGCAGGATGTCTACAGTGCCATCCAGGCGCAGTTCGGCTCGCTGACCGCGAGCCAGTACAACCTGTTCAGCCACGTCTGGTGGGTCATCATCCAGTCGGACGCGCGCTACCGGCAGCACCCGGAAGACCTGACCCGGCTGTATACGCGCAACAACAACAACCAGATGGTGCCGCTGTCGTCGGTGGTCAAGACGTCCTGGACCACCGGCCCCGACCTGCTGCCGCACTTCAACGGCTTCACCGCGGCCAAGATCATCGGCAGCGCGTCCGCCGGGCACAGCTCGGGGGACGCGATCGCCACCTGGAGGCGGTGGCGAAGGAATCGCTTCCGCCCGGATACACGCTCGCGTGGTCCGGGCTCGCTTACTCCGAAAAACAATCGGGCGGCACCTCGTCCATCGCCTTCCTGTTCGGGCTGGTCATCGTTTTTCTGGTGCTGGCGGCGCAGTACGAATCCTGGACGCTGCCGGCCGCGGTGATGACCGCAGTGCCCTTCGGCATCCTGGGCGCGCTGCTGACCAACCATCTGCGCGGACTGGAGAACGACGTGTATTTCCAGATCGGCCTGCTGGTGCTGATCGGACTGGGCGCCAAGAACGCGGTGTTGCGCGTCTCCGCGGCCGTCGAATTCCGCAAGCAAGGCAAGTCGATCATGGAAGCGACGGTCCTGGCCGGCGAGCAGCGCCTTCGACCGATCATCATGACTTCACTTGCCTTCGCCATCGGCTGCCTGCCGCTTGCCATCGCGCTGGGCGCGGGTGCCAACGCGCGGCATTCGATCGGCACCGGCATCATCGGCGGCATGCTGGGCGAGACGACGCTGGCGATGCTCTATGTGCCGTTGTTCTTCTACATTTTCGATCGCCTCGGCGAACGCAAGGCGGAAAAGGCCAGGGCGGTTGCCAGTGCGACCGCAGCGACTGCGTCGGTGCAATCTGCCGCCGCGAGCCGGTCCGCGCCTGCGCCGGGCGAGGGCAACTGAAATGCGCGCCCGCATCCTCGGGGGATTCGACGCGCTGTTGCTCGCCGGCTGCATGGTCGGGCCGGACTACCAGCGTACGGAGGTCGTCGCGCCGCCTGCTTTCCAATACGAGACGCGCAGCGCGACCAACACCTCGGATACCCAATGGTGGCGTCAGTTCGGCGCTCCGGTACTCGATGCACTGATCGACGAGGCGCTGGCCAACAATATGAATGTGAAGATCGCCGCGGCCAATGTCGAACAGGCCGCCGCGGTATTCACGCAGTCGCGCTCGCCGCTGTTTCCGCAGCTGGGCTACGGAGGCGTCGGCGAAAGGACCCGCTCCACCGAGGCGGGCGCCGTGCGGTTGCCGATCGAACTGATCTCCAACCCACAGAACGCCTACACGGCCGCGCTGTCGGTGAGTTTGGAAATCGACCTCTTGGGCCGCATCCGGCGCACCGCCGAGGCTGCGCGCGCCAATGTGCTCGCCACCGACGAAGCACGCCGCGGCATCGTCCTCACGCTGGTGGCGTCGGTTGCGACCAACTACCTTCAGCTGCGCAGTTTCGATGCGCAACTGGTGATCGCCAGGGATACGCTCGCCACCTATGCCGAGTCGGTGCGGCTGTTCAAGCTGCAACTCCAGTACGGACAGATTTCGCAGATGACCGTCGCACAGTCCCAGTCACAGTACGAGACCGCGGCGGCGCAGATTCCGCTGATCGAGTCGCAGATCGCGCAGACGCAGACGGCGCTGTCCATCCTGATCGGCCGCGACCCCGGACCAATTGCGCGCGGCAAGTCGATCGAGGCGCTGACGCTGCCAAGCGTCCCCGCAGGTGTGCCCTCCGAACTGCTGACGCGTCGGCCGGACCTGCTGCAGGCGGAACAGGCGCTGATCGCCGCCAACGCGCAGGTCGGCGCGGCCAAGGCGCTGCACTTTCCCGTCATCTCGCTGACCGGCGCGTTCGGTGGGGCCAGCGCTGACCTGTCGAAGCTGTTCTCGGGCCCGGCGCGAATCTGGAACTACGCCGGCCAGTTCACCGGGCCGATCTTCACCTTCGGCGCGGTCAGTGGACAGGTGGCGCAGGCGGAGGCCGCGAATGCCGCGGCGCTGCTCAACTACCGGCTGTCGATCCAGAACGCGTTCGGCGACGTCGACAACGCGCTGGTGGTGAATTCCAAGCTGCAGGAGCAGCTGGCTGCGCAGATTCGACTGGTCAAGGCGCTCAAGGAATACGTCTACCTGGCCCGGCTGCAGTACGATGCCGGATACTCGCCCTACTCGACGGTGCTGTAGGCCGAGCAGGCGCTGTTCCCGGCCGAACTCACGCTCGCCTCGGTACGCGGATCGGTGTTTGCGTCGGCTGCGAACGTCTACAAGGCGATGGGAGGTGGTTGGGTCACCAGGGCCGACGCGCTCACCACTGGCGGCACGCCGGTCCCGGTCGACGGCCTGCTTTCGCCTCAGCCGGTGTTCTGACCGCGACTGTCGCTTACTTGGTCGGCAATTGCGCCTTGGACAGGTCCTGCGCCAGTTCGGCCATGATCGACGACAGCGCGGCATTCTGCGCGGCGACGAAGGCCGGCGCGCTCGACGACCCGAGCGATTCCCGTCGCTCGTAGGCTCGCCACCAGACGGGAACTGCGGATCCGCCGCTGCCGCGCGATAGATAGTAGGTGACCTGCGTCACCGCGGCCGGCTTGGCGGAGTCACGCGCATCGGCGTACAAGGCGCCGACAAAGGCATCGAGCACCCAATCCGCGTCCGCTGCGACGCCATTGGGAATGACCGACCCGAAGACCCGGCCCGCAGTCAGCGCACGCGCAGTCACCTCCGCGATATTCGCAGCGGGGGCGACCAGGAATTCGTGATAGAAGTCCGATTCGTATTTGGACTCGGACTCGCGCACGATGAACGAGCGCCCGCGAAACGGTGCGCCGACGGTGACCACGCCGATGCGCAGCGTGCCGGCCTGCATGCGGGCAACCGGCGCGGGCGCGGCGGGCTCGAGCAGATAGGTCCCCTTGACCGGCGCCGGTCTGGTGAAACTGCAGGCGGCGAGTGTCGCGAGGCCCGCGATCGCGGCCACCCGCACCGCGGCGCGGAAGATTCGGCGGGAGGTCGCGTTCATGGCTTGCGCTCCAATGGGGGCGGCGGGACCCCGAAGATCACGTTGGCGGGATAGCGTTTGGTATCTGCGGTCAGGTCGCGCAGATTGTCGGTGATCTGGCGCAGGTTTTCGATGGTCGTGGCGAGGTCGGCCTCGCCGCCGCCCAGCATGCGGTCGATGCGGCTCATCGAACGCTCCATCGAGCCCAGGGTCTTCGACAGGCGCGGGTCGGATACCAAGTCCTTGACGCTGGACATTGCCGCCGAGGCATCCTCCGGCAATTTCTGCCATGCCGGGTTGGCGAGCGTCTTGCGCAACTCGGCATTCGACTGGCGCAGGTCGGCGAGCAGACCGGTCATTTCGTCGGAGACCTTCTTCGCCTGCAGATTGTCGAGCGTCGACTCGATCTTGACCAGCGTCCGGTTGGTCTGCTCGGAAATCTGCCTGGTGTCGATGGCAGCGACACGATCGTTGAAGGTGACCAGCATCTTGTTCAGGTTGCTCACCATGCCCTCGATGTCGAGCTGGTGCAGCCGTTCGATGATCTCGGTCGCGGCGTTGACGAACTGCAGCACCGTCGATGGGGAACTGGGAATGTACGGATTCTCGGGTGCCCAGTCGATGGTCAGTTCGGGCGGCGGTGGCTCGATGTAGTCGATCTCGAGGTAGCTGGTTCCGGTGATGCCCTGCGGCGCGAGCCGGGCGCGCAGACCACGCTCCGCCTCGATCTTCGCGTTTTCTGGACTGGTGATGTCGCCCGCGGCCGCCCTGCCGCCGAGGAGACGCGGCTGCAACTGCGCCTGCACCATCACGTAGCGCAGCCGGTCCTTCATCGGCTTGTCTTGCTGATAGGTCACATAGGTGAACGAGATCTTGGTGACGTCACCGATCACCACGCCGCGGTACTTGACCTTCGAACCGATGTCGAGTCCCTGCACGGACTCGTTGAAATAGGTCTCGATGGTGATGCGCGGCTGGAACCAGCGGCCGGAACCAACAACGATGATCAGCATCGCCCCGGCGACGACCGCGCCGATGACGAACATGCCGAGCTTGAAGTAGTTGGCCTTTAGACTCATGTTGCCTCGCCCGTCATGCCGCTGCCGTCTCCGGCTCGCGTCGGAAGAAGGCCCGCACCCGCGGGTCCGTGCTTTCGTCGCGCAGTTTTCTGGGATCCCCTTCCGCGATAATACCTTTGGCGCGGCGTTCCAGGAGGATCACCCGATCAACGACGTTGAAAACGCTCGCCAGGTCGTGGGTGACGATCACGAAGGTGACGCCCAGGCTGCGGGAAAGCTTGCGGATGGTCTCGTCGAGCGATGCGGAGGTGATCGGGTCGAGCCCGGAAGACGGCTCGTCCAGGAAGAGTATCGCCGGGTCGAGTGCCATCGCCCGCGCGATCCCGGCGCGCTTCTGCATGCCGCCCGAGATCTCGGCCGGCAGGTGGCCGGTGAACGCGACCAGGCCGACCAGCGCAAGCTTCATCCGCGCGATCAGGTCGATCGCCTCGCGTGGCAGCGTTGTGTAGGCCTCCAGCGGCAGCCGGGTGTTCTCCAGCAAGGTCATCGACCCGAACAGCGCTCCGGACTGGTACATGACGCCGAAGCGCCGCTGGATCGATTCCAGCAGGTCGCCGTCGGCGCCGACGATGTCGTCGCCGCCGATCAGTACGCTGCCGCGAACCGGCGGATTGAGTCCGATCATGTGCTTCATGATCGTGCTCTTGCCGCAGCCGGACCCGCCCAGGATGCCGAACACCTCGCCGCGCCGGACATCGAAGTTGACGTCGAGCTGGATCGCTTTGCCGTCGTAGCCGGCGTCGAGGGCCTGGACCCGGATGATCGCTTCGTCGTTGTCCGGCATGTCAGAAATCGAGCAGATAATAGGCGAACGCAAACACGCCGTCGACGACGACCAGCAGGATGATTCCGGTCACCACGGCGCGCGTCGCCGAATCACCGACGGCCGATGCCCCGGCTTGCGTCTGCAGGCCGCGCAGGCAGCCGACCCCGGCGACCAGCACCGCGAACACGAAGGTTTTCACGAATCCAGCCAGGAAATCGTTGAAGGTGACCGCGGTGTCCACTTCCTTCAGAAAAGTGACGAAGGGGATCGAAAACGAGAGCATGGTCAGCGCCCCGCCGATGAGGCCCGCCAGATTGGCGAACAGCGTGAGCAGCGGCGTCATCAGCAGCGCGGCGATGATTCGCGGCGTGACCAGGAAACGAACCGGGTTCAGTCCCATGGTGGTCAGCGCATCGACCTCCTGATTGACCCGCATCGTGCCGATCTCGGCGGCAAACGCGGCGCCAGACCGACCGGCCAGCAGGATCGCCGTCATCAGCGGTCCCAGTTCGCGCAGCATCGCCAGGCCGATCAGGTCGGCGACGAAAATCTCTGCGCCGAAACGTTTCATCGGCACCGCCGACTGGAACGCGAGAATCATTCCGAGGAGGAAGCAAATCAGCGTGACGATGGGCAGTGCATCGACACCCACCTGCTCGCAGATGCGCCAGACGTCGCGCCAGCGCACGCTCGCAGGGTGGCGGATCGCATAGAGCATCGCCGAGGCGGTCTCGCCGATAAACTCGATCTGCGTCCGCACGTCGCGTCCCAGATTCGCCGCCGCGCGCCCGATTTCCTCCACGGCCGGCAGGCGCGGGGGCTCGGGGTCAAGATCGTGCATCAGCCCCTGCGGATCGAACTGCTTCAACAGCGTTTCGAACGCGGGCCGGAGATTGGTGACCTCAACCGGCGCCTGTCGCTGTTGGCGCAACAGATCGATCAGCAGCGCCACGCCCGCACCGTCGCAGTAATCGACGGCGCCTGCATCGACGGTCACCGGAGCGGCGCCAGCATCGTCCAGCGCACGCCGTGCGTCACGCCAAATCGCCGGAATGGTGTCGGCGTCGAGACGACCGGACAGCGCGAGAATCCGCCTTCCGTCCGCAGACTCGGAAATCGCAAGGGCCGCCGCGCTCATGGGGCCACCTGGGGTGAACCTAGGGGTTGACCAGTTCGACGTTGTTGCCGGAAACGCGCACGCGATCTCCCTCCTGAACGAGCAACGGCTCGTATTTCATCCGGACCACCTGCGTCGGTCCGCTGTCCAGCTTGACGGTGACTTCCCAGACGGTCCGGCGGTACTCGTTGGGCTTTTGCGAATAGACCGCCCCACCCGCCGCTCCGATCACGACCAAGCCCCGGTTGGAGAATCCCGGCCCGAAGGACATCTGCGTCGAGGCTCCCGACAATCCGCCCAGTCCCCCCACGCCCGTCGTCCCCGGCGATACCGCGCCAAGGGGAGTCCACTCCTGACGCTCCACCGTCTGGTCGATCGCCTTGATCACGCCGCAGTTGCCACAGGGTTCGTTCGGCACCGGAGGCAGCGCGCCCTGCGCCGCCACCAGCCCGGAAATGATACCGGCGGCCAGAACAATGAGGCAATGCGCTCGCACGCTCACTCCGGCAACATATTCAGGTAGAACATCGCGTTGAGCAGCGGACCCGGACTGCCGTAGGGCGCCAGCCAGCGAATGAAGATGGGATCGATGTCGCCGGATTTGTAAAGTGCCGTCAGGGTCCGGTCGACCAGCAGGCGAAAATCCGCATCGCCGCGCGGCAGCACCAGCGCGTAGGGCTCGTACGAGAAATCATTGCGCAGGAACTCGAGCTCCGCGCCCGCGGGATCGGCGTCCTTCAGCTGCGCCAGCAACATGCGATCCGAGGCATAGGCGTGTACCTTGCCGGACCGGATGGCCGCAATGCCTTCGCTGCCGTCCTTGACCGGCACGAGTTCTGCCTTGATCCCCTGCACGGCAAGCGTGCGCCGCAAGGCCGCTTCCGTGGTCGTGCCGGAAATCACCGCAATCCGCGTATCGGCGAGTTCGGCGATCGTTGCCCGCTTGTGTTTGGTGTGCACCAGCGCACTGCCGCCGTCGACGAAGATCGGCAGGCTGAAGTCGACCAGCTCGCGGCGTGCCAGCGTCATGGTGGTCGTGCCGCATTCGGCATCGATTTTTCCGGCGACCACGTCGCTGATGCGTGTGTCACTGTCCACCGGCAGCCATTCCACTGTCAACCTGGGCAGTCCGAGCTTCCCGCCGATCGCCGCGGCGATCTTCTCGCACAACTCGACCGAGTAGCCGCGCACGCGTCCATCGCGCTGGCGCGCCGAGAAAGGGGGGGCATTGTCCCGATAGCCGAAGGTGACCTTGCCGGTGGCCTTGATGCGGTCGAGCGTCGGCGAGGCGGCGGCGACTGGACCTGCGAGGCCCACGGCGACGATGCTGACGGCAATCGAGCGAAGGAGTTTCATCGGGGCGATGGAAAAAGCGGTTTGCAACCGGCTGCCGAAGTCCGCGGCGAGTTTAGCATGGGGTCGGGGACCCTTTCGCGCTTCCTGCGGCGTCCAATCGCGGAGCCATTAGGAAAATGGTAAAATTGTTAGCTTGTTCCCGCAGATGTACTCGCGGAACAAGTACTTCCGCCATCCATTCTTCGAGGTCAACCCGTGCCTAAACTCCTGACCATTTTGCTCGCCGCCATGCTGGCCGCGGCCGGCTCCGCACAGGCCCAGACCGGACCCAATACGCTGGGCAAGATCAAGGCCGCGAAGGCCATCAACGTCGCCTTTTCCGGCGATTCCCTGCCGTTTTCCTTCATCGGCCCCGATAACCAACCGGCAGGCTATTCGATCGACCTGTGCAAGCGGGTGATCGCGCAGATCGGTCGCGCGGTCGGCGAGCCGAACCTCAAGGTCAACTGGCTGGTGGGCCCGGTCGCCGAACGCCTGCAGATGGTCGCAAGCGGACGCGCCGATCTGGAGTGCGCCAACACGACGCAGACTCAGACGCGACTGGCGAATGTGGACTTCTCGAACCTAATTTTCGTCGATGGCGGCGGCTTCCTGGTCAAGGCCGATTCCCCGGTCAACAAGATCACCGATCTGGGTGGCCGCAAGGTCGCCGTGCAACGCGGAACGACGACCGAGGTCCGGCTCAAGGATGCGTTCCAGCAGCGCCTGGTCAATGCGACCGTCGTGCAGATCGGCGATGCGACGGAAGGCATGGCGATGCTCGAATCGGGCAGCGTGGATGCGCTGGCCGGCGACAAGATCAAGCTGATCGGCCTTGCTGCGCAGGCCAAGGATCCGGCCAAGCTGGCGCTGCTCGCCGAGGACCTCTCGTTCGAACCCTATGCGATGACCCTGCCGCGCAATGACTCGGCGCTGCGCCTCGAAGTCAACAAGGCACTGACGCAGGTGTACCTGGGCGGCGAAATCGAGACGATTTTCGCCAGCTGGCTGGGCAAGCTTGGCCGGCCCTCCGGCCTGCTGGCGGCAATGTATCTGCTCTATTCGATTCCGCAGTGACGAAACCGAATCCGATTGCCGTTGACTAACCGTCGTGAAAGCCCGTGGCGTGAGCCGGCAGCACCCCCCGGCGCAGACGCATCGACAAAGTGCATGACCAGGAGATCACCAAGATGATGAACGCAACGAACATCCGGCGGATGCTGGCCATGCTGGCCGCCGCGGTGCTGCTTGCGGGTTGCAACACCCCGCCCACCTATCAGGTATCCGAACAGCCGTCGGCGCGCACCGGCACCGTCGAGTCCATCCAGCAACACTCGGTGCAGAACGTCGACAGCACCGTCGGCGCCATCGGCGGCGCGCTGATCGGCGGCGGCCTCGGTAGCCTGATCGGCGGCGGCACCGGCAAGACCGTCGCGACGGTGGTTGGCGCGGTTGGCGGTGGCTTCGTCGGCAAGGAACTCGCCGACCGCAACACGACCATGGTCTGGACCATAGGCGTGCGTTACGACGACGGCAGCTACGCAACCGTCCAGCAGACTTCGGCGCCGGGGCTTCGCATCGGCGACCGCGTACGAGTATCTGGCAGCGGCATCGAGTTGCTTCGCCGCTGACGTCATCGCCAGACTCATTTCAGCAAGAGGAATGACCGGCTCATACCGGAACGACAAACTAGGAGAATTGGAATGAAGACATTTTGGCAAAGACTGACCTCGATCGCGCTGGTGATGGTTGCCGCGCTCGGCTTCACCGCAACTTCGGCGCAGGCGCAATCCGAACAGCAGAATTTCGTCAACCAGGCCGACGCGACGCTGAGCAATTTCATGCGCGACCCGGAAATGAAGTGGCTGCAACAGAACATGCATCGCGCCAAGGCCGTGATCATCGCCCCGGAAATCGTCAAGGCGGGCTTCATAATCGGCGGCTCCGGCGGTCGCGCGCTGGTCGTGGCGAAGGCAGGCGGCAAGTGGGTCGGTCCGTCGTTCTACACGATGGCCACCGCCAGCGTCGGTTTCCAGGCGGGCGTGGCCGTGTCCGAAATGGTCACGCTGGTGATGACCGACAAGGGCTTCAATTCGCTGTTGGCAGCGAACTTCAAGATGGGCGGTGACGCCAGCGTCGCGGCCGGTCCGGTCGGCGCAGGTGCGAAGTCCAACGTCGCGGCCGACCTCATCAGCTTCACCCGCGCCAAGGGCGTCTACGGCGGCCTCAACCTCGACGGCACGCTGGTCAATCTTTCCGACGAGTGGAACGCCGCCTACTATGGCAAGACCGTGCTGCCGCCCGACATCCTGATCAAGGCATCGGTTCACAACAAGGGCTCCGACAAGCTGCTCGCCGACGTCGCCAAGGCCTCCGGCGGCAAGTAAGCGTTTGAATTGGGCGGTTACGGCAAGGGCCCCGCACGGGGCCCTTTGCTTTGGTGGCGCCGAACGAAATCGGAAGTGAATATAATTTGGATTGCCGCGGTGCCATAGGATCAACAACACCAACCGAATCAGGCGAGTTCAACGCAAAGGAGCCTTCTCCAATGACCGACGTATTCACGGTAGTTGCAAAAATGCGCGCAGCCAAGGGCAAGGGCGACGCCCTGGCAGCATTGCTTGCCGAACAGGCCGTCGTGGTGCGAAAGGCCGAGCCGGGGTGTCTGGTCTACCGTTTTCACCGCTCGACCAAGGACCCCGAACTCATCATGGTCTACGAGATGTACGCGGATGAAGCCGCGTTCGAGTTGCACCGCGATGCGCCGCACCTTGCCACGTTCCGTCAGCGTCGCGAAAAAGATGGATTGCTGGGCGGGCCCGTCGAAATCGAGACTTTCCGGTCGTTCACCGATTGACCGGACGCCACATCCGCGTGCGCGCACCTACATCGAGATCGACCCTTCCCTGAAGTCGGTCTTGTCGAGCCAGACGTTCACCAGAACCGGCCTGCCGGAGATCGCAATCCGCCTGGCCTGCATGAGTCCCGCCTCGACGTCGGCACCACGACGAATTTCCACGCCTTCCGCGCCGAAGCCCCTCGCTACATCATGGTAGGCGGTGCGGCCGAGGACCGTGCCCACGTCGTCGCCCAGCATCTTCACCTGCTCGCGCGCGATCTGCGTCCAGCCGGCATCGTTGCCCACGACGGCGATCACCGGGATGCCGTGGCGGACAAAGGTATCGAATTCGGCCAGCCCGTAGCCACAGGCGCCATCGCCCCAGACCAGCCAGACTTCGGAGTCCGGCCTGACCAGTGCGGCGCCGAGCGCGAAGCCCGCACCGACGCCGAGCGTGCCGAAGGCGCCGGGATCGAGCCACGCCAGCGGCCCGCGTGGGCGCAGGATGTACGACGCCGTGCTGACGAAGTCGCCGCCGTCGGCGACGAACACCGCGCGCTCGCCCGCTGCCCTGTCCAGCGCGCGGAAGAATGCCACCGGGTTCACCTGCTCGCCGGTGGTCGCCGCCTGCGTGTCGATTTCGCGTTCGCGTTCCGCGTCGCGCACAGCGAGACTTTGGATCCACTCGTCGCGCCTTGCCTGGTCGCCCAGGCGTTCCGCCAGTTCCACGACGAAGCGACCGGCATCGCCGATCGCCTCGATCGTGGGTCTGCGGTTAAGGCGCGCGTCCTTGCGGGAACGGTTGGCAGCGATGAGCGTAGCCGAACGCCGCACGTGCTTGCCGTAGTCCAGCCGAAAATCGCAGGGAACCCCAGCAAGCAGCACCACGTCCGCTTCGCGCAATGCCTTCCTTCGCGCGTGTCGCATCTGTAATTCGTCGGCGCGCCCAAGCGCGCCGCGTGCCATGCCGGACAGGTAGACCGGCACGCCCATTCGCTTCGCCGCCGCCGCGACAGCGGGTGCGGCCGAGGCTTCGACCATCGCCTGGCTGCCCAGCACCAGCAGCGGCCGGCTGGCACGGCGCAGCGCCTCGGCCGCTGCGGCCAGCGCACGCTCGCCCGCTTCCGGCACGGTCACGGCGACTTCGTCGGGCGTATACGGCAGACCGCTGCCGGCGAACATCCGGTTCGCGTGGCGGTTCAGGTACCAACGCAGCATCCGGTCGGGAAACGAGCTGCCCTTGCCGGCGGCGTCGGCATACCAGCCGCGGATGAGTTTCTCCTCGTAGAGCAGGTCCACCGGGCATTCGACAAAGACGGGACCAGGCACGCCTTCACGGGCGACCACCAGTGCCTCCTCCATCGCCGGACCGAGTTCGGCCACGCGCCGCACCTGTTTCACCAGCTTCACATGCGGCGCCATCAGGCGCTTCTGGTCGATGTCCTGCAGCGCGCCCCGTCCCTGCAGGGCAGTGGGCGCCGCGCCGCCGATCAGGACCACCGGCGACTGCGCCAGCTGCGCATTCTTGAGTGCGGTGATGGTGTTGGTGAGACCCGGTCCGGCCGTCACTGCCGCGACGCCCGGCGTGCCGGTGAGTCGCGCGGCGGCGTCGGCAGCGAAGACCGCCGTCACCTCGTCCCGGGTGTCGACGATGCGAATGCCGCGCCGCTTGGCGGCCACGAGGATGGGTGATATGTGACCGCCACACAGCGTGAAGACGAAGCGCACGCCGTTGGCTGCCAGCGCCGCAGCAACGCGCTCGCCGCCGTGGGCGGGAATGGTCGATGGAGGCATTTCAGACACTCTCCTTTGTCGCATCGCGACGCATCAGCTCGCGATAGTCCACCTTGCCGACCTTGGTCAATGGCAGCGCATCGACGAACTCGACCTCGCGCGGACAGGACCACTTGATCAGGCGTTCATGGCAGTGGGCGATCAGCGCCTGTTCGAGATGCCCGCCTGCCCGCGCCGGATTGCGCGCCACCACGCAGGCCTTGACGCGCTCGATCTGCAATGGATCGGGAACGCCGATCACGCAGGCCGCGGTGACATCCGGATGCTCGCGCAGCACCGCCTCGACCTGCGCCGGGTAGACGTTGAAGCCCGACGACTTGATCATGCGCTTCTGCCGCACGGTGAAATAGAAAAATCCATCCGCGTCCATGCGTCCAAGGTCGCCGGTGTGCAGCCAGATTCTTCCGTCGGCGTGCGCCTTGAGCGCCTGCGACGTTGCCTGCTCGTCATCGAGGTAGCCGCGCATCACCGCCGGCCCCGCGATGCAGATTTCGCCCTCTTCGCCGACCGGCACCTCCTCCATCGTGCCGGTTTTCACGATCTTCGCGCGCATGTCGGGAAAAGGAACGCCGATCGAACCTTCCCGATACTCCGTCAGCGGCATGGCCATGATGCCGGTGACCGCCTCGGTGAGACCGTAGCCCTCAAGCAGCTTCACCCGCCCTCCACCCCGCTCCACCAGCGCCTCGAACCGCTCCTTCACCGAGCGCGGCAGCGTATCGGCGCCGCTAAAGCAGGCGGTCAGGCAGGACAGGTCCGCGCGTGCAAGCGACGGATCTGCGGCCAGCGCATCGAACAGCGTCGGCACGCCTACGAGTACATTCGGCTTCTGCGTTCGCAGCAGCTTCGACACGATCTGCCCGCTGAACTGCGGCACCAGGATTACCTTGCCGCCGGCCATGAACGCGGCGTTCACGCACACCCCCAGACCGAAACCGTGGAAAATCGGCAGTATGGCGAGGATCGCATCCTTCTCGCCCATGCCGCACCACGCCGCGGCCTGCATGCCCTGCGCGATGAAGTTGCGATTGGTGAGCACAATGCCTTTGGGCAGCCCTGTGGTTCCGCCCGAGAAAAGGATCGCCGCGGGCGACGTGGTTGTCGCAGTTCCCCGGGGCGCCTCGCCTTGCGCGTTCGCAAGCAGCGCCGCCCAGTTGCGCACGCGGGGATCGATCGGCACCCTCGGTATCTTCCGTCCCTTGGTCAACCAGAATCCGAGGCGCTTGCCGGACGACAGGTATTCTGGAATGCGGGCGATGATGATGCGTTCCAGCGGCTGCTTCGGTGTGGCCGCCGCGAGCGGGCCGTAGAACGCGTCGAGCGTCAGCGCCATGCGAGCGCCGGTTGCATCGAGGAAGTGGGTGATTTCGGGCGCGGTCGACAGCGGATGAATGAGCGCGGGCAATGCCCCCAATCGATTCGCCGCATAAAAGGCAATGACCCCCTGCGGCGAGGTGGGCATCGAGATGAGCAATCGATCGCCGTCGCGCAGACCCTCCGCGGCAAGCGCGGCTGCGCAACGATCGACCTGCGTCAGCAGTTGCGCATAGCTCGACCGGGTGCCGAAAAAGTCCCAGGCGACCGCCAATGGCACGCGGCGCGCTGTAGCGGCGAGCGCCTCGTAGAGGGTGATCTCCGGGTAGTCGAGGCTGGCCGGCACCTTGCCGTAGAAGCGTAGCCAGCGATGATTTTCTTGCATGACTGACCTCGCATCGGGCACCTCGCCGGCACCCATCGATGGAAGAATACCCGCGCGAGACGATGGAGGCTTGTCCGGCTTCAACCGGAAGACGGCTTGCGTGGTCGGCAGCGATGTTTCGCGTCCCCGCCCTGCGCACATTCACGTTGAGCCAACCCACCAGATCCCTGTGTAGCCACATTCAGGTCCTCATTACAAGCCGGAAAGCACAATTACTGAATCACCTCGTCCGCGCGCAACAGCAGTGACTGAGGGATCGTGATGCCAAGCGCCTTGGCGGCTTTCAGATTCACGACCAGGTCGATCTTGGACGGCTGCTCGACGGGCAGTTCGGTCGGTTTCGACCCCTTGAGGATGCGATCCACGAAATAGGCCGCGCGCCGGAAGGCATTCAACAGATCGATGCCGAGGCTCATCAATCCTCCGGCCTCCGCGTAGCTGCGAAACGGATAGATTGCCGGTACCCGCTTCGATGCGGCAAGGCGGACAACGATTTCGGCGCGCGTATTGAACAGCGGGTGCGGGAGCACGATCAATGCCGCATCGCGCATTTCACCGATTTTCGCGAATGCGCCCTCGATTTCCTGCGGCGCCCGGGCCTCGACCGGCACGACCTGGATCTGCAAGGGGTGCACCAATGCCGAAACCCTGGCCAGAAAATTTTCGTGCGACGGATCGACGGTTTTCAATACCGCCAGTTTCGTCGTGGCCGGCGCCACCGCCCTGATCAATTCCAGAAGCTTCGGAATGGTGTCCTCGTATTGCACCGACAATCCGGTGACGTTGCCTCCGGGACGCCCCAGGCTGGCGACGAAACCCTGGCCGACCGGGTCGTAGACCGCGCCGATCACGATCGGTATGGTGCGGGTCGCCGCCATCGCCGCGCGCACCCCCGGTGGAGAAGCAGTGACGATAACGTCCGGGTTCAAGCGCACCAACTCGGCTGCAAGTGCGGGCAGGCGCGCCATGTCGTCGTCAGCGAAGCGGGAATCGATGATCAGGTTCCTGCCTTCGATGTAGCCGAATTCCCGCAAACCCTCGCGGAAGGCGTCGAGGTGCGGACGGCCTCCGGCTTCGCGCGGCGGGATGAGGAATCCGACGCGATGGGTCTTGCCGCCCGGTTGGGCGAACGACAATGACGGCACGGCAACTGCCAGGAATGCCAGTATCGTGTCGCGCCGGTTCATTCGATTTCCCTTCGGCCGCGGTGATCAAACGATGTCGTCGGGAATGGGGGGCGGCAAGCCCCGGCGATCTCGGCGCCTCGCGAGTGTATGCCAGAAAGACCGATCTTTCTTGTAAGGACCGCCGAACGACGTCGGTCGTCGACCCGGTCGAACGGTCGGGATGCGCCACCACGCTGCCCCGCCAGGCACCAGATGTTGGGAGGCAACCCCCCGGGCTTCAGCTGGTCGCCAGGGCGCTTTCCGCCACCACGCCCGCCGCGACGAAGGCATCGATCTGCGCGTCGCTGTAATCGCATTCGCGCAGCAGTTCGCGGGTGTGCTGGCCGAGCAGCGGCGCCGGGCGGTCGACTCGCGCCGGCGTGGCGGAGAAGTGGACCGGACAACCGATCGCCTTGGTCGCCCCCGCTTCCGGATGCACGAGGTCGACGACCATGCCGCGCGCCAGCGTTTGCGGATGTTCCAGCGCTTCGCCGAGCCGGTGCACCGGCCCCGCCGGGACGCCGGCGGCGGCCAGAACCTCGAGCCACTGCGCGCGCGTGCGCTTGACCAGCACCGCGTTCATCACTCGCACCAGCTCGTCGCGGTGTTCCATCCGCGCGGCGTTGACGGCAAAGCGCGGATCGTCGCGCCATTCCGGGTGGCCGAGCGCGTCGGTGAGGCGTGCCCAATTGGACTGGTTTGCGCCGCCGATGTTGACGTAGCCATCGCTGGCGGTGAACGCCTGGTAGGGTGCGGTGAGAATGTGTGCCGAGCCGAGCGGAGCCGGCGACTCGCCGGTCGCGAAATAGCTGGCCGCATGCCAGTAGGTCTGCTGCAGCGCAGCCTCCATCAGCGAAGTGTCGACGATCTGGCCCCGCCCGGTCTTCAGCCGGTGCGCGTAGGCGGCGGCCACGCCCAGCGCAGCGAGAATGCCGGCGTTGATGTCGGACACCGGATTGCCGTTCTTCACCGGTGGGCCGCCCGCTTCGCCGGTGATCGACATCAGCCCGGCGAAACCCTGCGCGACCAGGTCAAAGCCGCCGTCCCCGGCCAGCGGCCCGTCGCGGCCGAAACCGGTGACCGAGCAGTAAATTAGCGCGGGATTTTCCGCGGCCAGCACCTCGTAAGGCAGGCCGAGTTTCGCCAGCGTGTCGCGGCGGAAATTCTCGACCAGCGCGTCGGCACCGCGGACCAGGCGCAGCAGGATTCCGCGGCCCTGCGGCTGCTTCAGATCCAGAGCGATGCCGCGCTTGTTGCGGTTCATCATCAGGAAGGGCGCGGATACGCCGTTGATGCGCGGCTCGCTGTAGCTGCGCGTGTCGTCGCCGCCGGGCAGCTTCTCGACCTTGATGACGTCGGCGCCCAGGTCGGCGAGCATCACGCCGCAGGTCGGGCCGGCCATGATCTGCGCCAGTTCCAGCACGCGCATGCCGGCCAGCGGACCGGTGTGCGAAGGCGTGGTCATCGACCGGTAAAGCGCGGCTTTTGTTTGGCGAGGAAGGCCGCGTAGCCGATGCGGAAATCCTCGGTGTCGAAGCAGTCGAAACACTCGTCGGTTTCGGCGCTCGTCAAGGGCCGCGGGTCGGCGAGGCGTCGCGCGAAGCGCTTGTGCCAGCGTGCCGCCAGCGGCGCGCCGTCGGCGATGCGACGCGCGGTGGCCATGGCCTCGGAGGCCACGTCGGCGTCGGCGAACCACGCGGGTTACGAGGCCCTTTTCCTTCGCCTCGGCGGCATCGAAGATGCGTCCTTCGAGCAGGATTTCCAGCACGACCGGCGTTCCGACCAGCCGCGCCAGCGGCGCCATCTCGGCGTAGGCCATCACCAGCCCCAGGTTCTTGATCGGCGCGCCGAAGCGGCTCGACGCGCCGCAAATGCGCAGGTCACAGAGCGCGGCGATCTCCAATCCACCGCCAACGCAGATGCCGTGGATCTGCGCGACCAGCGGGTGCCGGCAATCCTCCAGCGCCAGCGCGGTCGCGTGCATGATCGCACCGTACTCGATCGCCTGCGCCTTGTTGGCACGTTCTGTGGCGAACTCGGCGATGTCGTTGCCTGGGGAGAACGCCTTCTCGCCGGCCCCACGGACGATGATGCAGCGCAGGTCGTCGTCGGCCGAGAGTTCGCCGATACGTTCGCCCAGCGACCGCCACATCGGCCTGGTCATCGCATTGAGCTTGTCGGGCCGGTTCAACGTGACGGTGGCAATCGGTCCCTCACGGTTCACGGCAATGAGATCGACCATGGCAGTAGTTCCGCCCACCGCACTCAGCGATAGAAGAGGTTGACCAGCCCGAGTCCGGTCACCGGTACATAGGTGACCAGCAACAGCACCGCGACCAGCACCATGATGAACCAGACGTTGACCCGCGAGACGGCCCAGACCGACTCCTTGGCGATCGAACTCGCCACCATCAGCACGCTGGCCACTGGTGGCGTCTGCTGGCCGATGCCGAGATTGATGGTCACGATCAGCCCGAAGTGCACGGGGTCGATGCCAACCGCCTTGACCAGCGGCATCACCACCGGCACGACCAGGATGATCGCCGCCGCCGAGTGCAGGAACATGCCGAGCAGCAGGAACAGGACATTGAGCAACGCCAGCACCATCCACTTGTTGCTGGTGATTTCGGCGACGCCGCGCGCCAGCGCCTGCGGCGCCTGCACTTCGGTCAGGTAGGTGCCGAGCAGCGCGCTGGTGGCGACCAGCAGCATGACCACCGCCGTCTGCACGCCGCCTTCGAGCACGGCCTGGCGCAGGTGGTCCAAATCCAGTTCGCGGTAGATCACCAGCCCGACGAACAATGCCGCCACTACCGCGAGCGCAGCGCCTTCGGTGGCCGTGACCACGCCGCCGAAAATGCCGCCGAGGATGATGATCGGCAGCAGGAAGGCCCAAAGCGCCTCGCGCGCGGTCTTTCCGACGCGCAGCCAGGAGAACGCAGCCTCGCGCGGCAGGTTATAGCGACGGGCGAAGACATAGGCCATCCCCATCAGGCCGAAACCGCCGAGGACACCCGGAACAATGCCCGCCACGAACAGCTGGACCACCGACGTCTCCGCCATCACGGCATACAGGATCATCGGAATCGACGGCGGAATGATCACCGCCAGCGTCGCCGACGACGACATGACCGCCGCGGCAAAGGGCGCCGGATAGCCCTTGGCCTTCATGCCGGGAATCAGGATCGAGCCCAGTGCCGCGACGTCGGCGACCGCCGAACCGGAGATCTCGGCGAAGAACAGCGACGAGCCGATGGACACGTGCGCCAGGCCGCCGCGGATCCAGCCGAACACCGCGGAGGCGAAGGCGATCAACCGGCGCGAGATGCCCGACGCGTTCATGATCGCGCCGGCCAGGATGAACAGCGGTATGGCGAGCAGCGGAAAACTCGTTGCGCCGTTGTAGGCAACGACGGAAAGGTTGGGCAGGATAGTCATGCCGTGCGTCATCACCATGGCGATCAGCGCGACCACGCCCAGCGCCACGGCGATCGGCACGTTCAGAAGTACCAATGCAAGCACGGAGGCAAACAACCCCAGCATGATGCTCATGGCAGCAGGACCCCCACGCTTGCGGCCGAATTCACTTCGCGCATCCGGGAGTCAATGGAGGCCATCGGCCAACGCGGAATCGCCGGAGGACTTCTGCGGTGCGGTGGCGATGAGGAGATCAAGCAGATGCGTGAATTCCGCGATCACGATCAGCGCCGCCGAAATCGGAATGACCGATTGCACGATGTTCATCGGAATCCAGGGCAGGCTCACCATCGAGTCGCCGGAGAGCATCGGCATGTTGGTTACACCGACCGAGCCGAGAACGATGAAGAACGCGATCACCACCAGTTGCGCCAGGATGTTGACGATCCGGCGTGCGGGCCAGGGCATTGCGTCGACGAGTTCCGGGCAGCCGATGTGCGCGCGTTTCACCGACGCCAGCGCCGACCCGTAGAACGTGAGCCAGGCAAGCAACGCCGACGCGACTTCGTCATACCAGATCAGCGAATGTCCGAGCGCGCGGAACACCACGCCCAGGGTCACCTCGACGAACAGGACGACCATCAATCCGCCGACCACCCATTCGAGCAAATGGCCGTAGCGCTCGCGGAATCGCCGCAGCGCCACGGCCACCGGCGCGACCGACGCCGCGCCGTCTTGCTGTTTCGGCATACCGCTACTTTCCGAGTGCGACAGCGCGATCGATCGCTTCCTTTGCGCCCGGCACTTCCTTGCCGAATTCCTCGTAGATCGGCTTGCTGGCGTTGATGAATGCGTTCTTGTCGACCTCGTTCACCTGCATGCCGGCCTGCTTGAGCTTTCCAAGCAGTTCGCTCTCATCCTTGATCGCCTGCTCGTACACGTAGGCCTGCGTCTCCTTCGCCGTCTCCTCGAGTATCTTGCGCACGTCCGGCGGCAGCGCTTCCCACTTGGTCTTGCCAACCGTCAGGTACGCGGGCGTGTAGACGTGTCCCGACAGCGACAGGTATTTCTGCACTTCCTGCAGCTTGGCCGAATAGATCTGCGTGAACGGATTCTCCTGGCCATCCATGACGCCGGTCTGCAGCGCCGTGAACAGTTCCGAGAATTTCATCGGGCTTGGATTCGCACCGTAGGCCTGGAACATCTTTACCCGCCACTTGCCTGCCGGAGTGCGCAGCTTGATGCCGGCCAGATCGGCGGGTGAATTGATCGGCCGCTTGTTGTTGGTGATGTGACGCACGCCGTTCTCCCAGACCGCGACCACCTTCAGGCCCTTCTTTTCCGCTTCGGGCGCCAGCTTGGTCCAGAACACTTCTTTTTCGATGCGACCCATGTGATTGCGGTCCTTGACGATATACGGCATCTCGAAGATGCCGAACAGGTCGACCTGCGAACTCATCACCGTGGAAGGCAAGGCCATGTCCAGCGTGCCGAGCTTCAGCTTCTGCAACATCTCGGCGTCGCCGCCGAGCTGGCTCGACCCGTAGACGACGACCTTGGCCTTGTTGCCGAGCTTGGCATTGGCGCGCTTGGCGAATTCGTCGGCGCTTTTCTGGAACAGCGAACCGGGTTCGCCGACGTGGCCCAGCTTGACCTCGGTCTGCGCCAGCACGGGAGCAGCGTTGAGCAGCAGCGCGCCGCAGGCCGCGGCAGCGAACATCCGCAGCACCGTAAGACGTCTGGCGAAAGATTTGCAGTGATTCATGGGATTCTCCTCCATCAAAGGTTTCGAAGTGATCAGCGGTCAGGCGGCGCGTTTTTGCGCCGTCGTCGCGGTCGATTCGCCGCTTTCCCGCAAATACGTCAGCGCCTCTGCGACGCCGTTCCTGCCGTGCGGGACCGCGCATTGCGCGAGACCCATTTCGACGCCGCACAACGTTCCGCACAGCATCAGGTCGTTGAAATAGCCGAGGTGGCCAATGCGGAACACCCGGCCGGCGAGCTTGCCCAGTCCCGTGCCCAGCGACATGTCGAATCGCGCCAGCACCTCGCGCCGGAACGCGTCGGCATCGTGGCCCTCGGGCATCAGCACCGCCGTGAGCGCGCCGCTGTATTCGTTTTCGTTGCGGCACAGCACCTCGAGTCCCCAGCCGCGTACGGCGCGCCGCGTCGCTTCAGCGTGGCGTTGGTGGCGCGCGAACACCGCCGGCAGCCCTTCCTCGCGCAGCATCGCCAGTGCCTCGTGCAGGCCATAGAGAAGATTCGTGGCCGGGGTCGACGGAAAATAGCCCTGGCGATTCGCGGCGATGGTTTCGTCCCAGCGCCAGTAGGCCCGTGGCAACCGCGCCTGCTTGCTGGCGACGAGCGCCTTGTCGCTGACCGCGTTGAACGACAGTCCCGGCGGCAGCATCAGACCCTTCTGCGATCCGGCCACGGTGACGTCGACGCCCCATTCGCCATGGCGATAGTCGATCGAGCCCAGCGACGAAATGGTATCGACCATCAGCAGCGCCGAATGACTGGCCCGGTCGATCGCCTGCCGGATCGCGGGAATGCGTGAGGTGACCCCGGTCGACGTCTCGTTGTGGACGACGAGCACCGCCTTGACGGCATGCGCCCGATCTTCGGCGAGCTTCGCCTCGACCACGGCCGCGTCGACACCGCTGCGCCAGTCGCCGGGAACGAAGTCCACCACCAGGCCGAGCTTCTCGGCCAGCGCCCGCCACAGCGATGCGAACTGCCCGGTCTCGAACATCAGCACACGGTCGCCCGGCGACAGCGTATTGACCAGTGCCGCCTCCCAGGCACCGGTCCCCGACGCCGGATAGATCACGATCGGGCCCGTAGTCTGGAACACCGGTTTCAGGCCATCGAGTATTTCCAGCGTAAGACGGGCGAATTCCGGTCCGCGATGGTCGATGGTCGGCCGTCCCATCGCCAGCAGCACGCGGTCGGGTACATTGGTCGGCCCCGGAATCTGCAGAAAATGGCGCCCGGATGGGTGCGAGTCGAGTTGAAACATGGAAGTCTCCGGCGTGCGAAACAAAGCCCGGCAGGTTGAACAAGGGCTGGTCGGACAACACCCATCATAACGGCAAACCAAGGCAGCCTCCACTTTGCAGACCGATCTTTCCGCGCCCACGCTTTGACAATGTCGAACACCGGGGCGAGGATGGCGGACCGCCCGGAGACCCAGATTCGGCACAATAGACGGCCATGACCACGCCACCATCCAAGTCGAACAATGCGGCGATCCGCTTTCTGCTCAACGGCGAGCCGGCGACCGTTGCCGGCGTCGCACCGCAGACCACGCTGCTCGAATACCTGCGCGAGCAGCGCGGGCTCGCGGGCACCAAGGAGGGCTGCGCGGAAGGCGATTGCGGCGCATGCACCGTCGTCATCGCCGAGCCGGTCGATGGCGGCCGGCGCCTCGCCTGGAAGCCGGTCAACGCCTGCATCCGACTGCTGCCCTCGGTGGCCGGCAAGGGCGTATTCACCGTGGAGTCGCTGCGCTTCGAGGACGGAACGCTGCACCCTGCGCAGCGGGCGCTGGTCGATTTTCACGGCTCGCAATGCGGCTTCTGCACGCCAGGATTCGCGATGAGCCTGTTCGGTCTGTACAAGAATGCCTTTCGCCCGGATCGCGCCCGGATCGAAAATGCGTTGTCGGGAAACCTGTGCCGCTGCACCGGTTATCGGCCGATCATCGATGCGGCGGTGGCGATGTACGACGTTTCTCCATCACCTGCGCAGGCGGGCTGGCGTGGCGGCATCGCCGCCGACGGCAGTCGCGACGAGGACGCCGAAATGCGGCTGCTTGCGCAGCTCGCCGCGCTTGCGCCGCGTGATGGTGTCGACTATGCGGCACAGGGGCGGCGCTGGTGGTCGCCGAGGACCGCCGACGAACTCGCCGCGATCCTCACCGAGCATCCCGAGGCGCGCATCGTCGCCGGCGCCACCGATGTCGGCCTGTGGATCACCAAGCACCAGCGCGACGTCGGCGATATCGTGTACACGGCGGACGTGGCCGAGCTGCGGGAAATCCGCGCGACCGCCACGCATCTGGAAATCGGCGCAGCCGCGACGCTGACCGACGCGTTCGCCGCGCTGGAAGGTGAATGGCCGGAGCTCGCCGAGGTCTGGGCGCGCTTCGCCTCGGTGCCGATCCGCAACAGCGGCACGCTAGGCGGCAACGTCGCCAACGGCTCCCCGATCGGCGATTCCATGCCGGTGCTGATGGCGCTCGGCGCCACCGCGGTCCTGCGCCGCGGCGCGACGACCCGCGAGATGCCGGTCGAGTCGCTCTATCTCGGTTACCAGAAGACCGCGTTGCAACCGGGAGAATTCATCGCCTCGCTGCGCGTGCCGCGACGGCTGCCGCAGCAGTTGCTTAGGGCCTACAAGATCAGCAAGCGCTATGACCAGGACATCTCTGCGGTGTTCGTGTGTTTCGCGCTGGTGCAGGATGGCAAACGCATCGTCTCGGCCCGCATCGGCTGCGGCGGCGTGGCGGCGACACCGATTCGCGCGACCGCGACCGAAGCGGCGCTTGCTGGCCGATCGTGGGACGACGCAACGGCGGCAGAGGCGATGCAGACGCTCGCCGACGAATTCACGCCCATTGGCGATATGCGCGCGTCGGCCGACTATCGGCGCCGGGTGCTCGTCAACCTGCTCCACCGCTTCCGGCTGGAAACGGCCGGCGTCGCGTATCCGACCCGCGTCGAGCAGATTTCCATCGATGCGGCGGTCCTGAGTCGATGAACGCGCCGCATCCGCGCGCTGGCGCCGGCGTTGCCGGTGATTCAACGGCCATTGCCGGCGCGCCCGCGCCGCACGACTCGGCGTCGTTGCATGTCTGCGGATCAGCGCGCTACACCGACGACCTGCCCGAGCCGCGCGATACGCTGCACCTGGCGCTCGGCGTGAGTCCCATCGCGCACGGCAGACTCAAGGGCCTCGACCTCGCAGCGGTACGTGCAACACCCGGTGTCATCGATGTCATCACCGCGGCCGACATTCCCGGCGTCAACGATGTCGGTCCGATCGCGCACGACGACCCGATCTTTGCCTACGACCTCGTCGAGTTCGCCGGCCAGCCGGTTTTCGCGGTGGCGGCGACCGACGTGAACACTGCGCGGCGCGCGGCGAGGCTTGCCCGCTTCGACCTCGAGCCGCTGCCGGCAATCCTGACCATCGACCAGGCGCTGGCCGCGCAGTCCTTCGTGCTGCCGCCGGTACATGTCGTTCGTGGCGACGCCACTGCCGCGCTGGCGCGCGCGCCGCACCGCCTGCAGGGAAGCATGCACGCCGGCGGTCAGGATCACTTTTATCTGGAAGGCCAGATTGCCCTGGCGACTCCCCGCGAGCACGGCGGCATGCAGATTTTCACGTCGACGCAGCATCCGGGCGAGGTCCAGCACATGGTCGCGCACGCGCTCGGGATCGCCGCGCACGATGTCGTGGTCGAATGCCGGCGCATGGGCGGCGGCTTCGGCGGCAAGGAAACGCAGATGTCGCTGTTCGCCTGCGCGGCGGCGATCATCGCGCACCGGACCGGACGTGCGGCCAAGCTGCGCCTGGACCGCGATGACGACATGCGCTCGACCGGCAAGCGCCACGCCTTTTCCTACGCCTTCGACGTCGGTTTCGACGATGACGGCCGCGTTCTCGGACTCGATCTCACGCTGGCGTCACGCTGTGGATTTTCCGCCGACCTGTCGGGCCCCGTGAACGACCGCGCGGTGTTTCACTCCGACAACGCCTACTGGCTTCCAGACGTGGCGCTGCACAGCTTCCGCTGCAAGACCAATACCGTCTCGGATACCGCGTTTCGCGGCTTCGGCGGTCCGCAGGGCATGTACGCGATCGAGCATGTGCTGGATGAAGTCGCGCGCACGCTGGGACGCGACCCGCTCGATGTGCGCATCGCCAACCTGTACGGGACAACGACGCGCAACGTCACGCCTTTCGGCATGACCATCGAGGACAATATCGCGCCCGAGATCATCGCGCAGCTGGAGCAATCGTCCCGATACCGCGCCCGCCGCGCCGAGATCGCGCAGTGGAACGGCACGAGTCCGGTGATCAAGCGCGGCATCGCGCTGACCCCGGTCAAGTTCGGCATCTCGTTCACCGCGACGCACTACAACCAGGCCGGCGCGCTGCTGCACCTATACAACGACGGCACGCTGCTGCTCAACCACGGCGGCACGGAAATGGGCCAGGGGCTGTTCACCAAGGTCGCGCAGGTCGTCGCGCAGGAACTGGGCGTGCCGCTGGCAGCGGTGCGGGTATCCGCGTCGGACACCAGCAAGGTCCCCAATGCATCGCCGACCGCAGCGTCGTCCGGCAGCGACCTGAACGGCATGGCCGCACGCAATGCGGCGCGCACGTTGCGCGAGCGGCTGGTGGCATTCGCGGCGCGCAAGTTCGACTGCGATCCGCAGATCGTCGAGATCCACGACGGCGTGGTCGTCGCAGGGGACAGGACGCTGCCCTTCGCCGAGTTCGCGCGCATGGCCTACATGGCCCGCGTGCAACTCTCGGCCACCGGATTCTATGCGACGCCGAAGATCCACTACGACCGCAAGACGCTGACCGGCCGCCCGTTCTTCTACTACGCTTACGGCGCCGCGGTCGCCGAGGTGGCGATCGACACGCTGACCGGCGAACATCGACTGCTGGCCGTCGATATCCTGCACGACGTCGGCAAGTCGCTGAATCCGGCGCTCGATCGCGGGCAGATCGAGGGCGGCTTTGTCCAGGGCTGGGGCTGGCTGGCGCAGGAAGAGCTGTGGTGGAACGACAAGGGTGAGTTGAAGACCCATGCGCCGTCGACATACAAGATACCGACCGCTCACGACGTGCCTGCGCATTTCCGGGTTGATTTCTTCGATCGGCCCAATTGCGAGGACACGATTCACCGCTCCAAGGCGGTGGGTGAACCGCCATTCATGCTGGCGCTCGCCGGCTTCCATGCGTTGCGCGACGCAGTGGCCAGCGTGGCCGAACAGCGTCTGACGCCTCGCCTCGACGCCCCGGCGACCGACGAGCGCATTCTCGCCGCCGTTGCCGAACTCCGCCAGCGGAGGACCGCCAATGGCTGAATGGATCGACGCGCTCGGGAGTGGTCTTGCGCGCGGCGAGCGTGCCGTCGCCGTGACCATCGCACGGACCTCCGGCTCGGTGCCGCGCGACGCCGGCACGACCATGCTGGTTGGCGGGCAAACAATCGCCGGCACCATCGGCGGCGGCCATCTGGAATTCGAGGCGATTCGCATTGCGCGCGATGCGCTGGCCAATGCCGGTCCCACCGCGCCGTGGGTCGTCCGCTTTCCGCTCGCCGCCCGGCTGGGACAGTGCTGCGGCGGTGTCGCGACGCTGGTATTTTCGCTGGTCGACAGCACCGGACGTGAATGGGTCGAGACCGCGCAGGCCTGTCTGCGGGCGCAAGTACCTTTCGCCCGCATCGAACGCATCGGCGGCGCCGGCGGGCCGGGATTGCCGCTGCTGGTGACCATGGATGATGTATCCGGCACGCTAGGCAACGCGGCACTGGATTCACTGGCTATCGCCGCCGCGCGCACCCGGGTGCAAACGCGCAACGGCGGCGCAATGCTGGTCGACTCGACGCATGCGGGCAGCGTGACGCTGCTCGTTCAGGTCGTCCTTCCCGTCGCGTTCACCGTGCTGGTATTCGGCAACGGCCACGTCGGCCGCGCGTTGGTGCAGGTCCTGGGCACCCTGCCGGCGCAGGTGCGCTGGATCGACGGTCGCGCGGATGATTTTCCTTCCACCGTGCCGCCCAACGCGACGGTGATCTTGACCGATGCGCCGGAGGATGAACTGGCTCAGGCGCCCCGCGGCGCCTGCGTGGTGGTGATGACACACAGTCACGCGCTGGATTTTTCCCTGGTCGAGTCGGCATTAACGCGCGACGACTGGCAATATCTGGGACTCATCGGCTCGAAGGCCAAGCGCAACCAGTTCGAGAAGCGCCTTGCCGCGCGCGACGACGGATTCGAGCGGATGGCCCGCGTCGTATGTCCGATCGGCGCCGGTGGACCCTTGCCGCTGCGCAGCAAGGAGCCTGGCGTCATCGCCATTGCCGTGGCCGCGGAAATCCTGGCGCGGCGCGAAAGCGCGGTTCGTGGCGAGTTGCTCGCCGGTCGCCCGTCGCTCGAGCCACAATCCGGATCCCGCCGCTGATCCTGCTCATGACGCCACGCCTCCGACTCGCCGGCATCACCAAAATCTATCCATCGGTGGTCGCCAACGAGGGCGTCGGCCTGACGGTGCTCCCCGGCGAGATTCATGCGGTGCTGGGCGAGAACGGCGCCGGCAAGTCGACGCTGATGAAAATCATCTACGGCGTCGTCAAACCCGATGCCGGCACGATCGCCTGGGAGGGTGCGCCGGTGACTATCGGCAATCCCGCGCAGGCGCGGCGGCTGGGCATCGGCATGGTGTTCCAGCATTTCTCGCTGTTCGAAACGCTCACCGTCGCCGACAACATTGCGCTGGCGCTGGAGGGCGCGCGTGCCGGCGACGATCTGGCCACGCGCATCCGCGAAGTGTCGGCCAGATACGGCCTGCCGCTCGACCCGGACCGCTACGTCCACACCATGTCCGTCGGCGAACGCCAGCGCGTCGAGATCGTCCGCTGCCTGCTGCAGGATCCCCGGCTGCTGATCATGGACGAACCGACATCAGTGCTGACACCGCAGGCGGTCGAAAAGCTGTTCGAGACGCTGCGCCGGCTGGCGCAGGAAGGCTGCAGCATCCTCTATATCAGCCACAAGCTCGACGAGATCCGCGCGCTTTGCCACAAGGCAACGGTGCTGCGTACCGGCAAGGTCACCGGAACCTGCGATCCGCGCCGCGAATCGTCGTCGTCGCTCGCGCGCATGATGATCGGTGGGGACCTGCCGCACCCCGAACATCGCGAAGGCAGCACCGGTGACGACGCGCTGGTGGTTCGCAATCTGTCGTTGCCCGCAGACGATCCGTTCGGCACCGCATTGGCGAACATCAATCTCGTCGTGCGCGCCGGCGAAATCGTGGGTATCGCCGGCGTTTCGGGCAACGGACAGAAGGAACTGATGGCCGCACTGTCGGGGGAGCGACGCATTGCGGACGCCGAACGCATCATGCTGCTGGGGCGCCCGGCAGGCCGGCTCGATGCCGGCGCCAGGCGCACGCTCGGCCTTGCCTTCGTGCCCGAGGAGCGGCTGGGCCGCGGTGCGGTTCCCGAAATGTCGCTGGCCGAGAACGCGCTGCTCACCGCCTATCGCGAAGGGCTGGTGGTGCGCGGCTTTGTGCGCGCCGCCGAGGTCCGCGCCTATGCCGCCGAAACCATCCGCGCCTACGCCGTCAAGGCCAGCGGCCCGGAGGCGGCAGCGCGCAGCCTGTCCGGCGGCAATCTGCAGAAATACATTGTCGGCCGCGAAATCCGCCAGAAGCCGAAGGTCATGATCGCGGCCCAGCCCACCTGGGGCGTGGATGTCGGCGCGGCGGCGCAGATCCGTCAGGCGTTGCTCGACCTGCGCGACAGCGGCGTGGCAATTCTTGTTGTCTCGGAGGAACTCGACGAACTGTTCGAGATCTGCGATCGACTGGCGGTGATCGCCCGTGGGCGCCTGTCCGAGGCCAAGCCGGTGGGCGAGACCGACGCGGAGGAAATCGGACTGCTGATGTCCGGCTCCTTCATTCAGGCCGGCATTGAAGCGCACCAACCCTTCTCTCCTGCGGGCGTGATCAAATGAGTCGCCGGGCGTCCTGCCTTGCGGACTTCGCGCACCGACCCATCGGCCGCGCCTCGTCGGCGCCAAAGACATGATCCGCCTGCGCCTCGAAGCCCGCCCGGAACCATCCCGCCTCGCGCAGTGGGGCTCGCCGGTCGTGGCCACCGTCGCCGTGCTGGTGATCGGATTCGTGCTTTTCTCGCTGATGGGCAAGAATCCATGGCACGCGCTCTATACGTTTTTCATCGAACCGGTCGACACGCTCTACGATGTCGGCGAACTGCTGCTGAAGGCGAGCCCGATCATGCTCTGCGCGGTCGGGCTGGCAGTCGGCTATCGCGCCAATGTCTGGAATATCGGCGCGGAAGGCCAACTCACCATGGGGGCGATTTTCGGTGGCGGCGTCGCCCTCGCCTTCCACGGCAGTGAATCGGCGTGGCTGCTTCCCGCGATGCTGATCGCCGGCATGGCCGGCGGCATGCTCTGGGCAGCGATCCCCGCGTTCCTGCGCACCCGCTTCAATGCCAACGAAATACTGGTGTCGCTGATGCTCGTCTATATCGCCTCGTTCGTGCTGTCGCTGCTCGTGCACGACGCCTGGCGCGATCCCGAAGGTTTCAATTTTCCGCAATCGAAGCTGTTCACCGAGGGCGCGATGCTGCCCAACCTCCTGGAGGAAACACGCCTCAACGTCAGCGTGCTGATCGCGCTGGCGGTGGTGGCGCTGGGCTGGCTGTTCATGCGCAAGAGCCTCGTCGGCTACCAGATGCGCGTCGCCGGGCTGGCGCCTGCGGCGGCCAACTATGCGGGCATCTCGGCCAGTCGCACCGTCTGGCTGGGCATGCTCATCGGCGGCGCCTGCGCCGGACTCGCCGGCGTCGGTGAGGTCGCCGGACCGATCGGCCAGTTGCTGCCGTCGATTTCCCCGGGCTACGGCTTTGCGGCAATCATCGTCGCCTTCGTCGGGCGCCTGCATCCGGTGGGCATCCTGTTCGCCAGCCTGCTGATGTCGCTGCTCTATCTGGGCGGCGAGGCGGCCCAGGTGCACCTGGGCTTGCCGGCCGCGGTCACCGGCCTGTTCCAGGGGACGCTGCTCTTTTTCCTGCTCGCCGCCGACGTGTTCATTCATTACCGTTTGCGCGTGATACGTACACCCACGCTGGCGAAAGCGGCCTGATGGATCACGCTACACAATTGCTGGTGCTCACACTTGCCGCCGGCACGCCGCTGGTGTTCGCGGCCCTGGGCGAGCTCGTCACCGAAAAATCCGGAGTACTGAATCTCGGTGTCGAGGGCATGATGCTGGTCGGCGCAGTGGTCTCCTTCATCGTCGCAGCAACCACCAAGTCACCCTGGCTCGGTGTCCTCGCGGGCATGGCGGCGGGCGCGATGCTGTCGCTGATCTTCGCCGTGGTCACGCTGACGCTTCAGGCCAACCAGGTCGCGTCGGGACTGGCGCTGTCGCTGTTCGGCGTGGGACTGTCCGCATTCATCGGACTCGATTACGTCAGCGTGGTCATCGAGCCGATCAAGCCCCTGACGATACCGATGCTGTCCGACATTCCAGTGCTCGGAGCGCTGCTGTTCGGCCACAATCCTCTGGTCTATTTTTCACTGGCGTTGTTCGGCGCCATCCAGTGGTTTCTGTTCCGCACGCGCGCGGGACTCGTCGTCCGCGCGGTCGGCGAGTCGCCGCAATCGGCGCATGCGATCGGCTATCCGGTGGTGCGCATCCGCTATCTTGCCGTCATGTTCGGTGGCGCCTGCGCCGGCGTCGGTGGCGCCTATCTGGCACTCGCGTACAACCCGTCCTGGACCGAGGGCATGACGGCAGGACGCGGCTGGATTGCGCTGGCCCTGGTCGTCTTTGCCACCTGGAAGCCCTGGCGCGTGCTCGCCGGTGCCTACCTGTTCGGCGGCGTGACGCTGGCACAGTTCCAGGCGCAGGGCCTGGGCATCGACATTCCCGCACAGTACCTGTCGATGCTCCCCTACGTCGCGACCATCGTCGTCCTGGCGATCATTTCCCGCGACGCGGTGACCATCAGGCTCAATGCCCCGGCATCCCTCGGCCGTCCGTTCCATCCCGACGGCTGAGCTCAGGCAAAGGCGTAGAATGCGCCGCTTGCCCAGCGCTGCACTTTCCCCGCAACGACCCGTTCGAAGGAGAACCCGAAAATGAACCGCACCACCCGCAGGACCGCTCTCGCGGCCTTCGCCGCCTGTGCGCTGGTCGCCTCGCTGCCCGTCGTCGCCCAGCCCAAGGCCGGCGAGCCGCTGAAGATCGGCTTCGTCTACGTCAGCCCGATCGGCGACGCTGGCTGGACCTTCCAGCACGACACCGGCCGCAAGGAAATGGAAAAGGCACTCGGCGCAAAGGTCACGACCAAATACGTCGAGAGCGTGCCCGAAGGTGCGGACGCCGAGCGGGTGATCCGCGAACTCGCCTCGTCCGGGCACAACCTCATCTTCACGACCTCGTTCGGCTACATGAACCCGACGCTCAAGGTCGCGGGCACGTTCCCGAAGGTGCACTTCGACCATGCCACCGGCTACAAGACGGCGAAGAACGTCGGCATCTACAACGCACGCTTTTACGAAGGCCGCTACCTGTCGGGCATCGTCGCCGGGAAGATGTCCAAGACCGGCGTGGCCGGTTACGTCGCTGCGTTCCCGATTCCGGAAGTCGTGATGGGCATCAACGCGTTCACGCGCGGCATGCGCAGCGTCAATCCGAAGGCCGAGGTCAAGGTGATCTGGGTCAACTCGTGGTTCGACCCGGGCAAGGAGAGCGAGGCGGCGAACACGCTGATCTCGCAGAATGCCGATGTGCTGACGCACCACACCGACTCGACCGCGGCTGTGCAGGCGGCGGAAGCGAAAAAAGTCTATGCGATCGGCTATCACTCCGACATGTCCAAGTACGGCCCGAATGCACAGCTGACGGCGGTCACGCACCACTGGGGTGATTACTACACCAAGGTTGCGCAGTCGGCGCTCGATGGCAAGTGGAAGCAGGACAACGTCTGGGGTGGCATCAAGGACGGCATGATCAAGCTGGCGCCGTTCAACAAGGTGGTCCCGGCCGACGTGCAGGCGCTGGTGAAGAAGGCCGAGGCCGAGATGGTCGCCGGCAAACTGAGCCCGTTCACCGGGCCGATGAAGGACAACACCGGCAAGGAACGTCTCGCCGCCGGCAAAACCATCACCGACGCCGACCTGTCCAGGATGGATTACTACGTCGAAGGCGTGGTGGGGAAGCTGCCCTCGTCCAAGTAGTTTTTGTTTGGTTTCCGCGACGCCCTATCTCGTTCCAGCGTCGTCCGGTGAAACGCCGGACGACACTGAACTCCGATAGGGCGTCGCGCTGTTCGACGAAACAGCGGGTGGGGCGCAAACATCGTGCCTCCGGCGTGTCGCAACCCTGTTGCTCGTCCATTCCCTTATCCTGATCCAGCGCAAGCGGTGGTTCCCGGCGCTGCGGCAGACTGGACGATTCGAATTCCGCAGGAGATCACCATGGCAAGCTCCCGCAAGTCCGGCGCAACCCCGGCACAACGACTGGCCCCCAAGACCCGGTCCGCCAAGTCCGCGCCGCGGCCGCGCAAGGCTGCGCGCGGCGACATCGGTCCGACGACCAGCGAGGCCGCGGCGGAACGCCACACGCTGGTCGATCGCTTCGAGGCGGCGGTCGAGGCGGAGACCAGCGCGCTCGAGGATATCCTCGCCGGCCGCTCGCCGGTCGACGCGCGCCAACTCGCGCTTGCGCTGCTGAAAAAGCAGAACGTCCTGGCGCGCAGGCAGGAACACGACGACGACGAAGCCTTGGCCCACGACTGGCGCAGCGGCGGTTACCCATACAGGAATCTGCTGGGACGGAAAAGCTACGAGCGGCAGAAGTACCGCCTGCAGGTCGAACTGCTCAAGCTCCAGTCGTGGGTCCGGGAAAACCGGCAGCGCGTCATCGTGCTGTTCGAGGGCCGCGACGCCGCCGGCAAGGGCGGCACGATCAAGCGTTTCATGGAACACCTCAATCCGCGCGGCGCGCGCGTGGTCGCGCTGGAAAAGCCGACCGAAGGCGAGCGCGGCCAGTGGTATTTTCAGCGCTATGTTCAGCACCTGCCCACGGCGGGCGAGATCGTGCTCTTCGACCGTTCCTGGTACAACCGCGCCGGCGTCGAGCGGGTGATGGGCTTCTGCGGTGAAGACGAATACCGCGAATTCACCCGCCAGGCGCCGGAGTTCGAACGCAACCTTGTGCGCAGCGGCATCCACCTGATCAAGTATTGGTTCTCGGTGAGCCGCGAGGAGCAGCGGCGGCGCTTCCGCGAGCGCGAGGTGCATCCGCTGAAACGGTGGAAACTCTCGCCGATCGACCTCGCCTCGCTCGACAAGTGGGACGAGTACACCCGGGCGAAGGAGGCGATGTTCGTCCACACCGATACGGCCGACGCGCCCTGGACCGTTATCAAGTCGGACTGCAAGAAGCGCGCGCGGCTCAACGCGCTGCGCTACCTGCTCCACGCGCTTCCCTACGAACCAAAAAACCTGGATCGCATCGGTCCGGTCGACAACTTGCTCGTCGGCCGTGCACACGTCGTGTACGAGCGTGGGGAGCGGTCGACGACCCTGCCGGCTTGACCCCTGCGGCCGACGCACCGGCGCCGGCTGACGGCGATATCGCATGGTTTGCGGTAGAGTGACCTCGATGCAGAACCAGCGCACACTGCTTCTCCACAACGCGACGCTGCTCGCGACCATGGATGCTGCCCGAAGGGAAATTGCCGGAGGCGGCGTGTTCATCCGCGGACATGTCATCGAGGCCGTCGGGCCGACCGCGGAACTGCCGATGGACGCGGACGAGATGGTCGACTGCGCCGGCCAAGTGCTGCTCCCGGGCCTCATCAACACGCATCACCATTTCTTCCAGACGCTTACCCGTGCCGTGCCGCAGGCGCAGGACGCCGAACTGTTCGACTGGCTGCGCACGCTGTATCCGCTGTGGAGCCGCCTGACGCCGGAGATGCTCAACGTTTCGGCGCAGGTGGCCATGGCCGAATTGATGCTGTCCGGCTGCACGACGTCGAGCGACCACCTCTATCTCTATCCAAACGGTGGTCGGCTCGACGACACCATCGAGGCCGCCGTGGCGATCGGCATGCGCTTTCACGCCTGCCGCGGGGCGATGAGCGTCGGCGAATCCGCCGGCGGACTGCCTCCCGATGCGCTGGTCGAGCATGAGGATGAGATCCTGCGCGACACCCGGCGCGTCATCGAGACCTACCACGATCTCGGTCGCCACGCGATGCTGCGCGTGGCGGCCGCGCCCTGCTCGCCATTCTCCGTATCACGCGATCTGATGCGCGAATCCGCGGCACTCGCGCGCAGCTATGGCGTGGGCCTGCACACGCACCTCGCCGAAAGCGACGTCGACGTTGCCTATTCGCGCGAACATCTCGGCTGCACGCCGGCGCAATACGCCGAACAGGTCGGTTGGACCGGACCGCAGGTCTGGCACGCCCACTGCGTGAAACTCGATACGTCGGGCATCGAGCTTTTCGCCCACAGCGGCACCGGTGTCGCGCATTGCCCGTCGTCGAACATGCGCCTGGCCTCCGGCATCGCGCCGGTGCGGCGAATGCTCGACGCGGGCGTCCCGGTCGGCCTTGGCGTGGACGGCTCTGCCTCCAATGACGCGTCGCACCTGCTGGCCGAGGCGCGCCAGGCAATGCTGCTGCAACGCGTCGCCAGCGGTCCCGCGGCGCTCACCGCCCGCGAAGTTCTGGAACTCGCCACGCGTGGTGGTGCGCGCACGCTCGGTCGCGACGATATCGGCGCACTGGCCCCCGGCATGGCCGCCGACGTGGTCGCCTTTCCGCTCGACGACATCGGCTTCGCCGGTGCCGAGCACGACCCGCTGGCGGCGCTGGTATTCTGCGCGCCGGTGCGAGTCGCGCTGTCCGTGATCCATGGCCAAATCGTCGTGCGCAATGGACGTTTGCTGACCGTAGACCTGCCGCCACTGCTGGAACGGCACCGCGCATTGGCGCGGCGCCTGATGCACGACGGCTAGTCCCCATCGTTTACACTTGCCGGATGGAACGCTTCGACGCCATCGTGATCGGTGGCGGCGTGGTGGGCGCATCGATCGCCTATCACTTCGCCCGACTTGGTTGTCCTCGCGTGCTGCTGCTCGAACGCGCAGCGCTGGGTAGCGGCACGACGGCTCAGTCGTCGTGCATCGTGCGCACCCATTATTCGGTGCCGGAAAACGTTCGCCTCGCGCAGGCGGGACTTGCGGTTTTTCGCGATTTCTCCGGGTACCTGGAAGATCCCGAAGCCGAGTCTGGATTCAATCGCTGCGGCCTGATGATCGTTGCCGGCGCGGGTCCGCGCGTGGCGGCAATGCGCGAAACACTCGCCGTCGAACGCAGCCTCGGACTCGACGCCGGCGAGATTTCTCTTGACGAGGCGCGGCGCATCCATCCGCTGGTGCAACTCGACGACATCGAGGCCGTGGGCTGGGAACCCGATGCCGGCTACGCCGATGCCTACCTGACGCTCATGGCCTTCGTGCGCAACGCCCGGCGGCTGGGTGCCACCGTACGCGAGGGCGTGAATGTCAGCGGCCTCGTGCGCGACGCCACCGGCCGCGTCACCGGCGTCACCACTCCGGCCGGCGACATCGGCGCGGACATCGTGGTCAGCGCGCAGAACATCTGGTCGCGCGAACTGGCCGCGTGGACCGGCGTCGAACTGCCGCTCACGTTGTCACGTCACGCGGTGATCACCCTCGAGGCGCCCGAGCCCTACACCCGCCGTATGCCGGTGCTGAAGGATCTGGCCTCGCCGGGCAAGCTGTATATGCGCGGCTACGGCGGCCGGCAACTGCTGGTTGGCGACGGCAACGAGGGCGTGACCATTGCCGAGCCCGACACCGAACAGGCGGACGTGTCGCTCGACTATGTCGCCGACATCGGCGAGCAGGTCGCGCACCGCCTGCCAGTATTCGCCGACTCCGGACTCGCGGCATCGTGGACCGGCGTTTACGACGTGACGCCGGACTGGAATCCGGTATTGGGGGAACTGCCCGGCGTTCCCGGGCTGCACGTCGCCTGCGGCTTTTCGGGTCATGGCTTCAAACTTTCCCCCATCGTCGGCCGCCTGGTGGCGCAGCACGCGCTCGGGCTGGCCACCGACCTGCCGATCGCCCCCTATGCCTACGCGCGCTTCGCGCAAGGGCGGCTGCTTGCCGGTCGTTACGGGGCCGGAGCGGTGTCCTGATTTTCGCCGCGTTGGCGCGTGCCGCGTCGATTCGGCATACTGTGGGCCTGCGCTCACATTCGAGTCGCCGATCCCTTTCCTGCATAGGAGGTTCTCATGGCTTTCCGTCTCCGCCACGTCGCGGTCGCGCTCGTCGCCGCCGCCGCATTTTCCGCGTCCGCCCTTGCGCAGGACCGCATCTTCTTCGGCATCGCCACCGGCGGCACTGGCGGCACCTACTATCCGCTGGGCGGGATGCTGGCGCAGCTGATTTCCAACAAGGTGACGATCAGCGGCAAGAAACTCTCTGCCACCGCCGAAACCGCCGGCGCCTCGGTCGCCAATGCGCAATTGCTCGGACGCAAGGACATCGAGAGCGCTTTCGTCGCCGCAGATATTCTTGACGCCGCGTACAACGGCAAAGGCCAGTTCGAGGGCAAGGCGGTAAAGAACCTGCGCGCGCTTGGCGCGCTGTATCCGGAACAGGTGCAACTGGTGACGCTCGCAAATGCCAATGTTCAGAGCATCAAGGACCTGAAAGGCAAGTCGGTCTCCTCGGGTTCGCCCGGCTCGGGTCAGTGGCAGCTGTTGGGCGACCTGCTCGAGGCCAACGGCATGACGCGCAAGGACATCGGCGAGGATCTGTCGTCGTTCACGCAATCGGTCGACAAGATCAAGGACGGCAACCTGGTCGCGTCGCTGATCACCGCGGGCGCGCCGACCTCGTCGGTATCCGATCTCGCCAACGCGCGCGACATTCGCATCGTCCCGCTGGCTGGGCCGGAAATCGAGGCACTGAAAAAGAAGCAGCCGTATTACGCCAGCGTGCAGCTGCCGGCGAACACCTACAAGGGTCAGGGCGCGCCCGTCGAAACCCTGGCCGTGATGGCCGTGTGGGCGACGCATGACGGCGTCACCGACCAGATGGCCTACGAGGTGACCAAGGCGCTGTACGAGAATACCGCCACGCTCGGCCAGGTGCATCCGAAGGGCAAGGAAATCTCGCTCAAGACGGCGCTGCAGTCGGTGTCGGTTCCCCTGCATCCGGGCGCCGAGCGTTATTACCGTGAAAAGGGCCTGATCAAGTGACCGGTTGGCCCGGGGTGGCGCGCCTCTTCACGCTGCTCCCGGGTCTGCTGGCGACGATTGGCGCGCATGCGGCCTGCCTGACGCTGACTTCGAGTCCCGACGGCGCGGTGCTGAGCCACATCGACACGCCGGTGGACGATCCGGTGTTCGTGGTGACCTACACGCATTCTGTCACCCGCACGCCGGTGATCGAGACCTACCGCATCGAACCGGGAGGCATCGTCCAGACCGAGATTCGCTTTTCGCGGCATGGTCCGGGTCTACCCACGGAGGCCGACGCTGGCGGGACCTTCGAACTGCGCGACGGCCAGATGATCGCGACCATGCACCGGAACTTCGATGCCATCGTGATGCGCGTCCACGCCGACCAGACGCCGCGCCTCGTTGTCGGTGGCGACGAGATCGACCTCGCCGCCGGCGGCAATCGCGCGCTCGCCCTGCGCGGCACGCCGGCGCGCTGCACGAATCACTAGCCTCGCCGCGGAATGACGGCACCGAACCCGCACGGCGGTACGCTCACCGACACCATCGAGGAGGTCTCGGCCGAGCAGCAGGCGAAACTCATTCGCCAGTTCGACCACGAGTCGAATTTCCGCCGGCTGGCGGGACCCGTAGGCATGCTGGTCACCACGCTCGCGGTGCTGCTGTCGAGCTTCCACATCTATACCGCCGGCTTCGGCCTGCTCGACGAGATCAAGCACCGGACCTTCCATCTGGCGCTGGTGCTGGGTCTCATCTTCCTGGTGTTTCCGCGACCGACGCCCGCGCGGACCGCGCAGGGCATCGGCAAGGAATGGGGCTGGGCACTGGCGTTCGGCACTTTCTACCTCTACCTGGCCTGGGACCTGGTATCGAGCCTGACCAGTTCCGGCGAACTCGGCAACGGCGGTCCTTTCCTGGCGCTGGTCGCCTTCATTGTCGTGATCACGCTGCCGGTGAAACGCTACGGCGGCTACGACGACAAGCCGTCGTGGATCGACTGGCCGTTGGCCGCGCTGGCGGCCGGCGTGTCGCTGTACCTGCTGGTGTTCTTCGACGACATCTTCATCAGCCGGGTGGGCTCGCCGATCGCACAGGACTACATGATGGGCGTGCTGGCGATCATCATGGTCATGGAGGCCTCGCGGCGGACCATGGGTCCGCTGCTGCCGCTGATCGGCATGACCTGCCTGCTCTACGCGCTGCTCGGCCGTTACATGCCCGGCGTGCTTGCACATCGCGGCTACTCGGTCGTGCGCGTGGTCAACCACATTTACGTCGGCACCGAGGGCATCTACGGCATTGCGGTGGGCGTGGTCGCCACCTACGTGTTCCACTTCGTGCTGTTCGGCGTGCTGGCGCAGATGACCGGGCTGGGCCGGCTGTTCATGGACCTGGCGCTCATCGCCGCCGGCCGCTTTTCCGGCGGACCGGCAAAGGTCTGCGTCGTGTCATCCGGATTGTTCGGCATGATTTCCGGCTCGCCGGTCGCCAACGCGGTCACCACCGGCGCGCTGACCATTCCGTTGATGAAGAAATACGGCTTCTCGCCGCGCTTCGCCGGCGCGGTGGAGGCCTCGTCGTCCTGCGGCGGCCAGGTGACGCCACCGGTGATGGGCGCCTCGGCGTTTGTCATGGCCGAGCTTCTCGGCGTGCCTTACAAGACGCTGGTGCTGATCGCCATCGTGCCGGCGCTGTTCCATTATTTCGCCTGTCTGCTGATGGTGCACTTCGAAGCCAGGCGCCTGCGCCTGCTCGGCGTCGACGCCAGTCTGATTCCGCGCCTGCCGGCCGTGCTCGGCGCCAGCTGGCACCTGGTATTCCCGCTGATCGTCCTGGTGACCATGCTGCTGCTCGACTACACGCCCTTCCTCGCGGCCTTCTGGGGCATCGTGCTGTGTTTCGTATGCTCGTACATCCCGATGATCGCGCGCCGCTTCGGCAATCACCGGCTGCAGGGCCAGACGCTCACCTGGAAGCCACTGATCGCCGGCCTCGACCAAGGCGCCAAGTTCGCGCTGGCCATCGGCGCCGCCTGCGCCTGCGTCGGGCTGATCCTGGGCACGCTGACGCTTTCGGGCCTTGGCTTCAAGTTCTCCGGCGCGGTGGTCGACCTCGCCTCGACCGTCGCCACGGCGTTGCATGCCTTCGACCCGTTCGGCTATGTCACGATCAAGGGCGCCAAGGTGTTCTTCGGACTGCTGTTCGTCGGCATTGCCTGCATCATGATGGGCACCGGCGTGCCGACGACACCCACCTACATCATCCTGGCCTCGATCGCCGCACCTGCGCTCGCCACGCTCGACGTGCCGCTGATCGCGACGCATTTCTTCGTCTTCTACTACGGCGTGCTGGCCGACGTGACGCCGCCGGTCGCGCTGGCCGCCTATGCCGCGGCGGGCATCGCCGGCTCCGAACCCATGCGCACCGGCATGACCGCCTTCCGCCTGTCGATGGGCAAGGCGCTGGTGCCGTTCATGTTCGTCTACACGCCGGCGCTGCTGTTCATCGATTTCACCTGGAGCGCGTTCCTGTCGGCCGCCTTTTGTGGCATCGTCGGCATCACGGCGTTGTCGGCTGCCTTCACCGGGTTCTTCATCGCGCCGCTTGGACGGCTGGAAAAGGTCCTCCTTACCATCACCGGACTCATGCTGGTGGTCAACCAGTTCTGGACCAACGTGATCGGTTTGACGGTGGTGTTCGCACTCCTCGGTGTGAACGCGTTCAGCGCGCGCGGTCGCAAAGCGCGCACCTTGTAGAACCTGTAGAACGGCTGCCACCCCACCTGCTCTTTGCGGCATGACCTCGACCCCGCAACCGACATCGGACCGACCCGCCAAGGCGCAGATTCTCGACATCGGCGTCGGCGATCCGGAGGCGTCGGCCAATGCGATTCCCAACATCATCGCGCACCTGGTCGAGACCGAGACCTGGCGCAATGCCGCCACCGTGCTTATGGGTCTGCTGCTGATCGGCCTGGGGTATTGGTCCTACAACGGCATTCGCGCCTCCATCGCGTCCACCCAGGTCCTGGGTCTGCAGGCGCTGCTCGGGGCGGTGAGTTCCGGCGTCGATGTCTGGGTCGATGAGCACCGAACGGATGCCGAGCGGCTGGCCAGACAACCCTGGCTCGAGGAACCTGCACTGAGGCTCGCGGCGCGCGCGTCCCGCAACTCCGGCAATCCGCGCGAGGATTGCGAATCCGCCGACGCGACCCAACTGTCGGAAATGTTGCGCTCGCAGCTGGGCACGCGCGGCATTGTCGGCTATCTGGTCGTTGATCGCGCCGGACTCGTGGTGGCATCGGAAAATCCGGCGAGCTGCGGCCAGCGCGTACGCTCGGCGCTGTTTCGCCATCGGCTCGACCGTGCGCTGGATGGCAAGTCACAGTTCCTGAGGCCAGTGTCCGATGCCGCGCTGTCGATCGAAGGCGCGAGCGGCAAGAGACGGCCCGTGGCTTGGACAATTGCGCCGGTGAAGCCGGGCGCGGTGCCAGCGTCGGTGGCGCTGGCAGTAGGCGTGCTCGCAGACCGCGATCTCGCGGCCGTGTTCGCGGCCGCGAGATCGGGAGCGACCACCGAGGCCTATGCGTTCGGCGACGACGGCTTCATGCTGACGCCTTCGCGCTTCCCCGACATCCTTCCCAACGGCAGGCCGACCGACACCGGAACGACCTCGAGTGCGTTCGTGGTTCCGGTGCGCGATCCCGGCGGCGATGTTGCCACCGGACATCAACCGGCGCTGGAACCGGCTGCACGCGCGCTCACGCAGCCCGCAGCGCTCGCCATCGCAGCGCGCAGCAAGAGTCTCGACCAGGACTGGCAAGGGCTCATCACCGAGCCGTATCGCAATTACCTCGGCAACGAGGTGATCGGCGCCTGGCGCTGGCTGCCGCGTTACGACATCGGCATCATCGCCGAACGCTCGACCTCCGAGGCCTTCATCGCGCTGCGTTACCTGCTGATCAGCTTCACGGTGATCGGCGCCTTTACGTTGATCGTCCTGGGTGCGGCACTGACGTCAACGCTATCGCTGTCGCGACTGCAAAATCTGTTCGGCAAGCTGGAACGGCTTGGCGCGTACACGCTGGAAAAGCAGATCAGCGAAGGTGGCATGGCGACGATCTACCTGGCCCGCCATGCGCTGCTCAAGCGGCCCACTGCGATCAAGATTCTCAAGAAGCACGTCGCCACAGACGAATTCATCCATCGCTTCGAGCGCGAGGTGCAGATCGCCAGCCAGCTGCTGCATCCGAACACCGTGCGCATCTACGACTTCGGGCGCACGCGGGAGGGGCAGCCGTACTACGTGATGGAATATCTCGATGGCATGACGCTGGCCGAACTCGTCAACCAGTTCGGCCCGGCGCCGCCAGGCCGGGTGATCCACATACTGCGGCAGGTGGCGGCGGCGCTGCGCGAAGCGCACGACCACGGCATCATCCATCGCGACGTCAAGCCTGAGAACGTGATGCTGTGCCGCCGCGGCGAGGACGACCAGGTGAAGCTGCTCGACTTCGGGCTGGTCAAGAATCTTGAGACCGAGCAGACCCGCGACATCACCAAGCAGATCAAGGTTCTCGGAACGCCCCGCTACATGGCACCGGAGCGCCTGCTGAACCCGGCCGATGCCGATGCCCGCTCGGACATCTACGCACTGGGCGCCGTTGGCTATTTCCTGGTGACCGGCAAGCCGATCTTCGAGGGCGACGACAACATGGATATCGGACACAAGGTGCTGCACACGCCGGCGCCACGCGCATCTGCGAGCGGGATCGCGGCGATTCCGGAAGGTCTCGACGCACTGATCGCGGCCTGTCTGGAAAAGGACCGGGCGCGACGCCCACAGGCGATCGCCGCCGTCATCGACGCGCTGGACCGGCTGGCGAGTCGCCTCGCATGGACCCAGAATGACGCGGCGGACTGGTGGGATCGCCACTGGCGTCCCGACGCGGCCGCGAACAAGGGCGCAGCCACTGTCGGAATCTGACCGGTCGGCGCGGATTACCGGCGCAGGAATCGCGCTACGCCGAGCCGATCACCTGCTCGCCGCCGGGCAGCATGTAACCCGCGCTTCGCATCACTGCGCCCGTGCCTGCGCGATCGCGTCGAGCAATGCCTCGGGTTCCTGCGCGCCCGACACCGCAGTCTTGCCGTCGAAAATGAAAAAGGGAACGCCGGACACACCCATTTCGCGCGCGCGCCGGTCGGCATCGGCCACCACCGAGATCATTTCATCGGACTCGAGAAACGCGAGCGCATCCGCTTCGTCGTAGCCCGCATCGGCCGCCAGCCGCGCCAGCGCGCCGCGTTCGCCGATGGGCTTGCCCTCGAGGAAAAAGGCCCGGAACAACCGCTCGACCAGCGCATCGGGGTTGCCTTCCGGGCGCCGCTGGCCCCAACTGATCAGCCGGTGCGCATCCAGGGTGTTGGGCTGGTGCGCAATCGCTTCGAACGCGAAGTCGATGCCGGCGGTCTTCCCCGCCCTGCCGACGCGCGCGTAGACCTCGCGCGCGCCCTGCGGCCCGCCGAACTTGTTTTCGGTGTAGCTTTTCCGGCTGATGCCGGCCGCCGGAAGGTCCGGATTCAGCTGGAACGGATGCCAGCGCACCTGTACCGGCAGTTCCGGATTGGTCTTCGCGAACCGGGCGATCGCCTCCTCCAGCCTGCGCTTGCCGATATAGCACCACGGGCACACGACATCCGAAACCACATCAATGGTCATTGCTCCGATCACGATCGTTCCTTTCATCCAATCCGGCGCCCAGGCGCACGGCGAGTTGCGATAATGGGGCAGTTTACCGCGTCGTCAAATTTCCATGCCGCCATCGCTACGCTGGGACGTTTTCTGCCGCGTCGTCGACAATTTCGGTGACGCGGGCGTGTGCTGGCGTCTGGCGCGCCAACTCGCGCGCGAGCACGGGCTCGCGGTCACGCTGTGGATCGACGAGGTCGCGAGCCTCGCGCACATCGTCCCGGAACTTGACCCGAAGGTCGCCGACCAGCCGGCGCAGGGCGTGCGCGTGCGCAGGCTCGCCGACGCGACGCCGGCAGATGCCGCACCGGCCGATGTCGTCGTCGAGGGCTTCGGCTGCGGGCTGCCCGACGACTACGTCGCCGGGATGGCGGCCGTGGCCCGCCCGCCCGTATGGGTCGTGCTCGAATACCTGTCTGCCGAGCCGTGGATCGAGGCGACGCACGCGCTGCCTTCGCCGCATCCCCGGCTACCGCTGACGCGCTGGTTCTGGTTCCCGGGATTCACCGCGCAATCGGGCGGCCTGCTGCGCGAAACCGGCCTGGTTGCTGCACGGGAAGCCTGCGACCGGAACCGGGCCGCCGCCGACACGGCATGGCGAAGCGTCGACACCGTATCTCCGGCCGATGCGCTGCGGGTATCGATGTTCTGCTACTCCAATCCCGCCCTGCCGGCGTTGCTGCAAGCCTGGGCCGACGGCGATGAACCGGTCGCGTGTATCGTTCCTGCGGGCGTCGCGTCGGCTGCGCTCGCCGAATTCACCGGCGGCGCGTCGCATTCCCGCGGCGTGTCCATACGCGGCCGCCTGACGCTGGCCATTGCCGGATTCGTCGATCAGGACGCCTTCGACCGCCGCCTCTGGGCGGCCGATCTGAATTTCGTGCGGGGCGAGGATTCGTTCGTGAGGGCGCAGTGGGCCGCGCGGCCGGTGGTGTGGCACCCCTACCCGCAGGCCGACGACGTGCATCTGTCCAAGATGGACGCCTTTCTCACCCGCTACGAAGCCGGCCTGGTTGCCGGTGCCCGCGACGCACAGCGTGCCTTCTGGTACGACTGGAACGCCGGGGCCGCCGAAGCGGCAGTGGCCACCTGGCCGGCCTTTCGGCGGGAACTGCCGCTGCTCACCGCCCACGGCGCCGCCTGGGCGGGCGCGCTTGCCCGGCAAACCGACTTGGCCGAGGGTCTGGTCAAGTTCTGCGAAAATCGTTTATAATTATGGGTTTCCCGGATTCGTCCGGAGTACCTTTCAAACCAGGCGACACGCCCCGCGGGGCACGGCCGCCGAAACGGCAGGAACCGTCATGAAACTCGCACAGGAAGTACGCGCCGGCAATGTGATCATGGTCGGCAAGGACCCGATGGTCGTGCAGAAGGCCGAATTCACCAAGTCCGGCCGCAACGCATCGGTCGTCAAGATGAAGCTCAAGAATCTCCTTTCCGGAAGCGGAACGGAGACCGTGTATCGCGCCGACGAGAAGTTCGACACGGTCCAGCTCGAGAAGAAGGAGGTCAACTACTCCTACTTCGGCGACCCGATGTACGTGTTCATGGACAACGAATTCAACCAGTTCGACGTCGAGAAGGAAAACCTGGGCGATGCGCTCAACTATCTCGAGGAAGGGCTGTCCTGTGAACTGACGTTCTACGAAGGCCGCGCCATCTCGGTCGAGCTGCCGAACACCGTCGACCGCGAAGTCAGCTACACCGAACCCGCGGTCAAGGGCGACACCTCCGGCAAGGTGATGAAGCCCGCCAAGCTGGCCAACGGCTTCGAGGTGCTGGTCCCGCTGTTCGTCACCACCGGCGACAAGATCGAGATCGACACCCGCACCGGCGAGTACAAGCGCCGCGTCTGAATCTGGATCGTTTCGGCTGGTCCACGGGCGCCCGCGAGGCGCCCGTTTGCATTCTGCGGCGCCTCCGTCGCGCCCGAAATGCGCGCGGGCCGACGCAGGTCCTGGCGACGCCCCTGAACTAGCGAACCGCGTCCAGATTCAGCGTATGGCTTTTGCCCAGCCAAAGCGCGCAGTCGCGATGGTCGCGCAACGCGTCGCCGGTGTTCGGATGCACGAACACGTCCAGCGCGCCGTGGTTGAGCGTCAGCCAGGCGACAACCTCGGAGAATCCGGCCTGTGGAAACGCGACCTGGTAGCTCCACTGCGGATGCGGCCCGACCGGGCGTTCGTGAAAGCGGCCCATGTCGACTGCCGAGCCGAACCTGCGCTCGATGACTTCGCGCAGCGCCCACGCCACATCGCGGCTGCCGGCGTCAAAATACACATGTGCGTGCCAGCTGGTGATCGAGGCAATTTCGGTTTGGGTCATGACTTTTCCAGAGTATTGGACGGGGCCCGATCAACAGGGCCGTGCGAATCCGGCGCGCGCCCGCCGAACCGCTGCCGCCGTCGGGCAATCGTGCAGATGGTCGTTGACCAGGCCCATTGCCTGCATGAAGGCGTAGACGGTCGTCGGACCGACGAAGGTGAAACCGCGGCGCTTCAAGTCCTTCGCCAGCGCCACCGACTCCGGGCTCGTCGCCATGGTCATCAACACATCGCGCGTCAGCTTCGCCGGGCGCGACGCCGGCGCCGGTTCCCAGCGCCAGAAATAGGCGGCAAGCGAGCCGGACTCGAAGGCCAGCTCAAGCGCGCGCCGCGCGTTGTTGATCGTCGAGGCGATCTTGCCGCGATGGCGGACGATGCCTGCATTGCCGAGCAGCCGCTCGACGTCGCGCGATCCCATCCGGGCGACACGCTCGAAATCGAAACCGTGGAAGGCCTCGCGGAACGCCTCGCGTTTCCTCAGGATTGTCAGCCAGGACAGGCCCGCCTGGAAGCCTTCGAGGCAGATCTTTTCGAACAGACGGCGATCGTCGGCGACGGGGAAACCCCACTCGCGATCGTGGTAGTCGACGTAGAGCGGGTCGTCGCCGCACCAGGGACAACGACGGGATTGGGCGGCGGCCGGCGGCATGGGCGCCATTGGAACACACACCCGGAAGAAGCCGGGCATTTCCGGTTCGCGCCTGACCTCCACCGGGCCGGCCACTGGGTTATCGTATGCGAAGTTTCCACCTGCCGGAGAACGCCACCATGCGCCTGCCTGTCACCTGTCTGGCCACTGCCGCTGTCGTCGCCGCGCTGGCTGGCGCCGTCGCCGCGGCCGAATTGCCGATCTTCGACGCCCACGTCCATTACAGCCACGACGCCTGGGACAACCTGCCGCCGAAGGACGCCATCGCCATCCTGCGCAAGGCGGGGCTGAAGCGCGCGCTGGTTTCCAGCTCGGGCGACGACGGCACGCAGCGGCTCGTTGCCGCCGCGCCCGAGCTCATCGTGCCTTCGCTGCGACCCTACCGCACGCGCGGGGAAACCGGCAGCTGGATTCGCGACCAATCGGTGGTGGCTTTCCTCGAAGACCGCCTGAAGCGCAATCGTTATGCCGCCGTTGGCGAATTCCACCTGTACGGCGCCGATGCCGAGTTGCCGGTGCCCAAGCGCATGGTCGCGCTGGCGAAACAGCACAAGCTGGTGCTGCACGCGCACTCCGATGTCGACGCCGTCGAGCGTCTGTTTCGCCAGGACCCCGAGGCGCGCATCCTCTGGGCGCATTCCGGCTTCGTTCAGCCGGGTGAAGTGCGCGACATGCTGCGCAAGCATCGCAACCTGTGGTCCGATCTGGCCTACCGCAGCGAACACGGTAGCGGCGGCAAGGTGTCGGCCGAGTGGCGCGCGGTCTTCACCGAATTTCCCGACCGCTTCATGGTGGGCACCGACACCTTCACGCCCGAGCGCTGGCATTACATCGTCGAGCACGCGAACTGGTCGCGGGCCTGGCTCGCCGACCTGCCGCCGGCGCTGGCCGAGCGCATTGCCTGGCGCAACGGCGAAGCGCTGTTCGCGTTCTGGAAGCCGGCGCCGGCGCCATGACCGCGGGCCACGACGCGAGGCGCGGCGTTCCCGGCGATCCGGGTCGAACGCGATGACCGTGTGGCGGGGCCTGCGGGCCGCGGTCCTGTTTGGTGTTGCCGGAAGCTGCGCGGCGCAGGGCTGCGGCGAGAGCCTGCCGGGCGTCAAACGTACGATTCAGAGCGCCAGGTATGCCATCGCCTTCGTTACGCTTCCGGACCCCGTGCCGGTCGGCCAGCATTTCATCGTCGCCTTCGCCGTATGCCCGCGCGGAAACGCGACGATGCCCGACTCGGTGCGCGTCGACGCCACGATGCCTGCACACCGTCACGGCATGAACTACCGGCCTAGCGTCTCTTCGCCGCAGCCCGGCATTTATCGCGGCGAAGGGCTGATGTTCCACATGCCCGGGCGCTGGGACCTGACCTTCGACCTGGTCTTCGCAGGGGCGACCGAGCGCTTGGCCACGACGCTGCACATCGAGTGAAGACCCGGGGAATTCGCGGATTCCTCGCGTTGCTGGGACTGTGCGGGACAGCGCTCGCCGGCGCGCAGGGCATCGCGCCATCGGCGCCTGCGGTTGCGCCGGCGCCGACGTTTTCGCACGCCGAATTGAAGCGAATTGCCTCTCACGGGCCCTGGCCTCCTGTAACGACGCGCGACCCGTCGAACCGGGTTTCTGGCAACCCGGCCGCCATCGAGCTGGGACGCGCGCTGTTCCAGGATCCGCGACTGTCCCGCACTGGCACGATTTCCTGCGCGACCTGCCATCAAGCTGCGCGCGGACTCGCCGATGGGCTGACCCGAGGACATGGTCTTGCGCTGTCCGACCGCAACACACCGGGGGTCGTCAACGCCGGCGGACAGCGCTGGTTCGGCTGGGACGGCGCCAATGACAACCTGTGGGCGCAGAGCTTGCGGCCAATGCTCGATCCCGACGAGATGGGCAGCGACCTTTCCGGCATCGCGGCCACCGTGCGCAACGACGCATTGTTGCGCGCAAAATTTCAGGCGGCGTTCGGCAGCGCGGTTCCCACCGATGACGAAGCAGTCGCGGTCGACATCGCCAAGGCGCTTGCAGCGTGGCAGGAAACGCAGGTCACGGGACGCACGCCTTTCGACGAATTCCGCGACGCGCTGGCGCGTGGCGACGCCGTTGCCGCCGCGCGCTATCCGGCGGCAGCCCGCCGCGGCCTGGCCATTTTCGTCGGCGAGGGCAACTGTGGCATGTGCCACGCCGGACCGCGTTTTTCCAATGGCGAATTCCACGATGTCGGCATCCCCTTTTTCGTGGAACCGGGCCGCGTGGACCCGGGACGCTACGACGGCATACGCAAGCTGAAGGCGAGCCGCTACAACCTGCTCGGGCCGTTCAACGACGATCCTGCGCGCGGTACGGCGATCGGAACACGGCATGTCGCACTCGAGCACCGCAACTACGGCGAGTTCAAGGTGCCGTCGCTGCGCAACCTCACGCGCACGGCGCCCTACATGCACAACGGCAGCCTGAAAACGCTGCGCGAAGTCGTGCGGCACTATTCACAGCTGAACGAGGAGCGCCTGCACAGCGACGGGGAACGCATCCTCAGGCCACTCGAGCTCGACAAGTACGACGTGGACTCGCTGGTGGCATTCCTCGAGTCGTTGAGCGAACCGGCGTCGCCCCCACCGCCCGCGCGCTGATCGCAACGGGTCGTCTCGGCCGACCGGGGCCATAGCAGCGACCAGACCCGGTTTGGCGCTGGTTCTTGCGCTTGCTCAAACCCACTGCGGCACCCGGCGTCGAAAATAGCAGGGTTCCCGAGTCCGGACGCCACCTCGCCCTGCGATGCCGTTCGCCGGCGCCGCGCGATCCCGCCAAAGCGGTTGCGTCCTTCATGCCTAGCTGGAGCCCCGATCATGCCCATCACCGAACAACGCAAGCGCATCTCGGTCCTGACGATGAACACGTTGGCCTTCACGGTCAACTTCGCCATCTGGACCATGTTCTCCATCATCGGCATCCGCATCAAGGCAGAACTCGGGTTGAACGAAACCGAGTTCGGACTGCTGGTCGCCACGCCTATTCTCACCGGGTCGCTGGTGCGTCTGCCGCTCGGCGTGCTCAGCGACCGCTACGGCGGTCGCATCGTGTTTTTCATCCAGATGCTGCTGGTCGCGATTCCGACCTACGGCCTGGCGTTCGCGCACGCGTATTGGCAATACCTGGTCATCGGCCTGTTCGTCGGCCTGGCCGGCGGTTCGTTTGCGGTCGGCATCGCGTACACGTCGGCGTGGTTCCCGAAGAAACTGCAGGGGACAGCGATGGGCATCTTCGGCGCCGGCAACGCAGGCGCTGCCGTCACCAATCTCGCCGCACCGCTGATCGTCGTGGCGTTCGGCTGGCGGGCGGTTCCGCAGGTCTACTCGATCGCCATGCTGGTGATGGCTGTGGTGTTCTGGTTCTTCACCTACCCCGATCCCAAGCACGAAGAACGCAAGCTGAAGAAGGAATTCCCTACGCTCGGGCAGCAGCTGGCGCCATTGGCCGAAGCGCAGGTCTGGCGTTTCGGGCTGGCGTATTACTTTGTGTTCGGCGGCTTCGTCGCGCTGGCGCTTTGGCTGCCGAAGTACTACATGCAGCAATACGGGCTGAGCCTGAAGTCGGCGGCCTTCATTACCCTGCTCTTCACGCTGCCATCGGGGCTGATCCGCGCACTGGGTGGCTGGGTCTCCGATCGATGGGGCGGCGCGACGGTGACCTGGTGGGTGTTCTGGGTGTGCATCGTCTGCCTGTTCTTTCTTGCCTATCCGCCGACGACGCTGATCGTCCACGGCATCAAGGGGGACGCCAGCTACGAGATCGCCGTGGGCGTCACATTGTTCACTCTGCTGGTGTTCATCGTCGGCATGGCGCAGGGCATCGGCAAGGCGAGCGTCTATCGCAGCCTGGCTGACCATTACCCGGACAACATGGGCTCCGTCGGCGGCATGGTCGGTGTGATCGGCGGGCTTGGCGGTTTCACGATGCCGATCATGTTCGGGATCGCCGCCGACGCCACCAACGTGCGCAGCAGCGCCTTCATGCTGATGTATGTGATTCTCGCCGGCGTCATGATCTGGACCTGGGCCGCGGCAAGTAGCGAGCGCCAGGCCATCCTCGAGAAGGACACCAAGCTCCGCGACAAGATGGTCGAAGGGCACCTGATCGACGCCAAGCCTGCGGCCGGACGCTGGCTGCTTGGCTGGCGCCCCGATGACGAGGCCTTCTGGCAAGCAAGCGGCAAACGTATCGCCGTGCGCAACCTTCTGTTCTCGATGCCTGCCCTGTTCCTGGCCTTCGCCGTGTGGATGGTATGGAGCGTGATCGTCGTCGAACTGCCGAAGATCGGCTTCAAGTTCAGCACCAGCGAGCTGTTCTGGCTGGCCGCCCTGCCGGGCCTGTCGGGCGCCGCGCTTCGGCTGGCATATTCGTTCGTCGTACCGATATTCGGTGGAAGGAACTTCACGGTCTTTAGCACGGCTTCGCTGGCCCTGCCGGCGCTGTGGATGGCCCTGGCAGTACAGGATCCGAGCACGAACTATGCGGTATTCGTGGTCATCGCGTTGCTCTGCGGACTCGGCGGCGGCAATTTCTCTGCGAGCATGGCCAACATCAGCTTCTTCTTCCCCAAGCGGATTCAGGGCACCGCCCTCGGCTGGAACGCCGGTGTCGGCAACCTGGGCGTCGGCGTCATGCAAGCGCTGGTGCCACTTTCCATCTATGGCGGCGCACTGGCCGTCATGGGCGGCGGTCCGCAGACCTACGACGATCCGGCAATTCACCAGGTCTGGTTGCAGAACGCAGGATACGTCTGGGTGCCGTTCATTCTGGTGGCAACCATTGCCGCGTGGTTCGGCATGGACAACATCCGCGGCGTCCAGGCCACATTCCGCGAGCAGGCCGTGATCTTCCGCCGTCCGCACGCCTGGCAGCTCGGCTGGCTCTACGGCGGCACTTTCGGATCGTTCATCGGCTTCGCCGCGGCCTTCCCCGCGCTGCTGGCGACTCAGTTCCCCGGCTCTGGCCTGGTGAAGTTCGCCTTCATCGGCCCGTTGCTCGGCGCGCTGATCCGGCCACTCGGCGGCTGGCTCGCCGATCGCCTCGGTGGCGCCCGCGTCTCCTTCTGGAATTTTGCGGTCATGTTCGCCGCGTCGTTGGCCGTCTTCATCTTCCTGCCCTTCGGCGGAAGCACCGGAGATGCGGGCGCGTTTTTCTGGGCGTTCATCGTGCTCTTCCTGGCGACGGGCATCGGCAATGGCTCGGTGTTCAGGATGGTGCCAAGCGTGTTTCTTTCCCTCCACATACTCGGAGCCAAGGGCAAGGGTGACGAGGCGATGGCCAACGCCAAGCGTGACGGAGAGATCGAGGCGTCGGTTGCCCTGGGCTTCACGGCCGCCATCGCGGCGCTCGGGTTGTTCGTCATTCCGATGGCCGTGGGCGTGTCGCTGGAGGCCACCGGCAGTCCGCGCGCGGCCTGGTACATGTTCATCGCCTTCTACCTGAGCTGCGCTGTCGGAACCTGGTGGTGGTACCGCCGCAGGGATGCCGAGATCCATTGCGACTAGTCCGAGGACAATGATCGCCGGCGTGCCGCCGACGGGCGCTGCATGAACCAACCATCCGCCGACACGCCGCCGCGGCTGACGCTCGAAGCCCTTCATCCGGGCAATTTCGCCATGGTGATGGCGAGCGGCATCATCTCCATCGGCTTCAGCACGCTTGGCTTCGAGGGGCTCGCCGATGCCCTGTACGTCTTCGCGCTTGCTGCCTGGATCACGCTTCTGACACTCAGCGCCGCGCGGGTTGCCCTGTATGCGCGCGCGGTGCGCGGCGACCTGCTCAACCCGCGCATGGTCTTCGCCTATTTCACGCTGGTGGCCGCCACCGACATCGTCGGGCTGCTGCTGCACGCCCGCGGCCACGTGGTGCTGGCGATGGCCTGCTGGGTATTCGCGTTTGCGGCGTGGTGCTCGCTGCTCTACCTCGCCTTCAGCGTTCTCACCTTCCTGTCCCACGAGCACAACGTCAACATCATGCACGGCGGCTGGCTGATTTCCATCGTCGGCACGCAGTCGCTGGTGTTGCTCGGCACGCAGATCGCGCCCGACCTGGGGAGCTATGCCGGCTACATGATGGTCGAGGTACACATGCTGTGGGGCCTTGGGCTCCTGTTCTACGGCATTTTCGTCACGCTGTTCTGCTACCGGATCTTCTTTCTGACGCTCAAGCCGCAGGACATCTCGCCGCTACTGTGGGTGATCATGGGTGCCGCCGCGATCAGCGCGAACGCCGGCACGGCCCTGCTGACCGAAGACCCGCTGCTGCCATTTCTCGCTGCGCAGCGACCCTTCATCGACGGCGTCACCATGATGATCTGGGCCTGGGGTACCTGGTGGATACCGATGCTGGTCCTGTTCGGGTTCTGGAAACACGTCGCGAACCATCTGCCGCTCGACTATGAACCGATCATGTGGAGCTTCGTCTTTCCACTGGGCATGTATGCCGTCGCCAGCGCGCGGCTGGGCCTGGCCGCCGAGTTCCCGCCGCTGCAGTGGATATCGCAGGTGATGATCTGGGTGGCGCTGGCGGCGTGGTTGCTGGCGCTGGCCGGAGTGGTCCGGCGGGTGATCTTGCGGTCGGCAAACGCGGGCGGTTGATCGGCGCCGAAGGCGCGCGCCGGGGAACGGACGTTGGCTGGGCGCGTTCCGCGCCTTGGTCACCTGAGCGAGCGTGGAACTTCCGCACCCGGCCCGCGCTGCGGTTCCTCGTAGGGCGCATAGGGACCGGTGCCGCTGTGCGGTGCACTGGTTGCTGGCAGGAAGCGCCCGGACTTGACGTCGAAGACGTGTACCTCGCCGTCCTCCAGCACATAGTGCCAGCCATGCAGCGCAAGTTTCTTGGCCTCGACCCGTGCGCGCACCATCGGATAACCCATCAGTCGCTCCAGCTGGAGCACGATGGCGCGCTGCTCAGTGCGCCGCAACGCCTCTTCCGTCAACTGGACCGGCAGGACCGCCTCGCGGCCCAGTTCCAGCCATGCGGCGAGATTGGTGGCGTCCGGGTGCGGCGCTTCGTACAGCGCACGGATGCCGCCGCAGTGCGAATGGCCGCAGACGACGATGCGCGCGACCTCGAGGTTCAGGACCGCGAACTCGATCGCCGCGGAAGTGCCATGGTAACCGGCCGAACCGTCGTAAGGCGGAACAAAGGCGCCGACGTTGCGTACGATGAACAGCTCGCCCGGACCGGTGCCGGTCAACAGGTAGGGAACGATCCGCGAGTCCGAACAGCCGATGAACAGGATGGTTGGATGCTGCCCGCCCTCGACGAGATCCTGGAACTGGTCGGCGACGCCGGGGAAATAGTCGTCCTTGAATTGACGCAGCCGCAGCAGCAGTTCATCAGGCACGGCGTACCCTTTCCGCGGCGTTACTGCACGAGCGGGGTCGCCGCGCCGTCGAGGTCGACACCCTCGACGACTGCCGCACCGGCGAGCAGCTGCAGATACTGGCGCAGCGCGGTCACGTAGCCTTGCTGGCGCAGTGCGACCGCCACGGCTCCGTGCACCGCTTCGAAGGCCGGCGTCGCTCCGGCCTCGCGTTCCATGACCTCGACGACATGCAACCCGAACCGGCTGTGCACCAGCCGGGGCAGCACGCCGATCTCGGCATGACCGAAGATTTCTCTGGCGAACTCCGGCGCGCAGTCGCGGGACTCAAGCCAGCCCAGGTCGCCACCGTCGGCGCCGCTGGGGCAGTTGGACTGCGTGCGCGCCGCATTGGCAAAGCTATCGGCGGCCTTTCCATCGTGGCAACGGACGTCGAGCAGCGTGGTTTCGGCGCGATTGCGCAGCGCGACGACGTCGGTGCCCGGCGTCACTGCAAACAGGATATGGCGCACGCGAACCCGGTCGCCGGGACGGAAGCGGCCTTCGTTCGCCGCATAGTGACGCCGGCAGGCCGTCTCGTCGGGCTCGGGGACGATGACCGCCCGTTCGAGCAGCGCCTCAATGGCGGCGGTCGCCTTGTCGCTCTGGACGCCATCTGCGGTAGGCGCATCCGCAGCGTCGAGCAGGCCTTCGCGCTGGGCGGCCTGGCGCAGGAGTTCGCTGCAGGCGCGCTGGCGCAGCTCCTCCGCGGCGATCGACTCGGCGGGCGCGTGCAGCGGCACGCCGTTCACACGGGCAACTGCGCCGACGGACTCTGTGACTGTGGTCATGGTCGAGGCTCCGTCAGTCGCCGGCAGCGCTGCTGTCGGGAAGATTGCGGCCGGCCGGCACGTTCAGCCGGCGGCTGCGCACCAGCTGGAACGGCCGCCACAGGTAGGCGATCGACGCGAAGCCGCTCCACACGTGCACCAGCCGGCTGAAGGGGAACAGCAGGAAGATGGTCATGCCGAGCAGCATGTGCACCTTGTACGGCCAGGCGATTCCCGCCAGCACGGCGGCATCCGGACGCAGCGTTGCAATCCCCTGCAGGTAGCCCGCCAGAACCAGCATGGTGCCGGCATCCTGGCGATGCGCCCAGGAGAACGGCAGCGTGACCAGCCCGAGCACCAGTTGCACCCACAGGATGATCAGGATGGCCAGATCCGTGCGGTGGCTGGTCAGCCGGATGCGCGGGTCGAAGATGCGCCGGTGCAGCAGCAGCGTCAGGCCGACGAAGCAGATCGCTCCGGCCACGCCGCCGGCGACGATCGCAACGAACTGCTTTTGTGGCGCACTGATGAACGGCTCGTACATCCAGTGCGGCATCAGCTGCCCGATCAGGTGCCCGAAGAACAGGAACAGGATGCCGGCGTGGAACAGGTTGCTGCCCCAGCGCAGCGTCCCGGCACGCAGCATCTGCGACGAGTCGCTCTTCCACGTGTACTGGTCGCGATCGAACCGCGCCAGGCTGCCCATGAAGAAGACGGCGAGGCAGATGTACGGATAGACGACGAAAGCGAGGTTGTTCAGATAGTCGTTCATGGTTGGACCCTCACGCTTGCGGACGGCGCCGTGGCGGCCTTCGAGTCCGCGCCTGGTTGCGAATTCCGGCGAATCATGTGGATTGGCTGCGGCTGTCCGGGTCGATCCTGTCCCTTGGACGAGCAACCGTCGAACACCACCGGTTCCGCCCAGGACTCGTCAATCGGCTCATCCACGGGCAGGCTGACCGCCTGAACCTTTTCACCGGAAAGCTCCAGCAACGCGGCAAGCACGCTGGCATAGGCAGATTCGCGCTTTTTCAGTGCGCCCAGAATGATGTTGAGAATATGCGCGATCTCGCCCAGGAAAGCCTTCGCCTCGCGCGGCGGTTGCGTGGACACGAACTCCAGCACGGCAGGCAGGTAGTCGGGCAGCTCTCCCGGAGCGAGCAGCAGTCCCGCCTTTTCGTAGGTCTGCGCCAGGTCAATCATCGCAGGACCGCGGTCGCGCGAGTCGCCGTGTACATGCTCGAACAGATGCAGCGAGGTCTGGCGGCCGCGGTCGAACAGTTGCACGTAATCGGCCTCGACCTCGATCTGGTCGGTGCGGCTCAGCCGCTCGAGCAGCGCGTCCAGCTCGGCAAGGCGGGCGGGCGGCAGCGCGCCCTCGCGGCGCATGATCTGCCCCATTTCGGTCAGGTGACCGCGCAATTCCGGATCCGGGTAGGAAAGCAGCGCCGCCAGCACCCGCAAGGTGCCGGAAGCGACGACCGGTGTGGAACGTCCCAGCATGGTCACACCTCCGCCTTGATCGGAATCGTCCGCTTCTTCTCGCTTCCGAACAGGCTGGTCTCGGAAATGCCCTCCGAGCAGCCATTGCCGAAGGAGAAGCCGCAACCGCCGCGCACGTTGAAGGCGTTCTCGGCGTACTCGCGGTGGGTCGACGGAATGACGAAGCGGTCCTCGTAATTGGCGATGGCCATTACGTGGTACATGTCCTCGACCATCGCCTGGTTCAGATTCACCTGCTCGAGCACCTTGAGGTTGGTCTCGCCGTCCACGTGCTTGCTGCGCTGGTAGGCGCGCATCGCCAGCATGCGTTCGAGCGCGCGCGCCACGGGCACCGTGTCGCCGGCGGTCAGCAGGTTGGCCAGGTACTTGATCGGAATGCGCAGCTGGTTGACGTCGGGGATCTCGCCGTTGGCACCGAGCTGCCCGGCGTTCGCGGCCGCGGTGATCGGCGACAGCGGCGGGACGTACCAGACCATCGGCAACGTCCGGTACTCCGGATGCAGCGGCAACGCGACCTTCCAGTCCACCGCCATCTTGTACACGGGACTGCGCCGCGCTGCCTCGAGCCAGTTGTCGGGAATGCCGTCGGCGCGTGCCTGCTCGATGACCTTCGGATCGTTGGGATCGAGGAAGATCGACAGCTGCGCCTCGTACAGGTCACGGTCGCGTTCCACACTCGCCGCTTCCTGGATCCGGTCGGCGTCGTAGAGCAGCACGCCGAGGTAACGGATGCGGCCCACACAGGTCTCCGAACACACGGTCGGTTGCCCGGCCTCGATACGCGGATAGCAGAAGATGCACTTCTCCGCCTTGCCACTCTTCCAGTTGTAATAGATCTTCTTGTACGGACAGCCCGACACGCACATGCGCCAGCCGCGGCACTTGTCCTGGTCGATCAGCACGATGCCATCCTCTTCGCGCTTGTAGATCGAGCCGGACGGGCAACTGGCAACGCAGGCCGGGTTGAGGCAGTGCTCGCACAGCCGCGGCAGGTACATCATGAAGGTGTTCTCGAACTGCCCGTAGATGTCCTTCTGCACGTCGTCGAAATTCTTGTCCTTTGAGCGCTTGGAGAACTCGCCGCCGAGGATTTCCTCCCAGTTCGGTCCCCAGACGATCTTGTCCATCTGCATGCCGGTGATCAGGCTGCGCGGCCGCGCCGTCGGCGTGGCCTTCATCTCGGGCGACGACTGCAGGTGGTCGTAGTCGAAGGTGAACGGCTCGTAGTAGTCGTCGATCTGCGGCAGGTTCGGGTTGGCGAAGATGCGCATCAGCAGCTTCCACTTGGCTCCCTGCCGCGGCTCGATGCGGCCGTCGGCCTTGCGAACCCAGCCGCCATTCCACTTGTCCTGGTTTTCCCATTCCTTCGGGTAGCCGATGCCGGGCTTGGTCTCGACGTTGTTGAACCAGGCGTATTCCATGCCGGGCCGGCTGGTCCAGACGTTCTTGCAGGTGACCGAACAGGTGTGGCACCCGATGCACTTGTCCAGGTTCAGCACCATGCCGATTTGCGCGCGTACTTTCATGCTGCCTCCCTCAGTGCAAGCATCTCAATGTGAAAGAGGATCTTCATGCGCTTTCTCCATGCGCCTGCGTCGGGCGGATGAGTTCCTGACCGACGGGCGTGTCCAGCCAGTCGACCTTGACCATCTTGCGCACGACGACAAACTCGTCGCGATTGGTGCCGATGGTGCCGTAGTAGTTGAAGCCGTAACTGAATTGCGCGTAGCCGCCGATCATGTGCGTGGGCTTCATCACCGCGCGGGTCACCGAGTTGTGGATGCCGCCGCGCACGCCGGTGATCTCCGACCCCGGCGTGTTCACGATCTTCTCCTGTGCGTGGTACATGAGGACCATGCCGGGGTTGACGCGCTGGCTGACCACCGCCCGCGCCGCGATCGCACCGTTGATGTTGAACAGTTCCACCCAGTCGTTGTCGACGATGTTGGCGCGCCTGGCGTCGTCCTCGGACAGCCAGATGCAGGGGCCGCCGCGGGAGAGCGTCAGCATCAGCAGGTTGTCGGTGTAGGTCGAGTGGATGCCCCACTTCTGGTGTGGCGTGATGAAGTTGAGCAGGATCTCCGGATTGCCGTTGCTGCGGATGTTGTGGATACCGGCGGTGGTCTTGAGGTCGACCGGCGGGCGATAGCTGGTGAAGCCCTCGCCGAAGGCGATCATCCACGGGTGATCCATGTAGAACTGCTGGCGCCCGGTCAGCGTGCGCCAGGGAATCAACTCGTGCACGTTGGTATAGCCGGCGTTGTACGAGACGGTCTCGCTCTCGATGCCGCTCCAGGTGGGCGAGCTGATGATCTTGCGCGGTTGCGCCTGCACGTCGCGGAAGCGGATCTTCTCGTCCTCGCGATGCAAGGCAAGGTGCCGGTGATCGCGCCCCGTCTGCTTGCCGAGCGCCTCCCAGGCCTTGACCGCGACGTGACCGTTGGTCTCCGGCGCGAATTGCAGGATCACCTCGCAGGCCTCGATGTCGGTCTCGATCCTCGGCATGCCGCAGGTCGCACCGTCGGCCTGGACCAGGCCGTTGAGCTCGCCCAACTGCTTGACCTCGGTCTGCGTGTTCCAGGCAATGCCCTTGCCGCCGTTGCCGACCTTGTTCATCAGCGGTCCGAGTGCCGTGAAGCGCTTGTAGACGTTCGGGTAGTCGCGCTCGACCACAGCGATCTGCGGCGCGGTCTTGCCCGGAATCAGGTCGACTTCGCCGCGCTTCCACTCCTTCACCTCGAAGGGTTGTGCCAGTTCGGCCGGGCTGTCGTGCATCAGCGGGGTCAGCACGATCTCGCGCTCGACGCCCAGGTGACCGACGCAGATCTCGCTGAACTTCTTCGCGAAGCCCTTGTAGATGTCCCAGTCGCTGCGCGACTGCCAGGCCGGATCGACCGCTGTCGACAGCGGATGGATGAACGGGTGCATGTCGCTGGTGTTGAGGTCGTTCTTCTCGTACCAGGTCGCCGTGGGCAGCACGATATCCGAGTACAGGCAGGTGGTGCTCATGCGGAAGTCGAGCGTCACCAGCAGGTCGAGCTTGCCTTCCGGCGCCTTGTCGTGCCAGACCACCTCGGTGGGCTTCGCGTCCTCCGGACCGAGGTCCTTGCCCTGCACGCCGTTGCTCGTGCCCAGCAGGTGCTTGAGGAAATACTCGTGCCCCTTGCCGCTGGACCCCAGCAGGTTCGAGCGCCAGATGAACATGTTGCGCGGCCAGTTGGCGGGATTGTCCGGATCCTCGCAGCTCATCTTCAGCGAGCCGTCCTTGAGTCCCTTGACCACATAGTCCTTCGGCTCGACGCCGGCGGCCTTGGCGTCCTGCACGAGTTGCAGCGGGTTGGTCTGCATCTGCGGTGCCGATGGCAGCCAGCCCATGCGTTCGGCGCGGACGTTGAAGTCGATCATGCTGCCGCCGCCGTACTTCGCCTTGTCGGCCAGCGGCGAGAGCACTTCGTCCATCGTCAGCTTCTCGTAGCGCCACTGGTCGGTGTGCGCGTAGAAAAAGCTGGTGCTGTTCTGTTGACGCGGTGGGCGGATCCAGTCGAGCGCGAAGGCCAGCGCGGTCCAACCGGTCTGCGGGCGCAGCTTTTCCTGGCCGACGTAATGCGCCCAGCCGCCGCCGCTCTTGCCGATGCAGCCGCACATCATCAGCATGTTGATGATGCCGCGATAGTTCATGTCGCTGTGATACCAGTGGTTCATCGCCGCGCCGATGATGACCATCGAGCGGCCCTGTGTCTTGTGCGCGTTTTCGGCGAACTGCCGCGCGACGGTGATCACCTGCTCGCGCGGAACGCCGGTGATGCGCTCCTGCCAGGCCGGCGTGTAGGGCGTGTCCTCGTCGTAGTTGCGCGCCGCCATCTCGCCGGGCAGCCCGCGGGCAACCCCGTAGTTGGCGACCTGCAGGTCGAATACTGTCGCGACCAGCGCGTCGCGCTTGTCGCCTTCCTTGCCCAGCGCGATCCGCTGCACCGGCACCGTGCGCACCAGCACGTCGTCGTTCGGGCTTTCGGTGAAATGCTCGTGGGTGATGCCGCCGAAATACGGGAAGCCGACCTTCGCGGTCTCTTCGCTGGGCGAAGCGCCCTCGAGCACCGAGAGCTTCAGCTTGACGTCGCCGCCGTGCCGCGCTTCCTTCGCCTCGAGGTTCCACTGGCCCTGGTCGGCGCGGCCGTCCGCACCCCAGCGGAAGCCGATGGCGCCATTGGGCAGCACGACCTTGCCCGACTCGTCGAAGGCAACAGTCTTCCACTCGGGATTGTTGGCCTGACCCAGCTTGCCGTTGAAGTCCGACGCGCGCACATAGCGATCCGGCACCAGCACCTTATCGCCCTTGGCCGTCGTGTGCTCCTTGAGCATGACCAGCATCGGCAGGTCGGTGTAGCGGCGCGCATAGTCGTCGAAGTAATCGCTGCGCTTGTTGAAATAGAACTCGCGCAGGATCACATGGCCCATCGCCATCGCGACGGCCGCGTCGGTGCCCTGCTTGGGATGCATCCACAGGTCCGCGAGCTTGGCGACCTCGGAATAGTCCGGAGTGACGGCAACGGTCTTGGCTCCCTTGTAGCGAACCTCGGTGAAGAAGTGCGCATCGGGCGTGCGCGTCTGCGGGACGTTCGATCCCCAGGCGATGATGAAATTCGAGTTGTACCAGTCGGCCGACTCCGGCACGTCGGTCTGCTCGCCCCAGATTTGCGGGCTGGATGGCGGCAGGTCGCAGTACCAGTCGTAGAAACTCATGCAGACGCCGCCGATCAGGGAGAGGTAGCGGCTGCCTGCCGCGTAACTGACCATCGACATTGCGGGAATCGGCGAAAAGCCGATCACCCGGTCGGGTCCATACCGCTTGATCGTGTACACGTTGGCTGCGGCGATGATCTCGTTGACCTCGTCCCAGCTGGAACGCACGAAGCCGCCCAGACCGCGCACGTTCTGGTAGTCGCGTCGTGCCGCGTCATCCTCGACGATCGACGTCCATGCGGCAACCGGATCGTGCGCCAGCCGCGCGGCGCGCCAGCGTTTGAGCAGGCGTCCGCGCACCATCGGGTACTTGACCCGGTTGGCGCTGTACAGGTACCAGCTGTACGACGCGCCGCGCGCGCAGCCGCGCGGCTCGTGATTGGGCATGTCCCAGCGAGTCCGCGGGTAGTCGGTCTGCTGCGTCTCCCACGTCACGATGCCGCCCTTGACGTAGATCTTCCACGAGCACGATCCGGTGCAGTTCACCCCGTGCGTCGAACGGACGATCTTGTCGTGCGCCCAGCGATTGCGATAGGCATCCTCCCAAGTCCGATCCTCTCCGGTGGCGACTCCGTGCTCGCCGGAGAACGCCTCCTTCGGATTGGAGAAGTAGCTGAGTCGATCCAGAAAATGGCTCATCGTTGGCCTCCGCGGCAACCGCGTCGAATGTTGATCACGGGTTCTTCACGTACGCATTGGTACGCAGGTAGAACCACCAGTTGAGGATCAGGCACAGCGCGTAGAAGACCGCGAAGCCGTACATCGCGTACTCCGGCGTCCCCGCCTTGATCTGGGCACCGATCACCACCGGGGCAATGAACGCGCCATAGGCCGCGACCGCCGCGGTCCAGCCGAGCACCGGACCTGCCTGCGTGCGGTCGAAGATGATGCCGATGGTCCGGAAAGTCGAACCGTTGCCGATGCCGCTGGCCGCGAACAGCACGATGAACAGCACCATGAACACCAGGAAATACTGCTCGGGCGTGGCCGACTTGTAGGCCAGCAGCATCACGTAGCCGACCGCCGCCGAGGCGACGACCATGACCGCCGAGATGATCTGGGTGACGATCGAGCCACCGACCTTGTCCGATATCCAGCCGCCGACCGGACGGATCAGCGCGCCGACGAAGGGGCCGATCCAGGCGTAGGTCAGCGCCGACGGCGCGTTCGGATTCTTGAGCGTGTGCTGCATGATGCCCGCGGCGTCGGGCACGTGCGAGAAGCCGAAGATCACCGTGATCGACAGCGGCAGCGCCATCGAGAAGCCGATGAACGAGCCGAAGGTCACGATGTAGAGCACCGTCATCGACCAGGTGTGCTTGTTGTGGAAGATCTCAAACTGCTTGGCGAGATTGCCGCGCATCTCCCCGAAGGCGGCGAGCTTCATCACAACCACCGTCGCCACGATGATCAACGGCAGTGCGATCCACATGTTGAGCACGCCGAGCCCCGTGGGTGCCGGCAGGTAGAAATACAGGCCCACCGCGCCGACTGCGAACGCCAGCCCATAGAGGTAGACGATCTTGAAGCAGGCGGCCAGCGAGCCGCCGTGGTTGGGCGTGATCGGCAGCAGGTTGTTCATCCCGAACCACGCGGCGATCACCAACGGCACCAGAATCGCCGCCCAGATGAAGCCAGCGTTCTGGATCCAGGTCGGCGTCCCGGCGGCGATCTTGCCGAGAATCCAGCCCGAGTCCTTGGTCAGCACCATCGAGCCACCACCAAACGCACCGAAAATGCCGACGGTCATTGCCAGAGGAATCAGGACCTGCATGGTGGTGACGCCGAAATTGCCCAGTCCCGCATTCAGTCCGAGTGCGAGGCCCTGCTCTTTCTTGGGAAAGAAGGTGTTGATGTTGCTCATCGAGGCGGAGAAGTTGCCGCCCCCGATGCCGGACAGGAAGGCGCAGGCCTGGAACACCCACAGCGGCGTGTTCTTGTCCTGCAGCGCGATGCCGGTCCATACGGCCGGGATGATCAGCAGGACGCTGGTCATGAATACCGTGTTGCGCCCGCCGGAGAGCCGGATGAAGAAAGACGCAGGGATGCGCAGCGTCGCGCCCACCAATCCGGCGATCGCCGTCAGTGTGAACAGCTGGGCGGGCGTGAACGGAAAGCCCAGGTTCAGCATCTGCACGGTGATGATGCCCCACATCAGCCAGACAGCGAAGGCGATGAGCAGGTTGGGGATCGAGATCCACAGGTTGCGATTGGCGACCCTGCGTCCGGTCGACTCCCAGAACTGCGCGTCCTCGGGCCGCCAGTCGGCGATGTCCACGCCGCTTGCGGGCGCGGCGGTGTTCGATGTCTTGTTCATGTCATTCCTTGGTTGCGGGTTGCGCGGCCAGCTGGAAGTCCTTGGATCTCGGACCCATGACTTCGGCGCCGCGCACCTCAGTCCAGTACATCCAGATCAACGATACCCAGACCACGCCGTACATCAGCATGAAGGCCGAGGAGCGGATGCCGGTCAGGTCCATCAGCGCGCCAAACATGACCGGCAGGATGAATCCGCCCAGGCCACCGGCCAGTCCGACCACACCCGAGATGACGCCGATGTTGTCCGGGTAGTCATCGGCGATGTACTTGAAAACCGACGCCTTGCCGAACGCCCAGGCGACGCCCAGGACGAAGATCAGCAGCGTGAACACCCAGACATTGAGGCCGATGACAAAGGTCTTCGGACCGTTGATGGTGGCGATGGTCATCTCGGTCTGCGGATACGACAGAATGAACAGGCAGATCCAGCTCACCCACATCACCCACCAGGTCAGCGCGTGCGCGCCGACCTTGTCGGACAGCCAGCCGCCCATGGCGCGCAGCACGCCGCCGGGCAGCGAAAAGCACGCCGCCAGCAGCGCCGCGACGCGGATGTCCATGCCGTACTCGCCTACGTAGTACTGGACCATCCACAGCGACAGCGCGACGTAGCCGCCGAAGACGATCGAGTAGTACTGGCAGTACTTCCAGACTTTTGGTTCCCTGAGTGCCAGCAGCTGCTGGCGCCAGGTGATCTTCGAGTCGACCAGGTGCTTGGGGTCGGAGTAGCTGAACATCCAGAACAGGATCGCGGTTCCGAACATGATCGCCGCGTAGACCTTCGGGACGATCATCCAGCCGAAGGCGACCAGCAGCGCCGGCGCCAGGAACTTGTTGACCGCGGCGCCGGCGTTGCCGGCACCGAAAATGCCCATGGCGAAGCCCTGCTGCTTGCGGGGGAACCAGCGCGCGACATAGGGCGTGCCCACCGAGAACGAGCCGCCGGTCACGCCGACGAAAAGTCCGAGCACCAGGTATTGCCAGAATTCGGTTGCGTAGGAAATGAGCCAGATCGGAATGACGCAGGAGAGCAGCAGCACGAACATCACAATGCGTCCGCCGTACTTGTCGGTCCACATGCCCAGCGGCACGCGGATCAGCGACCCGGTGAGCACCGGCGTGGCCATCAGCAACCCGAACTGCGTGGCGTTGAGATCCAGCGCTTTTCTGATCGGGATGCCGATGACAGCGAACATCATCCAGACCATGAAGCAGACGGTGAAAGCCAGCGTGCTGACGATCAGCACCGACAATCCCTGGCGCTTGTTGCTCATGACGACGACTCCTCCCCAGACATGCAAAGAGTCTAGGGGACGAAGTTGCGCCGCAACATCCCTCCATCGAGTTCGCCGTGGAAGGCAAAAGAACGATGGCAGCGACAGCCACCATCGTTCTGTGGAACTAGTCAGCCGGAAATTTGGCGCCGGCTTGCGCCAGATCAATTCAGGTCGTGCTCGGTTGCGATAACCGCTGCCTGCACACGCGAGCCGACGTCGAGCTTGCGCAGCACATGCTGCACGTGGATCTTGACCGTGGTCTCGGCGATGCCGAGTTCCCGGGCAATCTCCTTGTTGCTGGCGCCGCGGGCGATGCCGCGCAGAATGTCCGTTTCGCGCGGCGACAGTTGCGAGAGTGGCGAGGAGGCCGCCGGCAGGTCGCGGGGAGCGGTAGCGGGCGCTGCAGCGGCATCGCGAAAGGCGGCAACCAGCTTGCCGGTCATTTCCGGGGCGACGACGGACTCGCCACGCATCGCCCGCAGGATCGCCTCGACCAGGGCGTCGCCCTCGATGGACTTCAGCAGATAGCCGCTGGCACCCGCACGCAGCGCCGCGGCCAGGTCCTGCTCGTCCTCGCTGACGGTGAGCATCAGCACCCGCACGCCGGGCGCGGCGTCGCGCAGCGCTGGCAGCGCATCAATACCGTTGACCCCAGGAAGATGATTGTCGAGAAGGATGAGATCGGGCGTGAGTTCCCTGGCGCGCCGCAACGCCTCGCCGGCATCGGCCGCATCTCCGACGATCAGGAAGCGCGGATCGCGACCGAGCAGCGCGGTCAGTCCGCGCCGGAACAGCGCGTGGTCGTCGACCACCAGGATCCGCGTCGGTGCGCCCGTCGATCCCGTCATTGCGGCTCAGTGCAGCGCGGGCTGTCCGGTCGGCCGGGCCGACTCCGGCGCCGCTTTCCGGGCCGGAACGGGAAGCGTGAGCACGACCGACGTGCCGTGGCCGGGTCTCGAGAGCACTTCCAGGGTCGCGCCGATGCGTTCGGCTCGCTCCGCCATGATGCGCAGGCCCACATGCGTCTCGTCGGCAGCTCCGCCGTCCGTCGAAAAGCCCACGCCGTCGTCGCGCACCTCGAACCGCCACTGCGGCTGCTGTTTGACGTCGACCCAGACTGTCGATGCACGTGCGTGCTTGCGCACGTTCGAGAGCGCCTCCTGCACGATGTGCAGCACCTGGATCTGCAGGTCCGGCGCGAGCGCGATGCCGTGTCCCTGCATGTCCATCACGGTCTTCATGCCCGATTGGTGCTCGAACTTGCGCAGCGTCGTATGCAGCGCGGGCTCGATGTCCTCGGCGTTCGCCCGCGTCCGGAAGTGGACCAGCAATTCGCGCACGTCGCCATAGCTTTCGCGCACCCCCGCATCGATCTCGGAGAGCGTCTTCTCAACCTCGTGCGCATCGCCGCTGCCGATGGCATCGCGCATCAGCTGGACCTGGATCCGGAGAAAGGCCAGCGACTGCGCGATCGAGTCGTGCAGCTCGCGGGCCAGGAAGGTACGCTCCTGCGAAACCGCAGCCTCCTTCTCGAGGGCATTCAGCCGCAGGTTCTCCATAGCCCCGGCCAGGTGAGCGGCGAGCGCCTCCAGCAGCGAACGCTCGGCCGGCGACGGCGTGATCTGCGCATGAAAGAACAGGTCGACCTCGCCCATCACCCGCTCGTGGAGCCGGACGGGTACCGAAACCAATGTCTCGAATCCAGCACGGGCGCAATGCACCAGGCCCCTGGTCTCGATGGCACTGATCCGGATGACGCGCGCCTCGAACGGCTCCTCCTGGGTGCCGCAATGGCAATCGCCGGCGTGGATGCAATGCTCGCCTTCGGCCATGGACTCGGGCAAGCCTTCCGAGGCGAGCATCAGGTAGCGCGCATTGGCCTCGTCTGACCAGCGCACCGCCACCGCATCGGCGCGCGCCACCCGACCGACGCGCTGCGCAAAGCCCTGCGCAAGGTCCTTCAAGCTGGTCGCGTTCGCGACCAGCGCCGTGACGTCGTACAGCGCTTCCAGCCGCTCGCGTTTTTCCTCCAGTTCCGCAGTCTTTTCGGCCACCTTGGCCTCAAGGTCGCGGTACATTGACTGGAGGTGCCCCGCCATGCTGTTGAAGCCGTCGGCCAGCGTGCCGAACTCGTCGCTGGTGTCGCTCTGCACGCGCGCGGAAAAATCGCCCAGTTGAATCCGCTCGGTCGCCTGCTTGAGCCGGCCGACCGGCTCCAGCACGAACAGATAGCCCATGTAGACCAGCAGCACGGCGCCGATGACCGCAAAGGCCATCATCGCGATCTGCAACAGGTGGAGCAGCGCCGTCCAGCGCGACATGTGCCGCTCGATTTCCGCAACCAGCGCGTCGATGTCCGCCACGAAAGCCGCGGTATCGCCGCGAAGCCCGGATACCGTGATCGGTCCGCCTGCCACCCACTGCCGCCGATACTCGGCCCAATCGCGCTCGACCTTGGCGAATCGCCCACGCACGGCATCGTCCCAGGGAACGAACAGCGGGCGCTCGACGTCGCCGTGGCGTAGCAGTTCGAGACTACGCTCGAACTCGGCGACCTGCTGCGGCAACACTGTAGAATCGCCGGTGCCCGCCGACAACGACATGCGATAGGCCTGCATGCGCATGCGTCCGGCCTCGTTGACCGCCGCCGCGCCGCCGTCGAGCTGCCAGGACACCCACAGCGTCAGCGCAATCGACAACAGCGCCAGCAGCAGGAACGGGGTCCCCACCAGCGTGAGCTTGGTGCCGAGGTTCCAGTTTTTCGGATTGCGGATCTTCGAGTTCATCCCGTGCCGCCGCGCGGGCCGAGCCGCCGTTTCCGGCAGGTCGCGACCCTCAATCTTCCATTATCCCCCCGACGGCGCCCGCAGACCAATCAACCGCGGTTTTTCACCGCGGCACGCGCCATCCTGTCGACCAGCCCCGGTGCAATCAGCTTGATCCATAGCCCGAGCCTGCCCTTGGCGGTCATCACCAGTTCGCGCCGGCGGCTGCGCAACGCCCCGGCAATCTGGCGCGCGCATTCTTCAACCGACATCGACCCTTCCTCGCGCAGCCCCGACTTGCCGGCAGGCCTGCCGTCAGCCCCGTAGCCATGCAGTCGAATGTCGGTGGCGACCACGCCCGGATACACGACCGTGACGTCGACGCCAGTATCCAGCAGTTCGGCACGCAGTGCCTCGAAAAAACCGGCCTGGGCGAACTTCGACGGCGAGTAGGCGGTACGCCCCGGGACGCCAAACTTGCCGGCAAGGCTGGATACGGCGGCGACGAGTCCCCGCGACTTGCGCAACTCTGCCAGCGCATGTCGCGTGCACCAGACCGAGCCCATCAAATTGACGCGCATCATGTCCTCGTACCAGCGGAAATCGCTGACCTGCTCAAGGAACGCATGCCCGGAAACCCCGGCATTGTTGACCAGGATATCGATCCGGCCGAAGCGCGCGACCGCGGCCTCCGTTAGCGCCTTGCATTCGGCCTCGACGCCTACGTCGCAGCGCACGCACAGCGTTCCTGCGCCAGCCTTCTCGCAGCGTGCAGCGACCGCGTGCAGCGCGTCCAGGCGCCGTGCCGCCAGCACCAGCTGCGGCTTTTCGCGCGCCAGCTGGACTGCGAGTTCGGCGCCGATGCCATCGGAGGCGCCGGTAATGATGATGACCTTGTCGGCAAAGGAAGCGCTCATGGCAGATTCCGGGAAAGGTTGGACGCAATCGCCAGTCGATGCAACTGGTTGATGTAAACGTTCGATACGGCCCGTCAATCCGGGCGCGCCCGGGCGATGATCGCGTCGAAGTCAGTGGTCGCGTCGAGCATGCCGAACGCCTGACCACGATCGCCGCCGAGGCGCGAATTGCAGAAGGCGGCGGCCACGAATTCCGGCGCGTGCCTGCGCAGCAATGCCGCCTGCATGGCCAGCGCGATATCGCGCGCCAGCCGGCGGCCGTCGGCCTCCGCGGCCGGTGCTTCGATTGCAGACAGCAGCGCATCGGCGAAACGGTCGAAGCGGGCATCGCCGCCACGCGCGGGCGCCAACTCGGCAGCCAGTGCGCCGGCGAGTCTGCCGCCCTTGCGCAGCACCCGCAGCAGGTCCAGCGCCATGATGTTGCCCGCACCCTCCCAGATGGAATTCAGCGGCATTTCTCGGTAGATACGCGCCATCACCCCCTCGCCGCCGTCCTCCACGTAGCCGTTGCCGCCCAGGCACTCCATCGCCTCCTGCGCAAACAGGCTGCCCCGCTTGCACACCCAGAACTTGGCCACCGGCGTCAGCAGACGGCGCATCAGTTTCTCGTGCGCGTTGTCGGGGTGATCGAAGGCTCGCGCCAGACGTAGCGACAGCGCCGTCGCGGCCTCGCTTTCCAGCGCCAGATCGGCAAGCACATTCCTCATCAGCGGCATCTCGATGAGCGGCCTTCCGAAGGCGCTGCGCTGCGCGGTGTGATGCAGCGCGAGCGCCAGCGCCTGGCGCATCAGCCCACTGGTGCCAAGCGCGCAATCCAGCCGCGTCATCGTGCCCATTTCCAGGATCTGCTGCACGCCACGGCCCTCTTCGCCGACCAGCCAGGCCCGCGCGCCGTGAAACTCCACCTCGGAACTTGCGTTGGCCTTGTTGCCTAGCTTGTCCTTCAGACGCTGGATGCGCATGGCGTTGACGCCGCCGTCCGGCAGGAGCCTCGGCAGGAAAAAACACGATAAACCTGCCGGCGCCTGCGCAAGCACCAGGAAGGCGTCGCACATCGGCGCCGACATGAACCACTTGTGCCCGGTGAGCCGAAAGCGCTCGCCCCAGTCATCGGCGCCATCGGGCACGGCCTGCGTCGTGTTGGCGCGCACATCGGAGCCGCCCTGTTTCTCGGTCATGCCCATGCCCATGGTCACGCCCGTCTTCTGCGCTGCCGGAACGAAGCGTCCGTCATAGCTGCGGCTTTCCAGCAACGGCCTCCATTGCGCAGCGATTCGCGCATTTCCCCGTAGTGCCGGTACGACCGCATAGGTCATGGAAATCGGACACAGCACCGACGGTTCCAGTCCGCTGAACATCAGGAAGCCGGCGGCGCGCCGCAGGTGGTCGTGCGCGGCGCCCGCCCATGGAGTACCGTGCAATCCGGCACCGGTGGCCAGCGCCATCAACGCGTGGTAGCCAGGATGGAATTCGACCTGATCGACGCGATGCCCGAGGCGGTCGTGGGTGCGCAACTGCGGCGTGTGCACGTTGGCCAGCCTTGCGTGCACCTGCATCTCGGCACAGCCGAGTACCGCGCCCAGTTCGCGCAGGTCGTCGTGCACGAGTCCGGGCGCATTGAACGACAGCGCATCCCGCAACGCCTGGTCGCCGTCGAACAGGTTGATGCCGGTGAGCGGCAGCGGCTGGTTGAAGACCTGGTGTGTCTCGTTCATCGACTCGCCAAGGCCCGGGGGCACAGGCCCTGTCTAGTGTCCCTTCCTGAATTCCGTCAGCAGCGCGGCGTCGAACTCGATGTCGACCGCGGCGCCACCGGCCGCCGATCCGTCGAAGACCAGCTTGCCCGCCAGGCGCGTCGGTGTATTTGCCGTCGCCCGGAAGGCGTCAGGCTTCACCGTTCCGGAATACTGGACCCGCTGGCCGTTCATTACTACCCAGTAGTTGAGCCGGGGTCCGACGTCGAAGTCGACGGTCATCCCGTCGCCGAGGTCCGAGTCCGAGCAACTCAAGGTCTGGCAGGCGCGGATCCTGGCGCCGATGTCGGTCGCCGACAGGATGAGATGGCGGACGATCACGGTATTGTCGGCCGCGTCCGGACCCTTGACCAGGTAGGCGAACTTTGGGGATACGGTGATCGGTCCGGACTTGGCCTTGTAGGTGACCGAGCCCTTAGCCACGCCGTCCGCCGCGGCAAGCGGGCCTGCGCAGGCCAGCAGGAACACTCCGACGCCGGCAACCCACGCCTTTCGGATGAATGATAGCGAATCCAAATGCGACCTCCCTGACGAGTGGGAAATGAGGCAATCGCCCGCCGGCTTCCCCAAGCTGGGCGCTGCCATTCTAGCGTCAATCCGCGGGCCGGCGCCGGGGACGGCGGGATTGCCGGGAGCGGGTCAATTACACTGCGCGTATGGCGCTCAAATCCACCATCTTCAAAGTCGAACTGTCGGTGGCCGACATCGACCGCGGGTACTACCGCGACCATGCGCTGACCATCGCCCGGCATCCGTCCGAAACCGACGAGCGCCTGATGATCCGGGTGCTCGCCTTTGCCCTTCACGCCGACGACGCGCTCGCCTTCGGCCGCGGACTCTCCACCGAGGACGAACCCGACCTGTGGCGACGTGACCTGACCGGTGAAGTCCTGCAGTGGATCGACGTCGGCCTGCCGGACGAGCGCGAACTGCGCAAGGCCTGCGGTCGGGCGAACGAAGTCGGCGTTCTCGCCTACGGTGGGCGCGCGGTGGATCTGTGGTGGCAGGGCGCGCGCGACAAACTCGAGCGTCAGGAAAGGTTGACGGTGCGCGAAGTGCCGCTGGACGCGAGCCGGGCGCTGGCGGCCATGGCAGGCCGCAACATGCGCCTGCAAGTCACCGTCCAGGAAGGTCATGTGCTGGTCGCCGACGGCATCGCGTCGGTGTCCGTTGATCTGCGCATGCTCAAGGCCATGGCGCCGGTACGCTGAGCGGGAGCCGCCGCGCCTCGCCCCCGGCGAGACCCGCCGGACCATGCTGCCGCAAACGGCATTCTGCTAACCTAGGGAATTGGACTCAACCGTCGGGAGGACTGCCAGATGCGCACTCCGAGGAACGCTTCCATGATCGTGGCCGCGCTGCTCGCCGCCGGCCTGGCGCTGCCCGCTGCCGCGCAGAGTTCGGCCACCAGCGACATCGGCACGCTGGACAAGGCCGCGGCAGCAAAATCCTTTCCGTCCAAACCGCCCTATTCGCCCTATTCGGGCCGCAACATCCCGACGCGCCCGTTCTTCGGCGACACCCACCTGCACACCAGCTTTTCGATGGACGCCGGCGCGTTCGGCGCGCGGCTCGGTCCCAGCGACGCCTACCGGTTCGCGCGCGGCGCGGAAATCATGGCCTCCTCCGGCCAGCCGGTGAAGCTCTCCCGGCCGCTCGACTTCCTGGTCGTCGCCGATCACTCCGACAACATGGGCTTCTTCCCCGACCTCCTGGCGGGCAAGCCCGAGCTGCTGGCCGACCCGCAGGGCCGCCGCTGGTACGACATGGTCCAGTCGGGCAAGGGCGCCGAGGCGGCGATCGAGATCATCATTGCCTTTGGCGCGGGCACGATCTCGAAGAACCTGATCTACCAGCCGGACAGCCGCGCCTACCGTTCCGCCTGGCAGGAGACCATCAAGGCCGCCGAGGAAGCCAACACGCCGGGCCAGTTCACCGCCTTCATCGGCTACGAATGGACATCGAACACCGGCGGCAACAACCTGCACCGCAACGTGATCTTCCGCGACAACGGCGACAAGGCCAGCCGCGTCGTTCCGTACACCGTCCTGCCCCCGGGAGGCAGCGACAATCCGCGCGACCTGTGGAAGTGGATGGCCGCCTACGAGGACAAGACCGGCGGCAACGTGCTGGCCATCGCCCACAACGGCAACCTGTCCAACGGCCGCATGTTCCCGTTGATCGAGCCGGGGATCAACAAGCCCATCGACCGCGAATACGCCGAGACGCGGATGAAGTGGGAGCGACTCTACGAAACCACGCAGATCAAGGGCGACGGCGAGGCGCACCCCTACCTGTCGCCCAACGACGAGTTCGCCAACTACGAGCTCTGGGACAAGGGCAACCTCGACCTTTCGGTGCCCAAGACCAAGGAGATGCTCGAATTCGAATATACCCGCGCGGCGCTCAAGAACGGGCTGAAGGTCGAGAAGCAGCTCGGCGTGAATCCGTACAAGTTCGGCATCATCGGCAGCACCGATTCGCACACCGGCCTCGCCACTGCCGCAGAGGACAACTTCTTCGGCAAGGCGACGATCAGCGAGCCCAGCGCCACGCGCGGGGAGCACCCGTTCGTGCGCAATCCCAAGACCGGACTGACCATCTTCGGCTGGGAACAGGTCGCCTCCGGCTATGCGGCGGTGTGGGCGCAGGAGAACACCCGCGAATCGCTCTGGGACGCCATGCAGCGGCGCGAGACCTACTCGACCACCGGTCCGCGGATGATCGTGCGCTTTTTCGGCGGCTGGGATTTCGAGGCCAGGGATGCCGCCACTCGCCTGCCGGCGCGGGTCGGCTACGCCAAGGGCGTGCCGATGGGCGGCGAACTGTCCGCCGCGCCCAAGGGCAAGTCGCCGACCTTCCTGGTCGGCGCGCTCAAGGACGCCATCGGCGCCAATCTCGACCGCATCCAGGTCGTCAAGGGCTGGATCGACGCCAAGGGTGACGTACACGAGAAGGTGTACGACGTCGTCTGGTCCGGGCGACCGCAAGCCGGACGCCAAGGGCAAGGTGCCGGCGGTCGGCAGCACGGTGGACGTCGCCAACGCGACCTGGACCAACACCATCGGTGCGCCGGAGCTGATCACCGTCTGGAAGGATCCCGAATTTCGATCCGGCGCAGAACGCGTTCTACTACGCGCGCGTGCTCGAAATTCCCGACGCCGCGCTGGACCGCCTATGACGCGAAGTATTTCAATGTCAAGATGAAGCCCGACGTGCGCATGACCGGCCAGGAGCGTGCTGTCACGTCGCCGATCTGGTACGCGGCGGGGAAGTGAATCGGAATCACTGGAGCGCCAGTTTGCGTTGGCGATTAAAATGGAGGCAGCGTTGGAACGCAAAAAGGCAGGCGATTTTCCTCAGGAAGTGCTCAAGCTGTTCGATGGTTATGTGCACGGCTTCATCAACCGCCGCGATTTCCTGGATCGCGCAGGCAAGTACGCGGTCGGCGGTTTCACCGCCGCGGCGATGCTGGAGAGCCTGCGTCCCAACTACGCCTTTGCCCAACAGGTTGCCAAGGACGACGCGCGCATCAAGACCGAGTATCTGACCTACGCTTCTCCACAGGGGTCGGGTACCATGCGCGGCTATTTCGCCCGGCCGGCCGGTCCGGCCGGAAAATTGCCGGGCGTCGTTGTCATTCACGAGAACCGCGGACTGAATCCGTACATCGAGGATGTCGCCCGCCGCCTGGCGACGGCGAACTTCCTGGCGTTCGCACCCGATGCGCTTGCACCTGCCGGCGGTTATCCGGGCAATGAGGAAAAGGGGGCCGAAATGTTTCGCGCGCTCGATCCAGCCAAGCTCACCGAAGACCTGGTCGCCGCCTACGAGGTCCTGAAATCGCGCCCCGACAGCACCGGCCGTGTCGGCGCCGTGGGCTTTTGCTTCGGCGGGACCACCGTCAACATGTTTGCCGTGCGATTGCCCGATCTTGCGGCAGGGGTCCCTTTCTATGGCGGTCAACCCAACGCTGCGGACGTCGCGAAAATCAAGGCGCCGCTGCTAATCCACTATGCAGCGCTGGACGAACGCATCAACGCCGGCTGGCCCGCCTTCGAAGCGGCGCTCAAGGCCCATGGCGTCAACTACCAGATGCACATGTACGCGAACACCAATCACGGCTTCCACAACGACACGACGCCGCGCTACGACGAGGCGGCGGCCAAGCTTGCGTGGTCGCGAACCATCGCGTTTCTCGACCAGCACCTCAGGAACTGAACGTCGATACTACCCGCCATCGAAGCGCTGATGCCTGACCCGCTGCTTCGGGTTCAAAAATGAGGCCATGAACAGCAATTGCTCGCTGATAATTGTCGGCAGCGCGCCGGAAAGGACCGGCGCGCCCGCTTCCGCGACTGGGAAGTGGCCAAGTCCGGACAGCCGCCCTACAACGACGGCGTGATCGAGTCGACGCGGGTTGCGATCAATTCGCCCAGCACCTTGAAGTCGCCGTCGAGCGCCGAGCAGCGCAAAAACACACTCGTGTTGTTCACCGCAATCGTGACCTGTCCGATCAGCGGCTGCTTGTTGCTCGCGATGTCAGCGAGCTGGAGAAGCGCCGCGTTTCCTTCGACAGCACCGAGCGAGGCAAAAAAGCAGGACAGGTTCCGGGCGTCGCCGAGCGCCGCGCCAAACACGGTTGCAGCGAGCGTGTAGATCCCCACCGGAAGGGTCACGCTGGCAACGGTCTGCGTGAGACCCTCGCCGATTTGCTGGAAGCTGTCCGGACCGTAGTTCGCATAGGCGTTGCTCGGACCTGCCGGTCCCGCGGGGCCCACCGACCCGGCAGGACCCACCGACCCTGCGGGGCCCACCGCTCCAGCCAACCCCACCGGGCCCTGCTGACCGGTCGGCCCGGCAATTCCAATTGGCCCCGTCGGTCCCGTCCGGTTCCAGTTCAGCGGCAGTTCCTTCTTCGCATCACAACTGCTGCCAACGGTCGGATCGATCACGCGAAGAGCGCCATCCTTCTTCGCATAGCATGCATGGATGATCCCATTTGCATCCGGAATGGCCGCATTGGCAGCACCTCCCAATGCCAACGCGACGCATGCTGCGATGGCCACGGGCCAAGGGAGGGCCCGTCCCAGCGCAGGAAAATTGCGTCCCTTTCCCGGCTTCCCCGGCTGCGGGACCGATGCCCCCCCGCTGCCGACATCGCCACCGCAGCTTGCAGACGATGTCGTCATCGCCACTGCGACCGAACCAAAACGAGCCGATTTGCCGGGAACGATTGCCTCTGAAAAACGCTTCATCGCGAACTCCTCAAGTCGATATTGATCGGATGTTCCCCAACCAGGGGGCCCGGGCGAACGACGCAGGGCGCGTCGTGCCGCACACGCAAGGACCCGCAACAGCTGCGCTGATATTTCGACCGACGCGCCGAAGAATCGTTGGCGGCGCGAATTCGGATGAGAATTGGCGAGTGTAGACCGATTTGGCGCGAGGGCAATCGAAATCGGTGTCGGCGTTCCATCCGCGGTCCATGCAGCCTGGCTTAACCGCCGTGGAAAACCCGGACGGGCTGTTCCGGGCCCGGATCGGGACAGCTGGTCTGCCGGCGACACGGACGCGTTCTCTTGACCGGCAGGGCCAGACCGGAAATACTCAAAGCCGACACTTCGGTAGTCGACTTGCGGTCCACCCATTCTGCCTGTCGTTCGCCCCACTCCTCCGCGTCTGACTCTTTCGTAGGCCGCCCCCATGCCCACTCTTCCAGGTGCTCACGCAATTGCGGTGATGGCCCTCACCGTATTCGCGCTATTCCTGTTCACCCGCGAACGCGTGCCGATGGAGACCACCAGCCTGCTGATCCTGGTGGCCCTGGCGTTGGGCTTCGAGGTCATTCCCTACACCGCGCACGGCGAAACGCTGGACGTGGCGGCGTTCTTCCACGGCTTCGGCCACGAGGCGCTGATCACCATCTGCGCGCTGATGATCGTCGGCGGCGCGCTGGAGAAGACCGGGGCGCTCGAGCCGGTCGTCAGTCTGCTGGGGCGGATGTGGAAGCGGATGCCAAGCATCGCGCTGCTGCTGATGCTGTTGGTCACCGCGATTCTCAGTGGATTCATGAATAACACGCCGATCGTGGTGATGCTGCTGCCGATCCTGATCAGCATCGCCGTGCGTACCGGCAGTCCGGCATCGGCCACGTTGATGCCGATGGGATTCGCAACACTTATCGGCGGCAGCGGCACCATCATCGGCACCTCGACCAATTTGCTGGTGGTGGCGGTGGCGGCCGACCTGGGATTGCCGCCGTTTTCGATGTTCTCCTTTTCAATGCCCATCTTGATCGTCGGCAGCTTCGGCATTCTTTATCTGTGGCTGGTCGCGCCGCGCCTGCTGCCCGCGCGCGCGTCGCCGCTGTCCGACATCAAGCCGCGCGTGTTCGACGCAGTGCTGATCGTGGACGAGGATGGCTTCGCCGCCGGCAAGACGCTGTCCGAGATCCGCAAGAAAACCGAGGGCACGATGCGCCTGAACCGCATCCGCCGCGGCAAGGGTCTCGACCTGGTACGCTTGCCGACGCTGGCGATCGAGCCGGGCGATCGCCTGTACATCGCCGACACACCCGAAAACCTGAAACGCTACGAGCAGATGCTCGGTGCCACGTTGCATGACGTCAAGGACGTTGAGCATCCGGTCAGCGAAGAGCATCCACTGTCCGCCGAAGGCCAGCAGCTGGTGGAGCTGGCGGTGACGCCGAATTCACCGCTGGTCAACCAGACGCTCAGCCAGGACCGCTTTGCCGAGCGCCACCAGCTGGTGGTGATGGCCATCCACCGCCTGCATTCGCCCAAGCCGATCCACAAAGACATAGGCGACGTCGTCCTCGCCGCCGGCGATGTGCTGTTGGCGCAGGGCGCGGAGAGCGAGATCGCGGCGATCAAGGCCAGCGGCCGGGTGCTGGTCCTCGACGGCAAGATCGACCTGCCACGCACCAGCCGCGCCCCGCTGGCGCTGGCCATTTTCATCGGTGTCGTCGGCGCGGCCGCGACCGGGCTGCTGCCCATTTCCGTCAGCGCGCTGCTGGGCACTGCGCTGGTCCTGCTCACCCGCTGCGTCACCTGGCGCAACGCCGCCGACGCGCTGAGCACGCAGGTGATCATGATCATTGCCGCGAGCCTGGCACTCGGCCTGGCGTTGCAACGTACCGGTGGCGCCGGGTATCTCGCCGAGCTGCTGGTGTGGGGAACGCAGAGGCCTGTCGCCCGGCATTGTCCTGAGCGGACTGATGCTGTTGATGGCGGTACTGTCGAACGTGGTCTCGCACAATGCCGCAGCGGTCATCGGCACGCCGATTGCGGTCAGCATCGCCGAGCAGCTAGGCGTCGCCCCGGCAGCCTTCGTGCTGGCGGTGATGTTCGGCGCCAATATGGGCTTCGCCACGCCGATCGGCTACCAGACCAACGTGCTGATCCTCAACGCGGGCGGCTACAGGTTCACCGACTTCATGCGGGTCGGAATTCCGCTGACGCTGATCATGTGGATCGGCCTGTCGATCCTGTTGCCGAGATTCTTTCCGTTCTGATGCCACCGCCGCCGACAGGCGAACTTCCGGGCCGGCCAGCCGACGCTCTCATGCACATCCGCCCGATGACGCGCCGGGAACTCGACACACTCGTCGACTGGGCCGACGCGGAAGGCTGGAATCCCGGACTGGACGATGCCGAAGTGTTCTGGGCGACCGACCCGGGGGGCTTCGTCGCCGCCGAGTTTGGCGGCGAACTCATCGGCGGCGGCGCAATCGTCAGCTACGAGGGCCGCTACGGTTTCATGGGCTTTTTCATCCTGCGCCCCGAATTCCGCGGACGCGGCCTCGGAAATCGATTGTGGCAGGAACGCAAGCAGCGCCTGCTCGCGCGACTCGCCGAGCCAAAGGTCATAGGCATGGACGGGGTGTTCGCCATGCAGGCGTATTACGCCAAGGGCGGCTTCGTGCTCGCCCACCGCGATTTGCGCTTCGAAGGTCGTGGAGTCGCCGCAGCGAGCCCAGCCGGCATCGTCGACCTGCGGCAATTGCCAATCGCCGCACTGGAAGCCTACGACCTTCATCACTTTCCTGCGCCCCGTCCCGAGTTTCTCGCCCGCTGGATCGATCGGCCGGGTGGTCATGCAATCGGAGTACGCGATGGCGGGGCGCTGACCGGTTACGCGGTCCTGCGACCCTGCCGGGTCGGATACAAGATCGGCCCGCTGTTTGCCGACGACGCGGGAATCGCCGAGCGCCTGTTCGTCGCGCTGTCGCGGCGCGTCCCGGGCGCGCCGATCTTCCTCGATGTCCCGGAAAGTAATCCGGCGGCACTGGATCTGGCGAGACGCCACGGCATGGTCGAGGTCTTCGGTTGCGCGAAGATGTACGTCGGCCCGCCACCACGACTGCCCGAGTCGCACATTTTCGGAGTGACGACCTTCGAACTGGGCTAGCAGCCTGTGGTCACGCCTGTGCAGGCAACCACACATCGCCGACTGCGCCGGCGACAAAGGCCGGTTAGTGTAGATTCGATCAATGGACGACCATTGACGGAGATGACCGATGCCCATCGAACTGTATGCCTTCGACACCCCGAACGGCCGCAAGATCAGCGTTGCGCTGGAAGAAATGGCGCTACCCTACAACATCAACATCGTCGACATCGGCAAGGGCGAGCAGCACGATCCCGAGTTCCTCAAGATCAGTCCGAACAACAAGATTCCGGCCATCGTCGACCCGGATGGCCCCGACGGCCAGCCCATCAGCATGTTCGAGTCCGGCGCGATCCTGATCTATCTCGGCGAGAAGACCGGCAAGTTCTGGCCCAGGACGCTGCGGGAACGCGTCCCGGTGCTGGAGTGGCTGATGTTCCAGATGGGCCACTTCGGACCGATTCCCGGGCAGGTGCACCATTTCATCGCCATGGATGATGAACAGGCGCGCAGCTATTCGCTCGAACGCTTCTCGAAGGAAACGCATCGTCTCTACGGCGTCATGGATCGCCGGCTGGCCGGGCGCGAGTATTTTGCGGACGAACTGTCGATCGCCGACTTCGCGCTGCTGGCGTGGGCGTGGCGGCACCCGCGGCACAAGGTCGATCTCGCCCTGTATCCGAACGTCCAGCGGTGGTACGCCTCGCTGATGGCGCGCCCCGGCGTTCAGCGCGGATTCGCCGCAAAGCTGCGCTGACGCGCCGGGCAACCGCGGGACGCGGCGTCCAAAGGACTATTTCGCGCTGCGCGGGATCAGCAGCGAAATCTCGGGCAGCAGCAGGATGGCCAGCAGGACGACGAAGTCCAGCAGCAGAAACCAGGCCACGCCGCGAAAGATGGTTTCGAGGCGGACTTCGGCTGGCGCCACCGACTTGATCACGAACACGTTCAGTCCCACCGGCGGGGTCACCAGCCCGATCTCCAGCAGCTTGACCACGACAACGCCGAACCAGATCAGGTCCAGTCCATAGCCCTCGACCAGCGGCACGGTGAACGGCAGCGTCAGCACCAGGATGCCGATCGAATCCAGGATCATGCCGAGCAGCAGATAGAGCAGGACGACGCCCGCCATGACAGCGACGACGCCCGCACCGGTGCCCTGCAGCCACTCGATCATGACGGGTGCCAGTCGCGTCAACGAAATCAGCGACACGAACAGCTTGGCGCCGATCGCGATCAGGAAGATCGCGCAGGTCTGCAGCACCGTGTCGCGCAGGCCGACGAACAGCGTCGGCAGGTCGAGCCTGCCGCGCGCGAAACCGATCACCACGGCGACGAACAGACTGACCGCAGCCGCCTCGGTCGGCGTGAACAGCCCCTGGTAGATGCCGATGATGATGATGCGCCAGCAGCAACACCGCCGGCCAGGTCTGGCGCAGCGCACGCCACCGATCGGCCCTGCGCGAACTGCAGGTCGTCCGGCATCGGCGCCGCGCCGGGCTTGCGCCGGCACCAGATCCACACCGTCAGCAGATAGCCGGCCAGCGACAGGAGGCCCGGGCCGATGCCGGCCAGGAACAGGTTCCTGACCGACTGCTCGGTGAAAATGGCGTAGATGACGAACAGCAGGCTCGGCGGAATCAGCGAGCCCGAGCGTGCCGCCTGCCGCCAGCGAGCCGGTGGCGAGTCTCTGGTCATAGCCGTACTTGAGCATTTCCGGCAGCGCGATGCGGCCCATCGCCGAGGCGCAGGCAACGCTCGATCCGGAGATGGCCGAAAAGCCGCCGCAGCCCAGCACCGAGGCCATGGCCAGTCCGCCGGGAACGCGGGCAAGCCAGACGCGCAGTGCGTAGTAGAGGTCGGAGGTGATGCCCGCGCTGGCAGCGACAAAACCGAGCCCGATGAACAACGGGATCATGCTCAGTTCGTAGCTGGTGACGAAGTCGAAAGGGCGTGCTGGTCAGGACCGACAGCGTAGGCCGGATGCCGCGCAGCGGTTCGAAGGCGCCGCCGGGACGCCAGGAGAAAAACAGGAACACGCCCGCGGCGGCAGGCAGGGCCAGCGCGAAGGCGATGGGTACCCGCGCGAAGATCAGGACCAGCACCACCACCAGGACGGTGCTCGCCAGTACGATCGGATCCATGGGTTCCCGACTTGCCGGCTAGCGATCCTGCGTCGAAACCGTGCGGCGCGCCCCGAACCACTGCGACCGCAAAGCGAATCCACGCGGTCGCCAGCGCCACGACATAGGCCGCATGCCCGAGCCAGTGCGGAATGCGCAGGTCGCCCTCGTAGTATTCCGCGGTCCGCCAGGAACCGAGCAGCATGGTCACACCGCCCCAGAGCAGGATGGCGACCACCAGGACAGCCGATCGCGTTGCCGAAGCGGAGTCACCGCACCCAGCTTCCGTGCCGACAGCCGGTCGGTGAAGACAGTGACCGCGATGTGCATGCGCAATGCGGTCACGCTGGCGAGCGGCAGGATGATCACCGCGATCATCATCTGCCGCACTACCTGCACGTCGTCGGGAATCAGCACGCGGCCCAGCCAGCGCGAGACGACGGTCAGGACGATGAACACGCAGACCAAGCCAAGCGCCAGCGCGGCGACGGCCGTCGCCCAGCGCTCGAGCGGCATGTTCCCGGCCCGAAGGCCGGGGGCCATGCGGGTCCATCAACGCGCCCAGGGATAGCCCTTGGCCGCCTTCTCCTTCGCGAACTCGGCGATGTTGCCCTCATAGGCCGCCAGCAGGCCCTTGGCGTCGACGCCGCCCGCCGTCGCCGTGGCGACCCAGGCGTTGACCTGGTCACGCCCGGCGGCCAGCAGCCGGGTCCGATCCGCCGCCGGCAGTGTGGACAGCTTCACCGTCTTGCCGCCGACACCGGCCGCCATCGCGCGCTTGTCCTTCTCGCGGCTGGCAATCATCATCTGCGCCATGCGATCGATGAACGCCGAACCGACCTCGGCCATCACGCGCTTCTCGGCCTCGGTCAATCCCGCATGCGCGGCCTTGTTCATCAGGATGCCGAAGGACATGTTCTGGCCCCAGTCGAGTTCGACGACGTACTGCGCCACCTCGTACTGCTTGTAGGCCATGATCGAGTAGAAGTAGTTCTGATTGCAGTCGATCAGTCCGGTGTCGAGCGCCTGGAATACCTTGTCCTGCGCCATGCTCTGCACGTTCGCGCCGATCTCGGTGAAAGCCTTGCCGTAGGGACCCGAGGCCCGGACCTTCTGGCCCTTGAGATCGGCGAGCGACTTGACTTCCTTCTTGCAGATGAGCTGCATCGGGCCGGTGGTGTAGTTCGACACGTAGACGACGCCGGCCTTGTCGAACTCGCGGCGCATCTGCGCGTCGCCGGTCGCGAGCTTGTAGAGCGCGCGCATGCCGATCCACTCGTCCGCGTTGTCGACCGGCAGGTCGCCGATGTTGTAGCCCTGCAGCTCCTGCGGCGTCATGAAGCCGACGATCGAACCCATGTCGGCCACGCCGTCGGCGATGCCTTTGAGCGAGGCCTTGGTGCTGAACAGCGCGCCGCCCCAATGGAATTCGATTTCCAGGCTGCCGCCCGAGCGCTTCTTGACCTCGTCGGCGAACCACATCAGCGCCACCGCGCGATCGCCGCGGTTCGGACCGAAATCGGCGAAGCGCAGCGTCTTGCCGATGGCCGCGCCGGCGATGGCGAACCCGGCAAGCAGCATGATCCCGGCCCTGAGGCCACCCAGAAGCCTTGCATGTCGACCTGATGTTCATCGTCCCCCCTCCTGGTTGATCCATGGGCCGGCTGCGCGGCCCTTCGCTTTCAGCTGTCATGCCTGTGTTCGTGCCCGCAGCAAGCGTCCTGCGGTTGCGGCGCGACGACGTCGCCTGGAGTCGCAGCAGTTGCCCGGCAGCACCGGCGCGCTGACGCCGCTGTGCGCGCAGCAGCCGCCCTTCCACCATTTGGCGCCTTCGCCGTGACAGTACTTGTTGTCGGCGCCGACCATCCGCATGAACATCGGATGGTAGTTGCGGCAGACCTCGAGCTCGGTCTTGACCCAGTGCAGCGGATCCCTGGCGTAGTGGTCCCAGTAGTCGCCCGGCCATGTTGATGCCGGGCACCGCCGGGTTCCAGCTCTCGTCCAGCCACATTTCGGCGTCGCCATATTTGCTGCAGAGCTTGCGGATCTGCGGATCGTCAAGCGCCAGCAGGCGGCCATTCTCGATCACCGTCTCGTTGTCGCCGCTGCGCTCCACCGTGTAGGTCGGGAAGTAGAGGTGCAGGTGCCAGTGGCCGACCAGATGCCCCATCCGCGCGGCCTCGCGCTCGGCCATCGACGAGATGATCGTGCCGAAGCCCATGTGGATCACCCCCGAGCGCACGCGCTCGTACAGGCAGTTGACGAACCCCGACGGGAAGTCCTTGCGCGGCCGGTGGATGTGCGGATTGGTGCCGATCGACGCCTCCCACCAGTACATGATGCCCTTGCCGGGAAACGTCGGGTACTGCATGTCGCGGGTGCGCTCCATCACGTCGCGCAGTCGGTCGCCGAAGGCGCCGCCCGCATTGATCTTGGTGATCCTCGAGTTCTCGACCTCGAGCTGCGTCCAGTCGCAGGGCGCGATGTGGTTGGTCGTGCCGGCGATGACTCCGCAGCCGTCTTCCTTGAACGGATGGAACATCCACGGGCGCCCGGTCACGTGGCCCGGCAGGTAGGTCTTGCCGAAATGCTCGTTGCCGCGCCAGGTCGCCGTCGTCAGCGCCGGGTCGTAGAACTCGCGCTTCGCGTCCCAGTACTCGTCGTGGTTGGTGAACTCGATGTCGGTGCCCTCGGGATCGACGATGCGCGCACGCCTGGCGGTGCGGACGCGGTCCCAGGTCCAGCGGTCGATGGCGTTGAGCACCTCGATCGGCATCGCGTGCGCGGGCGAGGCCAGGATCTCCGGCGTGATGAACGGCATGCGCTGGATCTTGATGTGGCGCTCGGCCAGCACCGGCCCGCCGTAGCCCATCAGGATCTTGTCGTACTGCTGCTTCTTCTCCTCCTCCTCCCACATGTCCATCCACTCGGCCAGTTCCTTGGTCCGGAACAGGTAGTAGTCGACCTCGTCGGCGCCGACCCATTGCGGCATCGGCCCGCGGTCGATCTTCCTGATCTCGTACTTGACCTTGTACTTTTCGAGGATTCTCTGGCAGGCCTGGATGGTCAGTTCGCTGTGCCAGTTGTCGACGCGCAGCAGCACCCGCTCGCCCTCCTTCAGGTCCCAGCAGGCGTTCAGGCCGTTGTTGTAGGGCCGCCTCGCGACGTGCTCGAGGTAGGGCATCAGCTGGTCGGAATGCGTGATCTCGACAAAGGGCGGGCAGCGCGGCGGGCGCAACTGCGTCAGCGGCGGTTGCGCGAACGCCGGCAATCCCTGCGGCCGCGCACCGTCGGGCGCGCGTTCGCTCCTTGCATTGCCGCGTTCGAGCGCGGCGTCAAACGGCCCATCCATGTTCACCACCTTTAGATTCCGAGGTCCGGAACATGGTTGCATGCAAATATTGTCCGGTCAATTGACGCCGGCGCGCGTTCGTTGCAACCTGCGGCCCGATGATGTCGAACGTCGACCGACGCGGGTGTCGCCGTCGATTTGTGGCATTGCCAGAACGCAATGGAAGAACTGCCGGGGCCCGACCGTTTCGGCTGAGGCGCGCCGGCGACCTACTTGACTTTGGCGCCGCAACTGGCGCAGAAACGGCTTTCCGGCGCCTGCGTCGCACCGCACTTGGCGCAAAAATGCTGCGGCGGCGTGGCAGCCTGCGCAGCGGCAGGGTGGCGTTGCCGCCACCACATGAACGACACTCCGCCCAGCATGGCCAGGATCACGGCAACCATCAAGGCGATGATCCAGCCCGGAGGAGCGCTGGATGTCGTTGCGGCACCGGCGGCCGGTGCCGCGCCGGGCGCCGCCGGCGTCGCTGCAGCGGGCACTGCGGCAGCGCTCGTCACCGGCTTCAGGATCTCCGCCGACGGACGCGCGTCGGTCTTGGTGTAACGCACCGCGATCGGCAGCGCCTTGCCCGCCGCCAGTGCACCCAGTTCCGCTGCGCGATAGTTGAGCCCTTCCCTGCCCGTGGACGTGCGATCAAGATTGGGTTCCACCGATACCGCCGTGGAGGACGCGGGTTCCTGCACGACCACGGTGACACGATCCGCCGCAAAGTCGCCCGGCCACAGGTAGCGGTAGTTGCGCGTGGGCGCAGTGGTCACGATGGGTTCGTAGAATTCGACGTGAAAGTATCGGTCCGGCACGTCGAATTTCACCGCGATGAACTCTCCGGCGGTCGCGCTCTCATGCTTGAGATTGAGCAGCTTGCCGTCTGCCGCCGCAGCAAACGCCACGGCCGACGCACCACCCGAGGCCAGCGGCAGCCGCAACGTGACTGCGGCCGGCAGCTTCACGCCTTCCGCCAGTACGGCGTTCACAATCACCAGCGCGGCGGGCCGGTCGTATTCGGGCCATATTTCGATGTTCAGGCTGGCGAGGCGCGGATTGCCGAGAGGCGCGCCGCCGCCTTGCGCGTACGCGTACGCGGGCAGCAACAGCAGCGCGAGCAGGACCAGCCGAAATCGCACCAACAACGAGCTGCGCATCCGGCGGGCGTTAGGTTGGGGTCGATTCAATTCACTGCGCATGTCCGATTCTCCGTTTTCCGCATTACTGTAGCCTGTTCGGCCAGACGTGGGGATTTCACCGGCTGCGGCTTTCTTCGCAGCAGCCCGGGGTCGCGTCAGCGCCATTTTCCACAGTCCTGCCGACCGGTGGGCTGGTTCAGATCAAAATGAAATCAGATTGCCTGCGGTCCTGAACAACCCCATCGCCGTGCGCACAGCCCCGCGCTGCTCCAGAAACCCGTTGATGACCGATATCTGCATTCCATCCCCTCGTCCCTGCATTGTGTCCGGTCGCGCTGGAACCCCGGCGGCCCTCTGACGTAATCTCAGTTCTCGATCAGCAGGCGACTCTAGGAAAACCGGATGAATACCGACCAGCGCAGCCCAGGCACCGACAACGCCGCCGGGACCGGCACCAGCGGCCCATCGTCGTCGCAGATGGGAATCCGCCAGGCACTGAGCGAAATCCGCAAGGGCATTGTCGTGATGTGGTGGGCTTTCTTCGACTGGCTTGCCGACATCTCGTGGAAGGCATTGCTCGCCGTTTCGCTGCTGGGCCTGATTCTGGGTGGCATGCTCGGACATCCAACCCCGGTCTTCTTCCTGATCATCGCGTCCTTCATCATCAAGGTCGTCGCGCGCGGCAAGCGAGGCGCGGAACTGGCGGCCAGCGAGGCCACCAAGCGGGCCGAAACCGAGCAACTCGAGCGTACGGTGGTGGAAGCGCGGATGGAAGCGCTGCAGGCGCAGATCGAGCCGCATTTCCTGTTCAATACGCTGGCCAGCATCGACCAGCTCATCCAGACCGATCCGCCGCGCGCGTCGAGGATGCAGCGCAGCCTGATCCGCTACCTGCGCTCGGCGATGCCGGAAATGCGCGACGGCGCGCGACCCTCGCTGGGTCGACAGGTCGATCTCAGCGGCGCCTTCCTGGAGATCATGGCGATACGCATGGAAGGACGCCTGCAGCCTGTGGTCAACATTCCCGAGGGCTTGAAAACCGCGGTGTTCCCGTCAATGATGCTGCAGACGCTGCTGGAAAACGCCATCAAGCACGGCCTGGAACCCAAGCCCGAAGGGGGCCGGCTGGAGATCACTGCCGAGATCGTCGACGGTCAGTTGGCGGTGCACGTGACCGACAGCGGCATGGGCTTCATGCCCAAGGGCGAAGGTGGCGTGGGACTGGCCAATATCCGCGAGCGGCTGGCCGCCTTATACAACGGACGGGCCGAGTTGATCATCAGCGTGCCCTCCTCGGGTGGCACCCGCGCCACGATCAAAGTACCCTACGAAGTCGTCCCTTCGACTGCCTGATCCGGCATCAAGGTACCCAGCGCAGTTGCCCCTTCCACCGCCTGACTGGACGCTTGCCGACATGCGCCCCACTTCCACCCACGCCGTCCCGACGGCGGTCGTCGCCGACGACGAGCGCCTGATGCGCGAACAGATCATCGCCTGCCTGAAGGAAGCCTGGCCCGAACTGCTGATCGTCGGTGAGGCCGCCAACGGCCGCGAGGCCGTGGCCATGGTGCAGAGCCTGGAACCTGACGTGGTTTTTCTGGACATCAGCATGCCCGGCATGGACGGCATCCAGGCGGCACAGGCGCTGGCCGGCCAGGTCCATGTCGTTTTCGTCACCGCCCACGACGAGTATGCGATCCGCGCCTTCGAGCAGGGTGCGATCGACTATCTGCTCAAGCCCGCGGAGCCGGAGCGCATGGCGCTGACCTGCCAGCGGCTGCGCGTGCGGCTCGAACAGGCGCCGGATCCGATGAACGACCTGTTGGCGCAGTTATCAAAACGATTGGAAACCGGCGGCGTGAAGCCCCGCGACTACCTGCGTTGGGTGCAGGCCAGCGTCGGCTCCAACATCCGGATGATTCCGACCAGCGACATCCTGTTCTTCCGCGCTGAGGACAAATACACCCGGGTGCAGACGCGGGGTTGGGAGGCATTGATCCGCAAGCCGATCAAGGAACTGATCGACGAACTCGACCCGGAGGAGTTCTGGCAGATCCATCGCGCAACCGTCGTTCGCGTCGATGCGGTCGAGCAGGTCAGTCGCAACTTCCGCGGCAACCAGGTCGTGCATGTGAAAGGCCGCGACGACAAGCTCGAGGTGAGCCGCAGCTTCAATCACCGGTTCAAGCAAATGTAGGCGGGGCGGCGCCGGCAGCGAACCTGCGGCGCCCCGCCGCAGAACGTATTCCTGCTGCTGCGGCGGCTACTGTTTCGCCGCATCGCGCAACTCGCGACGCAGGATCTTTCCGATCGGCGATTTGGGCAAGGCGTCGCGAAACTCGACCTGCCGCGGCATCTTGTAGCCGGTGAGCTGCGTGCGACAGTGTTCGAGTACCGCCTCTTGCGTGAGATCCGGATCTTTTTTCACGACCACCACTTTCACGGCCTCGCCCGATTTCGCATCGGCAACGCCCACGGCTCCGCATTCGAGCACGCCCGGGTGCGCGGCCACCACGCTCTCGATCTCATTCGGATAGACGTTGAACCCGGACACCAGGATCATGTCCTTCTTGCGATCGGTGATGGTGACGAAGCCCCGCGTGTCCACGTGTCCGATGTCTCCCGTCATCAGCCAGCCGTCGCGCAGCACCTCGGCAGTTTCCGCCGGATTGTTCCAGTAACCTTGCATCACCTGCGGTCCGCGGACACACAATTCTCCGGTGGCATTTTCGATCTCGCCGTCCCCGGCCCAGATCGGCAGCTCGTTGAATTCGCCGTCGCGTATCGACACCTCGGTGGACGGGAGCGGCAGCCCGATGGTGCCGCTCCACGACGTACCCAGAGGATTGCCGCAGACGCCGGGCGAGGCCTCGGTCAGTCCGTACGCTTCGGTAATGAAGCCTCCGGTCACCTCCTGCCAGCGCTGCGCCACTGGCTTTTGCACGGCCGCGCCGCCGCCGATCACCACCTTCACCGGCGCGAAATCGAGCTGGTCGAATCCCGGCGTATTGAGCAGTCCGTTGAACAGCGTGTTCACGCCGATCAGGACGCTCCACCGCCACTTGCGCAGCTCATCGACGAATCCCGGCATGTCGCGCGGATTGGTGACGAGCACGGTCAGGCAGCCCCATTTCATGAACGACAGCGTCGAAGTCAGGCAGAAGATGTGATACATCGGCAGCGGCGCGACGACGATTTCCTCGCCCTCCTTGAAGCTCACCGACATCCACACGCCCGTCTGCTCCAAGTTGGCGAGGATGTTGCGATGGGTGAGGATCGCGCCCTTGGAGACGCCGGTCGTCCCCCCGGTATATTGCAGGAACGCGATGTCTTCGCGCGAGACGGCGACCGGCGTGAATTTCGCCGCGGCGCCGCGTTCGAGCGCCGCGCGGAAGCCGACCGCACCGCCAATGCGCCATGCGGGCACCATCCTTTTCACGCGCTTGACCACGAAATTGACGAGCCAGCGCTTCGGCGCAGGCAGCAGGTCGCCCGCCTGCGTGGTGATCACGTGTCTGACCGGCGTATTCGCGACGACCTGCTGGAGCACGATCGCGTAGTTTTCGATGATGACAATCGCCGTCGCCCCCGAGTCCTTCAGCTGGTGCTCGACCTCGCGCGGCGTGTACAGCGGATTGACGTTCACCACGATCATGCCCGCGCGCAGGATGCCGAACAGCGCCACCGGGTACTGGAGCAGGTTAGGCGCCATGATGGCGACGCGCGAGCCGCGGGCCATGTCCGGCAATCCTTGCAGGAATGCCGCGAATTCACGCGACAGGCGATCGAGTTCGACGTAACTGATCGTGTGCCCGAAATTGTGGAAGGCGGGCCGGTCGGCGTACTTTGCCGCTATCTTGTTGAACAGGTCCGCGATCGAATCGAATTCATCGGCATCGATCTCGGCGGGAATGCCGGTCGGGTAGCTGTTGAGCCAGATCTTGTCCACGCCAATCTCCTTGCATGCAGGTCGATCCGGCGATCGGCTGCGCGAAAGCATTGCTGAGTATGCTCATGACTTCTTGCCTCGACCGGCACCATAGCACGGTGCCGCGACCCGAAACTTGCACTCAGGAAAGTCCAGGTCGATGGACTTGCCACCAGCCTTTCCAGTGCCTCAGGCACCGACCAGCGCGATCGCGTCGCTCCACGAGATGCCCTCGCCGTCGAGGCGCGCAGTCTCGAAGGCCTTCTCGCCCATCTGCACTCGCAGTGCCTCCACCGTGCGATCACGGCGAATGCGCTCGGCCATTTCCAGCTTGGCCTTGATCTGCACCAGCAGCGCATCACCGGCACCGATCAGCGCGGCTGCGGTCGGCGCATCGCCTTCCAGACGCATGGCCTCGGCCAGTGTCGGCAGATCGTGCGCGATGGCGTAGAGATTCTTCATCTCCCGGTTCATGGTCCAGCATTCCCGCAGCAATTCGCGCGCCGCCGCCGCCTGTCCTTCACCGACCTCGACCAGCGCCAGATTGCCGAGCGCGAGTTGGATGTCATTGTGGTTGTCGCGCGAGCGCGCCCGCTCCAGTATCGCGGTGAGATACGGGCGCGCCCCAGCCAGATCGTCCGCCAGCAGGGCCGCCAGGCCCAGGGACCAATCGAGGCGCTTCGCGAGTTGCGGGTCCCCGTGGGCAGACGCGACGCGCAGCGCTTCATCGAGGCACGCCCGGCCGGCCGGGTGGCGGCCCAGGTACACGTTCATGATTCCGCAGACGCCCAACGCCGAGACGGCACGTTCGGCCGCACCCTGGGCGAGGTGGATGTCGGCTTCCTCGCGGCGCAGCCGCAGGGAATCGTCGTAACGGCCCTCGCGCATGGCCAGCGCCCCCTGGTTCCGCAGAGCCAGGGTTCGGATCCCGATCGGCAGTGCATCGCCCAGTGCCTGTGCCTGGGCGAGCCAGCGCAGACCCTCATGGCTCAGCCCGCTCTCGTACCAGACGCGCCTGAGTCTCACTGCCAGGTCGGCGGCACGCAGTGCTTGGTGCTGGAAGCCCCATTGCAGTGCGGCGCGCAAATTGTCCAGTTCCACCAGGATGGGTTCGAGTGAGGTCGCGTCGTTGATGTTCTTCAGCGCCGGCTTCATGCGCTCGACCCAGGCCAGGTAGAAGTCCAGGTGGGCGGCGCGCAGCGCGTCGGCACGACCCGAAGCGGCAAGGTGCTCTTGGCCGAACTGGCGCAGCGTCTCAAGCATGCGGTAGCGCGCCTGGCCGTCAGGCTGCACCTCGCTGATGACCATCGACAGGTCGATCAGGCGGGTCATGGCGTCGAGCAGGCCAATGGCATCGCTGCCGACGACGCTCGCCGCGGCGTCCAGCGTCCAGCCGCCGGAGAACAGGCTCAGGGCGACGAACAGCTGCTGCTCTTCGCGTGTGAGCTGGTCGTAGCTCCATTGCACAGTGGCGCGCAGCGTCCGGTGACGCTCCAGCGTCGCCCGGCTGCCGCCGGTGAGCAGCCGGAAACGGTCGCCGAGCATGCCCAGGATCTGTTCGACCGACAGCGCACGCGTGCGTGCCGCCGCCAGCTCGATGGCCAAGGGAATGCCGTCCAGGCGGCGGCAGATCTCAGCCACGCCCGCCGCGTTGTTGTCGTCCAATGCAAACGCGGCACCGCCGTCCCGGGCGCGTGCGACGAACAGGCGCACGGCGTCGCTGCCCGCGATCGCCGATGCATCCAGGTGATCACTGGCCGGTGGCAGACCCATACTGCGCAACGGAAACAGACTCTCGCCGTCCACGCCCAGTCCTTCGCGGCTGGTGGCCAATAGCTTGAGCATGGGCACCGCGCCGAGCAGCCGATCGACCAGACAGCTCACCGGCTCGAGCAGGTGCTCGCAATTGTCCAGCACCAGCAGCGTACGCCGGCCCTGCAATTGTTCGATCAGCAATTCCTCGGCGCTGCGCCCGTCCGTGGAGGTGGCGCCAAGTGTCGTCGCGACGGTCTCGGCGACCAGCGCCACATTGTCGACCGGCGCAAGATCGACGAACCAGACGCCGCCTGAAAACCGATCCAGCACCTGCTCGGCGAACTTCAGCGCCAGGCGCGTCTTGCCCGAGCCGCCGACCCCCGTCAGCGTCAACAGGCGCGCGTCGTCGAGCCGACGCGCGCAGTCGACCAATTCGCGTTCGCGGCCGATAAAGGCGGTGCGTTCGGTCGGCAAGCGACCTGGCGCAGCCGCGCCGGTCCGCGCAGTCATCCCGGCCGGCGGCACCCCGTCGTCGGGCGAAAGTGTGAACCGGTAGCCGTGCCCCGGGATCGTCGCGATCGCCTGCGTCCCGAGCAACTTGCGCAGCGCGCTGACCTGCACCTGCAGGTTGTTTTCCTCGACCACCACGCCGGGCCAGACGAGGTCGAGCAGCTCGTCCTTGCCGACCACGCGGTCGCGGTGCTGGACCAGCGCATTCAGCAAGTCGAAGGCGCGCGCGCCCAGTTTGGCCGGCTCACCGTCGATCAGCAGCTGGCGCCGCCCGCGCCGCAACCGGAACGCGCCGAAACGGAGGTCGGCGTCGGTCACGGGGTCAGGTTCGCTTCGATTGGGCGGAAGGCGACGATGGTTTGCATGGCTGCGGTCGAGAACTCCGAAACGGGCGAGTGCAAACAGGATAGAACAACTGTCGTGGGGTGCGCGAGGGGCAACGACCCGACTTGGCTGCGGAACAGCCGAGCCGCGGGTCAGCCTTCAGCGAGACCGGCCGCGCATGATTCGGTTCGTACGCGCCGATGGTCGACGGTCGCGTATCGACCCCAAGCCGTCGGCCAGCGCACTCCTTACCGGTCATCGAAATCCGGGAAAGCAGCCATTACGGTAGGCAGCCGTGTCATCGCATTGCTGTTTCCGCACCGTCGAGGCGGGTCGTGAAGGGAAGCAACCTGGCGATCGTAAGTACGGCGATCCGTTCTGGGCCGCGGCCGGCCCGCCCGACCTCGCGGAAGGCGAAATCGCGGTGGTTGAGCCGCTCGCCAACGGCAGCTTCGCGTCATCTCCCGCATTACCAAGACCGGCTGGACCGCGCTGGTACATTAGAGCCCCCGGCTCACGCCAGCCCCACCTGATCTACACCCGGTCTCGAGGCTTTCGTCGAATCGAGCCCCTGGCGCCAAGCCACGCCCGTTACACTGCACCCTAGAAACCCGATGAGGGGGATATCGCGGTGCGAAGTCGTGCCTTGCTCGCGCGTTGCTTTCGTGGCATGGGGCCACGTGTGCTCGGCGTTCTCGTCCTCGCCATCGCCGCCAGCAACCTTTTCGCCTGGCCGATTGCCACAGCTATCGACCGCGGGCTAACGCCGGGCGAGATCGTCGCGGTGTACGGGAGGCTCCTCGCGGCCGACCTCATCCATTACCTGCCGGTGATCATCGGCGTCGCGGTGTGGAACCTCATGCGACGAAACGGCGTTGCAGGCGCGATCGCGACCGTCGCCATCATCGGCGGCGCTTCGTGGATGGCGATTACCATTACGCCGCCCATTCTGATTCCCGTGTACGAGACCTTCTTTGATTGGCCGAAATGGCTGGTTGGTTACTGGGTCCACTACTTTGCGCTGAGCTCGATGTTCGTGCTGGTACTGATGCTTGTCGATCACGAGAGGTCGGCGGCAGAAGGGTTGGAACGGGAACGTCTGCAGGTGATTGAGCTCGGCCGTGGCCTTGCGGAAGCGCGCATCCAGGTCACGCAGGCACAGATCGAGCCGCACTTCCTGTTCAACACTCTCGCGAACATCCGCCGCCTATATTCAATTGACAGGGTCGCCGGCCGCGCCATGCTGCGCGATTTCGCGCAGATGCTGGGTGCCACGTTGTCCTCCATGAGGCAATCGCACTCTACCCTCGCACGGGAGGCCGAACTTTCAGTGGCGTACCTCAATGTGCAAAAAATCCGCATGGGCCCGCGACTTGTAGTGGAGTTCGACCTTCCGCAAGCTCTGCGGGGCGCCTCGTTCCCGCCCATGATGCTGCCGACGCTGGTCGAGAACGCGGTCAAGCATGGCCTCGCGCCGTTGCGCGAGGGTGGGACGGTTCGCATCGTGGCGGCCGTGGACGGCCCCAACTTGTCCGTGCGCGTGGTCGATTCCGGCTGCGGGCTGCGCAAGATCTCCGGAACGGGCGTCGGCCTCGCCAATGTCACCTCGCGGCTGGAGGCGCTCTACGGCACGGCAGGGCAATTCGAGCTCGAGTCGAATCCGGATCGCGGCATGACGGCGTCGATCCAGATCCCGTTGATGCTGAACGACCCGCCAGTGTCAATGCCGCGATGAATATCCTCGCGACACAGCTCACGACCTCTCTGCAGGACACGACCGCGAGAGGCGTCGGCTGGTTTCATCGATGGCGTCTGCAAGTCGTGCGCATCCTGCCCTTGGCGGCACTCTTCGGCCTCGTCGTCGGGATCAAGGACTTCACAACGATCGCGATCGGAATGACGTCCGTTGGGCGTCTCTTCTTGGAGGCATTTGCCTCCGAGCTGTTCGTCGGCACATTTCTGTTCGCACTGGTCGCGGCAGTTGACGCGTCCAAGCTCGAAGGACGTGCGCGGATGCTCGCGTATGCCGTGGCAACGGTCACCGCGCCGGCGGTCTGCACCGTGGTCGGCCAGTTTCTTTTCCTTTGGCTCGGTGTCTGGCCGTCGCCACCACCGTGGTCGTTGCCGGCGCTGTTCTGGGCAAACTTTGGCAAGGACCTCGTCGAATGCGGCCTTGCCGTGATCGCGTATCGTCTGTGGCAGCGCGATCGAGCGCGGGCCCACGCGTTTCGCGGCATTCGTACCGAGCGCGCGGAGATCCTGCGCCGGACCACCGAGTCGCACCTCCAGGCAATGCAGGCCAGGATCGATCCGTCGTTCCTGTTCGATACCATGAACGCCATCGAACGTACCTATGAGCACGATGCGGCGACAGGCGATCGCCTGCTCGACGATCTCATTGTCTACCTGCGCGCGGCATTGCCCGAGATGATGAACACGAGTTCAACGCTCGGCCGGGAATGCGAGCTTGCCCGCGCTTACCTCGACATCGGCCGTGTCCGGTACGCCATTGATCTCTCTTTCGACATCATCGTGCCGGATACCTTGCGCGACGTGAGATTCCCTCCGATGATCCTGCTGCCGCTGGTCGATCATGCTCTGGACTCGGTGAAATCGGCGCCCTCCGCACGGCTTCGGATCGAGTCCCGCGAAACTAGCGACGGCATCGAGCTGCGGATCGACATGAGCCCCATCACCGCGCTTTCGCATGACACGCCCGACCGCCTGCGCCTCCGGCTGCGCGATCTTTATGGGGAGCGTGCCGCACTGACCCTTTCGCCTTGCCCCGACGGGGGCGAGCGCATTTCCGTGGAGATCTCTCATGCCGAAGCCGCGAGCACTGATCGCTGAGGACGAGCCGGTACTGCGCGCCGAGCTGCGGCAGGGCCTGGCCGCCCTGTGGCCGGAGCTCGAGATCTGCGCGGAGGCGGTCGACGGCGTCGAAGCCGTCCGCGCGATGGAGGAGCACTCGCCAGACATCCTGTTTCTCGATATCGAGATGCCGGGCATGAGCGGACTCGAGGTCGCGCGACTAACCAGCGGCAAGTGCCACATCGTGTTCGTCACTGCGTACGACAAGTACGCCGTGGCCGCCTTCGAGCAGCAGGCGGCTGACTACATCATGAAGCCCCACTCCGTCGCGCGACTCGCGGAGTCGGTCGCACGACTGAAGAAGCGTCTCGGCCAACGACCCGCTACCGTCGACGTTGTCCTCGACGCCCTCGCCGAGCACACGGGACAGCCTCCGCAATACCTGCGCTGGATCACGGCCTCGCACGGCAACAAGGTGCGCTTCCTCACCGTCGATCGCGTCTGCTATTTCCAGGCGGACAACAAGTACACCCTCGTGATGACATCGGACAGCGAGCTTTTGATCCGGCGGCCGATCAAGGAGCTCGCTGAGGAGCTCGATCCGAAGACGTTTTGGCAGATCCATCGGTCGACCCTGGTCAATGTCAACGAGATCACCGACGTCACGCGCGACCTGCACGGTCACCTCAAGGTCCACCTGAAGCAGCGCAGCGAATCGCTCAAGGTGAGCGAGCCCTACAACCACCTCTTCAAGCAGATGTAGTCCGTCTAGCTGTGATTTCGCTTGGCTCTGGCCTGAACAGGTCCGGCCATAGCGCCTCTTCCGGCAACTTTTCACGCCGGCCCATGGGTGACTGCTTTCGCGATGCCATTCACGGCGCACCGAATGTCTCCAGTTGGCGGCGGGTAACAGTCGGCAGAGTTTCCTGGTCTGATATTTCGATATGCCCCGGCTCGGTAGGCGGGTCCGTTTTGGCCAAGTTGGCTGTTTTGGCTAATTGGTGTAGAATGACTCTTCTCGCCAAGGAGTGGCCATGTCGTCGTCCACCATCAGGATCCGCAACGCTCGTGGGGAACTCGTCGAGCCCGCCAAGATTTCATCGAGCGACGCCAAGAACGGCTTCGGCCGGATTCTCGAGCGCGTGACGAAGGAGGGCGGGGTCGCGATCACCCTGCGCAACGAACCCAAGTTCGTGGTGATCTCGGTCGAGACCTTCCAGCGCATGGCGCGAGCGGATTCGCGCTCGCTCAATACGCTGACCGACGAATTTGACGCCTTGCTCGACCGCATGCAGGAGCCAGGGGTCCGGTCCGCGATGGAGCGCGCGTTCAGTATGACCCCGGAAGAGCTGGGGCACGCGGCGCGGCGACAGGGTGGCGTGGTGGCGAGTCGGCATTTGACGCCGACGGTCGCAAGCCATGTGCGCAAGGGCAAATCGTTGCCCTTCGGGGAGGGCGTGACAGCGGTGCGCATGCGAAAGCCGGCCACGGCCACCGATGTTGCGCTGAGCAAGCGTAGCGCCGTCAAGAAAACCAAGCACCGCACGCGTGGCTAAGGCGGCAACGCCGCCACAACGTCACGGCAGCATCTTCGTGCTCGCCGGGTGCAACGGCGCCGGCAAGAGCAGCATCGGAGGTGCGGCCCTGCTTGAGTCTGGGGTGCGCTTCTACAACCCGGACGAGGCTGCGCGCAAGATCCTGGCCGCCAATGCGCACCTGAATCCACCGCCGACAATGGGCGAGGTCAACGCAGTCGCTTGGAGCCAGGGTAGAACGCTCCTTGAGCGCGCGATCGACCAGCGTCTGGACTTCGCCTTCGAGACCACGCTCGGCGGCCAGACCATGACTGAGCTTCTCGAGCGTGCGGCAGGCAACGGGCTCGCAGTGCACGTCTGGTTTGCCGGTCTCGAGAATGTCGAGCTCCACATCGAACGCGTGCGCCGGCGCGTCGCGCGCGGCGGCCACGACATCCCGCGCGAGAAGATAGTAGAGCGCTACGACGGCGGGCGCAAAAATCTCGTTCGCTTGCTGCCACAGCTTGCGTCGGTGCGGGTCTACGACAACTCCGTCGAAGCGGATCCAGGGCGAGGCCTGACGCCCGCACCACGGCTCCTATTACATTGTGTCGAGCGGAAGATCGTCGCCCCGACGAAGCTGCGCTCGCTGCTCGCGGACACGCCAGAGTGGGCCAAACCGATTGTAGCGACCGCCCTCGCCGTTCACTTGAAACGCCGCTGACGAAAGGCCGCGAGCGGAGGTTAGTCTTAAGCCGTGCGACGGACGTTTCGCCTCCATCTCGCGCCACTCACGGCAGGTCAAGAGCCGCTCGGTTGCGAACCCTGGCCCAGTTGGCTTTCGGGTCAAGATTGGCAGTGGGCGTGCCTCATTTATTGCGTCAGCGCCGACATCCGGCGCAACCACGGCTTTCGACGAAGTTTGTTCACCACTGGGCTTCAGCGGGTTTAGCATAGCGCCATGTTCGGGGCGTAGGGTTGCATGTGGATTCTTCCGGGGCAGGTATGGGTCAGGGCGGCCGCAGGCGGCTAGCCGTTGCAGCGGGCGCGATGGTTGCCAGCAGGCTCGTCCCTGCGCAATCTGCCCGCCGTGCGGTGCGTATCGGGCTGCTGGACATTGCGCGCAAGGATTCGACGGTGGCCCTCTGGCAGATTTTCCGCGGCCGTCTGCAGGAACTCGGGTACGCCGAGGGAAAGAACCTCGTCATCGAGGAGCGCTTTGCACAAGGCGCGGCGGCGATGCGCGGAGCCTGACATGCGGATTTTTTCTCCGCTCTACCGGCGCGCGATGTCCTGGTCGAGGCATCGGCATGCCCAGCGGTACCTGGCAGCGCTGAGTTTCGCCGAATCGTCGTTTTTTCCGATTCCGCCGGATGTGATGCTCGCCCCGATGAGCCTCGCCAATCCATCCCGAGCCTGGTGGTTCGCGCTGCTGACCACGGTGGCTTCGGTGCTCGGCGGATTGTTCGGCTACGCGATTGGCTACTTCGCCTTCGATGCCATCGAGCCCTGGCTGCACGAGTCCCGCTATTGGGTCGGTTATCAGGCAGCCGTTGCCTGGTTCGAGCGCTGGGGATTCTGGGCAATTTTCGCTGCCGGCTTTTCACCCATTCCCTACAAGTTATTCACCATCGCCGCCGGTGCCCTGTCGATGGCGGTTTTGCCCTTCACGCTGGCCTCGCTGGTCGGGCGCGGGGCGCGCTTTTTTCTGGTGGCGGGGCTGATGGCCTGGGGCGGGGAACGCATGGAGGCGGCGCTGCATCGGTACGTCGACCGTCTGGGTTGGGTGGCCATCGCGCTGGTCGCGATCGGCGTGCTGATCTATCGGAGCTGAGGCGTACCCCTTACCGACTCGGCACCCGGCTGCCGCGTGGAACCCGGTCTGGCCGCGATGCCGGAATGTCCCGACGGCGCATCGGCACGATCCTCGAGCTGCTCAACCCAGGTTCGATGGCCGATGTAAGGCGCGGCGTCACCTGTGCGACCATGGCAATGCGGCACGGGTCGCGCGGGGGCCGCCGGCGGCGGCGGCGCAGGCACCACGAAAAGGATGCAACGATGACGATCGCGCCGGCGGAAGCGGCATCCGGGCAAAGCTACCTGTACGACCGGCACGCTCTGCCCGTGCGTGCGATGCACTGGATCAACGTGATCGCCCTCACCGCGCTCTTCATGAGCGGGCTGCAGATCTTCAACGCGCATCCGGCGCTCTACTTCGGCAAATCGTCGTACAACGGGCGGCCACCGGTGCTCGAGATCGGCGCGTGGCAGGCCGACAACGGGACATTGCGGGGCGTGACGCGCGTGCTGGGCGCGGAGTTCGACACGACGGGGTATCTCGGCGTCACGCGCGCCGGTGACGGGCGCTTGGTGCCGTCGACCTTTCCGCAGTGGCTGATGCTGCCCGGCCCACAGTGGTTGTCCATGGCGCGCTCGTGGCACTTCTTCTTTGCGTGGCTCTTCGTGCTGAACGGGCTCGCCTACGTAACCTACGCGGTCGCGAGCCGCCATCTTGCACGGGACCTTGCGCCAACCGGCGAGGACTGGAAGGGTATCGGCGCGTCGGTCCGCGACCACCTGCGCTTCCGACACCCGAGCGGCGAGGCGGCAAAGCGGTACAACGTGCTGCAAAAGCTCGCGTACCTCACCGTGATCTTCGGGCTGCTGCCGCTCACGATCCTGATGGGGTTCGCAATGTCGCCCTGGCTCAATTCGGTGTTCACCGGCTGGGTCGACCTGGTCGGCGGCAGGCAGTCGGCACGTTCGATCCATTTCATCGTCGCGTGGCTGCTCGTCGGGTTCGTCGCGATCCACGTGTTCGAGGTTGTGATCACCGGGCTCTGGAACAACCTGCGGTCGATGATCACCGGCCGCTATCGCGTGACCGCGGAGGCATCCCATGACTAGACCGTTCCGGCTGCGGCGGCGCCTGCCGCGGCGTGTCTTCCTTAGGAATGCGGCGGCGTCGGTCTCGGCACTCGCGCTCGCCGGCTGCGACAACCTGTCGCGCACCGAGTGGTTCCCGAAGGTCCTGAATGCGGCCGAGCCGCTCAATCAGGGCGCCGCGAAGCTCATCGCGCGCGCGGGCATGGCGCAGGAGTTCGCCGAATCCGACCGCTCGCCGGAGTTCCGCAGCAATGGCACCAGCGCGCCGGACTCTGACCAGTACGACGAGTGGGTCGCGGGCAACTTCGCGGACTACCGGCTCTCCGTGGGCGGGCTCGTCGGAACACCGCTCGCGTTGACGCTCGCCGACCTGCGCACGCTGCCAGCGCGTACGCAGATCACGCGCCACGACTGCGTCGAGGGCTGGAGCGCCATCGCGAAGTGGAAGGGCGCGCGGCTCGCCGCGCTGCTCGAGCTGGTGAAGCCAAAGCCCGAAGCACGGTACGTGATGTTCTACTGCGCCGACCCAATGGCGAGCGACGGCACGGATCTCTACTATGAGAGCATCGACCTCGACGACGCGCTGCATCCTCAGACGATTCTCGCGTACGACCTGAACGACGCAGCGCTGCCCGTGCAGAACGGCGCGCCTGTCCGGCTGCGTGTCGAGCGCCAGCTGGGCTACAAGCATGCGAAGTACATCGCGTCGATCGAGCTGGTTTCGAGCTTCGCCCACATCGCGGGCGGCCGTGGCGGGTACTGGGAGGACCAGGGCTACCAGTGGTGGGCGGGGATATAGCGATCAGCGAAAGAGTGATTCCATTCACCCGTGGCGACGGCAACAGGCCGTCAGCAACGATCGCGGCCGCGCCTGCGCCGACGAACTTCCCGGCAGGCGCGACCCCGGGCAGCATCCAGTCGATCGTCGTCGGGTGCGTGAAGGGCTGCGCCAGGCGCTCCGCCCGGCGCACCGGATCAGCCGCGCGGTGAAATGTTCTGGTTCTGGCTGAACAGGTTTGCCGGGTCGAACTTGGCCTTCAGCGAGACCAGCCGCGCATGGTTCGGTCCATACGCACCGTCGGCCACGCGCTGCGCTTCATCCTCGGGCATGAAGTTCACGTACACCCCGCCGGTGGCATGCGGCGTCAGCGCATCGAACAACCCGCGCGCCCAATCGATGCACTTGCGGTCGTCACCCGCATCGCGCCAGCGCGTGTGCACGTTGACGACGAATTCGACATCGCGGTGCGGGTAGGCCGTGTCCGCGGCGCCCACCCGGTTGATCTGCGCACCCAGGTGACCGATGAAGGCCTCGCACTCGTCGCTCGGCAGCTTGGCAATGGCATCGCACAGGATGCGTTCGACGTCGCTATTCACCGCCTTGAAATCGTGCGACTTCCAGTAGTTGCGCGCGCCTGGTTGCAGCAGCGGGTCAAAGGCGGTCTGCCAGCCCGCAAAGGGCATCGGCGCGACCATTTCGCCGGCCGGCTTGCCGAAGCTGCGCAGCGGCTTGACCAATTCCTCGCCGCGCTTTGACTCGCCGATCCAGCAGAAAGCGACGATGACCACTTCCTTGCCGTGCACGCTTGCGGGCAGGAATGGCAGCGGCGGCGCCTTGCGCAACACCAGCCAGGCGGTCATCTCGTCGCTCGCCGCAGCGGTGAACTTGCGGTAGCCGTCGAAAACCTGCTTGGCCTGATCGAGCGGATAGACGATCAACCCGGCGACGACCTCCGGGCCGAGCGGGTGGAGCCGATACTCGAACGAGGTGACCACACCGAAGTTGCCGCCGCCGCCCCGAACGGCCCAGAACAGATCGGGGTTCTTGGTCGCGCTGGCCTGCACGAATTCGCCTGACGCGAGCACGATGTCGACAGCGTTGAGGTTGTCGATGGTCAACCCGCGCTTGCGGCTCTGCCAGCCGAAGCCGCCGCCCAGGGTGAGCCCGGCCATGCCGGTAGTCGAGTTGATGCCGGTCGGCGTGGACAGACCGAAAGCCTGTGTCTCGCGATCGAAGTCGGACAACAGCGCGCCGGGTTCGACCCGCGCCAGCTTGGTCGCCGGGTCGACGCGCACCGACTTCATCGCCGACAGGTCGAGCATCAGCCCACCGTCGCAGGCGGCCTTGCCGGCGATGTTGTGGCCGCCGCCGCGCACCGCCAGCAGCAGGGCGTTGTCGCGCGCGAAGTTCACTGCCTGGATCACGTCGGCGGCGCCGGCGGCGCGAACGATCGCCGCAGGTCGGCGGTCGATCATGGCGTTCCATAGCGTGCGTGATACGTCGTAGCCGGCATCGCCCGGCATCAGCAGGCTGCCGCGCAGCGAGGCGCGCAGTGCCTCAAGCCGTTCGTTGTCGATGGCGACGGTGCCGCCTTGGGGGGTGCAGAAGTCAACCATGGGATATTCCTCCTGGAGATTAGGGCCGGACGGCGGGTAGTGGCGTCACGCAGCGTCCGACCGCTTTGGCGGAGCGTGGGCAACCTGGCTGGCAGCGCCAAGCCGACGTGGATATCCGTTTCTCATTCGCCCATCCGCTCGTCAACGAGCATCCTGAGCCTCGAACGGATAGGTAATCCAATCCCACGAGCTGCTTGCTGGTACCAGCCTACCACGGGTTTACGCGCGCGGACCAGCGGGGACGTGGAGTGGTTGGACTTCGCCGAGGGATCTTTCCCCACGTTGGAACAGTGGAAATCAGCGAGCGCGGGCTATCGTTCGACCTGCACTCGCGTCGGCTACATCGGCGTCGGCCTGATGGGCCGCGCCGCCGATATTGACCAGCAAATCCGGGTAGCAGCTACGACTCGCAGGCGCCGAGCGCCTGGTTTGCCGATTCACGACGCTTCGCGTTCCCAGGCCGAGACGATCGACGCCACCACCGCTCGGCAGCACGCCGTGAACTCGCGCATTGCCGGGGACTCGGCCGCGCCCATCAAGCGGACGAAGCCGACGGGACCTCGCGCGTGCGGCAGCCTGACTCGCAGTGCCCGCACGTCAGACCCGGCACAGCCAAGCGTCAGGATCGAACGCGGAACAACGGCGATCGAGTTCGTACCCGTCGTCAGTCCTATGGCCACCGGGACCGACAGCGTGCGCACATTGTGCGGAGGCAGATCGACGCCGGCCTCTTCGAACGATTGCGCCACTTGCCTGTAGAAGGCGGTTTCGGGCGGCGGCAGGATCCAGGACTCTCCGGCGAGGTCGCGCAGGCTGAGCCGGCGACGGCGGTGCAACGGATGCTTGCTACCCGCGATCACGGAAAGTTGCTCGTCGTAAAGAAGTTCCTTCCCGAGGTCGCGGTCACCCTCCGCGAGTGCCAGCCGGCCGACCACGATCTCGATGTGGCGTGCACGAAGTTCCTTGAGCAGGAACTCGGGATTGCCCTCCAGAACCGTGACCTGCAGGCCCGGCCTGCCGGAAATGAGTCGCTGCAACGCTTGCGGGACCAGACCGGCCGCAGCCAGGTGCGTCGCGCCAATGGAAAGCGTTCCGCGCGAAAGGCCGTTCAGCGCCGCGATGTCCGCCGCCGCTGCTCGGAGCTCGCTGAAAACCGCAGCGACTCGCCGTATCACGGCATCGCCATGGAGTGTCGGGCGAACTCCGCGCGGAAGACGCTCGAACAGTCGCGCACCGAGCTTCGATTCTGCGGCTGCCAGCACGCGCGTGAGTGCCGGCTGTGATGTCCCGAGCGTTGCCGACGCGGCAAGAATGCTGCCGCAGCGAGCGATCTCTGCGATCGCGCGCAACTCACCGAGTTTCAGATGGCGCAGAAGCCGCTCGCCGTTCACCGTATCCACTATATATGCCAAAACCGTATAGGTAGACCAGGATATAGCATATTACAGTCATACATTCGTGGCGCAGACTGCGTCAGTGCTGCACGAAAGACGCGCGGCGCCGGGCGCGGGGGCCGTGCTGGCGCCCACGAAGAGCGAGGAGCTTCCTGTTCATGCATCTGGATTCGCACATTCATCTCTGGGAGTTGGACGACGGCGAGGCTATGTGGAGTCGCGACAAGATCGCGGCCCTGCACCGCGACTTTACGGAATCGGACCTGCGGGCGCTACGCGCCAAGTGCAACGTGGGCGGCGCCATCGTGGTGCAGGCTGCCCACACCATTCGCGAGACGCGCAAGTGGCTTGAACGCGCCGAGCAAAGCGACCAGCTGGCCGGCGTAGTCGGGTGGCTGGACATTTTCAGCCAAAACCTCGAAGCGGAAATCCGGGCCTACCAGCGATCGCCCAAGTTTGTCGGCCTCCGGCCGCTGCCGCCGGACACGTTCAGCGGCGACTGGCTGAGCGACTCGCGCAGCAAGGCCTCGATCAAGCTGCTGCAAGAGCTTGATGTCAGCGTCGACACGCTGCAGCGGGTGGAGAACCTCCCGCACGCGCGTGCATTTTTCCGGGAGTTTCCCGGGCTGCGCCTGGTGCTCAATCACGGTGGCCGGCCTGCGGTCATGACGGGCATCCTCGAACCATGGCGCTCCGAGATCCGCGCCTTCGCCAAGGAAACCTCTGCGGTGGTCAAGTGCTCCGGTCTGGTGGAACGGGCCGGTATCGAGTGGTCGAAGGATTCCGTGAAGGCCTATGTGGCGGAGCTGATTGAGGCATTCGGTACCAAGCGAACCATGTTCGCAACGAATTGGCCGATCAGCACCATCAGCACCACCTACGACCTTTGGGTCAACACCCTGGTCCAGATACTCGATGAACTCGGCTTGACCCAGGAGCAGAAGGACGACGTCATGTGGCGAACCGCGTCGCTGCACTATCGCGTCAAGTGGCAAGGCTGACAACGCACTCTCCGCCATGCGCCCACAAAACCTTCTCTTCATCCTGTCCGACCAGCACAACCCGCAGGTCCTGGGCTGCGCTCAGCACCCGCTTGTGAAAACGCCGAACATCGACCGGCTCGCTGGCGAGGGAGTGCGCTTCACCAACGCCTACACGCCCAGCCCGATCTGCGTCCCCGCGCGGGCCGCGCTCGCGACGGGACGTTATGTCCACGACGTGCGCTTCTGGGACAACGCCATTGCCTACGACGGCTCGGTTCGCAGTTGGTCGCACCGGCTTCGGCAGGCTGGCCATCGGATTGGGGCGATCGGCAAGCTCCACTACCGGAGCGACCAGGAGGACTGCGGCTTCAGCGACGCGATCAACAATCTGTACATTCCGGACCGCGCCGGGGACGTCATCGGCCTGGTGCGCAAGGGTGCCAACGAACGCGGCGGTGCCCGCAAGTACGCGCACGAGATCGGGCCTAAGGAATCGACCTATACCAGGTACGACCGCGACATCGCGGTGCAAAGCGCCGAATGGCTGCGCGCGCGCGCGGCCAGCCGGGAAGCAAAGCCCTGGATGCTGTTCGTCGGCTTCGTCATGCCGCACTTTCCCCTCCAGGCGCCGCCGGAGTATTTCGCGCTGTACCCGCCCGAAGCGGTGCCGGAGCCAAGGCTATGCGGCGCAGCGGAGCGCGTCCGTCATCACTGGCTGCAGGAGCTGACGCGGGTACTCCCGTACGACAAGCACTTCGAAAACCAGACGCGGCGTATCGCCATCGCGTCGTACCTGGGGATGGTGTCGCTGCTGGATTTCCACGTCGGGCAACTGCTTCGCGTGCTGGCCGAAACCGGCCTCGACGCGAGCACGCGGGTCGTCTATGTCAGCGATCACGGCGAGATGCTGGGTAACCACGGCATGTGGGGCAAGATGTGCTTTCACGAAGAGTCGGTCGGCATTCCGCTGATCGTGCGCGGCGAAGGGATTCCCGCCGGCGCGGTCGCGCACACTCCAGTATCGCTGGTTGACTTCTACCCGACGTTCCTCGAGGGACTTGGCGAGCCGCTCGATGCCGACGAGAAGCGAATCCTGCCGGGAAGGTCGCTCTTTTCGCTGCTGCGGCGGCCAGATCCGCAGCGGACGGTTTTCAGCGAATACCACGCTGCCGGCGCCGTTACCGGCGCCTACATGATTCGCAAAGGCAAGTGGAAGTACATCTACTACGTCGATATGGTGCCGCAGCTGTTCGACCTGGAGGCCGACCCGACCGAGAAGACGGACCTCGGCGAGGACCCGGCATTCGCATCCGTCCGGGACGAGCTCGAAGCCGAGTTGCGTCGCATTGTCGACCCCGAGGCCGCCAGCGCCCTGGCGTTCGAGGACCAGGCAGCCGTGCTGGCGCACTACGGCGGTGCTGCCGAGGTGCTCAAGCGCAGCGACTTCGGCTATTCACCAGCGCCCGGGCGCAAGGCCGAGCTGGAGCGGGCCACATCCAAAAAATAGGCGCCCGACCTACCGGCGGGCGCAACGTTCAACGCAGACCTGAGCAACGCAGGTCAACCATGTCGAATCGTCAACAACAGGAGGAGAAGTCCATGCGCAAAGCCCAATTATCAAAGCTGGCCGGCCTCGCCATCGCGGCGGCATTCGCGATGGCGTCGCCGTTGGCGTTTGCACAGTATCCGACCAAGCCGGTGACGATCATCGTTCCCTGGCCGGCGGCCGATACCGTAACCGTCGCGGTGCGCGGCGTCGCGGAAATCGTCGCCAAGGACCTGAAGCAGCCGTTCGTCGTGAACAACATCGAAGGCGCAGGGGGAAAGACCGGGACCGTGGAAGGCGCGCGCGCGAAGCCGGACGGCTACACCATTCTCAATACCTGGGTCGCTCCGCAGATCGCCGGCAAGCTGTTCGACCCGAGCCTTCCCTACTCGAACGATTCGTTCGTTTCGATCGGCGGACACATGGCGACACCGTTCACCATTACGGTAGCGGCCGACCATCCCGCGAAGGACGTCAAGCAGTTGATCGCCTGGGCGAAGGCGCAAAAGCGGGCAGTCAACTTCGGGGTGTGCGCCCCGCAATCGGTACCGCGCCTGGTCGGCGAGCACTTCATGCGCGCGGCGGGCGTGACCAACGTGAACCCGGTGCCCTCGGCGGGTGGTTGCGGCGGGGCGAATGTGACGGGCCTGCTCGACGGCTCGCTCGACGTGACGGTCGGCGTCATTCCGCACGAGAAGATTTTCGGCGGCAAGGTCCGCCACATCGCGCTGATAAGCGACGAGCGCTCCCCGCTCGCGCCGAACCTGCCGTCCGCGGCCGAGCAGGGCGTGAAAATAGGCTGGGGCAATGCCGCCCTGGGCTGGGGAGGGTTCGTCGTACCGAAGGGCACGCCGGACGATGTGGTCGCGATGCTGCGCGCAGCCTTCAAGAAGGCAACGAACGACGCCGCTTACGTCGCGAAGATGACCGAGCTGGGGAACGGGCTGCTCTACGTGGAGCCCGAGGCGTTCCGCAAGCTATGGGACGCTTCGATGACGCTGTACGCGCCGGAAGTCGAAAAGCTGAAAGCGAAGAAGTAGTGCCGTCGTGACGCGCGCCGTACGCGACCTGATCGGGGCGGGAGCGATTCTCGCCCTGATCCTCGCCGCTCTGTGGGTATCGGGTTCGATCGACATCGCCCAGTTCGGCGTCACCGAACGCCTGTCAGGGCCGCGTGGCTATCCGCGCGCCCTGCTGCTGGCGGGGCTCGCGCTGGGCATTGCCCTGGTTGTCGTTACCCTGCAGGCGACGCGGCGCCACGGCAACGACAGTCCTGCGGATTTCTCGATCGCTGAACCGGGACGACCGTTCGCGCTGCTCGTCGGGCTCGTGGGTTTCGCGCTTGCGCTCGACACGGTGGGATACCTGATCGCAATGATCGTGCTGCTGGTCTTCTGTGCGCGCCTCTATGGCGCGCGCCGCTGGTGGCAGGCGATCGCCGCCGCGATCGTCTTCACGCTCGGATCGATTGTGCTGTTTCGCTTCGGACTGGACACGGTGCTGCCCGAAGGCTGGCTCGGTATCGACGCGATGCTCGGCAACTGAGGAAGGGTCCGCACAACGATGTTCGAAACGCTGCTGTCGCTGCCGCAGCTGATTCAGGCGATCACCATCGGGCAGGTCGTCGCGGTCGCGCTGGGCCTTGCAATCGGCATCCTGATTGGCGCCATGCCCGGCGTCGGGCCGCTGCTCGCGGTGGTGATGGCGATACCGTTCACCGCTCGCATGGATCCGGTCGCGTCGATGGCGCTGCTGATCGGTATCTACCAGGGCGGCTCCTATGGCGGTGCGATCTCTGCAACGGTGGTCGGTATCCCCGGTACACCGATGGCGGCCGCAACACTTCTCGACGCCCGGCCGATGGCGCTCGCCGGACGGGCATCGGAAGCGGTGACTCTGTCGACCATCGGCTCCAGCGTCGGCTCGATTCTGAGCGGGTTCGCACTCATCCTGATCGCGCCCGCGCTCGCCGCCATTGCGATCAAGTTCGGCCCCGCCGAGATGTTCGGCTTCGCACTGCTCGGGTTGACCGCGCTCGGCGCGCTCGGACGGGGGTCCGCCCTCAAGGCCTGGCTGATGGGCTTCCTCGGCCTGTGGCTCTCGACGATCGGCCGCGACCCGGTGACTGGTGTCGCGCGCTTCTCCTTCGATTCGGTGTATTTGGAAAGCGGCATCACGCTGGTCCCGCTGCTCGTGGGCCTGTTCGGCATCTCCGAACTGCTCGTGCAGGCGAACCAGCAGGCCCGTGCGCACGACGCGGGAGGAAGGATTTCCACATCGTTCCGCGCATTCAGAACCCTGATCTCCCGCGGTTTCAACTACCTGCGCTCGAGCGCGATCGGCACCTTTGTCGGCATCCTGCCCGCGATCGGCGGCGTGACGGCATCGTTCCTCGCCTATCGGATCGAAATGCTGTTTACCACCAACAAGGAAAAGTTCGGCGAAGGCAACCCTGACGGCGTCATCGCCAGCGAGACGGCGAACTCGGCAGTGACCGGTGGGGCGCTGATCCCGATGTTCGCGCTTGGCATTCCAGGCGATCCTATCGTCGCCGTGCTGATGGGAGGGCTCATGATGCAGGGCATCATGGCCGGGCCGACGATGTTCCTCAATCATGCCGACGTGGTGCAGGGCATCTTCGTCGTGTTCATGCTCGGCGCCGTGCTGCTGCTGCCGATGGGGTTGATGTTCCTGCGCGCGGTGGTCGCGGTGCTCCGGATGCCGCAATGGCTGATCCTCACCGGCGTCATCCTCGCCGCCCTGGTCGGCACCTACGCCGTGCAGCGTCAGGTGTTCGACCTCTACCTGCTGATCACCTTCGGTGTCGTGGGATATGGTCTGCGCGCGTGTGGCTTTCCGCTCGCGCCGATCGTGGTCGGATTCGTTCTCGGCCCGGTATGCGAGATCAACTTCCGCCGCATGATGCTGGTCTCGCAGGGCGACGTGATCGGGCACCTGAGCGGGCGCCCGATCGCGCTCATCGTCTTCGCACTCGTCGCACTCGCGGTCGTGTATCCGATCCTGCGTACGCTTCGGCGCCGCAGGCGTCCAGTCGCGCGAGTTTCCGAAGTGCCAGGCTGACCACCTTGTGCCCTCTACGATTGCACTCGCAGTTCCTTCGCCCCTGCTCGTCATCGCAGCTTACATAGGGGGGAGCGCATGGAATTCTGGCGCGCCGGTACGCGACCACTACGAAGTGCCGATCAGGCGGCAAATGTATCGGTTCCACAACGTGCCGATCAGGCGGCAAATGGAGTACGGACCCGGAGACTGGTCAACCGAATCACTGCGCCCGTCCGATACGGAGAACACGCGCCATCGCGGGGCTACTGAATCACTTCATCTGCATGCAGCAGCACCGACTGTGGGATGGTGAGGCCGAGCGCCGCGGCGGTCTTTGCGTTGATTACCAATTCGACAATCGCGGACTGCTCGACCGGAAGCTCTCCTGGCTTGGCTCCCTTGAGAATCTTGTCGACGTACGCCGTAGCGCGCCTGAACCGATCGGATCGATTGTCGCCGTAGGACATGAGGCCGCCAATTTTGGGGAAATCCCAGTCGCTTTGCCGCGTTAGCGCGCCCGCCGTCGGTGCGAGCCGTTGCCGATGAAAAAATCCCCGCCACGAGGGCGGGGTCAGAACGTCGATGTAGCGTTGCCGTGCCGGTGCTGCGTCAGGCTCCGGAACAATGCACTTGTCGGCCTTGTCCGGCCCGCGGCCGGGCCGCCGCTTTCAGTTATTGAGCACCGCGGAAAAACCCAGCGACGAGACGCAGCCACCACCGGTCGGTCCGATCATGCGAAATTCGATGCCCTGCCCCGTCGGGTGCAGCGATTCGATCGCCACGGTCGTTGTCTGCCCGGTGGTGGCCCCCGGCTCCAGGCACGTGAGCTGGGCATTGGCCATCTTGTAAAGCCGGCCGAAGTGGCTGAGCGCGCCCTGTATGGTGCAAACGACGCCGTTGTTCTGCGGGTCGACAAAACTGACGGTCATGGTCGCCGCCGTATCGCCGGTCTTCGTGACTGCGAGGTTGTAACGGCCGCGAAACTTCGGGTCGCTCATACCGGGATCCGTGCATCCCAATTGAGTCCCCGAAGCCGAGCCGGAGTAATTCCCGGCAAACACGTCGGGAGTGAGTGTCTGGCGCTCCACGGTTTTCGTGACCGTCGGCCCCCCCGGTGACCGCGTACGTCACCGTTGCGTGATACCTATCGGTCGGCGTGAAGGAAACGGTTCCGACGCTGGCGACGGTCAGCTGCGCCGGATTCCATGGCAGCCCGAAGTAGGTTCCAGTAGTTGCATAGAGTTGGCCGCTGGAGTTGCCTGCCGCATCCTGCGTGAGTTGCGCCGTATACCACGTCGGCTTGTTGTCCGTCCCATAGATGAAGAACGCCAGAAACTGAAAGGTGTCGCTCTGAACCAGAAAAACCCCCCACCCGGGCTCGGCAGAATTGTAATAAACGTCGGTGTAGTTCGACGCCGCATCGGCGCGCGCCGCGGAGATCAGTAGCATCGCAATGAAGATAAATCGAATCAGCACAGTAGGCTCCTTTGCCTGGCACGAATCACGACTTGCAGACAAGACGCACAGCCGGGCATTTCCCGACCAGCGTCTCGAGAAACAAAACGGAAACAGGATCACTCACTTCGCAGCGGTCGGCATACGCAAGGGTGTAGGGATTGCCGGCGCGTCGGTCGAGCGGCCTACCGGGTTTCTCGGTGGTGGCCACACAGCGGTATAGGCCTATTGTTCCGGCGACACAACAACAATCGCATTGGGCCTCAGTGCCCGATGCGCTTCAGCGTTGCGTGCTGCATCATGCGCCGGGCGAGTAGTGCAAGGCCGAACCCGACGAGTGTGGCATCGGATGGCTCGGGAATCGGCGTGGCAGGATCGCCAGCAAAGCTGACATCGCTGGCAAGGATTCACGCACTCGTACTCGGCTGGTGCACGAACGGGATGGTGTGCCCCCCCCGCCGACGAGGCTCAGGCCGGAGACCAACACACTGCCCACGGGGCCAACTTCGGGATGTGACCGCCTGCAATTGGCCGTCCGCGTTCGATCATCGACGCCACGATCCAATGCCGCTGCAGCGATTTCCCACCGGGAGGATAATGAACTGCGCCGTATTGGCGGACGGTCGGCGCTGCCGTCGAGCATTCAGGGCGCCCACGCAAGGAGGACACCATGGCAGATGCGATTCGCAAGGTCGACTATTTTTACACGATGGCGTCGAATACTCCGGGACAGGCGGCGAAAATCCTCGCCGGCCTCGCCGCCGAGGGGGTCGAGTTGCTGGCGCTGTCAGGCTTTCCGAACGGGAGACGGTCGCAGGTGGACCTGATGCCGGCAGATTCGGCGAAGCTCAAGCGCGCGGCAAAGAAACTCGGCCTGGCGCTGTCGGCGCGCAAGACCGGCTTCCTGGTTCAGGGCGACGATCGGGTCGGTGCGATGACCGGCATCGCCGAGACGCTCGCCGCGGCGAAGGTGAACATGATCGCGGCCGTGGCCATCAGCGCCGGCAAGGGGCGCTTCGGCGCGATCTTCTGGGTGAAGCCGCAGTCGGTCGCGAAGGCGGCGAAACTGCTCGGGGCGAAATAGCAACTCCCAACGAACTTGGCGTGGCGGTCCGGCGCCCGCCCGGCCGCCCGAAGGGCGCGGTGCTCCCCCTTCGGGGGCAGCGAACGAAGTGAGCGTGGGGGTCGTTCACCCGCGCCCGCCCGGCCGCCCGAAGGGCGCGGTGCTCCCCCTTCGGGGGCAGCGAACGAAGTGAGCGTGGGGGTCGTTCACCCGCGCCCGCCCGGCCGCCCGAAGGGCGCGGCGCTCCCCCTTCGGGGGCAGCGAACGAAGTGAGCGTGGGGGTCGTTGACCTGTTCAGCCGTGCATGGCTTCGTACTTGGCCTGGAGCTGTTCCTTCGTTTCCGCGTGATCCGGGTCGGGCACGATGCAGTCGGCCGGACACACGTCGATGCACTGCGGATCGTCGTGCGCACCGACGCACTCGGTGCATTTGGCCGGGTCGATGATGTAGATGGGCGAGCCGACGGCGATGGCGTCGTTCGGGCATGGCTCCACGCAGGCGTCGCAGGCGGTGCAGTCGGCGTTGATGATCAGTGCCATTGAAGTCTCCTCTGGGTCGTCGTTATCGGGCGCGGCAGGTATACATCATGAAGTCTAGACGAATTCGCTGGTGTAGGACTGCAGCGCCTTCATGTAGTTGGCGCGCTCGAAGGCGTCCGGATCGGGGCAGGATTGCTGCGACAGCGAGCCCTTCATCTGGGTCACCGACGTGTACTCACGCTCGGCCATCCAGGCCTCGACGCCGCGCACCAGCGTGCCAACATGGCTCGGACCCTTGGTCAGCAGGCTGCTGGCCAGCATCACGCAGTCCGCGCCCGCCAGCAACAGCTTGAGCACGTCGTCGGGCGTGTGCGCGCCGCCGGTGGCGGCCAGGCTGGCATCGACACGCCCGCGCAGGATCGCGATCCAGCGCAGCGCCAGGCGCAATTCATCGGACGTCGACAGCACCAGGTGCGGTGAGACCTCGAGTTCCTCGAGCTCGATGTCGGGCTGCAGGAAGCGGTTGAAGAGCACCAGTCCCGATGCTCCGGCCTTGGTCAGCCGCGACGCCATGTTGGCCATGGCGCTGAAATACGGCGCCACCTTGACGGCGACCGGCAGCTTCACCTGCCGCGTGACCGACTCGACCAGATCGACATAGCGCTGCTCGACTTCCACGCTGTTGTCGTCGACGCTGGCCGCGAGGAAATACACATTCAACTCAATCGCGTCGGCGCCCGCTTCCTCGATCTGGCGCGCGATGCTGGTCCAGCCACCTGGCGTATGGCCGTTGAGGCTGGCGATCACCGGCACCGAAAGCGCCGATTTCGCATCCGCGATCAGTTGCAGGTACTGGTCGGGTCCGGTGCGGTAGTTCTGCATCTCCGGGAAGAAACCCTGCGCCTCCGGCGACAGTTCAGCGCCAGCCAGCATCAGATTGTGCGTAGCCATTTCCTCGTGTTCGATCTGCTCCTCGAACAGCGACGGCAATACCACGGCTGACACGCCCGCTTGCTGCAGCCGCTTCAGGCTTTCGATCGAACTGGTCAGCGGCGATGCCGACGCCACAATCGGATGCTTCAGTTCGAGGCCGAGATACCGGGTTCGAAGATCGACGCTCATGATTTCGCCTCCTCGCTGCTGACCGCCGCAGGTTCACTGTCGCTCTTCGGGACCGCCGCAGGCGCACCCGCCGATTCGTCGCCGGCTGCGCTGCCTTCGTCGTGTTCCGTCACCACGCGGTGCACGCCGGCGATCTGCTCGTACAACTGCCAACGCGCGTCGGCATCCTTCTGCGCGGCCTTCATCAGCATCTTGGCGCGCGCGGGATCGGCCTGCGCCAGCATCGCGTAGCGGCCTTCCTTCATCACGAACTGCTCCAGTTTCTGCGTCGGCTTGCGCGAGTCGAGCTTCAGCGGCTGATCGGCGCCGCCCATGCCCAAACGCGGATCGTAGTGGTACAGCGTCAGGTAGCCGCTCTTGACCGCATCGCGTTGATGACTCATGCCGGTGGTCATGTCGATGCCATGGGCGATGCAATGGCTGTAGGCGACGATCAGCGACGGTCCGTTCCAGGCGGCCGCCTCCTGGAAGGTGCGTACCGTCTGCACCGGATTGGCTCCCATCGCCACCTGCGCCACGTAGACGTTGCCGTAGGCCATGGCGATCATGCCGAGGTCCTTCTTGCCGATCGGCTTGCCGGCGGCCGCGAACTTGGCCACAGCGCCGCGCGGCGTGGCCTTCGACGCCTGCCCACCGGTGTTGCTGTAGACCTCGGTGTCGAGCACCAGGATGTTGACGTTGCGGCCCGAGGCCAGGACGTGGTCGAGCCCGCCGTAGCCAATGTCATAGGCCCAGCCGTCGCCGCCGACGATCCATACGCTGCGCACGACCAGGTTGTCGGCGACCGCCAGCAGTTGCGCGGCCTTGGCGTCGCGGCGCTTGGACAGGATCGCCTTCAGCTGCTTGACGCGTTCGCGCTGCAGCCGGATCTGCTCGTCGGTGTCCTGCGGCGAATCGACCAGCTCCGTCGCCAGCGCTTCGCCGATCTCGGTACTCAACTCGCGCACCAGCATCTGCGCCAGGTCACGCTGCGCATCCAGCGCCAGGCGCATGCCCAGGCCGAACTCGGCGTTGTCCTCGAACAGGCTGTTGGCCCAGGCGGGTCCCTGCCCCGCGGCATTCTGCGACCACGGCGTGGACGGCAGGTTGCCGCCGTAGATCGACGAACAGCCGGTCGCATTGGCCACCATCAGGTGGTCGCCATAGAGCTGCGACAGCAACTTGAGGTAGGGCGTCTCGCCGCAGCCCAGGCAGGCGCCCGAGTATTCGAACAGCGGCTTGCGCAGTTGCGAACCACGCAGGCCATCGATGCTGTCCAGCGCCGGGCGCACCTCGGGCAGACTCAGGTAGAACTCGTAGTTGGCGCGCTCCACCTCCAGATGGTCGAGCTTGGGCGCCATGTTGATCGCCTTGTGCTTGACCTCGGTCTTGCTGCGCGTCGGGCAGACATCGACGCAGATGCCGCAGCCGGTGCAGTCCTCGGGCGCGACCTGCAGGCTGTACATCATGCCGTCGAGCGCGCCACCGTCCTTGCGCGACCAGGGCACGGCCTTGAAGCCCGGCGGCGCGTTCTTCAGTTCCTCGGCCGGGAAGACATTCATGCGAATCGCCGCATGCGGACACACCAGCGGACAGATTGCGCACTGCGTGCAGATCGTCTCGTCCCAGATCGGGATTTCCAGCGCGATGCTGCGCTTTTCCCATTGCGTGGTGCCGGTCGGGAAGGTGCCGTCGATCGGCAGCGCCGACACCGGCAGAAGGTCGCCCTTGCCGTCGAGCATCATCGCGGTCACCCGCTGCACAAAATCGGGGGCCGCGCGTGGGACCACCGCGCGCCGCGTCCACGACGAGTCGGCACGCCCGGGCACATTCACCTCGCTCATTGCCGCCAACGACGCATCGACCGCGGCGAAGTTGCGGGTGAGAACGCTTTCTCCGCGCTTGCCGTAGGTCTTGCGGATCGCCTCCTTGATCTTCGCGATCGCCTCGTCGCGCGGCAGGATGCCGGAAATGGCGAAAAAGCACGCCTGCGTCACCGTGTTGATGCGCCCGGCAAGACCGGCCTGCTGCGCCACCGCGAGGGCATCGACGACGTAAAACTTCAATTTCTTCGCGAGAATGGTTTCCTGCGCCTCGCGTGGCAGCTTGCCCCACACTTCGTCTGCCGTGTAGGGACTGTTCAACAGAAAAGTCGCGCCGGGGCGGGCCAGCGCCAGCACGTCGAGCTTTTCCATGAACTCGAACTGGTGGCAGGCGACGAAATCGGCCCGGTCGATCAGATAGGTAGACTCGATCGGTTCGGGTCCGAAGCGCAGGTGCGACACGGTAATGGCGCCGGACTTCTTGCTGTCGTAGACGAAGTAGCCCTGCGCATGCAGCGGCGTGTTCTCGCCGATGATCTTGACCGTGTTCTTGGTCGCGCCGACGGTGCCGTCGGCGCCCAGGCCATAGAACACCGCGCGCGTGACGCCCTTGGCCTCGGTATCGAAGGACGGGTCCCATTTCAGCGACAAATGCGTCACGTCGTCGACGATGCCGACGGTGAAATGCCGCTTGGGCTTCTTCGCGCTCAGCTCGTCGAGGACCGCCTTGGCCATGGCCGGCGTGTATTCCTTGGAGGACAGCCCGTAGCGACCGCCGATGACGCGCGGCATCGCCGTGCCCTCGGGCCAGGCCTCGAACAGCGCGGTGACCACATCCTGATACATCGGCTCGCCGATGGCCCCGGGTTCCTTGGTGCGGTCGAGCACGGCGATCGAGCGCACGGTCTTCGGCAGCGCCGCCACGAAGGCCGCCGCGTCGAACGGCCGGTACAGGCGCACGGTGACCAGGCCGACCTTCTCCCCCGCCGCCACCAGCTTGTCCACCGCCTCGCGCGACGCGCCCACGCCGGAACCCATCTGCACCAGCACGCGCTCGGCGTCGGGAGCACCGGTGTACCAGAACAGCGAATAGCGGCGACCGGTGAGTTCCTTGAAGCGATCCATCGATGCCTGCACGATGCCCGGCACCGCCGTGTAGAACGCATTGCAGGCCTCGCGCGCCTGGAAGAACACGTCCGGGTTCTGCGCCGTGCCGCGAATCGCCGGGCGGTCGGGGTTCAGCGCACGGTCGCGATGTGCCTTGACCAGTTCCTCGTCGATCAGCGAGCGTACGTCCTCCTCGAACAGCAGCTCGATCTTGTTGACCTCGTGGCTGGTGCGGAAGCCGTCGAAGAAATGCAGGAAGGGCACCCGCGCCTTCAGCGTCGACATGTGCGCGATCATCGCCATGTCCTGCGCTTCCTGCACGCTCGACGAAGCCAGCAGCGCGAAGCCGGTGGTGCGCGCCGTCATCACGTCGCTGTGGTCGCCGAATATCGACAGCGCGTGCGTGGCCAGCGTGCGCGCCGCGATGTGGAACACCGCCGGCGTCAATTCGCCGGCGATCTTGAACATGTTGGGCAGCTTGAGCAGCAGTCCCTGCGAGGCCGTGAACGTCGTGGTCATCGCACCCGCCTGCAGCGAACCGTGTACCGCGCCCGCGGCACCGGCTTCGCTTTGCATCTCGATCACCTCCGGCACCATTCCCCAGATGTTCTTCTGGCCCGCGGCCGACCATGCGTCGGCGAGTTCGCCCATGGTCGACGACGGGGTGATCGGGTAGATCGCGATCACCTCGCTGGCGAGATGGGCGATCCGTGCGGCAGCTTCGTTGCCGTCCAGCACATGGGATCGTTCGGTCATGTTGGTCTCTTCGCAGTTTCGGTTGGCGGTTTTGGGCAGGGCGTCGGCGCTCCGGTGGCCATGGCCTCGCAGCTCCAGCTGGCGTCGGCGGGCACCTACAGGATGCCGGCCTTGCCGGACTGCCAGCGGCGGAATTCGGTGGTCAGCAACTCGACATGCTCACGTTCTTCCGCGGCAAGCTCCTTGTACAGCTCGCTCTCGACCGATCCGGCCGGCGCGTGCTGGCCTTCCCGCGTGAAAAAATCGACGGCGCGCTGTTCGAAGGCAATGGCGATCCGGAACAGGTTGCCCGGATCCTCGGGCCTGCCGTCGACGCCGGCGAAGATGGCAGCGCGATCGAGCGTGAACTCGTCCGACGGTTCGGGCAGATCGGCGTGGTAGCGCCTGGACAGCGTGTCCATGTGCTCTTTTTCCATCGCGGCGAAGCGACCGAACAGATCCTTCAGCTCGGGCTCCTTGGCGTCGCGCGAGGCGCGGTCGTAGAAGGCGTGGCCGCCCAATTCGATCTCGAAGGCCTTGCGCACCGCCTCCATCGCGTGGTCGTCCTCAATCGCGCCGCGGTCGAGCAACTCGAGCTTGCCCTTGCAATGCGGACACATGCCGTAGGGAAAGGCGAAGCCTTCGCTGACCTTGTGACAGTCGTCGCAACGCCAGCGCAGTTCGACGCCGGCACAGCAGATGTAAGCTTCCTCGTCTTCGAGCGGACGCTGGCAGCGTGGACAGATGCTCATGATGAAACCTCGCTGGAGACTGGGGTTGCGGCAGCGCCGATCGCCGTCGGCGGCACGAATGCATCGACGTCGGCCTGGGTGATCGGCCAGGTCTTCCGGTCGCTGGCCAGCCAGGTGCCGATCGCACGCGCCGCGCGGCGGCCGGCGCCCATGGCCAGGATCACCGTGGCGCCCCCGGTCACGATGTCACCGCCGGCGAACACGCCCTGCACGCTGGTCGACTGCGTTTCCGCGTCGGCCACGATGTAGCCCCACTTGTTGAGATCCAGGCCCGGCGTGGACTTGGTGACGATCGGATTGGCCTTGGTGCCGAGCGCGTAGATCACGGTGTCGCAGTCGAGTTCGAGGAACTCATCCTGCGGGATCGGCTGGCGGCGGCCTTTTTCGTCGGGCTCGCCGAGAATCATCTTCTGCACCTTGATCCCGCGCACGCCACCGTCGGCATCGGTCAGGATTTCCACCGGTCCGTGCAGGAAGAAGAACTCGATGCCCTCCTCCTTGGCATGGCGCAGTTCCTCGATGCGCGCAGGCGCTTCCGCCTCCGAGCGGCGATACACGCAGCGCACGGTCGGCGTGCCCAGCCGCTTGGCCACGCGCAGGCAGTCCATCGCCGTGTTGCCGGCGCCGATGACGACCACGCTCTTGCCCAGCGTGATCGGGGTGTCCAGGTACGGAAACTTGTCGCCGCCCATCAGGTTCACGCGGGTCAGGAATTCGTTGGCCGAATAGACCTGGCCGGCGAATTCACCCGGAATCCCCAGGAAGGCCGGCGCGCCGGCGCCGGCGCCGACGAACACCGCATCGAAGCCCATTTCCTGCATCAACTGCAGCACCGAGAAGGTCTTGCCGATGACCTTGTTGGTCTCGAACTTCACCCCCATCGCCTTGAGGCTGTCGACCTCGCGGCTGATGATCTCGCGCGGCAGCCGGAACGACGGGATGCCGTACTGCAGCACGCCGCCGACCACGTGCAGCGCCTCATAGACCGTGACGTCGCAGCCGTAGCGCTTCAAGTCCGCCGCCACCGCCAGCCCGGCAGGGCCGGAACCGACGATCGCCACCTTGCCGAGCTCGTGCTCGAAGCGCGGCGGCACGATCTTGCGCGGCCGGGCGTTGTCGCCGATAAATCGTTCCAGGCGGCCGATGGCCACCGACTCCAGCTTGCGGCCGACGACGCACTGCGCCTCGCACTGCGACTCCTGCGGACAGACACGCCCACAGACCGATGGGAACAGGTTCGACTCGTTGATCACCGCCTGCGCGCCGTCGATGTCGCGCACCAGCAGGTGCTTGATGAAGCGCGGAATGTCGATCGACACCGGGCAGCCTTCGATGCAGGCCGCCTTGCTGCACATGATGCAGCGCTCCGCCTCGGCCAGCGCATCGGTCATCGAATAGCCGAGGTTGACCTCCTTGAAATTGCGCGAACGCTCCACGGGATCGCGCTCGGGCATTTTGGTCGCCAGTGGCGCCAAGTCTTTGTATTTTTTGTAGTTTTTTTTGCCCTGCTCGAACAGCAGTTTTTCGACATTGCACACATGCGCATAGTCGGTGTTGGCCGCCGCCTCTTCGCCCTTGAAGCGCTTCTGGCGCAGCAACAGTTCCTTGAAGTCGACCTGATGGCCGTCGAAATCGGGGCCGTCGACGCAGGCGAACTTGATCTCGCTGCCGACGGTGACGCGGCAGGAGCCACACATGCCGGTGCCGTCGACCATGATCGCGTTCAGCGACACCATCGTCTTCACGTTGAAGGGCCGCGTGGTCTCGACGCAGGCATTCATCATCGGCAGGGGTCCGATGGCGATGACCAGGTCGGGCTGGTCGTTCTCCAGCACCTCCTGCAGTGCCGCGGTGACGAAGCCCGGCTTGCCGTAGCTGCCGTCGTCGGTGCAGACGATCAGGTTGTCGCAGTGACGGCCGAACATCTCCTCCCAGAACACCAGGTCCTTGTTGCGAAAGCCGATGATGCCGGTGGTGCGGTTGCCCGCCTCCTTGAACGCGCGCAATTGGGGATACACCGGTGCCACGCCCAGTCCGCCACCGACCAGCACCACGTGTCCGGCCTTGCTGACATGCTGCGGCAGGCCGAGCGGACCGACGAAGTCGATGATGTCGTCACCGGCCTTGTAGTGGTCGCGCATTTCCTGCGTCGTCTTGCCCAGCGCCTGGATCACCAGCGTGATCGTGCCACGCTCGCGATCGTAGTCGGCCACGGTCAGCGGGATGCGCTCGCCGCCTTCGCGCAGGCGCAGCATGACGAAGTGTCCCGGTTCGGCCGAGCGGGCTACGTCGGGCGCATGCACCTCCCACAGGAAGGTGGTGTCCGAAAACGCTTCGCGGCGGAGTATTGGATACATGTCAGCCCTGCAGTTGCGTCAGCAAATCGGTTGGAATATTTCGCGCGCACTTCGGCTGCCGAGCGCCATGGCGCAGGCAACCCGTCAGCGCGTCTCGATTGCCTTGAATGATGACACCGGCGGGTTGCCACCGCCTGATCCAGATCAAAGCGTTGGCAACGCCCCGGTCCTTCCTCCACGACGCCACGGCCCGAGTCCGTCGCCGCATCGCTCGCCATGCAGTCGCGAAGCGAGGTGTTCCCGCATGACCCTGTGTGAAGTGGGGCCTCCGTCGCCGCGCCTTCGTGATGCCCGAGGCGGGCGTCGGGGCGGGCCAACGTTGACGAGGGCTTGGATGCCAGGCCTGCCCGCATGCGGTAGGCTGGCGCCGTGAACGCCGCAACCTGCCGCAGCGCCGACGAACGCGAGCTACCGGGTTCGCCGCTGGAAGTCGACGTCGTGATCGAAATTCCACGTGGCAGCTTTCTCAAGCGCGGCTCCATCGGCCAGATCGATTTCATCTCGCCCCTGCCCTGCCCGTTCAACTACGGCTCCGTGCCCGCCTACGTGGGATGCGAAGGCGACCTGCTCGACGCTCTGGTGCTCGGTCCGCGCCTGCCGCTGGGCACACGGCTGCGGGTGAAGGCCTGGGGCGCGGTGACCCTGACCGACCGCGGCATGACCGACGACAAGCTCGTCTGCAGCGACCGCCCGGTCAGCCCGGCGGAGCGCCGACGGATCCTGCGCTTCTTCCGGTTCTATGCGAAGTGCAAGGCACTGCTGAATTTCTGGCGGCGGCGTCCGGGACGCAATGGCTGCGACGGCTGGTGCAAGGCCTCCGAGGCCATTGCGCGCGCCCGACCGCGCGACGATTCATGGCGGGGGCCGCCGGTCGAGTTCTGAGCGAGCGGGGTCAGCCTCGCCCGCCAGGCCGGACCGGCTGCCGGATCACCGCAACGCCTGGCCGAGACTCCCGGCCGCCCCCGGTATCGGCAATGCCCCGCTGGCCGCACATTGCTCCGTGCACAGATCAACTGAACAGGCTTCGTCTGCTCGCTCCGGCGAGCACGATTGGCCGCGCACTTGGCACGCTTGCTGATAGTATCGCCGAGCATCCAATCGGCGGGCCCATGCGCAGGTTTCGGCTGCCGGCATGAACCAACTCTCGACAAGGGAACACAAGACATGGCGTCAATCCTCAAATGGGCAATTGCTTCCCTGTGTCTGCTCGCCACATTGGCTTTCGCCGCCGACGCATCCGAGCGCAAGTTCATACGCGCCGGGATGAGCGAAGGCGAAGTGATCATGAAGATCGGTCCGCCCAACAGTGAATCCCAGGACAGCGGCGGCGGCGCCAAGGTCAGCACCAAACGCTGGATCTATTTTCCGGACTCCCGCGACCCGCAGACCATCACCACGCTGACCATCCGCAATGGCCAGGTCGCCGAAGTGGATCGGCAGATTTCCCGATAGGACTGCGCGGAAAAACTGCGCCGGCAACGAGGCGACTCCCGTATTGAACCGGGGTCAGGCCCCCGTCCAGCCGGACAGGTTTCGGGCACGCGCCCGGACCCTCCTTAGAATCCGAGCCCGGAGCCAGCGCCCAGCAAGGTTGCCACGCCGAGCAGCGCAAAGATCGCGGCTGCAATCGAATGAACCAGCTTCATCGGGATCCTGGACGCGAGCTTTTCGCCGACGAACACGGCGGGCACATCGGCGATCAACATGCCGAGCGTCGTGCCGATCACGACCATGAGCGGAGTGCCGTAGTGTGCGGCCATTGCGACCGTGGCGATCTGCGTCTTGTCCCCCATCTCCGCGAGGAAGAAGGTCACGAGCGTCGCGCCAAAGACGCCGAACTTCCTGGCGACCCTGGTTTCATCCTCCTCGATCTCGTCGGGGATGAGCGTCCAGATCGCCATCGCGATGAACGAGAGGCCTAGCAACCACCGCAGGATCTCGGGGCTGACCGCCGTGGTGATCCAGGCGCCCAGGGCGCCGGCGAGGCCGTGGTTGACGGCGGTCGCAGCGAAGATGCCGAGGATGATCGGGATCGGCTTCTTGAAGCGGGCCGCGAGGATGAAGGCGAGGAGCTGAGTCTTGTCGCCGATCTCGGCGAGGGCGACGACTCCGGTCGAGACGATAAGCGCTTCCATGAAAATTCCCAGGCCGGACTGCGGACAATCGACCACTGAGGCCGATCCCGTTTCAGTACCGGGCAGCGGTGGAAATTTCCCGGCCTCTCCCGACGACAAACGGGAACCGGCGCGAGCGGGAAAAGAAAACCCCACCCGGGACCGGTTGGGGTTTTGCTGTTGGTGGAGGTGGCGAGAATCGAACTCGCGTCCGGAAGTGCTCCACAGTCAGGACTACATGCTTAGTCACGTCATTGTGCTCTCATCCCTGAACCGTTGACTGACATACGGCGAAGGGACCAGTCACCTTGATTTGACGCCTCGCCCAAGTGACCCGGACGGACGCGATCGCTCGAAATGTCCTTGCTGTGACTACACTGTTGCCAGCTTCACCCGGGCTGAGCGCCGCCCGGTGCAAGGTCCGGCGGGATTAAGCCGCCAGAGCGTAGGTTTCGTCGTTCGCAGTTAAGTTTGCGATTGTCAGGGTTTTACGAGGACCAACACCTCGGCATGCCCCAAGCTGCTTCACTACCCCCGTCGAGACCAGTTCACCCCCGGTGATCGATCGGTGCGGCGCCGCCAGCGGGTTGCAGCGCCAAGCCTTCATTGTACCAGTGCGGTCGCCTCGACCGCCCAATAGCCGTTGTTTTCCATATGGCGCCGCCACGACCACCTTTCAAGCGCTCGTCCTCCCACGGGCACGCAAAACACACGGCCTTCGCGTTCCCCGCTCCCGGTTCCCAGTTCCCGCAAGCCTCGACGCCCCGACACGGTAAACTCGCCCTTTCCCGTCGCCGCCGGCCCCCAAGATGACTGAAGCAGCCTCCCCGATCGTCCCCGTGATCCTCTCCGGCGGCGCCGGCACGCGCCTGTGGCCATTGTCGAGGGAAGCGGCACCCAAGCCGTTCATGATCCTGCCGGACGGCGAAACGCTGCTCGGCAAGACGGCGCACCGCGCCGCCCGTCTGCCCCAGGTGAGCGGACTGATAACGGTCACCAATCGCGATTACTACTTTCACACCAAGGACGTCTACGCAGGCCTGGGCAAGAACGAGCCGCGCGACGCGGTCTTTCTGCTGGAACCTTTCGGCCGCAATACGGCGCCGGCGATCGCGCTGGCTGCGCACCTCACTCGCGCCCGCTACGGCGACGAGGCGATCATGCTGGTGCTGGCGGCGGATCACCTGATCCGCGACGACGCCGCGTTCGAGGAGGCGGTGGACCTCGCCGCCGCCGCGGCACGCGCAGGCAGGCTGGCCACCTTCGGCATCTCACCCACGCATCCTGAAACCGGCTACGGCTATATCGAGTGCGGTGAGGCCCTCGGCAAGCGTTGTTTCGAGGCCAAGCGCTTTGTCGAGAAGCCGCCGCTGGCGCAGGCGCGCGAATATGTCGCCGCCGGTAACTTTGTGTGGAATGCGGGGATGTTCGCATTCACGCCAGCGGCGATCCTCGCCGCCTTCGAACTGTATGCGCCGGTGGTCGCTGCGACAGCACGCACGGTGTGGCAGCCGCTCGCCGCGCGCGCCGCCGATGCGATGCTGGAAATCGACGCCGCGAGCTTCGCGACGGCGCCGGACGTGTCGCTCGACTATGCGGTCATGGAGCAGGCTGCCGCGGACGGCAAGGTCGCCGTCGTGCGTGGGAGTTTCGACTGGAGCGACATCGGCTCCTGGCAGGCGATATCGGAACTGGCCGATGCCGACGCGGACGGCAACCGCGGCAGCGGCGAGCGCGTGTCCATCGACACGCGCGGCACCTTCGTCCACTCGGAGGACCGCGTCGTCGCCACCATCGGCGTGGAGAACCTGGTGATTGTGGATACGTCCGACGCGGTGCTGGTAGCGCACCGCGACCATCTGCAACGGGTGAAGGAGGTGGTCGGCGAACTGAAGGCGCGCGGCCACGACGCATACAAGCTGCACCGGACGGTAACCCGGCCCTGGGGCACCTACACGGTGCTGGAAGGCGGTCCCGGCTTCAAGATCAAGCGCATCGAGGTGAAGCCCGGCGCGGCGCTGTCGTTGCAGTTGCACCATCGCCGCAGCGAGCACTGGATCGTCGTGCGCGGCACCGCGCGCGTGACCCGCGGCGAACGCGAATTCGACCTCCCGGCAGGTGAGTCGACCTTCATCCCGGTGGAGACCAAGCATCGGCTCGCCAACCTCAGCACCGAGATTCTGGCGATCATCGAAGTCGCCTGCGGCGACTACATCGAGGAAGACGACATCGTCCGATTCGACGACCGCTACGGGCGCGTGCCCGCCTGAGCGATTCCGTTTTGGCGCGCGCCCAGGCGATCGCCGGCGCGCGATGGCAGGCCCCACCAGTGCCCGCAACGCGGATCCGCGCCGGCTAGGCGAGCACGTCGGGATCGAGCTGTCGCTCGAGCGTGACGATCTGATCCTTGAGCAGCAGCTTGCGGCGCTTCAGGCGCCGCAGCTGCAATTCGTCGCGCGTGGACAATGCTTCGAGGAGCTCGATCGCCGTATGCAGGTCGTGATGTTCGAGCTGGATCTCGGCGATGCGCTGCTGCAACGCCACCCGGCGGGGGTCGCCGATGCTGCCTTCGACGATGTCGTCGTCGTTCAATCGGTCCCCACGGCGGCCGCTTCCTGGACATCGGGGCGGCGATTGCGGTAGCGGCTGGTGACCCAGATGCCGGTCAGGATCAGCGCGATGCCCGCAATGTGGAATCCGGCCAGGCGCTCGTCGAGAAACAGCCACGCCAGCACGATGCCGAATACTGGCATCAGGTGGACAAACAGTCCGGCCACGTTGGCGCCGACCAGTTCCACACCGCGGTTCCACATCAGGTAGGCGAGTACCGATGAGAACAGCGCGACACTGACCAGCGCGATGAAGTTGGTCCAGTTCCAGACGACGAAATGTCCAAGCGCCATTTCGCCGAGCCACAGCGGCAGCACGCAAAAATTGCCGACCACTGCGACCACCAGCAGGAAGGACATCAGGTTGAGCCCCGCCGGCCGCCAGCGCAGGCCGATGGTGTAGATGGACCACATCGCCATCGACAGGATCACGAACAGATCGCCGACGTTGAGCCGGAAGGCCAGCAGCGTGGCAAGCCGGCCCTCGGACAGGATCGTCAGCACGCCGCAGAGCGAGACGGCCACGCCGAGTCCCTGCAGCGGCGTCAACCGCTCGCGCAGGAACACCCAGGACAGCGTGACGATCATCACCGGAATGAACGAGTTGAGGATCACGCCGTTGGTCGCGGTGGTGTAGTTGAGTCCGAGATAGGCCAGCGCGTTGTGCGTGCCGACGCCGATCGCGCCCAGCACCAGCATCACGCGCCAGTTGCGTCGTATCACCGGCCAGTCGCGCCGCACATGCGGCCACGCGAACGGCGCCAGGATCAGGATCGCAAACAGCCAGCGGAAGAACGTCATCGCCATCGGCGGAATATCGGCATGCAGGCCGCGCCCGATGATCCAGTTGCCGGCCCAGAACAGCGGCGTCAGCGTCAGCAGCAGATAGGGGGAGACGCTGCGTGCGGCGGGCATTCGCCCAGTATAAACGTGCCGGGACGCTTCCGCCGCCCCCGTATAATTGCGCCCTTGAAGAACGACGCGACTTACACCGTTGCGCCGCCGACGGGGGCGGGGGTCGTCCGCGCGTCGGCGCTTCCCGCGCTGGTCCCGACGCTGCCGGACGCCGGCCGGCGCACGACCGCCGGGCCCTTCGCGGGCTCGTCGGACGCGCTGGTGCTGGCCCAGCTTGCGCAGCGTGCCCGCGCCGAGCGGCGGATGCTGGTGGTGGTCAGCGCCAACCCGGCGTCGGCCACCCGCCTGGCCGAGGAAATACCCTGGTTCTCGCCGGACCTGGCGCCGGCGCTGCTGCCCGACTGGGAGACCCTCCCCTACGACCATTTTTCGCCACACCAGGACCTGGTCTCGGAACGACTGGCGACCCTCTATCGGGCGTCGCGCGGCGAGTGCGACGTGCTGGTCGTCGCTGCCACCACCGCGCTGCTTCGCCTGGCGCCGCCCGCCTACCTCGCCGCGTTCACGTTCTTCCTGAAGCAGGGCGACACGCTCGATGTCGACGGTCTGCGCGCGCAACTGGCGCTGGCCGGGTACGCGCACGTGACGCAGGTGGTGTCGCCCGGCGAATTCAGCGTACGTGGCGGACTGATCGACCTGTTTCCAATGGGTTCGACGCTGCCGTTTCGCATCGACCTCTTCGGCAACGACATCGAGAGCATCCGCACCTTCGACGTCGACACGCAGCGCACGCTCTACCCGGTGCCAGACGTGCGCCTGCTGCCGGCGCGCGAGTTTCCGCTCGACGACGGCGGACGCACGCGCTTTCGCGGCCGCTATCGCGAAGCCTTTGAAGGCGATCCGTCGAAGTCGGCGCTGTACAAGGATGTCTCCAACGGCATCGCCCCCGGCGGCATCGAGTACTACCTGCCGTTGTTCTTCGAGGCCACGGCAACGCTGGCCGAATATCTGCCGGCGACCGCCGTGGTGGCGCTGCACGGCGACGTGCGCGGCGCGGTCGAGCATTTCTGGGACGATGCGCAGTCGCGCTATCGGCTGCTGCGTGGCGACAAGGCGCGGCCGTTGCTGCCGCCGACTGAACTGTTCCTGCCGCCGGACGAATTCAACGGCGTACTGAAAGCCTTTGCACGGATCGAGATCGTGCCGTCCGCCGGCCGTGCAGTTCAGCCGGGTGCCGCGCAGACCGGCCCGACCGTGCCTCTGCCCTCGGTACAGGTGGACCGCCGCGCCGACGATCCGCTGGCGGCGCTGAAGCGCTTTCTCGCGACCACGCCGCATACGGTGGCGATCGTCGCGGAAAGCGCCGGCCGGCGCGAAACCATGCAGCAGTATTTCGCCGAGTACGATTTGCATCCCGCCCTGGCCGACGGATTTGCCGCACTCGGACAGAACGCGCCGAAGGTCTGTCTGGTCGCCGCGCCGCTGGCCACGGGCTTTGTCTGGCCCGACGGCAAGCTGGCCTTCGTCACCGAGGCGGAGCTCTACGCCGGCGTGGTCCGGCGCAGCGCACGCGAGGCCGCGCGCCGTTCCAACATCGACGCCATGGTGCGCGACCTGTCCGAGGTGCGCATCGGCGACCCGGTCGTGCACGAGGCGCACGGCATCGGCCGCTACCTGGGCCTGGTGACGCTGGACCTGGGCGACGGCGCCAACGAATTCCTGCAACTGGTCTACGCCAACGACGCCAAGCTCTACGTCCCGGTGTCGAACCTGCACCTGATCGGCCGCTACAGCGGTGCCTCGCCAGAGGCGGCGCCATTGCACGAACTGGGCAGCGGCGCGTGGGAAAAGGCAAAGAAAAAGGCCGCGCTGCAGGCGCGCGACACCGCCGCCGAGCTGCTCAATCTGTACGCGCAGCGCGCGGCGCGCACCGGCCACGCCTTCGGCTTCAACGCGCACGACTACGAGGCCTTCGCCGAAGGCTTCGGCTTCGAGGAAACCGCCGACCAGGCCGGCGCGATCGAGGCGGTGGTCAAGGACATGACCTCCGGCCAGCCGATGGATCGGCTGGTATGCGGCGATGTCGGCTTCGGCAAGACCGAAGTCGCGCTGCGCGCCGCCTACGTGGCACTAGCCGACGGCAAGCAGGTGGCGCTGCTGGTGCCCACGACGCTGCTGGCCGAGCAGCACTTCCAGACTTTTTCCGATCGCTTTGCCGAGTTGCCGGTACGCATCGCAGAGCTGTCGCGCTTCCGTACCGCCAAGGAGACCAAGGCAGCGCTGGCCGGACTGGCGGCCGGCCAGGTGGATCTGGCCATCGGCACGCACAAGCTGCTGCAGCCCGACGTCAAGTTCGCCAACCTGGGCCTGGTCATCATCGACGAGGAGCATCGCTTCGGCGTGCGCCAGAAGGAGCGCCTGAAGCGCCTGCGCGCCGAGGTCGACGTGCTGACGCTCACTGCCACACCCATCCCGCGCACGCTGGCGATGTCGCTGGAAGGCATCCGCGACTTTTCAGTGATCGCCACCGCGCCGCAGCGGCGTCTCTCCATCAAGACCTTCGTCGCCGCCTACTCGCCGGGCATCGTGCGCGAGGCCACGCTGCGCGAATTGAACCGTGGTGGACAGATCTACTTTCTGCACAACGAGGTCGACACCATCGCCACGCGTGCGCAGACGCTGGCCAAGCTGCTGCCCGAGGCGCGCATCGCCGTGGCGCACGGGCAGATGCCCGAGCGCGAGCTGGAACAGGTGATGCGCGACTTCTACCAGCAGCGCATCAATCTGCTGCTGTGCTCGACCATCATCGAGACCGGCATCGACGTGCCGACCGCCAACACCATCATCATCGACCGCGCCGACCGCTTCGGCCTCGCCCAGCTGCACCAGCTGCGCGGTCGCGTCGGGCGCTCGCACCACCAGGCCTACGCCTACCTGATGACACCACCGGCCGACGCGCTGTCGGCACAGGCCAAGAAGCGGCTCGAGGCCATCCAGATGATGGAGGACCTGGGCTCGGGCTTCTACCTGTCGATGCACGACCTGGAAATCCGCGGCGCCGGCGAGGTGCTGGGCGAGTCGCAGTCGGGCGAGATGCAGGAGGTCGGCTTCCAGCTCTACAACGACATGCTGCGCGCGGCGGTGTCGGCGCTGAAGTCCGGCCGCGAGCCAAACCTCGCCGATCCCTTGGGTGTGGCCACAGAAATCAATCTTCACGTGCCGGCGCTGCTGCCGGAAAAATACTGCAACGACGTGCACGAGCGGCTGCTGCTTTACAAGCGCCTCGCCAGTACCGAAACCGCCGAGGAACTCGAATCCATCCAGGAAGAACTGGTCGACCGCTTCGGCCCCACGCCCGAACAGGCGCAATCGCTGCTCGCCTGCCATCGCCTGCGCCTTGTCGCCAAGCCGCTGGGCGTGACCAAGATCGACGCCGGCGCCGAACGCACGACGCTGCAGTTCATCAAGCAGCCGCCCTTCGACGCCGGCAAGCTGATCCTGATGGTGCAGACAGACGGCCGCATCCGCTTCGCCGGACCCGACCGGCTGCGCATCGACCGTGCCGCGCCGGTATTGACCGAACGCGTTGCGCTTGTGCGCGATTTCCTGGCCCGGCTGGCGTGAAGCCGCCGTTGCCCGGATACGACCCTTGGTTGACTCAGTTGACTCATTTGACTCAGTTCACACCAAGTTGACACTCAAATGACGCCCAGGTGACTAACCCACTGTTCCCGCCCCAGCTGCACGTGTTCGTCCGCGACTGGCTGTCGGCGAACAACATCGTGCTCAGAAGCCGCGACGGCAACGTACTCATCGACTCCGGCTACGTCAGGCACGCGCCGCTGACTTTGGGCTTGCTGGCCTCCGCACGCGGATTTGGCACGGAGCCGCTGGCGCGCCTCATCAACACGCACTGCCATTCCGACCACATCGGCGGCAACGCCGCCGTGCAGGCCCGTTACGGCTGCACCATCTCGTTGCCGGCCGCCGAGGCCCCCGCCATCGCGCGCTGGGACGAAAAGGCGCTGCTGCTGGGCTACGCCGACCAGGAATGCGACCGCTTCAGCGTCGATTTCGAACTGCATCCGGACACGACCGAGGTCTGGGGTGAGCTCGAGTGGCGCCTGCTAGCCTCGCCCGGCCACCGGATGGAGGCGCTGGTCTTTTTCAATCCCGAGCACCGGATACTCATCTCCGGTGATGCACTGTGGCAGAACGGCTTCGGCTTTGTGATGCCTCCCGCCATCGACGCCGACGCACTGCCGGCCACCCGCGCCACGCTGGACCTGATCGCGGCACTCGATGTGCGCGTGGTGATCCCTGGTCACGGCGAACCGTTCACCGACGTCGCGGCGGCGCTGGAGCGCGCCTATCGCCGGGTGGCCACCTTCGAAGCCGACGAATCCCGGCTGGCGCTCTATGGGCTGAAAGCGCTGCTGGCATTCAACCTGCTCGCCAGGCAGCGCATGGCACTGGCTGACCTGCCCGGTCACATGGAGCGCGTCGGCATCTGCCGCGACCTGAACGCCTGCGGTCCCCGGCTGCCGCCGGCCGAACTGGCCGCCATGCTGGTCGCCGAACTGGAACGCGCCGGCGTCGCGCACCGTTCGGGGGGCGACCTCGTCCCCGGCATTGCCGGGTCGGCATGATCGGCGGGAATAATTCACGCGGACTGCTGTTTTCGCCTATGCTTGCGGTCGCATTTTGATGCGCCGGTGCAGTTCCGGACTCTGCCAACCAGGCTATTTTCTCTACCCGTCCCTTGTCTTGGAGGATTCATGAAGCGAAATTTGATCCCGATCCTGAGTGCCGCAGCGGTGGTCGCTGCCTTTTCGACCGTCGTGCTGGCGCAGGAAATGAAGCCCGACCGCGCGATCAAGTACCGGCAGGGCATCCTGCAGGCGATCGGCTGGAACATGGGTATCCTCGGCGGCATGGCCAAGGGCGATATTCCCTACGACAAGGCCAAGGCCGTTCGCGCTGCGACGTTCATCAATGAACTCTCGGCAATGCCATGGGATGGATTCGTGCCGGGGTCGGACACGGGCGCGCCCACCAAGGCCAAGCCGGAGATCTGGAAGGACAAGGCCAAGTTCGACAAGGTCGCCGAGGCCATGCAAGCGGAGACCGTGAAGCTGGTCGCCGCGGCCAATGCCGGGGATCTGGCGGCGCTTCGTCCGGCCGTCGGGGCGATGGGCAAGGCCTGCTCCAACTGCCACGACGACTTCCGCAACAAGTAGGCTTGCCGCCGGCGCCGATCGGCAGGGTTGCGCCGATGTGGGCGCCGGTGCAGCAATAGCAGAATCAAGGGAGCTTGGTGGGGCCGGGAGGTCGACTCCCGGTCCATATTTTTTCGCCGCCCGCTAGAGTCGGTTCACCACCCACCAGACAACGCCGGCGGACGCGGCCAGCAACGCCAGCGCCCGGCCGGACGAAGCCCGGGCCGCCGCGGGATCGGCGGCGGATGCCGGCAGCGATTTCCTGCCGTGCAGCATTGGTCGCACCAGATCGTCGCGCAGAACCGCGAAATAGGAGACCACCGCGACGATATGCAGGCCCGCCAGGCCGACCACGACCCACCAGCCGCGCCGGTGCAGCGTGCTGATCGAGTCCGACAGATCCTTGCTGATGCGCTTCACCAGCGGACCATCGTTGAGGATGTCGTCGTTGGTGAACAGTCCCGTACCGGCCTGGAACAGCATCGCCAGCAGTAGCGCGACGACCATCCAGCCGCCGATCGGATTGTGCGTCGCGTGCGTTTCGTGCGGCGGACGAAAAATGGAGCGCACGTAGGCGATGACGGCGCCCGGACCGCGCACGAACGAGGTGAACCGCGCATTGGCGCTGCCTACAAAGCCCCAGGCCACGCGAAACAGCACCAGCACCAGGAGGGTCTGCCCGCAACGCATGTGCCAGACCAGCCATTCATTGCCGACCAGCCCGGTTGTGACCAGGGCAATGACCAGCAGTACGATCAACCAGTGCACGACGCGCACCGGCCAATCCCATACGGGAACTTCGATTGGTGATTGCGTTGCGTCGGTCAACGGACATTCCTCTCGTTTATGCGGCAGTTTTCATTTCAGCAAGAATTTCCGCTGCGCGCAATCGCCTCGTCGGGCGAGTACGCGGGGCTGCCCGCGCGGGACCCCGGGCGCGGCCCCGGCTATTTCGGCAGCGACACCACGAAAGTGCGCACGCCGTTCAGCAGCATTTCCACGGCGAGGGCTGTCAGCACCAGGCCCATCAGCCGTTCGAAGGCATTGATCGCGCGCTCGCCCAGCACCGCCTGCAGGCGGCCCGCCCCCAGCAGCACCACCGTGGTGACCGTCATGGCGACGGTCGTCGCCGCCGCCCAGGTGATCAGGTTCGCCGGATCACGCGAGGCCATCAGCATCACGGTGGCCAGCGCCGACGGTCCGGCGATCGCCGGTACCGCGATCGGCACCAGGAACGGCTCGCCGCCGCGTACGTCGCCGAAGATTCCTTCCTTGCGCGGAAACACCATACGCAATGCGATCAGGAACAGGATGATGCCACCGGCAATCGACAGCGACACCTCGGACAACTGCAGCCATTGCATGAACGTGCGGCCACCGGTCATGAACGCGAGCAGGATCAGGAAGGCGAACAGGCATTCCCTCAGCACAATGCGCGCGCGTCGCTCCGCCGGCACCTTGGACAGCGCTGCCATCACCAGCGGCATGTTGCCGAAGGGGTCGAGAACGAGGATCAGCAGGATGGCTGCGGAGAATAGATCGGAGGTCATCGATGGCTCCGCACCGCGTCGTACCGCTGCGAATTCGCCAGTATAGCGCCGGCGTGGTCGCCATCGCCCGCTGTCGCAATCGTCCTAGGGTCCTGCGCGCAACAGCAGGTAGCCCAGTGGAAACACGACGGCGGCGACCAGCGCATGCAGCGCGAAAGCAAGACCGGCGAAAGCCCCGGCGTCGGCATTGACCTGGAACGCGCGCGCCGTCCCGATGCCGTGCGCGGCGAGGCCGAGCGCGAAGCCGCGCGCGCGCCAGTCGCGCACCCGGCAGGCGTCGAGCACGTACTTGCCCAGCGCCGCGCCGAGAATGCCCGTGGTCACCGCGAACACCGCGGCCAGCGCGGGCAGGCCGCCCAGTTTCTCCGCGATGCCCATCGCCACCGGCGCAGTGACGGATTTGGGCGCCAGCGACAGCAGCGTCGCCGGCGACGCGCCCAACATCCAGGCGAGTCCGACCGCACTGGTCAGCGCGACCAGCGAGCCGACGGCGAGCGCACCGGCGATCGGCAGCGCCAGCCGGCGCACACTGTCCCATTCGCGCGCCAGCGGCACGGCGAGACCGACGACTGCGGGGCCGAGCAGGAAGTGCACGAACTGCGCGCCGTCGAAGTAGGTCTTGTAATCGGTCCCGGTGGCGACCAGCGCGGCGACGATCATCGCCACCGCGAGCAGAACAGGATTGGCCAGCGGATGCATGCCGCTGCGCACATAGCACCACCATGCGGCGACGTAAGCGACCAGCGTCAGCGTCAGTCCGGCCAGTGGCGTCGCCGACAGGTAGACCCACAGTTCGAAAAACGGCTGGCTGCTCATGATTCGTCGACTCCGCCGCTGCGTGGCCCACGCCCTGCAAGCCACTGGAAGGTGAGCGCGGTCGCGGCAATCGCGAGCACGGTGCTCACACCCAACGCGACGACGATCGGCAGCCATTCGTCCGCGACGCGCGCGACATGCAGCATCACGCCCACACCGGCGGGGACGAACAGCAGCGACAGATGTTTGGCAAGGCCGTCCGCCGTGACCGTCAACGGGTCGGTCGCCCTGCCGCGTACCAGCAAGGCCGCGAACAGAAGTGCCATGCCCAGCACTGGACCGGGGATCGGCAGATTGAAGAAATAAGCGAGAGCCTCGCCCATGCACTGGAACAGCAGCAGCCAGGTAAAGCCCACCAGCAATGGACTCATGTCACGCTCTCCGCACCTTCGGCCTCATGGGCCATTCCTCGGCCAACCTTTCCGCGCCGCCACCAATGATGAGCAGCCGAGGTCCGGTTGGATTCGCAGGTCGGCATGGTTTTTCCTCCCGGCCACATCTTACGGACGACGCTTTTTCGACGCACGGTATCGATGGCCCCCGAGTACCCGAATGCCGCCTGGCACATTGAGTTCCCGCCGAATTTCGAGGGGACCCAGTTGGTCCGGTGCCGCCCGACAGGTCGCGTGTGCACGACCACGTTCCTTGATCCAATGCAATTGCGCGGTCGACGGCGCACCCCATTTTGTGGCAGCATTGGCCATCTCACAGCCCGTTGGTCGCCGTTTAGTGCAGGCGGCCGTCCGTTCGCCCTGCGCAGGAATGGCGGACCGGTTGTGAGTTGCAGGACAGACCCACCGGGGCGTGGTTGGTCAGATTCGGCCATAGCGAGATTCGGGTCAATGCGGAGTCAGAGCGGTCGTGAAGAACCGTGGTGGCTGGAAATGTGCGAGTAGTGTGCATGCATTTCCGTTGGACAAATTCAATTTCTCCCAGGGAGGCAACCCATGAGTACCAATCACGATTCGGCTGGCTATTGGAAAGCCACGCTGAGCCTGCTCGCCAAGATCCTAACCGTCTGGTTCCTGGTGTCGTTCGGCGCCGGAATCCTGTTTGCTGACGTGCTCAATCAGATCAAGCTCGGCGGTTACCCGCTCGGCTTCTGGTTTGCCCAACAGGGATCGATGTACATCTTCATCGCGCTGATCTTCATCTACAAGTGGCGGATGGACAAGATCGATCGCGATTTCGACGTTCACGAAGACTGAAGGGCACATCATGAGCCTGCAAACCACTATCTACCTGGTCGTCGGACTGAGCTTCGCGCTGTACATCGGCATTGCCATCTGGGCACGCGCCGGCTCGACCAGCGACTTCTACGTTGCCGGCGGCAGCGTCAACCCGGTAATGAACGGGATGGCCACCGCGGCGGACTGGATGAGTGCCGCGTCGTTCATCTCTATGGCCGGCCTGATCTCCAACATGGGCTACGGCGGCGGCCTGTTCCTGATGGGCTGGACCGGCGGCTACGTGCTGCTGGCGATGCTGCTTGCCCCCTACCTGCGCAAGTTCGGTAAATTCACCGTGCCGCAGTTCATCGGCGACCGCTTCTACTCGAAGTCGGCCAGCACGGTGGCGGTGCTGTGCCTGCTGGTCGCCTCGCTGACCTACATCATCGGCCAGATGACCGGCGTCGGAATCGCCTTCTCGCGCTTCCTCGAGGTGCCCAAGGACGTCGGCATCTACGTCGGTATGGGGATCGTTTTCCTGTACGCGGTGTTCGGCGGCATGAAGGGGATCACTTATACGCAGGTCGCGCAGTACTGCGTGCTGATCCTGGCCTACACGATCCCGGCGATCTTCATCTCGCTGCAGCTGACCGGCAACGCGATTCCGCAACTCGGCCTCGGCAGCTCGCTGGTGGGACACGACGTGTCGCTGCTGACCAAGCTCGACCAGGTCGTCACGGACATCGGCTTCGGCAAGTACACGACGTCGCTTCCGGGCAGCAAGCTCAACATGTTCGTGTACACGCTGTCGCTGATGATCGGCACCGCCGGTCTGCCGCACGTGATCATGCGCTTCTTCACGGTGCCGAGCGTCAAGGCTGCGCGTTCGTCGGCTGGGTGGGCGCTGGTGTTCATCGCCATCCTCTACACGACCGCGCCCGCCGTGGCGGCGATGGCCAAGACGAACCTGCTGCGCACGATCACGCCGGGCGTGGTGATGGGCAATGCCAATCCGTTCGCCGCGGACGCCGCCATCGAGTACGACAAGCGGCCCGACTGGATGAAGCGCTGGGAGAAGACCGGCCTGCTGAAGTTCGACGACAAGAACAACGACGGCCGCATCCAGTACTACAACGACAAGACCAAGGATGCCGAGGTCCTGAAGAAGGCCGAAGCTGCCGGCTGGAAGGGCAACGAGCTGACCGTCAACGCCGACATCATCGTGCTGGCCAATCCCGAGATCGCGCTGCTGCCCAACTGGGTGATCGCGCTGGTTGCGGCGGGTGGACTCGCGGCGGCGCTGTCGACCGCAGCCGGTCTTCTGATGGCGATTTCGGCGGCGGTGTCGCACGACCTGATCAAGAACGTGTTCGTGCCCGACATCAGCGAGAAGGGCGAATTGCTCGCCGGAAAGATCTCGATGGCGGTGGCGATCGTCGTTGCCGGCTACCTGGGACTGAATCCACCAGGTTTTGCGGCAGGTACCGTGGCGCTGGCATTCGGTATCGCGGCGAGTTCGCTCTTCCCCGCGATCATGATGGGCATCTTCAGCAAGAAGATGAACAAGGAAGGCGCGATGGCGGGCATGCTCTCCGGCCTGTTCGTCACGCTGTTCTACGTGTTCGCGCACAAGGGCATCTTCTTCATCAAGGGCACCGAGTACCTCGATCTGATCGGCGGCGCCAACAGCTTCTTCGGCATCACGCCGGAGGCCTTCGGTGCGGTGGGCGCGCTGGTGAACTTCATCGTCGCCTTCGCCGTCGACAAGGTGACCAAGGAGCCGCCGGAGCATATCCAGGCACATGGTCGAGGCCGTGCGCATTCCGCGCGGATCCAAGGCCGTGGACGGTGCACATTGACGGCGGCGTTCGCCTGACCTGAGTCGTCCGGCCCGGCGGTGCCGGTCCGGACGGCAGAATCGGGGCCCCGCGGGCAATGCTGGCGGGGCCCTTTGTTTTGTTGCAAGATCGCCAGTGCAGGAGCCGCCCATGGCATTCGACATCAGCGTTGCCCTGACCTGGATCCTTTTCCTGGCCATGTTCCCGATCGCCTTCTTCTGGCTGCGCCGGGCCTGGCGGATTGCGGTCCGGCGAGACTTTTCCGAAGTTGCGCTCAAGGGAGGCCTGCCGCCCTGCGAACGCGGAGAAATGGGCAAAGTACGAATTGGCGATCAACGCCATCGGCGGCGCCGTGATCGTGTACGCGATTTTCGGGGTCGTCGTGGCCGGCATGCCCTACGAGACCTGGACAGCCATCGCCGGCAGCACCATCTGGTGCAAGTTCTTCGCCAGCTTCGCACTCGGCCGGCACGCGCACGGATTCGAAAAGAAGGCCAAGGCGAAGGTCTGATCGTGCGAAGCGGACTGCTCAGACAGCGCCTGGTGGGCTTGTTCGCACTGGGTCTGCTGCTGTTCAATTTTCCGCTGCTGGCGGTCTGGGACCGCGACCTGCTGTTTTTCGGCCTGCCGCTGTTTCCGACGGCGTTGTTCCTCGCGTGGGCGCTGCTGATCGCCGCGCTCGCCTGGCTGCTCGAGCGCGCTGGGGACTGACCATGCTGTCGCCAGCGCTGGTCCTGGGCGCCTCGCTGGCCTACCTGTTGCTGCTCTTCGTCGTCGCCTGGTGGGCCGACGCCCGCGCACAGCAGGGCCGTTCGGTGATCGGCAACGCCTGGGTCTACGCGCTGTCGATGGCGGTGTACTGCACGGCGTGGACCTATTTCGGCAGCGTCGGGCGCGCCGCGTCGGGAGGCGTCTGGTTCCTGCCGATCTATCTTGGTCCGACGCTGGCGATGGTGCTGGCGTGGACCGTGTTGCGCAAGATGATCCGCATCGCGCGCACCTACCGCATTACGTCGATCGCCGATTTCATGGCCAGCCGCTACGGCAAGAGTCCGCTGCTGGCCGGACTGGTGACGCTGATCACCGTGGTTGGCATCGTTCCCTACATCGCCCTGCAGCTTAAGGCGGTATCCAGCGGCTACGCGCTGCTGACGACGCCGATGGGCGAGCCGATGACGGGGCGCGGTTCTTGGTGGCTGGACGGTACGCTGTACGTCGCGCTCGCGCTCGCCGGCTTCACGATGGTCTTCGGCACCCGCCACCTCGACAGCACCGAACGCCACGAGGGCATGGTCGCGGCGATCGCATTCGAGTCCGTGGTGAAGCTGATCGCGTTCATCGCGGTGGGGATGTTCGTCACCTGGGGCCTGTTCGGCGGCCCGGGCGATCTTTTCGCCCGGGCGATGGCGATCCCCGAGTTGAAGGCGCTGCTCTCCCCTGCGCAGCACGGGACCAGATTCGCCTACGCGCAGTGGTTCGCGCTCACCATGCTGTCGATGCTTTCCGTCATCTTCCTGCCGCGCCAGTTCCAGGTCATGGTGATCGAGAACGTCGACGAACAGCACCTGAAACGCGCCGCCTGGGTCTTTCCCGCCTACCTGCTGGCGATCAATGTCTTCGTGCTGCCGATCGCACTCGGCGGCTTGCTGTACTTCAGCGCTGGCGGCGTCAATGCCGACACCTTCGTGCTCTCGCTGCCGTTGGCGGCAGGATACAACGGGCTGGCCCTGGTGGCCTTCGTCGGCGGCCTGTCCGCGGCCACCGGCATGATCATCGTCGAGGCGATCGCGGTGTCGACCATGGTGTGCAACGACCTGGTGATGCCGATGCTGCTGAGGCTTCGGCGCTTCTCGCAGCGCGGCGACGTCACCGGCCTGCTGCTGGCCATCCGGCGCGCGGCCATCGTCGGTGTGCTGCTGCTGGGCTACCTGTACTTCCACCTCGCCGGCGAGGCCTATGCGCTGGTCAGCATCGGCCTCATCAGCTTCGCCGCAGTCGCGCAATTCGCCCCGGCAATGCTGGGTGGCATGTACTGGAAGGGAGGCACGCGCGCGGGCGCGCTGGCCGGGCTGCTCGCCGGCTTCGCGTTGTGGATCCATACGCTGATGCTGCCGTCGATCGCCAAGTCCGGCTGGTGGCAGACCGATTTCGTGGCCCGCGGGCCCTTCGGCATCGAACTGTTCCGGCCCGAGCAGCTATTCGGCCTGACCAGCCTCGACTACCTGACCCATTCGCTGTTCTGGAGTCTGCTGGCCAACGTCGGGTTGTACGTGACCATTTCGCTGCTGCGCACGCCCAAGGCCAGCGAGACGAGTCAGGCGCTGCTTTTCGTCGACGTCTTCGACCGTACGCAGGCGTCCCGGCCCGTGTTCTGGCGCGGCCGAGCCAAGGTAGGCGATCTCTTGACGCTGACCGGTCGGTTTCTCGGCGGATCTCGCGCCGCCAAGCTTTTCGACGACTACGCACGGGAGCGCGGCGTCGCCGACGCGACCCGTATCGACGCCGATGCACGGCTGGTGCAGTTTGTCGAGACCGAGCTCGCCGGCGCCATCGGCAGCGCGTCGGCACGCGTCATGGTTGCGTCGGTGGTGGAGGAAGACAAGCTCGACATGGACGACGTGCTGCGCATTCTCGACGAGGCCTCGCAGCTGCGCGCCTACTCGAAGGCGCTGGAGAACGCCACCGCCGAATTGCGCGCCGCCAACCAGCGACTCGAAAGCCTCGACCGCCTTAAGGACGACTTCATGTCGTCGGTGACGCACGAACTTCGCACACCGCTGACGTCCATCCGTGCCCTCGCCGAACTGATGGTCGACGACCCGGAGATGCCGGACGCGCAGCGCCAGCAGTTCCTCGGCATCGTGGTGACGGAAACCGAACGGCTGACCCGCCTGGTCAACCAGGTGCTGGACATGGCCAAGATCGAATCCGGCCATGCCGAGTGGCACAACGCAGAGGTCGACCTGGTCGCGCTGCTGAAGCAGGCAGGCGAGACCGTGCACGAACTGCTGCGCGAGCGCGGCGCCGAGCTGGTCATGCAACTGCCCGCGCACGTGCCGACACTTCGGGCCGATCCGGATCGCCTGAAGCAGGTATTGATGAACCTGCTGTCCAACGCCGCCAAGTTCGTGCCGGTGCAGGGCGGGCGCGTCGACCTGCGCCTGATTGCCGGCGCCGGCGGGTGCTACCGTCGAGGTGCAGGACAACGGCCCCGGCGTCCCCGAGGCCCAGCACGCGTTGATCTTCGAAAAGTTCCGCCAGGGCGGCGACACCTGGGACCGGCCGCAGGGCACAGGTCTGGGCTTGCCGATCAGCCGCCAGATCGTTGAACATTTCGGTGGGCGAATGGAACTGCGACCTGACACGGGTCAAGGCGCCTGCTTCGCTTTCACGCTTCCATGGAATCACCGGCCAGAGCCGGCGCCCCCGGGCGCAGCGGCAGCCGCCGACGGAGACCGCGCATGACGACCAAGATCCTCATCGCCGACGACGAGCCGAATATCCTGATTTCGCTCGAGTACCTGATGAAGCGCGAAGGCTACGAAGTGCACGTCGCGCGCGACGGCCAGGAGGCGCTGGACGCTGTGCGCCGCGAGCGGCCGCGCCTGGTGCTGCTCGACGTGATGATGCCCAGGAAGTCCGGGTTCGAGGTCTGCCAGGAGCTTCGAGCTGACGATGCCGTGAAGGACACGCTGGTGCTCATGCTGACGGCCAAGGGGCGCGACACCGACATCGCCAAGGGACTGGCGATGGGCGCCGACGCCTACATGACCAAGCCGTTCTCCACCAAGGAGCTGGTGCAGAAGGTGCGTGAGCTGCTGGCCTTACCGAAATCGGGCGCGTGAGACGAGATCGCAGGCTGGTCGTCACCATGGCCGCGGCGGCGGCGGCGGTCGCCTTGCTGCTCGCTGTTTTCGCCGTGGGCGGCGGTGTGCTGGTGTGGGCCACGCTGTCGGACGCGGAACGTGCGGCAGTCTCCGGCACGCTCGGTACCCGCCTGCCGTTGCTGGCGATCACCGCGCTGGTCGCGATCGGCGCGGCAGTCGCGGCCCTCCAACCATTGTACCGCCGCTTCGTTGCCGCACCGCCTCGACTTCTGGAACAGGCTCGCGTGCTGTTGACGACCGACGCGCAGCACGAACTGTCGGGAGGCAAAGGGTCGGCAGCGGTACATGGACTGGCACAGGCGATCAACGAACTCGCGCGTCAACGCGACCAGTTGAAACGCGACATCGCGCTGGAGGTTGCGCAGGCCAGCCGGGGCGTCGAGCAGGAACGCAACCGCCTTGCCGCGCTGATGAGCGAACTGACGCAGAGCGTGGTCGTGTGCAATCTCGACGGCCGCATCCTACTCTACAACAACCAGGCTCGCATGCAGTTCCGCGCGCTGTCCGAGGCGCCGACGCTGGCCGACGGCGCCGAACTGATCGGGCTCGGGCGCTCGATCTACTCCGTATTCGACCGCAAGCTCGTCGCCCATGCCCTGGAGAGCGTGCAGCAGCGCATGCAGCGTGGCGCAACCAACCCCAGCGCCCAGTTCGTGACGACCACGCGTTCGGGCCAGCTGCTGCGGGCCCAGATGGCGCCGGTTCGGGGTGTCGCAACCGACGAGTCCCCGGCGGACCTGGACGTCACGCCGGTCACCGGATTCGTGCTGATGCTGGAAAACATCACCGTCGACTACGAGCACGAATCGTCGCGCGAACGCCTGCTCCATGAGCTGACCGAGGGCAACCGCGGATCGCTGGCGAACCTGCAGGCGGCGCTCGAGATGCTCGACGACGACGATCTCGATGCGTCGATGCGCAAGCGCTTTCGCCGCGTGGCGCGCGAGGAGGCGCAGGCGATGGCAACGCGCATCACCGGCGCCGCCGCCAAAGGCGCACAGGGGCTTGCCACCCGCTGGCCGCTCGAGGAAATGCTCGGCACCGATTTCGTCCAGGCGGCCCAGCGGCGCATCGAGGCGCAGACAGGCATGCGCAGCGATGTCGCGGAAGTGGATGCGACACTGTGGCTCAAGCTCGACAGTTTTTCGTTGCTGCAGACGCTGGCCTATCTTGCGCAGCGCCTGCACGACGAGTTCGGAGTGAAGGTGCTTGGCCTGCGCCTGACCGCGGGCGAAGCGCAGCGCGCACGCCTCGACCTGGTCTGGACCGGCAAGGCCATGAGCACCGAGACGGTGATGAGCTGGGAGATGGACCCGATGGCCACCGCGGGCGAATCGAGTTCACTGACGGTGCGCGACGTCGTGCAGCGCCACGGCGGCGAGTTCTGGTTCGAGCGCGACCGTGTGCGCCAACGGGCATTTTTCCGTTTCCTGTTGCCGCTGGCGCCGACGGCGGCGGCACAGGAAGAGATGGACGCGGCCTTCGCGCGCGGCGGCAGCCGGCCCGAGTACTACGACTTCGACCTCTTCGCCAGCACCGAGGGCAGTCATGCGCTCGATGACCGACGCCTGGCCGATTTGGCCTACACGGTGTTCGACACCGAGACCACAGGCCTGAACCCCGCGGGCGGTGACGAGATCATCCAGATCGGTGCCGCGCGGCTGGTCAACGGCAAGCTGCTGCGCAACGAATGCTTCGAGCAGCTGGTGAACCCGATGCGGTCGATCCCGGCGGCATCGATTCCGATTCATGGCATCACGCCTGACATGATCGAGGGCAAGCCGACCATCGACGAAGTCCTGCCCGCCTTCCACGCCTACGCCCGGGATACCGTGCTGGTGGCGCACAACGCCGCGTTCGACATGCGTTTCCTGCAGATGAAGGAGCCGCAGACGGGACTGCGCTTCGAACAGCCCGTGCTCGATACGCTGCTGCTGTCCGCCGTCGTGCACCCGAATCAGGAATCACACCGGCTGGAGGCGATCGCCGAACGCTTCGACATCACGGTGATCGGACGCCATACCGCGCTGGGCGACGCGATGGTGACCGCCGAAGTGCTGCTGAAACTGGTCCCGCTTCTGGCCGAGATGGGCATCCACACGCTGGGACAGGCGCGTGAGGCGGCGCAGACAGACCTACTACGCGCGCCTCAAGTATTGACTCGCGGCCCGCGATCGGCTCCGGCTAGCGGTATCGTTGCGCGAGCACGCTCTGCATCGTCTGCACGACGTCGAAGGCGCCTTTGAGCTGCTCCCGCTCGAAATTGGACAGTTCGCCCAGTGACAGGAAGTTGTCGGCAGGCCTGCCTTGCGCAATCTGATTCGCCTGGTGACGGATGCGAACTCCGGCGAGGAACTCCAGCGCATCGCGCAGATCGCGGGCACTCTGTTCGGTGATTTCCTTGCCCTTCGCCGCGACGTTCAGACGGTCGAAGGTGTTGACCTCCGCGTGGCCGCCGGCCAGCGCGTAGATGCGCGCCAGGTCCACGATCGGCACGATGCCGCTGTGCTTCAGGTCGACGGCATCGCTAACCTCGCCCGCCCGCACCGTCGAGATGCCCCCGAACAGGCTGAGCGGCGGCCGGTGGGTCAGCGCATTGCCGACCATGAACGCCAGGAAGATACGGTTGCCGCGCGTGTTTTTCAGCACGTCGCGGCGCAGGTCGTCCAGCAGCGAGGCGCTGCCATAGATCATCCGCAGGTCGAAGAACACGCAGGTGAGCATCAGCGCCTTCGGTTCCGGCGTGTCCGTCCAGCGGCGAAAATATTCGGCCCAGCGGCGTTGCGGCTGACGCCATTCGTCGGTGCGCGCCATCATCTCGCCGGGGCAGTAGATGTAGCCGGTGGCATCCAGTCCGTCGTTGACGAAGTTCGCCAGCGCCTTGAAATACGCGCCATGCCGGGCCTCGTCGTAGCGATTGTCCAGCACCATGCAGTTGTCCTGATCACTCTTGGCGGTCTGCTCGCTGCGCGCCTGCGAGCCGGCGGCGACCCAGGCGTAGTCCACCGGCGGCGGCCCCAGCTTGGCCTCGGCGAGTTGCAGCAACCGCGTCGTGATGGCATCTGTGATCGCCGTGACGATATGTCCGGTGCTGTGGGCGCTGGCCCCGGCCGCAGCGAGATTGCGCTGCAGCTGCTTGATCCGGCCCGCCGCCGAAGCGAGGCCCTCGATGGTGGATTGCTTGTAGATTTCGCCGGCCAGGTAGACGGCCGAAGTGCTGTGCTGCTCGGTCAGGTCGGTCGCGGTGATCATGCCCGCAACGCGCTGGCCGTCGAGCACCGGCACATGGTGAATGTTCTGGCGCGCCATCAGCAGCAGCGCCTCGAAAGCCGGTTGCGAAACGTCGATGGTCAGCGGCGCCAAAGTGGCGATCTCGCAGACCGGTGTCGACAGATCCATCCCGACCGCCAGCGCGCGGTTGCGCAGGTCGCGATCGGTCACGAGTCCGAAGAGGTGATCCTGCTCCAGCAGCATCACCGACGACACGCGTCGGTCGCGCATCGTCTGCGCCGTTTCGAGGATGGTCGCCGTAGGTGGCACGGTGATCGGCGGCCGCTTGATCAACGAACGCATCGGCGTCGTCATCAGGCCAAGGTGGGGGTCTGCGCCGCGGGCCGGTCGCTGTGTGGCTGAGTCCGGCGGCACCAGGAATACCGACACCGCCGGCTGTTCGGCACACAACCGGGCCAGTTCGCCCGAAGGCAGGAATGCAATCTCGGTCGGACCATCCGCCAGCGCCGACCAGCCGGCGATGCCGCCGTGGGGAGCCGCACCGGCGCCGAACAGTTCCATGCCTTCCAGCTTCGCAACCTGAGCCGCCCCACCATTCCTTACGAGCGCAATGCGGCCGGACAGCACCAGCCCCAGCCGCTCGCCCAGCGCGGCACCGGCGGCCACGATTTCGCCAGACGAAAACTTCTCGCGGGTGAAGCGCGTCGCCAGATCAGCGTGCGCCGCCTGGTCGAGGTAACCAAATATGCGGTGACGGCGCAGTACTTCAGCAAGCTCGCTGGCCGGGGTAGCTGCAGTGGACATGAGGTGAAGGTGCGATCAGGATCGAATCGTGTCAAGTTCAGGACGAATGCCGCAGAGTGAGGCGCCACAACGGGAGGTGACGAGCGTGCCTTATGGCGCCCCCAACAGGCTTGACGCTGATCAGCACTTGCCGGCGCGGGAGCGCTGGTTTTGCACCGCATCGGAGTGCCCGGGTTGGCGACACCGTGCCGGACTTCGTCGTGAGCCTTACGGACATCGAATTCGTCTGCTTGGCGCCGGAAAGCCTGGCAACCAGGTTCCGGTACTTCGTGGACTCACCTCTGGGCATCGGCGAGACGCGCTCGGTCCTGCCGCTCTGACGCGGGCGCTACTCGCGCAGTCGTCGTTCAGTACTTCGCGACCCAGGCCTTGACGGCGGGATGCGCGCTCACCGCGTCGTACACGCCCACCAGCCTGGGGTAGCCGGCGAAGATCGTTGCCGGAATGTGGTCGACCTTGCCGCCATTGAACCAGCGCACCGCCATGTAGAGCTTGAGATCGACGACCTGGATGTTCGCGCCGCCGAAGAACGGCGTCCCGGTGATGTTCTTCTCGGCCGATTGTGCCCACGCCGGCAGGAAGTCCGCCACCAGCGCATCGCGTACCGTTTTTTTCTCGGCGTCGTCCATGCGGTTGGTCCGCCCGACCGTGTAGCGAAGCGTCTCCACGTGCTCCATCATTCCTTCGTGGCGCGCCGCTTCGAAGTCGTCCTTGGGATGCAGGTCGTGGCGGCGCCCGATCAGCACCAGGATGGCGTTGGAATGCGCCAGCGGCGGCTTGCCGGGCAGTTCGAAAACGGGCATGCCGCCGTAGGGCGTCTGCGGCTTCATCGCTGCCCAGTCGGCAGGCTTGACGCGCACGTCCTCGAAGTCGATGCCGGCCACCGCCAGTGCGAGGCGGCACTCTTCCCCGCGGCTCACCGGGGCGTCGAAATAGATCAGTTTGGGCTTGTTCATGGCAGCAAGGCTACCATGCGGCAGTACCGCGCTCAAATCGACCAAGGCGTTCCGCGCGCACGGTGGCGGAACGATCGAATCGCGGTACCTGGTGACGCCCCACCAAGAAAATGTTTCCGGCCGGCAGACTTTTTCGCGAAGGGCCGCTTCGCACCCGGCTTCAGGCGCACAATCGCTGACCAAAGCAGGATTCCGCCGGACCCACTGCAGCAGCCGAGGCATGTCGGAGGGCGCGCAACCCGGCTGCAATCATGTTCGCCGCAGGAGGCAATGCGATGTGTGTCATGCGTATTTCGCTCGCGGTCATCCTCGCCTTCGCGGTCTGCGCCTTGCCGCACTCCGTCCAGGCGCAACCGGCGCCCAAGGTCGTACGGATCGGCGTGTTCGCGGGTGGCGGCTCGGCATTCCATACCGGCCTCGAACCCTTCCGGCAGCGGTTGCGGGAGTTGGGCTATGTGGAAGGCCGAAACCTGGTCATCGACGTGCGCAATGCCGAAGGGCGGCCCGAGCGCTACCCGGTGCTTGCGGGCGAGCTTGTCCGGCTCGATGTGGACGTCATCGTGGTCCAGGGCAATGCGGCGCTGGTCGCGCTCCGGCAGGTGACGCAGACTATCCCCATCGTGATGGCGAATATCGGCGATCCGGTGGGCGCCGGTTTCGTGGCGAGTCTGGCCAAACCCGGGGGCAACATCTCCGGGCTTTCGAACCAGGCAGAGGGCATCAGCGGAAAGTGGGTGGAACTTCTGAAGGAGGTGGCGCCCGGCACCATCCGCATCGGCGTACTCCGGGATTCGAACAATGTCGCGCACACCAAGATGTGGGAAGCGATCCAGGAGGCGGGCCGCGCGCTGGGCGTCAGCCCGTTCGCCTGGGACGCCAATGGATCCGACGCCATCACCCGCGCCCTCGAGGTCATGGTCGCGCAGAAGATCGGCGCGGTCATCATCCTCCCTGACCCCGCCTTCGGCACCCATCTGCGGCTGATCGCGGATTTCGCTTCCAGGCACAGACTGCCCGCCATCTATGGGTTCCGCGGATATCCGCAGGCGGGTGGCCTGATGAGCTATGGGCCGAGTGTCGTGGACAACTGGCGCCGCGCCGCCGAATACGTCGACAGGATCGTCAAGGGAGCGAAGCCGGCGGACCTGCCGGTGGGTCAGCCGCTCAAGTTCGAGCTGGTCGTCAACCGCACGACCGTGACGACCCTCGGCCTGACGCTGCCGCCATCGTTCCTGCTGCGGGCGACCGAGATCATCGATTGATCGCAGCCTTCGATTGCGGATCCTTCGGTCACCGACCACCGGCTCAACGCGGGTCTCGGCCGATCACCGCCCCATCACCACGCCTTCCCGCCGCGGATCGGCCCCGCCGATCCAGCCGTCCCTGCTACGGACGATCGCCTGCGCACCGCTGGTGAGGTCGATCACCCGCACCTCGGCACCGAGCGCGCGCAGCTTGGGCGCGAGTTTCGCGACTTCGGTATCGGCTTCGAGCTCGGTCGGGCCGTTGCGGCTGCCGAAGTTGGGCAGCGCGATCGCCGCCTGCGGATCGAGGCCCCAGTCAATGATGCCGATCAGCGTCTTGACAACATAGTTGATGATCGCGCTTCCGCCCGGCGATCCGGTGACAATGGCTACACGGCCGTTGCGGTCGTAGGCGATGGTCGGCGCCATGGACGAGCGTGGGCGCTTGCCGCCTTCGATGCGATTGGCCACCGGCTTGCCGTTCTCCTCCGGCACGAAGGAGAAATCGGTGAGTTCGTTGTTGAGCAGAAAGCCGCCCGCGGTCATCAACCGGCTGCCGAACTGGTTCTCGATGGTGCTGGTCATCGCCAGCGCGTTGCCGTAGCGGTCGACGATCGAGACGTGCGTGGTCGACGGCAGGTTGAGTGACGCGTCCTCTCCCAGCACGATCTTCCGGCCGCCGGCAGCACGCTCTGGTGGTGACCCGGGTTGCGCGCGACCCATGCTGGCAGCGGGCCGGATGAGCTGCGAGCGCGCCTTCAGGTAATCCGCGTCGAGCAGCCCGGTCGGCGCGTCGTAGAACGCCGGATCGGCCTCGTAGACGCTGCGGTCGGCGAAGGCCAGCCGGCCCGCTTCGCTGATGAAGTGCACGCCCCAGAACGATGCCGGCCCCATCGCGGCGATGTCGTAGGGTTCGAGCATCTTCAGCATCTGCAGCACGGTGATGCCGCCCGACGACGGCAGCGGGAAGCCGCAGACCCGGTAGCTGCGATAGCCGTCGCAGACCGGCTCGCGCACCACCACCTTGTAGTTGGCGAGATCGGCCAGCGTCAAGTCGCCCGGATTGAACGGATGCTGCGACACCGTGTCGACGATGTCGCGGGCGATTTCGCCCGAGTAGAACGCGTCGGCGCCGTGCGCGGCGATGGCGCGCAGCGTCTGTGCATAGGCCGGATTACGCAGCGTCGTGTCCACCGGCAGCACCTTGCCGTTGGCGTCGAAGAAGTAAGCGCGCAACCGCGGCTGCGACATGTGGCGCTCCGCGGCGAGCAATTGGTGCAGGCGTGGCGACAGCGCGAAGCCGTTCTCGGCCAGCGCGATCGCCGGCGCGAACAGCGCCGCCCAGGCAAGCCGGCCATGCTTGCGATGCACGGTCTCCAGCAGGCGGACGGTGCCGGGAACGCCGACCGAACGTCCGCCGACGACCGCGTCGAAGAAATCCATCGGCTTGCCGTTCTTGAGGAAGCGGTCGGGCCGCGCCGCGGTGGGCGCGGTTTCGCGGCCGTCGTAGGCAACGAGCCGCTTCGCGCGCGCATCGTGCAGCAGGATGAACGCGCCGCCGCCGATGCCCGAGGACTGCGGCTCGGTCAGCCCCAGCACCAGCTGAACCGCAATCGCCGCATCGACCGCCGACCCGCCCTGCTCCAGGATCGAGGAGCCGGCCTGCGTCGCATGCGGATTCGCCGCCGCGACCATCCAGTGTTTCGCCGCAACCGCCTGCTTCTCGGTCCAGCCGGACGGGTGTTCCGGCGCGGGCGCACGCGGCTGCGCCGCGGCGCCGAAGGCGAACAACAGCAGACCCAGCCCGCGGACCAGCCCAGAGGCCAGGGTGTTGCCGCGACTCTTCGCAGCGCAGCGGAGAATCGCATTGTTCATTGGCCGGTCCTTTCGATCGTGTCGAACCCGAGAAAAAAGGGCAGCGACTCGCGCCGCTGCCCTTCGCATTGCAACTGCCGCGCGCGCGGCGCGGCGCAACCCCTAGGCCGTGATCACCACCGCAGCCGCGCGTTCACCCTCGAAATGCAGCACGGCAACGACAGTGGCAGGCGCAGGCGCCGCCGAGGTCTTCGCCGGCGGCGTAATCACCGGCGCGGCCGGCTTCATCTCGGCCTTGCCGCCCCAGCTGGCCAGCAGCGGCACGATCATCAGCGCAACGATGTTGATGATCTTGATCAGCGGATTCACCGCGGGGCCGGCGGTGTCCTTGTACGGATCGCCGACGGTGTCGCCGGTCACCGCCGCCTTGTGCGCGTCGGAGCCCTTGCCGCCGTGGTTGCCGTCCTCGATGTACTTCTTGGCGTTGTCCCAGGCGCCGCCGCCCGTGGTCATCGAAATGGCGACGAAGAGGCCGGTGATGATGGTGCCCATCAGCAGGCCGCCGAGCGCCTGCGGCCCGAGCGTCAGGCCCACGACCACCGGGACCAGCACCGGCAGCAGCGACGGCACGATCATTTCGCGGATCGCGGCCTTGGTCAGCATGTCGACCGCGACGCCGTACTCCGGCTTGGCGGTGCCTTCCATGATGCCCTTGATGTCGCGGAACTGCCGCCGCACCTCGACCACCACCGCGCCCGCGGCGCGGCCGACCGCCTCCATCGCCATGGCGCCGAACAGGTAGGGAATCAGGCCACCGATGAACAGGCCGACGATCACCATGTGGTTCGATAGGTCAAACGTCGTGGCAAGGCCGAACGTCTCCAGCGCATGCGTGTAGTCGGCGAAGAGCACCAGCGCGGCGAGACCGGCGGAGCCGATCGCGTAACCCTTGGTGACCGCCTTGGTGGTGTTGCCGACGGCGTCCAGCGGATCGGTGATGTTGCGCACCGAGTCCGGCATCTTGGCCATTTCGGCGATGCCGCCGGCGTTGTCGGTGATCGGGCCGTAGGCGTCGAGCGCGACGATGATGCCGGCCATCGACAGCATCGACGTTGCGGCGATGGCGATGCCGTAGAGGCCGGCACACCAGAACGACGCCAGGATCGCCGCGCAGACCGACAGCACCGGCCAGGCGGTGGACTTCATCGACACGCCGATGCCGGCGATGATATTGGTGGCGTGGCCGGTGGTCGATGCCTGCGCGACGTGCTTGACCGGCTTGAAGTCGGTGCCGGTGTAGTACTCGGTGATCACCACCATCAGCGCGGTCAGCACCAGGCCGACGACTGCGGCGCCGAAAAGGCGCAGCGGCGTGAGCATCGGATCGACCGAGGCGAATCCACCGGTCATGCGGTCGGTGATGAACCAGAAGCCGATGGCGGAAATGATGCCGGCCACGGCGAGTCCCTTGTACAGCGCGTTCATGATCTTGCCGCCGGGGGTCGCCTTGACGAAATAGCAGCCGACGATCGACGCGAGGATCGAAAAGCCGCCAAGCACCAGCGGGTACATCACCGCGGCTTCCGCAACCGTGGGCAGCAGCAGCGCACCCAGCAGCATGGTGGCGATGATGGTCACCGCGTAGGTCTCGAACAGGTCGGCGGCCATACCGGCGCAGTCGCCGACGTTGTCGCCGACGTTGTCGGCGATCACCGCCGGGTTGCGCGGATCGTCTTCCGGAATCCCGGCTTCGACCTTGCCGACAAGATCGGCGCCGACGTCGGCACCCTTGGTGAAGATGCCACCGCCAAGACGCGCGAAAATCGAGATCAGGGAGCCGCCGAAGGCAAAGCCGACCAGCGGCTGGATGACATGGTGCAGCCCATCCTTCATCAGGTTGGGCGCGCCGTGCGCGGAGCCGACCAGGAACCAGTAGAAACCGGCCACGCCGAACAGGCCGAGGCCAACCACCAGCATGCCGGTGATGGCGCCGCCGCGGAAGGCGACGGCCAGCGCCTCGTTGAGCCCCGTGCGCGCGGCTTCGGCGGTGCGCACGTTGGAGCGCACCGACACGTTCATGCCGATGTAGCCGGCGAGGCCCGAGAGCACCGCGCCCACCAGAAAGCCGCCGGCGGTCCTGCCGCCCAGCGCCCACCAGATGATCACGAACAGGATAATGCCGACGATGCCGATGGTCGTGTACTGGCGATTGAGGTAGGCCTTGGCGCCCGCCTGGATGGCTGCCGCGATTTCCTGCATGCGTTCGTTGCCGGCCGGCTTTTTCATGATCCAGCCGATCGAGACTACGCCGTAGGCAATCGCCGCCACCGCGCACACGAGCGCGAAGATGAGACCTGTGGACATGGCTTGGTACTCCCTTTGTATTGAAATCAGTGATGGAGCGCGAGCGACCGTCTGCGCGGCCCGCGTCGCCACTCCCGGTCCTGCCGCCTGCGCGGCTGCTGGACCGACCCCCTGCAACGCCGACCGGGCTCCGGCCGGCGAAAACACGCTATTTTGCCAGTTTGCGGGCCAGGAAGTCGAGCCGGTCCTGTCCCCAGAAGGGCTCGCCGTCGACGACGTACCATGGCACGCCGAATACCTGGGCCTCGATCGCCTCCTGCGTGAAGGCGTCGATGCGGGCCGCAATCTCCGGCGCGGCGGCCCGCAATGCCAGTGCCTGGACGTCGAGCGACAGTCCTTCGGCGATCGCCGCCAGCGTCGACGGGTCGGCGACGTCGCGCTCCTCCGCCCAGCGCGCGCGCATTATCGCGCCGGTCAGCGCCAGTGCATTGGCCACATCGACCTCGCCCGCCGCCAGGATGAAGCGCGCCGCGAGTTCGGTTCCCGACGCGACGAATTTGGGCTGCAGGTTGAGCGGCAGGTTCAGGAATTCGCTCCAGCGCGCGAGTTCGATCAGCCGGTACGCCTGCCGCTGCGGCGCGCGCTTGGGCAGCGGCAGCCCTCCCGAGACCGGAAAGATTCTGGACAGGTCGATGGGTTTCAGGCGAACCGTCGCCCCATGTTGGCGGCACAGCGCCACGAAACGATCGTGGCCCAGATAGGCCCATGGCGATCCCGGATGCATGTAGTAGTCGACTGTCTTGCCCATTGTCTTCCTCCCTGTGCGCGCCCAGCGGTGCGTTCAGCGCCTGTCGATGACAGGCCCTAGACCTTGAACGTGGTCGCGAGTTTTTTCGGCACGGCGACGTTTTTCAACCGGACGTAGTCCGGCAGACCATCGCGGAACGGCGGCGGATCCTCGCCCTTGAGCAGCGGCCCGAGATACGCCCGGGCGCGGGGTGTGATGCCGAAACCATCGCGGGTGATGAAGTTGCGCGGCAGCATCTTCTCGACGTTGGCAACCTTCGCCAATGGTGCCTCGGTGATTTTCCAGCGATACGGCCGGTCGGAGACCCGCGTGATCGCCGGCATCACCGCATTGCGCCCCATCAGCGCCATCTCGACCGCGGCCTTGCCGACCGCGTAGGACTGCAGGATGTCGGTCTTCGACGCGATGTGTCGCGCGGCGCGCTGCAGGTAGTCGGCGACCGCCCAGTGATATTTGTAGCCGAGCCGGTCGCGGACGATCTGCGCGATCAGCGGACCCACGCCGCCCAGTTGCGCGTGGCCGAAGGCGTCGCGCGTGCCGGCCTCGGCCATCAGCGCGCCCTGCGCGTTCTTGAGTCCCTCGGAAACCCCGATGCAGCAATATCCGTGCGCCTTGACGCGCGTATCGACCGCCTTCACGAACGCCGCCTCGTCGAACGCAATCTCGGGGAAAAGAAGCACCACTGGGATCGGCGTGCGTGCATCGTCGGCCATGCCCACCGCAGCCGTGATCCAGCCGGCATGGCGTCCCATTACCTCGAGCACGAACACCTTGGTCGACGTCTTGGCCATCGAGGCGACGTCGAATGCGGCCTCGCGCATCGAAGTGGCCACGTATTTCGCCACCGAGCCGAAACCCGGGCAGTTGTCGGTGATGGGCAGGTCGTTGTCGACGGTCTTGGGCACGTGCACGGCGGTCAGCGGATAGCCCAGCGTCTGCGCGATCTGCGCCACCTTGAGGCAGGTATCAGCCGAGTCGTTGCCGCCGTTGTAGAAAAAATAGCCGATGTCGTGCGCACGGAAGACCTCGATCAGCCGCTCGTAATGCGCCCGGTTCTCGTCGAGTCCCTTCAGCTTGTAGCGGCAGGAACCGAAAGCGCCCGCCGGCGTGTGCTTGAGCGCAGCGATCGCCGCGGCCGACTCGCGGCTGGTGTCGATCAGGTCCTCGGTAAGCGCGCCGATGATGCCATTGCGGCCGGCGTAGACCCGGCCAATCCGGTCGCGATGCGCTCGCGCGGTCTCGATGACCGCGGCGGCGCTGACGTTGATTACGGCGGTGACGCCGCCGGACTGGGCATAAAAGGCATTGCGTCTGGTCATGGCACGGTTCCGGTTCGGTCGCATTCAGCGGCCCCGGTTCCGTGCCCGGGGCCGACTCGATTCATTGGCGCAGGGCGGTGAGGCAGGCGTCGCGCACGGCGTCTACGCCAGCCGCGCCCTCGACCCTGCGGTGCTGCGGCGCGCCGGGGTCGCCCGACGCGGCCCAGTTGGTGTAGTAGTCCACCAGCGGCTTGGTTTGCGCGTGGTAGACCGCGAGCCGGTTGCGGACGGTTTCCTCGCCGTCGTCCGCGCGCTGGATCAATGGTTCGCCGGTCACGTCGTCGCGGCCCTCGACCCTGGGCGGATTGAACAGCAGGTGGTAGGTGCGGCCCGAGGCGAGGTGCACGCGGCGTCCGCTCATGCGCTCGACGATGTCCGCGTCCGGCACGTCGATCTCCAGTACGTAGTCGATTGGAACTCCGGCCTTTTTCATCGCCTCCGCCTGCCTGATCGTGCGCGGAAAGCCGTCGAACAGATAACCATTCTCGCAATCCGGCGCCCGCAGGCGATCGAGCACCAGCTTGATGATGATGTCATCGGGAACCAGTTCACCGCCGTCCATCAGCATCCTGACGCCGTTTCCAAGCGGCGTTCCGGCCTTGATCGCGGCGCGAAGCATGTCTCCGGTGGAGATCTGCGGGATGCCGAAGGCCTTGGAGATGTAATTGGCCTGGGTTCCCTTTCCGGCGCCGGGAGGGCCAAGCAGTATCAGTCGCATGGTCGTGGCTCGCGTCGATTGGTGGTCGAAAAAAAAACGGCGCGCCGGAACGACGCGACTTTTCGAGGGCCACCGCCGGTCGAGCCATCGAGCCCAGGGCGGAGCCAAGGCCCTATGTTAACCCGGAACTCCCGGAATGCCGGCGATCCCGCCCTGCTTATCCCGCCATGCCCCGAGCGAAGAGCTCGCGTACCCGATCGAGGTCCTCCGGAGTGTCGATGCCCGGCGCCGGTGTGCCGTGCGTGACCTCGACCGCGATCCGGTAACCATGCCAGAGCGCGCGCAGTTGTTCCAGCGCCTCGAAGCGCTCGATCGATGCCGGCTCCAGGCCGGGAAACACCCGCAGAAACGAAGCCCTGTACGCATACAGGCCATAGTGGCGATACAGCGGAAGGCCGGGTGGCAACCGCGCGGTGTCCTGTGCAAAGTCATCCCGCGCCCAGGGAATGGTCGCGCGGCTGAAATACAGCGCATATCCACGCGCGTCGAGCACCACCTTGACCACGTTCGGATTGAAGGCCTCGGCCGGATCGTCGATCGGATGGCAGGCGGTGGCAATCGCCGCATCCGCATGCGCGTTGAGGAGTTCGGCCATGCGCCGAATCAGCGCTGCTTCCAGCAGTGGCTCGTCGCCCTGCACGTTCACCACGATCGCGTCATCGGCAAGGCCCAGCGTGGCCGCGGCCTCGGCCAGACGGTCGGTACCTGTCGGGTGTTCGGCGCGGGTCATGCACGCGGTGAATCCGTGCGCCTCGACCGCTTCGCGCACCCGCACATCGTCGGTGGCGACCACCACGCGCACGGCACCGCTGCCGGCGGCGCGCTCGGCGACACGGACGATCATCGGCTTGCCGCCTATATCGGCGAGCGGCTTGCCCGGCAACCGCGTCGAGGCGAAGCGCGCCGGAATCAGGACGGTGAAATCCATCGCCGGCTCCGCTTCGCGGATCGCGCTCACTCCTCCGGCCCGAGCTTGCGCGCGTCCTCCTCCAGCATCACCGGAATGCCGTCGCGGATCGGGTAGGCGAGGCGCGCGGATTTCGAGATCAGTTCCTGACGTTCACGGTCGAACACCAGCGGACCCTTGGTTACCGGACAAACGAGCAGTTCGAGCAGTTTGGCATCCACGGATCTTTTCCTCCACATGCGTTGCGAGCGCGGGATCGAGTTGCGCGCGCACCGGCAGGCACCAGCAGCGTGCATCGGCCAAGCGCGCGCATTTTACCGCGTCCTTCTCGGTCATCAGAATCGCGGCGGCATCCGGATAGTCGAGGTCGGCGGCGACAAAGCGATGGTGATCCGGCAATGGATGAGCAGTCGCGTCGATGCCCAGCGCGCGCAGCAGCGCGAAAAAGCGTCCCGGATCGCCGATGCCGGCCAGCGCATGCACCGGGCGGCCGCGCCATTGCTGTGGATCCGCACTCAGCGTCGGGTCGCACAGGTTGCGCCAGGGCAGCGGCACCAGCGGCGCCAGCGACTCACCCGCAACGACCGGGGGTGGACGCTCCGGCGTGACGCTCACCCGGACCACGGCGTCTACTCCGGACAGACGAGTCACCGACTCGCGCAACGGTCCCGCCGGCAGCATGAGGCCATTGCCCAGCCCACGCGCGGCGTCGACCGCGACGATCTCCATGTCGCGCGCCAACGCATAATGCTGCAGGCCGTCGTCGGCGATCAGTACGTCGCATTGCGGATGCGCGGCCAGCAGCGCGCGCGCCGCAGCCGGACGATCGCGACCGATCCATACCGGGAATCCCGCCGCCGCGTGCAGCGGCGGCTCGTCGCCCACGCGGCGCGGATCGTCGTCGGCCGCAACCGCAACGGGACCGGTCTCGCTGCCGCCATGGCCGCGACTGACGATGCCGGGCCGGAAGCCTCGCGCCGCAAGGTGCTCGGCAAGCGCACGCACCAGCGGCGTCTTGCCAGTGCCGCCGACGGTGATGTTGCCCACGACGATCACCGGGACCGGCATTCGCTGCACGCGCAGGGCGCCGGCGCGAAACAACGCGCGGCGCAGGGCGACAACGAGGCGATACGGCAGCGACAGCGGCCACAGCAGCGCCGCCAACACCGTGACGCGCGGCGCGTACCAGGCGGCGACGACGCGTTCGGCGGCGGTCACACGCTATTTGGCGGGCGACTGGGTCGCGAACGTGATGTGGACGATACCCGCCAGCCGCGCGGCCTCCATCACGTGGATGACCGACTGGTGCGTGGCGTTGGCGTCGGCGTTGATGATGATCACCGGATCCTTGCGGTCGGCCGCGGCGCGGCGCAGCAGATCGGCCAGCGCATTGATCGTGCTGAACGTAAACACGTTCTTGTCGACGACGTAGCGGCCCTGGGCGTCGATGCCGACGTTGATCTCCTTCGGCCGCTGCTTGGCGACATCGGCCTCGGCCTCCGGCAGCGTGATCTGCAGTTCGGCCACACGCTGATAGGTGGTCGTAACCATCAGGAAGATCAGGATGACCAGCAGGACGTCGATCAGCGGAATGAAGTTGATCTCCGGCTCATCCCGGTTCCGCGCTCCGCGGAGATTCATCGCCGCGTCTCCGTCACTTGCGTTCGCCGTGGGCGAAGTCGACGAGCTTGATCGCCTGCTGCTCCATCTCGACGACCAGCGCGTCGACCTTCGCCCGGAAATGCCGGTAGAAGATCATCGAAGGAATCGCGACGATCAGGCCCATGGCGGTGTTGTAAAGCGCAATCGAGATGCCCTGCGCAAGCTGGATGGGGTTGGATCCCGCCACGCCCTGCGAGCCGAAGATCTCGATCATGCCGACGACGGTGCCGAACAAACCCATCAGCGGCGACATGGCGGCGATAGTGCCCAGCGTGGTGAGGAAGCGGTCGAGGTCGTGCGTCACCACGCGGCCCACTTCCTCGATCGCCTCCTTCATCACCGGCCGCGGCGACTTCACGTTGGCCAGTCCGGCGGCCAAAATGCGGCCGAGCGGACCCTGTGCCGCGGTGCGGGCGAGCAACTCGGGGGTAGCGCCCTGCTGCCGATAATCGGCGAGCACGCGGTCGACCATGCCCGGCGGGGCGACAATCGAAAGCCGCAGCGACCACAGCCGCTCGAAGATCAACGCAAGCGCGATGACCGATGCAAGAATCAACGGCCAGATCGGCCAACCTGCTGCCTGAATGATGGACCACACGAAGGGAAACTCCAATCAAATGACTACCGCAATGTAGCGTGCGGGCCGGGATTCGGCAAGAAAACGGGCCACGGCTAGTCCGGGCGCACGGGGGAAGCCCTGGCCAGGGCCGCAGTGACCGCGGCTCCGGCGAGCACGATCATCCAGAACGTGAAGATCCACAGCAACAGCACCGGAAACGCCGCCAGCGTGCCGTAGAGCATCTCGTAGGTCGGCGTATGGCGGATGTACCAGGCGAACCCGATCTTCACCACTTCGAACGCCGCCGCCGCCAACGTGCCACCGATCAATGCATGGCGCCAGGCAACGGGGCGCGCGGGTGCTACCGCGTAGAGCAGCGTAAAACCTGCCACCGTGATCAGAAACGGCAAGGACCGCAGAATGTTCCATACGGCGAGAGATTCAGGCGAGACCGTGCCGATCGACTCCTTCAACAGCCAGATGACCAGCGTGATCGCGGCGCCTACCAGCACCGGACCCGCGGTCAACCCGATCACGTAGACGAGCATCCGCCGTGCCAGCGGCCGCTTGCGGCGGATGCCCCAGATGGCATTGATCTCGGCCTCGACCATGTCGACGACCATGACAGCGGTAACGGCGACGAACACGATCGATACGCCGGTGATGGTGGCCGCCTGTTCAGCCAGCCCGACTACGTACTGATTCACGATCTTCGAGGCGGTCTCTGGCAGCATGTGCCGCAGCAGAAATCGTTCGAGAACCCGGAGAAATTCCTCGAACAACGGCACCTGCACGACGAACGCGAAGGCGAGTGTCACCAACGGAACCAGCCCCAGCACCGTGGCGAATGACAGGCTGCCCGCCGCGCGGGTCCAGCCTACGCCGCTCAGGTGATGCACGACGCTTCGAACCAACGTCACCGGGCCGACGAAAGCCATGCGCCCGCCGGCTACCGGGCGCCGGCACGCGCGACGGCGTGTCCAACGGAGAGATTGGGAACGGGCACCACCCGACGATTATCCCAGACCGTGAGCTTCGCGTAAGCTCTGGTGCAGGTTGGCCGACCAACCGGATCGCGCGGCGGCGGGCAAATGCCGCGCCGCCGCCATTGAGCGCAGGAGATTCCGCGATGACCGCCTCCCCCGATTCCTCCACAGCGACTGCAACCGCCATTCTGGGCGGTGGCTGTTTCTGGTGCCTCGATGCGGTGTTCCGTGATCTTGTCGGCGTCACTGGCGTCGAGTCCGGCTACGCCGGCGGCGACAGCCCCGATCCGACCTATGACGACGTGTGCAGCGGCAGCACCGGTCATGCCGAAGTGGTACGCGTGGAATTCGATCCGGCGGTGCTCAGCTTTCGCGATCTGCTGACCGTTTTTTTCACCATCCACGATCCGACGACCAAGGATCGACAGGGGCCCGATGCGGGAACGCAGTACCGGTCGGTGATTTTCTGCCAGTCTCCCGAACAGCGAGCGGTCGCCGAGGAGGTGATTGCTTCACTCACCCAGGCTCGGCTGTGGAAAGCGCCCATCGTGACCGAACTGGCGGAAAATGCGCGTTTCTATCCAGCCGAGCGCTACCACCAGGACTATTTCGATCGCAACATGGGACAGCCCTATTGCATGTTCGTGGTCGCGCCGAAAGTGGCGAAGTTCCGCAAGGCCTTCGCGGCACGGCTGAAGCGGCCGGCCTGATCAACGATCGCGTCTGGTCAGCCAGCCGCCGGTGGCGAGGCAGGCGCCAACCGACCAGAACACCGGCGTCAGTCCGACGGTGGCGCCCAGCGTGCCGAAGGCAAGCGGCACCGCCACCGCCATCGATTGCACCAGCGACATGCGCACGCCTGCCGCCTCGCCCATCCGGCCGGGCGGCGCATGCGTGTGCAGCAGCGCCATCACCATCGGCTGACTCGATCCGAGGCCGAGTCCCAGGCAGAAGGACAGTGTCATCAGCGTCGTCGCATCGTGCGAGAACGGCAGCACCAGGTAGACCAGCGCCGCGACGAACAGCGCAGTCGTGAGGACCTGGTATTCGTTGAAGTGCCGGATGATCCAGCGCATCGACAGACGCACGACGAACGTCGCGGCCGCGAAAGCCGCGAGGATGGCGCCGATCTGCGACGCGGAGAGCCCGATCGACGAGCCGTAGACCGGTATCACGATGGTGTGCAGGTCCCAGCCCATCGCCAGCAACAGGTTGACGACGTATACCCGTCGCAGCTTGACGTGGAGAAGCAGGTCCAGCGCATTGCCGGCGTCCAGCGTTGCCCGCGCCGGATGTGGTCCGGGCAGCGCAAGCCCGCCGCGCCAGAGCACCGCGACCGGAATCAGCGGAATCAGCGCGAACAACGCAAAGGCGACGACAAAGCCGCCGTGATCGATGGTGACACCGGCGATCAGCGGACCCAGAAACCCGGAAACCGAATAGCCGAGCGCCAGCAGGCCGAAATTCTGCGCACGCACTACGGCGCCACCGAGTTCGCCGGTGGCATTCTGCGTCGCAACCTGGAACAGCATGAACGAGACGCCGACGATGATCGCGCTCGCGAACAACGCTACGAAGCCCGGCACGATCGCCGGCAGCGTGGTGCCGACGGCCAGCGCCACCGAGCCGACCAGCATTGGCCGGCGCACACCGATGCGGTCGGACAGGCGTCCGGCCGCGACCGCGCAAAGCATCGGCAGAAACGCGTAGAGCGCGAGCAGCACGCCGACCGTCGCGGCCGAGGCGCCCAGACGCAACGCCTCCAGCGTGACCGTGACGCGGTTGCCCGTGAGCACCATATGATTGGCGATGCCCAGTCCGATCACTGCGATGAGTGTCGGCGAGGCCCCGGCGAGGCTTATCACGGTGCCAGACGTTCGATCTGCCAGCCGGCCTCGTCGCGACGACTATAGGCAATCCGGTCGTGCAGTCGCGATGCACGGCCCTGCCAGAATTCGAAACTTTGCGGCGCCAATCGATAGCCGCCCCAATGTTCGGGTCGCGGCACGTCGTCACCGGGAAAGCGCTGCTGCACCTCGGCGAAGCGGGCCTCGAGCGCCGCGCGGTCAGGCAAGGGCGTGCTTTGCGGCGAGGCCCAGGCGCCCAGCCGTGACAATCGCGGCCGCACGCGGAAATAGGCGTCGGCGGTCCCGGGGTCGACCTTGGACGTGGTGCCCTCGATGCGGATCTGGCGTTCGAGCTCTGGCCAGAAGAACAGCAGCGCCGCCCCGGGGTTGGCGGCGAGTTCACGGCCCTTGCGGCTCTGGTAGTTGGTGTAGAAAGTCAGCCCCTGCGCGTCGGCGTCCTTGAGCAGGACGATGCGTGCCGTCGGACGCCCTTCGTCATCGACCGTCGCGAGCGTCATCGCGTTGGGCTCGGGCACCTGCGCGGTGACCGCCTCGTCGAACCAGCGGGCGAACTGGCGGAACGGATCGGGATCGACATCGGCAATGTCGAGCGCCGCGCGCTTGTATTCCGTGCGCAGCGGGGCGGGGTCAACTTTGGGTCTGGTCATTCGGAAAATGCCAAGGCGCGCGAGCCGACGCGCTCACGGTGAAAGATATTACCCCATTGCACGACTGCCGGTTGCCGCGAGAACCCGCCGCCGATACACGCGGCGGACGCGATAGCCCTGCGCACGTATCAGTGCCAGCAACCCGTCTCGACCGTAGAGATGCAACGCGCCCACCGCGACAAACGTGCGGCCATCGCGCAGCGGCAGGAACAGCCGGTGCGCCATCAGCACCGAGCGGTTGACGACCAGGTGCCTGGTCAACTGCCCGAGATGGGCGGCAAGCACCGGGTCGCCACGCCCGGGCGCCGCCGCGAGCACGGCCAGGCCGGCCAGATCCCGGGCGCGCCAGGCGGCGACCACCGCCTCATGCTCGCTGGCGAGGATTTCGCGCCGGGAAAGCGCCCAGCGCGCCAGCGCGACCTGGCTCGCAACCGGAATCGTGTCCAGTGAGGCGATCTGCTCCTCGGGCAACTCGAGTCCGATGATAGTCATGCGACTTCGCCGCGCCTCGTTGATCAGAACTTCGTCGAGCGTCGGCGCCCCATGGTCGTTCGGGGGCCGCGCCAGCAGCAGAAGGATCGCCCAGGGCTTGAGCCGATCGAACACCTGCGGAGGTGGCGCCCGCGCGCCAAGCGCAACCCGGATCTCGGCCAGCGCGTCCGGCGAGAAGTAGTCGGCAAGACGCCGACCGTCATCGAACTGTGCTGCCGCGAAGAATTCGGACAGTTCGCTCGGGGACATGAGGATTTCCGGCGCCAGCCGCCGCGACTGCGCCAGCGCTTCGCGGACCGGCTTCGGCAACTCGGTGACCCTTGGGTCGTTGGAGTGGATCGTCCCGAACACCCAGGACGGCGGCTTGCCAGGCGCATCGACACGAAACAGCAGGCCGTGGCGGAACGGCTCGGCCTTCTCGGCGCCGCCGGCGCTCGAAACCGCGAACACCAGCACCACAAGCGTGCAGCAAAGGCGCGACGCGGGACCCCTACTTGGCAAATTTCTTCTCGTAGTCCGCAGCGACCCGCGATGGCAGCCCCTCGGCACGAATCGCTTCCAGCGCCTCGCTCATGGCCTTGACCGTCGCCGGCGCCGTCTGCGGACTGCAGGCCAGGAACAGCGGGATCTCGCGCACGATGAACACCAGCTTGACGCCCGCCGTCCCTGCCGCGCGGGCGACACCGTGGGCGCCGAAATAGCCGGTGATCCAAAGATCGATGTAGTCCGGATGGTCCGGCGACAGAAACAATCGCGGCGGATTGGCGCGATCTTCCAGCGCCTGGCGGATGTTGCTGATGCCGTTTTCCTTTAGAAAATCGACCTTGGCATCGTTGGCGACGCCACCGATGCGATACGGCTTCAGTTCCTCAATCTGCTTGACGGCACCGGTGAAATTGGTCTTGCCGAAGACGGCCCACAGGTTGTTCGCAAACGGTCCGATCCACGTGAACAGCTTTTCGCGGTTCTCCAACCGCGCAGTCGCGAACAGGCAGGTGTTCTTCTCCGCCTGCGTGCGCATGTAGGCACGGCTCCACGGCAGGACCTCGACCGTCACCGGCACGTTGGCGCGCCTGGCGGTCTCCATCACCAGATCGGTGACCATTCCGGTCAGCTTGCCGCTCTGTGAATAGTTGAACGGCGGGTTTTCCTCGGTGAGCAGCGTCAGCGCGCGGACCGGGGTCGCGACGACCAGCGCCGCCAGCACAGCCGCGACTGCGGCACAGCCACCACCGCGCAACCCAGACCAGGCAAGTGCGGGTTCCATGGATCGAGTGTAGGACTGCATTGCGGCGACCGCAACGATTCCGGCCGCCGGCCGATGGAGGACACTGTTTTGCGGCTTGGTCCCGCCCACCGTGGTGGAGGTACAAGCCTTCGTCCGCCGGCGGCCCGGTGACCAGATGCCGGTCGCCCCGGGGTAGACCCAGCGCAACACTGGGACGCCCCAATGGCATTTTCCCTCGGAAAGCGCATTCCCTTCCTCTGAAAATGCGGTATAGTCGCCGCCGATGGAGTGGAATCCCGTGACAGGCGGGGCTGCCCCAGACCGAACGGCAAAGTCCGCTCGCACCAAACAACAGGAAGGAGAACCATGGCTACTGCCAAGAAAGCTGCGAAGAAGCCCGCTGCCAAGAAATCCGCTGCCAAGAAACCCGCAGCGAAGAAACCGGCCGCCAAGAAACCGGCCGCCAAGAAAGCCGCTCCCGCGAAGAAGAAGCCGGCAACCAAGAAGCCCGCAGCGAAGAAGACTGCTGCAAAGCGCAAGCCGAATGCTGCGTTCATGAAAGCAATGACTCCGTCGGCGATGCTTGCCGCCGTTGTCGGCAGCATGCCGATGCCGCGTACCGAAGTCACCAAGAAGATCTGGGACTACATTAAGAAGCACAAGCTGCAGGACGCGATCAATCGCCGCATGATCAATGCCGACGAAAAGCTCAAGGCGGTGTTTGGCGGCAAGGGCAAGGTCTCGATGTTCGAGATGACCAAGCTGGTGTCGAACCACCTGAAGTAGTCGCCTCGAACGCCGTGGCGCGCACCGCGCGCACTGGCAAGCGGCCGGCCCCGCGGCGACGCGTGTGTCGGCCGTTTTGTTTTCGGCCTGCTGGCCCCCAATCGCGAGCGGCGCGCTCCGGAAGGTCCGTGGCCGGGACCGGCGAGGGCGCCTCACCGGAGCAACACGATGCACCTGCCCTTGCGCTACACCATCCTCGTTTGCGCCCTGCTGCTTTCCGGCTGCGGCGCGGTGAAGAACACGATCTCCGACGGCGGCGACACCGCGCTGATGCTGCAGGGCAACGATCCCGTCGCGTATTTCACCGAGGGTCGGCCGGTGAAGGGTGATCCGGCAATCAAGGTCGACCACGACGGCGTCACCTATCGATTTGCCTCACCGGCGAACAAGGCTGCGTTTGTCGCGAATCCAGGAAAATTCGCGCCCCAGTACGCGGGATTCTGTGCCAGCGGCGCGCCGTATGCACTCAAGGCCGCCATCGGCGCGGATACTTTCGCGATCGTCGACGACAAGCTCTATCTGTTCGGCGGATCACGCAGTCGACAGGGCTGGATGCTCGACTGGGCGGAGAACATCAAGCGCGGCGACCGGTACTGGGAGACGGAGACCAGGGACGTTCCCTACCGGCTGCAGAACGCGAAGCGCTACGTGTTCAAGGTAGACGGATACAAGACCGACGCCGAGCTCGATGCGATCTACGCGCAGCGCAAGGCGGCGGGGACGCTCAATGCGCTGGCGGCAAAATACGGACAGTGACAGCTCAACCCGTCTCGACCCGGCTCAGCGCGCGATGCGCGGATAACGGCGCGAGAGCACCAACAGGACGATTCCGAACGCGGGCAGCAGGAAATCGGTGTAGAGGACGATACCGGCGTTGCCCGGTGCCAGGTTGTGGGTGCGCGCGATCTGCACCAGATGGCCGATGCCGGCGCCAACGAGGAAGCACGCCGGGCCCGCGACCGCCGCCACGCGCGCTTCCATGCCGCCGCGCCAGCCGAGGAAACCGACGACGGAGAACCCGAGGCTGGCCAACCCGACCTCGGTTTGAAACGGGCTGTCGGCCCAGCCGATGAAACGCGCCGCCATCTCGCCGAAGAAGACGTGCATGACGAAGTTGTAGAACATCCCTGCGCCGATGGAGAAGAACAAGTACCAGCGCAGCAGCGCATCGACGATCACTGCGGTGCCGCGAGGCGGCGCATGGCGCGCGACCGAAAGCGCCGCAGCAAGAAGGCCCAGCACGAAGAACGTCACCGTGAAGTTCGAAAGCACGGCACGAACGACGTCGTCAAAGATCATGGCTTGCGCTTCGGCCAGTCGTCCTCGTCCTCGAGGATCCGGATGACCCGCGTGCGCTTGCCGTCGCCGTAGCTCTCCATCTTCACGAGTATCGGAAAGCGTGCGAGCAGCGCGGCGCGGGCGTCGGCCTCGTTCTCGAAGACCAGGATGGCGCCATCGTCGCCGCGGACGTCGCTCCAGCGGCCCTTGCCGTCTTCCACTTCGATCTTGAACATTGCGCAGGAATGGGATTGGCTGAAGCTTGATTCTACGCCGCGGCCCGGCGCCGGCGTCGATTGGTGCCGACCGGAATCCGGACCCGCTGCGGCGGCGTGCAGTGCACCACCCCGCCGCAGCGAAACAGTGTGGTAAAAGGTGAATCCTGCCGGGGCAACGGCAGCATGGCGCCGGGAGAGCGCGTGACCACGGGGGGCAGGACATGGAGCGGATGAGCGGCGCCGACGCGTTGATGCTGTATCTCGACCGTCCACGCGCCTACAACCATACGATCAAGCTGATGATCCTCGATCCGTCGAAGGATCCGGAAGGCTGGTCGTGGCCCCGCTTCAAGCGTGACTTTGCGTCGCGCATCGGATTGGTGCCGCGCCTGCGGCAGCGCTATCTGGCGGTTCCAGCGGGCCTCAACCATCCGGTGTGGATCGACGACCCCGATTTCAACCTCGACTACCACCTGCGCCGCGTCGCCTGTCCCGCGCCCGGGTCCATGGTCGAGCTGTGCGAGTTGATCGGCGAGCTCTATGCGCATCCACTCGATCATGCGCATCCGCTGTGGCAGATTTGGGTGATCGAGGGGCTGCCCGGCGGCCGGGTCGCCAACCTGCTGCTCATCCATCATGCGCTGACCGACGGCATCGGCATCCTGCGCATGCTCAATTCATTTTGGGGCTCGAAACCGGAGGCCTCGCTGTATCCGGTCGAACTGCCGTTCGAGCCCGCTCCGTTGCCAACCAAGTGGCGATTGCTGGGCAACGGGCTGCGCGATCTGCCGGCACTGCTCGCCGAGAACGTGCCCAGCGCACTGCGCGGGATGCGCGCCGGCCGCCGCGCGCGTCGGCAGTGGGTCGCCGAAGGATTGCCGCTGCCGCCCAAGCCCGGCGACCCGGAGTTCGACCGGCCCTACGCCAGGAGCGTGTCGCCGCGGCGCAGCTTCGCCGCGCGCTCGTTTTCGCTCGACCGCGTAAAAGCGGTGAGCAAGGCCTTCAAGGTCACGCTCAATGACGTGTTCCTGAGCTGCGCCGCAGGTGCCGTGCGCGCGCACATGATCGCCACCACCGGCGCGCCGCCGGAGCGGGGCCAGATCGCGACTGTGCCGTTCGCGCTGGTGCCGCTGTCGGAGCGCAGGCGCGACGGCAATTTCTCGACGGTCGATCACACGGTGCTGCACCCTCACATCGCCGATCCGGTCGAGCGGCTGATGGAGTGCCGCAAGTCGGCGCAGACGATGAAGCGCCATTTCGAGGCCACCCGCGAAGCCAACGTGGCCGCATTGTTCAATCTGCTGCCTCGCTCGGTGCCCAAGCTCGCCGACCGCCTCAACGAAAGGAAGGGCGGCGGCGTGCTGCCGTTCTGGAACATCGTCCTGTCCAACGTCCCCGGTCCGCGCGAACGCATGCGTCTGGGCCAGCTCGAGCTCGAGCAGTGGTACTCGACCGGGCAGATCGCGCACGGCGCGTCGCTCAACATCACGGTATGGAGCTACGTCGACCAGTTCAATGTCTGCATCCTCACCGACAAGACGTTGATTGCCGACCCGTGGCCGCTGATCGAAGCCATCGAGGCCAGTCTGCTCGAACTCGAGCGGGTCGGCATCGAGCCGCGATAACATCGCCGCGGCGCCACAACCCTGCGAAAACCACTGCCATGAGCCAACTGACCCCGATCGACCTTTCCTTTCTCGTCCTGGAACGAACCGCGCGGCCGATGACCATGGGGCTTGTGCAGATCTTTGCGCCGCCAAATGGCGAACGCGGTGCCGATTTCGCCAACCGCGTCTTCGAGATCTTCTGCGCCACGCCACCCTCCGGCAAGTTCGCGCAGAAGGTGCAATTCAACGGATTGCGCGGTGCGACCTGGCAGTCGGTCGAGCCGGTGATGAGCCAGCACGTGCAGCGCATGACGCTGTCCGCGCCCGGCACCGACCGCCAGCTGCTCGAGCTTGCCGGACGGCTGCACCGGTCGCTGGTCGACCGCACGCGCCCGTTGTGGGAGTGCTATGTGATCGACGGGCTTGAGCACGACGAGATCGCGGTATTCGGCCGCGTCCACCATTCGATGTTCGACGGCATTTCCGGCATCCGGGCGATGTTCGGCACGCTCAACGCCACGGCGCGCGAGACCGCGATCCGGCCCGTCTGGACCGAGCTGCCTCCGCTTCCGCCGCGACCGGGCAGGAGTCCGCGACGCAAACCGGGATTGGCCGACCAGGCGAAGACGCTGGCCGAGGCCGTGCTGCCGCTCGCCCGGCAGGCGGTGCAACTCGCCGGCGACGTCACCGGGGTCACGCGCAGCAACCGCGGCTGGCCGCTGTTCTCGGCCGCACGAACGGCGCTGCCCAAGACCCCCTACGACTCGATGGGGCGCAGCTACGGCAGTGCCTACCTCAACATCGCTGAAACCAAGGCGGTGGCCAAGGCCGCGGGGGCGACCGTCAACGACGTCGCGATGGCCGTCAGCGACATCGCGCTGCGCGCCTACCTGGCGCGCCGCGGCGACAGCGCGCCAAGGCCGCTGATCGCCACCGTTCCGGTGTCCACCCGCAGCGACGACGAAACCGAAGCGTCCAATGCGGCAACAGTGGGACAGACCAAGTTGGGCGACGCCGACCTGTCCCCGCTCGACCGGCTGCAGCAGATCTCCGCGCGGATGCGCGAATTGAAGCAGGCCATGCGCGGCCTGCCTTCGCCGGCGCAGCAGGCGTATGGGATGGCGACGTTCGGCTGCTTTCAGCTGGGCGACCTGCCGCTGCTCAACACCGTGTTGCCGCTCGGCGCGCATGTGCTGATCTCCAACATTCCACCGCAGGGGGAGGGGCCGCTCTACCTGGGCGGCGGCCGGCTGCTGCGCATGCACGGCCTGCCGATCCTGCCTCCTGGCCACCTGCTCAACGTCACGCTTGCGCCCTACGACGAGGACCTGTGCTTCGGCATCGTCGCATCGGACGCGGTGATTCCCGACGGCGAGGAGTTCGCACTCGAACTCAAGCACGCCTTCGCCGCGCTGCGCGACGACGTGCTGGGCGCGAAGGACGCGAAGGGCGCGAAAAAAGGCGCACCGCGCAAGAGCCGCGCGCACGTGACCAAGCGCGCGAAACCCGCCGCTGCGCCGGACGGAAGACGCAGCGGCAAGCCGACCCCGGCGGCGGACAAGCCGCGTCGGCGTCGGCAAACGAAGAAGGCTGCCGGCTGATACGAAGGCTGCTACACGCGCGGCGGTGGACCGCATCATCCAGCGCAGACCGCAGCGGCCTGCGACGAAACAACGGAGGCAAGCCATGTTTCACTACGCGGACGCAATCGAAGGACTCGCCGACATGCTCGGCGACGCGCCGGCACTCACCCATGCCGGGCAACATCGCTCCTGGCGCGAATTCGAGGATCGTGCCGCGCGCCTCGGCCAGGCCTTGGCCGATGCGGGGCTCAAGCCGGGTGCCAAGGTCGGCATCCTGCTGTTCAACAGCTCCGAGTACTACGAAACTTTCCTTGCCGCCGTGAAGATGCGCATGGCGCCGTTCAACATCAACTACCGCTACGTCGGCGCCGAACTCAAGTATCTGCTGGAGAACGCCGACTGCGAGGCCATCGTCTACCACCGTTCGCTGTCGGCGATCGTGCGCGACGTGGTGCCGCAGATGCCGCTGATCAAGCTGGCCGTCGAGGTCGACGACGGCGGCGAGACCTGGGATGGCGGCAAGGGCTACGAGGCGCTGCAGCAGTCCGCCAAGCCTGCACCGCGCATCGCGCGGCAGGCCGACGACCTGCACCTCATGTACACCGGCGGCACCACCGGCATGCCCAAGGGCGTGATGTGCGAGGTGACACCGTGGTCGACCGGGTTGACGGCGATGTTCGCCAAGGCGGTGCTGGGCGTCGAGGCGCCGCCGACCGACGTGCCCGGCCTACTGGCGCTGGCCGGTGGCCTGCGCGCCAAGGGCATGTCGCTGGTGGTGATGCCGGCATCGCCGCTGATGCACACCGCGGGGCTCGCCAACAGCCTGCCGATCCAGATGCTGGGCGGGCGCTGCGTGACCGAGCCGAATCAAAAACTTGACTGGCTGGGCCTGTGGAAGACGGTCGAGCGAGAAAAAATCTCGTTCATGGTCATCGTCGGCGACGCCTTCGCCAAGCCCATGCTCGACGCGCTGGACGAGGCCAAGGCGCGCGGCGAAACGCTGGATCTGTCGAGCCTCAAGGTGATGGTTTCCTCGGGTGTGATGTGGACCGCACCGGTCAAGCAGAAGCTGCTCGAATGGATCGACGCGACGCTGATCGATGGCGTCGGCGCGACCGAGGGTGCGATGGCGATGCAGGTCACTCGTCGCGGCCAGGCCGGCATCTCATCGACCTTCCTGCCGATGGCCGACACGCGCCTTTTCACCGAGGACGGCCGCGACATTCCGAAGACTTCGACCGAGCCAGGGCTGATCGCCGCCGGCGGCAACCTGCTGCCCGCCGGCTATTACAAGGATCCAGAAAAGACCGCGAAGACCTTCCGCATGGTGGACGGCAAGCGCTACGCCTTCATCGGCGACTGGGGCCAGTGGAATCCGGACGGATCGCTCAAGTTGCTGGGGCGTGGTTCGGTGTGCATCAACACCGGCGGCGAAAAGGTCTACCCGGAGGAAGTGGAGATCGCCATCGGCGCTCACCCGGCTGTAGCTGACTCGCTGGTGGTCGGCATGCCCGACCCGCGGTTCGGCCAGCGCGTGGTCGCGCTGGTCGCGCCGCGCGAAAAGGGCGCGCCGCTGACCGAGGTTCTCACCACGTTCCTCGTCGACAAGCTGGCGGGGTACAAGCGGCCACGGCTGTTCGTCGAGGTCGAGGCGATTCCGCGCTTGCCGAACGGCAAGGCCGACTACAAGGCGGCAACCGCCATCGCCGAGGCGCATGCCAAATGACGGTGCTTGATTTGAGCAGAAGGCGATGACCAGTTGGCAAGGCTCGGCGGTGAGCCTGCTGGCCAGGATCACCGTCAAGCAGTTCGTTCGCCGCGAAGGTTCGGTCGAACGATTCCGCGCCGGAGTCCGGAAACTGGAAGCGCTGTCGCCGTCGCTGCCGCGGACGATCCAATTGGGCACCGAGCACCCGTTGCCCGATTGCAGCTCCGAGTGGCTGACGCTGCGCAACACGCCAACCGACCGGATGCTGCTGCATTTCCCCGGCGGCGCCTTCGTTATCCGCATGCCCGCCTTCGAGCGCGCGATGATGGCAAGGTTTTGCGTCGCCGCAACGGCAAGCGCGCGAATCGTGCACTATCGGCTGGCGCCGGAGAACCCGTTTCCCGCCGGCCATGACGATTGCGTCGGCGCCTACCGGCAGCTGCTCGACCTGGGTGCGGATCCTTCCCGCATCGTGCTGAGCGGCATCTCGGCCGGCGGCGCCATGGCGCTGTCGGTCCTGCTGGCGCTGCGCGATGCCGGCGCTGCCGATGCCGGCCGGTGCGGTCGTCATGTCGCCGGTCACCGACCTGACCGACCCGCACCACGGGTCACGCGCCAGCAACGAATTGCACGACGCGGTGCTCAGCGGCGCGCGCGGCATGGAAATGCGCGACATGTACGTCGGAGGCCGCTCCGAATTGCTCAGGAACCCCTACGTATCTCCGGTCTTCGGCGACTTCCGCGGGCTGCCTCCGCTGCTTTTCCAGGTCGGCGCCAGGGAAATTCTCCTGGATGACAGCCGGCGCTGCGCCGCCCGGGCCATGGCGGCAGGCGTGAGCGCCGAGGTCGAGGTCTGGCAGGGAATGCAGCACGGCTGGCAAGGGGTGCCCTTCATGCCCGAGTCAAAGCGTGCCATCGAGAGCGTGGCGGATTTCGTCCGGCGCTGCTGCCCGTGATCCCGGGACTTCGCGGCGCCTGAACCGGCCGGGCGCGGCATCGGCCGAGTCCGCCGCGAAGCCGGCTCGACCCTTTCGACCTGCTGTTGCGACTCAGGCGCGGCTCTGCAGCGCCGCGATCCGCGCCTCGATCGGAGGATGCGTCGAGAACAGCGCCATGATGCCGGCGCGATCGGTGATGCCGAAAGCCTTCATGGCCTTGGGCAGTTCGCCTGGCTCGATGCCGCCCAGTCGCCGCAACGCGTTGACCATCGGCAGCGGCGTGCCCATGTACTGTGCCGAACCCGCATCGGCACGAAACTCGCGCTGTCGCGAGAACCAGGCAACGATGGTCGACGCCAGGATGCCGAAAACCAACTCCAGCACCAACACCGTGATGAAATAACCTGGGCCTGTGCCGCGTTCGCTGCGGAACACCGCCTTGTCGATGATCGAGCCCACGACGCGGGCGGCGAAGATGACGAAGGTGTTCACCACGCCCTGGATCAGCGTCAGCGTGACCATGTCGCCGTTGGCCACGTGCGCAACCTCGTGCGCAAGCACCGCCTCGACCTCTTCCTTGTTCATCGACTGCAGCAAGCCGGTCGAGACCGCGACCAGCGACGAATTCTTGAACGCCCCGGTGGCGAAGGCATTGGGATCGCCTTCGTACATCGCGACCTCCGGCATGCCGATGCCGGCCTTCTGCGCCAGTCGTTGCACGGTGGACACCAGCCATACCTCGACCTCGGTACGCGGCTGGTCGATCACCCGCGCACCGGTCGACCACTTGGCCATGGTCTTCGACAGCAGCAGCGAGATGATGGCGCCGGTGAAACCCACCACCGCCGAGAACACCAGCAGCTGCCCATAGCCCGCCCCGCCATACCCGGCGCGGTCGAGCCCGAACAGCTTGAGCACGATCGACAGGACCAGGATGACCGCGAGGTTGGTGACGAGAAAGAGGACGATTCGTTTCATGGTGATTGGGCTCGTGTTTTCGGCGGCGACATATTAACGCGGCTTGCGCGCGAAAGGGCGCAGGTCTGATATGCGGGCGAGCGCCCCGCCGCACAAGTCCGGTCGACGGCCCCGGGCGCTCAGGACTTCGACCAGGAGTCCTTGAGACCGACCGTCCGGTTGAACACCGGCATGGCGGAGGTGTGGTCGGAAAGATCGGCGACAAAGTAGCCGTGCCGTTCGAACTGGAAGCGTTCCTCCGGCGCAGCCTGCGCCAGCGCGGGCTCGACGTAGGCCTGCAGAACCCGTTTGGATTCCGGATTGAGATCGTCCAGGTAGTTGCGCTCGACGACATCGGCGCCATCGTCATCGTCGCCGGCCACGACGGTGCGACCCACCGGCGGCGGCAGCTCCGGCGCCGCTGCGTCGCCTTGCCCGCCGGAGGGGTTGCGAGCGCCTGGAAACGGCACCCGGAACAGCCGGTCGTAGATCCGCACCTGCGCGGGCACCGCGTCTTCGGTCGACAGCCAGTGGATGTTGCCCTTGACCTTGCGCGCATCCGCGCCCGGCGTGCCACTTCGCGTGGCCGGATCATAGGTGCAGTGAATCAGGGTGACCTTGCCCGCCGAATCACGCTCGACGCCGACGCACTTGACGATGTAGCCATAGCGTAGGCGTGCCTCGGCGCCAGGCGCCAGTCGAAAATACCCTTTGGGCGGATCATCCATGTAGTCGTCGCGATCGATCCACAGTTCGCGGGTCAGTCGCAACGCGCGTCGGCCAAGTTCGGGCTGCTGCGGGTGATTGGGCGCGTGGCACTCCTCGCTGGCGCCTTCCGGAAAGTTGTCGATGACCAGCCTGACCGGATCGAGTACGGCGATGCGCCGCTGCGATCGCACATTGAGATCATCGCGCATGCAGCCTTCAAGGACGCTCATGTCGATCCAGGAGTCGGCCTTGGACACGCCGATGCGTTCGGCGAACAGTCGAAAACCCTCGGGAGTGAAGCCGCGCCGGCGCGCACCGACCAGCGTGGGCATCCGCGGATCGTCCCAGCCGTCGACGAGGCCCTTGGCGACCAGTTCGATCAGTCTGCGCTTCGACAGCACCACATAGGTCAGCGCGAGCCGGGAAAACTCGAACTGCTGCGGCAGCGGCCGCTCGAGCAGACCACCGTCGGCCAGCTTGCCGATCACCCAGTCGTAGAGCGGCCGGTGGTCCTGGAATTCGAGCGTGCAGATCGAGTGGGTGATGCGCTCCAGCGCGTCGGAGATGCAATGCGTGTAATCGTAGAGCGGATAGATGCACCAGGCGTCGCCGGTACGATGGTGCGACGCGTGGCGAATCCGGTAGATCGCCGGGTCGCGCATGTTGACGTTCGGACTGCCCATGTCGATCTTCAGGCGCAGTATGTGCGCGCCGTCGGGAAGCTCGCCGGCGCGCATTCGTCGCAGCAGGTCGAGGTTTTCCGCTGGACTGCGGTCACGGTACGGGCTGCTGGTGCCCGCCTGCGTCAGCGTGCCGCGGGTGGCGCGCATCTCCTCGGCAGTCTGGCTGTCGACATAGGCCAGGCCCTGCTCGACGAACCATTCGGCAAAGCGGTAGAGCTCGTCGTAATAGTCCGATGCATGGTAGCGGTGGCCGCCCCAGTCGAAGCCCAGCCAGCGCACCGTTTCGGCGATCGTGTCCTCGAATTCGACATCCTCCTTGAGCGGATTGGTGTCGTCGAAACGCAGATGGCATACGCCGCCGTTTTCGGCGGCGAGCCCGAAATTGAGGATGATGGACTTGGCGTGACCGTAGTGCAGATAGCCGTTGGGCTCGGGCGGAAAGCGCGTCACCACGCGTCCGTCGTATTTGCCGCTGCGATTATCCTCGGCGACGATCGCCCGCAGAAAATTCGACGCCGGCGGCGTTGCAGCGGCAGCGTTCCCGCCGATGTTCGCAGCTTTGGAACCTGTCCTGGCCGCGTGCGCGCCGCTGGTTGCGGACTTTGGCGGTGCAGCATTCATTTGCGTTGACGTTTGTTCATGAACAATATCGACCGAATGATCATTCTAACCGGGTGACCAGGTGCCGTCATCGCCGCCGTCGCAGGGGAATGGGTCGGGGGCCGCCGAAAGCCACGCCGCGCAACGCTTTGCGGGGAGGTGCGTCGCGCGCCGGCGTGACGTTTTCCACAAATCCTGTGGATAGAAGTGTGCATATCTAGTAATTTGGCGCGCTAAGTCACGCGTGGACAGGGATTTTCGCTGCGATGCCCGTTTTCGCGCCGTCTTTTTCACCTGCGGATACAATGCATTGCAGCAGCCTTCCCAAGGGGTTCGATCGCCGAATCGGCATTGTCGATGGCCGGTGGCGGATCGCCCGCTGCGTCCCGCCGCGCCATCGATGTCCTGGACAATATTCATGCGCACCTTCGTTCACGCAAAACCTCCACGAATTTCGGTTCAATGAATCGCACGCAGTCCGACATTTCCGGGGACGCGCCATCGGCGACGTCGGTTGGCAACGGCAACACCGTCCTGCCGGTCTCGCTGTTCGTCGCGCGTGCGCGGCTGCTCATCGAGCGGAATCTCGGTGTCGCATGGATCGGCGGAGAAGTTTCGAATTTCACCAGGGCGGCGTCGGGACATTGCTATTTCAACCTGAAGGACGCCCAGGCGCAGCTACGCTGCGTGCTGTTTCGCCAGCGCGCACAGCATGTCGATTTTGCCCTGCGCGACGGCCTCGCCGTGGAGGTTCGCGCAGGGGCGACGATCTACGAGGCGCGTGGCGAATTCCAACTCAATGTCGACAGCGTGCGCCTCGCCGGCATCGGTGCGCTGTATGAACAGTTCGCGCTCCTGAAGGCGCGGCTTGCCGCAGCCGGATGGTTTGCGCCGGAACGCAAGCGCGCGCTGCCGGAATTCCCCCGGGTGATCGGCATCGTCACCTCGCCGCGCGCGGCAGCGCTGCGCGACATCCTGACCACACTCGGCCGTCGCTGGCCCGCCGCGCAGGTGATCCTGTACCCGACTGCCGTGCAGGGTGCAGGCGCGGCGGCAGAACTCGCGCTGGCGATCCGCACCGCCAACAAGCGCGCCGACGCCGACGTTCTGATCGTTGCCCGCGGCGGCGGCTCGATCGAGGACCTGTGGGCGTTCAACGAGGAGGTCGTCGCCAAAGCTGTCTTCGAGTCGACGCTGCCGGTCATTTCAGGCGTTGGCCACGAAACGGACTTCACGATCTGCGATTTTGTCGCCGATGCGCGCGCGCCGACGCCGACCGCGGCTGCAGCGCTGGCGACCCCCGATCGCGAAGCACTGGTCGGCCGCGTGGGCAACGGAGCGCAACGTCTCGCACGCGCCGGTGCGCACGCCGTCGACACGCGGATCCAACGACTGGACCATGTGGTGAAGAGGCTCGTCCACCCTGCCGCACGCCTTGACCAGCAGCAGTTGCGTCTGGGAGAACTGCAGCGGCGACTGGCGCTCGGATGGCGCCGTGGGACGGCGGCACAGCTGGCCCGCGCTGACGCGGCCGGTGCTCGCCTGTTGCGCGAGTTGCGCGCGCCACTGCCGCCCGCCATACGGGCCGAACGCCTGCGTGCGGCGCTGCGCACGGCCGGGCGCAACGCGCTGGCCCGTGGCGCCGAGCGCAGCGCAGCGCTGGCGCAAGGCCTGCGCCATCTCGATCCCCGGGCCGTGCTCGATCGTGGCTATTCGATCGTCGCCACCGCGGCCGGCGCGATCGTGACCGATGCGGGCGTACTGAACAGCGGCGACCCGCTGGCGCTGACCTTTGCGCGCGGCAGCGCGCAGGCACAGGTAACGCGAACACTCGGCGTGGAGCCTCCGGCGCCCGAAGCCGCCGCCGACGAGCGCCAGCAACGGTCCGAACCGGACCAGGGTCAGCGCTAGGCTTCGTCGGGATCGGGGTCGTCGACCGCGGCAGCGCGGTTGTATCGCTCCGCCACCTCGGCCGGCGCCGACGCGGCGATGCGCGGCGTGGCGACCTCGACATCGGCATTCTGCGCGCGGTGGCGCAGCGCATGGTCGATCAAAACCAGCGCCAGCATCGCCTCGGCGATCGGCGTGGCGCGAATACCGACGCAGGGATCGTGGCGGCCATGGGTGTTGACGATGACCGGACGCCCGGCGCGGTCGATCGAATGCCGATCAAGCCGGATCGACGACGTCGGCTTGATGGCGATCGCCACCCGCAGGTCCTGGCCGGTGGAAATGCCGCCCAGGATGCCGCCGGCATGATTGGACAGGAAACCCTCCGGCGTCATTTCGTCGGAATGCTCGGTGCCGCGCTGCGCGACCGACGCGAAACCGGCGCCGATTTCCACGCCTTTCACCGCGTTGATGCCCATCATCGCTGCTGCCAGGTCGGCATCGAGCTTGCCGTACACCGGCTCGCCCCAGCCGACCGGCACGCCCGAGGCGACAACCTCGATGCGCGCGCCGCAGGAGTCGCCGGATTTGCGCAGGCGATCCATGAACGCTTCGAGTTCGGCTACCTGGCTCGCGTTGGCAACGAAGAACGGATTGGCGTCAACGTGCTCCCAGCCCTCGAAGGCGATCGCGACCGGCCCCATCTGCGTCAGGTGGCCACGGATCTGCACGCCGTAGCGCTCGTGCAGCCACTTGCGGGCGATGGCTCCTGCCGCCACGCGCACCGCGGTTTCGCGGGCCGACTGGCGGCCGCCGCCGCGATAGTCGCGAATTCCGTATTTCTGCCAGTACGTGTAATCGGCATGTCCGGGACGAAAGGTCTCGGCGATATTGGCGTAATCGCGGCTGCGCTGGTCCTCGTTGCGGATCGACAGCGCGATCGGCGTTCCCGTCGTGCGCCCCTCGAATACACCGGACAGGATTTCGACCGTGTCCGGTTCGCGTCGCTGCGTAACATGGCGCGACGTCCCCGGGCGGCGCCGGTCGAGCTGCTGCTGGATATCGGCGACAGTGAGCGCCAGACCCGGCGGACAACCGTCGACGACGCAGCCGATCGCCGGGACCATGCGATTCGCCGAAGGACGTGACGCAGAAAAGCGTGCCGAGCGTGTTGCCGGACATGGAGGGAAAACCCCGCGCCGAAAGCGGGCGAGTCTAGCACGCACCGGGCCGCGACCGGACCGGTGCCCCGGCGCGGCGGGTATCCCAGCGGCGGGTCTCCCGCCCCGCTATTTGCCGCCGGATGCCGCCGGCGGCAACGGAGTCAGATAGCCGATCAGCAGCAGCAGCACGCCGACGCCGATGAATGCGACCACCCGCGTCAAGCCGGACAACGCCGCCAGATCGACGACGAACAGCTTGACGACGACCACCGCCAGCAGCGCCGCGCCAACCATCCACAATGGCCGCACCGAGCGCCGGTTGGCGAACAGCATCAACGGCAGCGCCGTTGCGGTCCAGGTCAGCGTCAATGCGGCCTGCAACGTCCGCGACGCGAGCAATTTCGGCACCGACCAGGCGACGTCCTGCCACTGGTGCACCGTGCGGAACACGATCGCATTGATCAGCAGGAACACCGCCAGCCCCCACCAGCCGTACAACGGGCGATCGTCGATTCCCAGAATCCGCCGCGCCCACGCGAACAGGACGCCCAGTGCGGCGATCAGGGTCAGGTCGAGTGGATTGGCCAGCGGCAGGTAGGACAGCGGATCGGCATCTCCGGGTGAACTCACGTTGGCAAGCGCGAACCATGCGCCGAGAAACGCGGCAATCGTCGTCGCCGCGCTGAGCGCGTAGGCGTCCCGATACCGGGCAAGCGGCCAACCGGTCCAGCGTTCGCCGCGCACGATCACCGTCAGATAGACGATCGCCGGCCAGGCCGCGGCGCAGGCCATCCACACCGTGCCGCGGGGCATGGCGCGACCGGTCCATTCGCTGGCCTCCCATACGATCCAGGCGACCAGCGTGATCGCCGAGGCCGTGTGCGCGCGGCGCAGGACGGTCGTCGACGCGGCTTGGTCCGGCGCGCCCGAATCGACCGCCGCCCCCGCCACGCCGGCGCGCAGCGAGTCGAACGCCAGCAGCACGTACCAGTGCACGATCCAGGCCAGCGGCCAGACCAGCCAGCCTGTCGCCGCAAGCGTCGTGCGCATGCGCTCCCAGTCCAGGTAGCCGACCAGCATCAGTGCAGGCAGCAGCACGGCGCCGACCCGGATCAGCCTGGGCCAGTGCAGCCACCGCCCCAGCAACAATGCGCCCGCCGAGGTGGCAGTGACGAATCCAAGGAAGGCATTCGGCGACGTCTCCCTCGACATCGATTCGGCCAGTTCGTGCGCCGCGCCACCGTACCACCAGGCGAGACCCCAGACGAGCATCAACGCGGTCAGCGAACGCTCGCGAGGGGTGACTTCGTCGTGGTGGCGATCGGCGACGAAGGCCGTGGCGAATCCCGCCAGTGCCAGCAGCGCCGTCCCGAGAAAGGTGGTATTGAAAAACGCCCGCGATTCACTGTCGAAGCCGCCCAGCGAGAACGCTGCCGCCGCGCCCAGCTGGAGCACCAGCGCGAAGGCACGAACCAGTCGCTGTCGTTGCACGCAGCCGATCCAGTAGACCGCCGCGGCCTCGAGCGCCCACCAGGCGGCAGTCGTGCGGGCTTGCGCGCCGAAGGCGATGGCAACGGATGCCAGCACGATCGCCAGCGCAAGAAAGGCTCGCGCCAGCAGCGCCAGTCCGGGCTCGGCGCGACGGTGAAGCACCGCGGCAAGAACCCCATAAAGCCCGGCCATCGCCAATGCGCTCCACATCAGCGCGTGGTCGAGGTCGCCGACCAATAGCGATTGCAGGCCAAGCGTCACCAGCGGCACGCCGAACACCAGCAACGCATCCACCGGCGCGCGGGCGCGCAGCGGATTTTTCAGCGCATGCAGAATGGCGATTGCGACATAGAACAGGAAAAAACCGACCAGAAATGGTTCGACCGTCGCGAAATGCTCGGGACGATAGAAGCGTGCGCCCCAGAACAGCGCGAGAACGAAAGTGAACACGAAGCCGAGCACGTTGAGCGAGCGCCACGAGCGCAGCCACGCCAGCGTAAAGATCACCGCATTGAGTACCGCGAAGTAGCCGAACAGCCGCGCCGGCGTGCCGCCGCCGGTGGCAACCAGCAACGGCGCGAGAAAGCCGCCGGCGATGGCCAACGCGGCCAGCGGCTGCGAATCGGCGCGCAGCGCCAGCACGACGGTCAGCGCCGCGATGGCCACCAGCAACACGAACGCGGGCAGCGGCGGCAGCACTTCGTAGAGTCGAAACGCAGCGAAGGTGGTCAGGTAGAGGATGCCCGCTCCGGCGCCCTGCAGCGACAGGCCATAGCCGGGGCGCGCGCGGGCGAGCCAGGCACCCAGCGCAATCAGCGCGACGCCGGCCAGCGCCACGGCGACGAGCTTCGCGCCGATCGGAATCCGCGCGAATTCCACGATGTCCTTGAGTAGAAAGGCGACGCCGAAAAAAAGCACCAGTACTCCGATGCGCGCCAGCGCATTGCCGCCGGTCAGCCAAGCCCAGAGCGGATTCGGACTGGTCGCGGCCGGAAGCTGCGGCGCCGTCATGACGGTCGCTTCGGTCGCGCCCTGTCCGGCGCCGGCGGACCCCACCGGAGATTCGGCTACGCCGGTCGTCGCCACATTCACGAACGGCGACGGCGCGGACGCGTCGGCCGTCTGCACTTCGGGAGCCGGCGCATCGTCCACCAGCGGCATCGTCGTCGCTGGCGGCGACGACGGCAGCGACGACGGCAGCGGCAACGGCGACGGCGACGACATTGCTGCCGCACGCCGCTCGCCGATCATTGCCTCCAGGTGCGCGAGGCGCGCTTCGATCGCCGTCAGCCGCGCAGCGATTGCGTTGTCGCCGCCTTCCGCAGCGGCGCGCGCCGCGATCGGCGCCGCGATCGGCGCCGCGATCGACTGCGGCGGCGCCCTCGGACGCAGCGCCATCGCGGCAATGAAGCCGACGAAGGCTCCGGCCAGTGCGCCGGAGAAGCCGTAGAACACTGCGCCGATGGCGGCGCCAATGAATATCCCGAGCCCAACCATGCCGTTCTCCCGCGCCGATCCAAGCGCCTGTGTGCCGTCCCGCCGCTAGCGTCGGTCGCCGCGCAGCGCCAGTACCTGCGCGCGCAGCGCATCGGACGTGGCCAGTTCCGGCGGCACCGCCGGCGCAACCCTGAAGGCGATCCTGGAAAACAGGCCGCGCATGCGGCGCATCGCCCGGCCATTGTGCGAGCGGCTGAAAAAACTTCCCCACAATCCCGACAGCGCCATCGGCACCACCGGCGACGGCGTTTCTTCCAGGATGCGCTCGATGCCCGGCCGGAATGGCCCCAACTCGCCATCCTCGGTGAGCCGGCCCTCCGGGAAGATGCCGACGATCTCGCCTTCACCCAGCGCCCGCGCGGCCGCGTCGAACGCCGCCTGCTTGACCGCGGGATCCTCGCGCGACGACGCGACCGGAATCGCCTGCATGGTACGGAACAGCCAGTTCAGCACCGGCACCTTGAAGATCCGGTGGTCCATGATGAAACGGATCGGCCGCCGCACGCAGGCGGCGATGACGATCGCGTCGACATAGCTGACATGGTTGCAGACGACGACGCAGCGGCCTTCCTCGGGCACGTTGTCGAGTCCTTCCTTGCGCACGCGGTACATGCTGTGGATCAGCAGCCAGGCCAGGAAACGCATCAGGAATTCCGGCACCAGGCCATAGATGTACACAGCCACCGCCGCATTCATCAATCCGGTGATCAGGAACAGCGCCGGTATCGACAGGCCGACCCCGAGCAGGCTGATTGCCAACCCGGCCGACGCCACCATGAACAGGGCGTTCAGGATGTTGTTTGCGGCAATGATTCTCGAACGGTGCGTCGCTTGCGACCGTTCCTGGACCAATGCATACAGCGGCACGATGTAAAAGCCGCCAAACAACCCGATCAGCACCAGGTCGGCAAGGACACGCCAGTTCACGGCCTGCGCCAGGAAGAAGCCGACTCCGGCGATCTGCGTGGCCTCCATCGACCGCGTGGCGTACCACAGGTCCACCGCGAACAGCGACAACCCGATCGAGCCGAAGGGCACCAACCCGAGTTCCACCTTGCGCCCGGAGAGTCTCTCGCACAGCAGCGACCCGATGCCGATGCCGATGGAAAAAACCGCCAGCAGCAGCGTCACCACATGCTCGTCGCCCCCCAGCACGTTCTTGGCGAAATTAGGCAGCTGGGTGAGAAAGGTCGCGCCGTAAAACCAGAACCAGGAAATGCCCAGCATCGACAGCCAGACGACGCGATTGCCGCTGGCGAAACGCAGGCTGCGCCAGGATTCGGTGATCGGATTCCAGTTGATCACCAGTTCCGGCGCGACGGCTGGCGTGTGCGGAATGCCGCGACTCACCAGCCAGCCTGCCACGGCGATCGCCACGGTCACGATTCCAACCAGCACCGGGCCACCCGCGCCGGCCGCGACCAGCAGGCCGCCGAGAATGGTCCCGAGCAGAATTGCCACGAACGTGCCCATCTCGACCAGGCCGTTACCGCCGACCAGCTCGTCGGTCCTGAGCGACTGCGGCATGATCGCGTACTTGACCGGACCGAAGATGGTCGATTGCACGCCCATCAGTGCCAGCGCCGTGAACATGAGCACCAGATTGCGTTGCCAGAAGCCGATGATGCCGATCACCATGATGCCGATTTCGAACAGCTTGATGTGGCGGATCAGGCGCGATTTCTCGAACTTGTCGGCAAGCTGGCCGGCAGTGGCCGACAGCAGGACGAAGGGCAGGATGAAGATGCCCGCCGCAAGATTCACCAGCGTGTTCGCGTCGAACGTAGTCAGCGACGCTGCCTGAAAGGCGACGAATATCACCAGCGCGTTCTTGTAGACATTGTCGTTGCCGGCACCCAGGAACTGGGTCCAGAAGAACGGTGCGAAGCGCCGCTCGCGCATGAGATCGAACTGGTTGGGTGCGGACATGGGCGGGGCCTTCAGGCAGGGCGGGAGAAAAACCGGCGTGTCTCGTACACCGATGCGGCAAAGCGCATGCCGTCGTTGGCCAGGCTGCGCTTGAGCACGAAGTCGAACAGCAGTGGATTGTGCTCCCGCAACTCGCGCAGCGGTCCGACGGCGTCGCGGTCGAGCAACCCGGCATCAGCCAGCGCCGGCAGCGAGACTAGCGGCAAGATGCCGGGAAGCGGGTAGTCGGAGCCATTGAGCAGCCGCGCGTGCCACTGCGGTCTTGCCAGCAGCGCCGCCACCACGTCCATGCGATTGCCCTGGGTCACCGCGGAAATGTCGCCAGCGAGATTGGCGCCATAGCGGCGATCGTCCATCAGGCGGGCGAACAGATCGAAGTTCGCGACCGGCAGCGACCCGGCCCGATCCAGATCGATCCCAGTTCCCAATGATGCGCAATGGGCGACCACGACCCGCACGCCAGCGTCCAGAGGGCGGCGCAGCTTGAGCGGATTGCCCAGTGCCTCGCCGAAACCGCGCACTGCACGCTCGTCGCCGGCGTGCGTGATCAGTGGCAGGCGCAGCGCCGCCAGCCGCGCATAGAGGCGATCGCAACGCGGGGACGCCGGATCGATGCCCTGCGCCGACGGCAGCCACTTGATCGCGAGCGCGCCGCGCGACACTGCCGCATCCAGTCGATCCAGCGCGCGCGGATCGTAGGGATGAATCGACGCCGCCCAGACGAAACGCGCCGGATACCGGGCGACAAGCGCCGCGACATACTCGTCAGGCACCTGAAACGTCGACATTTCTGGCAATGCAACGCCGGTTTCGTCGCGTGCCCAATCGAAAGCGAATAGCAGCGCACGAAATCCCGCAGGCATCGCTTCGCACAGGTTCAGCAGCCGGTCGACCACGCTCGCATCGACCTTGCCCGGCTCGTCGTGGACGCAGCCCGCATTGAGGTAGAACAGCCGTTGCAGGTAACGCTGCGGCTGCCAGATGCTTTCCATGGCCGGGTTGAACCAGAGTCCGCGACCGGAATCCCCGTTGCCGAACACGTGACAATGGCAGTCCCATACCTTGAGTGGATCGATCCCCTTCCAGGCGGCCGTCACCAGCGGATGTTCGCGCAGGCTGGGCGGGAGCGAGGTGGCGCAGGCGTTGAAGACGCCGTGCGACAGCGTGATGTCGCAACCGGCGATCAGCGCCACGCTCGGGAGCGAAGCGGCCAGGAAGCGGCGCCGATTCACGCCCCGGTCCGCTGCCGGTCGGGATGGTCGAGAATCGCGATCAATGCGCCCACCAGTGCCTGCGGGTCGGTGGAGTACCAAACTTCCCTGCCGATGTTGTGCGCATGCCTGTCCGCAGATATGACTGTATTGCCAGTCATGCAGTTTCGCAGCCTAGCCAGTTCGCTCAGGAAGTCAAGCAGCCCCGCGGCATCGATTGCGACCAGGCGCCGATGGGCTCGGAAACGCCCGCTCAATCGATGCGTGATTCGTCAAACCAGATCGCCCAGCTCCCCGTGCATCCGCTCAACGTTCTGCAATCGCTTGCGGGCGGGCTCGCCGAGAATCTTGGCGACAAGATTGGCCAGGTAATTGAGCACGCTTAGCGCACCGACGTAGCTGTCGAACAGCGATGCGCCGCGACAGTGGCAACGCAGCGTCCAGGTCGCGGTTCGCGGCGCGACGCTGCCCCCGGGGTCGGTCAGATAGAGAATTCGCGCCCCGGCGATATGCGCCGCTTCGATCGCGCGCATAAAGATGGGGACGCGACGCCTGAATCCCACCGCGACGACGATGTCCTCGCGCCCGAGTTCGGCGAACCCTTCGGCGAGCGTCTCGCCGGCGGTCGGAACGAGTTCGACGCCGGGGCGCAGCAGTCCGAGTTGCGTCCGCGCGAATCCCGCCAGAAGATGGCTGTTGCGGTAACCGATCACGACGACCCGCCGCGCGGTCGCGACCGCCTGCGCAGCGGCCAGCAGTTCGCTCTCGGACAACGCTGAACACGTGCGATTCAGAATCTCCACGTCGGCGGCGAAGTGCGCCTCGAGTCCGGGGGACGCCGCCGCCACGGTCCTGCCGTTGCCGTCGGCAAGATACAGCGGCGAGCCCCACTGCAGCGCGCCTCTCGCTTCGCTGCGCGCCTGCGCGAAGCTGCTGTAGCCGAGCCTTCGGATGCACCGTGTCACCGCTGCCTTCGAGGCCTTCGCATACTCGGCGAGTTCGGTCGCCGAGTACGCGGCCAGTCGGCCAGGAGAATCGAGGAGCACGTCGGCCACGCACTTCTCGCTCGGCGGCATGTCCGGGTAGCTGCGTTCGATGCGCATCGCAAGCGTGATCGCGCGCCTCGAAACGACATCAGGTGGCGCGGGAGATTTCTCGCGGCGGACCTGTTTCGGCGCTCCGGCCTGCCTGTCGGTTGACAATTGCAGCTGCAACAGTTTTTTCATTGTTTGCGTTTTTGAAATTATCGGTTCAGAATACGATCAAATACGAACGGCTGCAAGGCATTGTCGCAATGGTTGCGACGCATTGCCGACGCGGCCGCGATCGGTTTCCCGATCCAGGAGGAGCGCAGCGATGTGGGACATGACCGGGCTCGGCGGCATCGCCGAGTCCGCGCACCGCGCCAGTGAGCGGCTGACCTGGCTGATCGACCGGATCTGCGTCGGCCTGATGATCGTGCTCGTGCTCGACGTGTGGCTCGGCGTGTTCGCGCGCTACGTGTGGCCGCTGCCGATCACCTTCACCGAAGAGGTCGCGCGCTACCTGATGATCTGGGTCGCGCTTGCTCGCAGTCTCATCGTGCATCTGCCGTCGCGAGCACATCGGCGTGCAGGCATTGTTCGGCGCACTGCCGCTGCCCGCGCGCCGGCTGCTGCTCGGCATCGTCGACATGCTTGGAATTGCATTCTTCCTGTTTCTGGCCTTCTACGGCGTCGGCATGGTCGAGCGCGGCGCGAGAACGTTCACGATGATCTACGGAATGTCCAAGGGCCTGCCCTTCGCGGCGGTCCCGGTGTCCGCCGCGCTTGCCGCCGTCCAGCTGATCCTGGTCGCGGTGCGCGATCAGGCTCGGATCCGCCGTGACGGGGAGCACGTCTTCCCATGACCATTGTCGCGACCACCTTTTTCGTGCTGCTGCTGCTCGGCATGCCGATCGGCTACGTGCTCGGCATCGCCGGAATCGTCGGCATGTGGACGATCGACGCCGGCGGGCGCTTCTTTCCAATGGCGCCCGAGCGCTTCTTCGCCGGCCTCGACCTGTTCACCTTCCTCGCGATGCCGTTCTTCATCCTCGCCGGCGAGATCATGAACCGCTCGGGGATCACCGACCGCCTGATCGGCCTTGCCGACGCGCTGGTCGGATACCTCCGTGGCGGGATGGCGCACTCGAACATGGTGGCCTCGGTGATGTTCGCCGGACTCACCGGCGCCGCGACCGCGGACGCGGCGGCATTCGGCAACACGCTGGTCCCGGCGATGGTCAAGAAGGGCTATTCGCGTCCCTTCGCCTGCGCGGTCACCGCCGCCGGCTCGATCATCGGGCCGACGATCCCGCCGTCGAATCTGATGGTCATCTACGGCTCGCTGATGGGCGTGTCGATCGCCGGGCTGTTCGCGGCAGGGATCCTGCCGGGCCTGTTGATCTGCCTGATCTGCATGGCGGTGATCGCCGCTTTCGGGCGACGCTGGAAGCTTCCCAAGGGCGAGGGCCGGCCAAGCCTGCGCTCGATCTTCGTCGCGTTCAAGGACGGGCTGAGCGCGCTGCTGATGCCGGTGATCATCCTCGGTGGCATTCTGGCCGGAATCGCCACGCCGACCGAGGCCGCATCGGTCGCGGTGCTCTATGCGCTGCTGATGGGCGGGCTTGTCTACAAAAAGCTCCGCTGGCCCGACCTGATCGACATGCTGATCCGTACGGCGCGGATCACCGGTGTCGTGTTCCTGATCATCGCCTCTGCATCGATCCTGGGCTGGTGGATGACCTTCAACCAGATTCCGCAGATGATCGCCGCGTCATTCCTTGCGATCTCCGACGATCCCAAGGTGATCATCGCGCTGATCCTCGTGCTGCTGCTCCTGATCGGCATGTTCATGGATATCAACGCGATGCTGGTGATCCTCGCGCCGGTGCTGGCACCCCTGACCGTGACCATCGGCATGGACCCCGTGCACGCGGGCATCATGATCGTGCTCGCGCTGAACATCTCGCTGATGACGCCGCCGGTCGGCGCGTGCCTGTTCGTACTGGCGTCGGTGACCGGCGAGCGCATCGAGCGCATCGCGCGGGCGCTGTGGCCGTTCCTGATTGCCGAAGTGCTGATCTTGGTCCTGATCGCCTACTGGCCGGACCTGACTCTTTTCGTGCCGCGTCTGCTGGGGCTGGTGGAGTGACGCAATTCGCACTCCGCGGGCCTGCGGCGTTTTTCAAGTTGCTTCAACAAGGAGGAATGACAATGCTTTCGTTCAAGAGATTGGCAGTTGCCGTCGCGGCCGGCGCCGTCGTTGCAGTGCTGGCCGCTTCGCCGGCGTTCGCGCAGAAAACCATGCGTCTTGCGCACCTGAACCCCGAAAGTCCGTTCGACAGCCACTCCGGCGCGATGGCCGCCGTGTTCAAGAACCTGGTGGAGACGGCGACCAACGGCGGGATCAAGGTCCAGCTTTTCCCGAACGGGCAACTCGGCAAGGACAACGAGGTGATCCAGCAGGTGCGCGATGGAATCATCGAGGCGGTGATCTCGTCGTCGGGCGGCGTTGCGGCCCACTACAAGATGGTCGGCGTATTCGACATGCCGTTCGCGTATCCGAACATCGCCGTCGCCAACCGGGTCATCGATATCCACAGCGATTTCGGCAAGAAATTCTCCACGGACCTTCAGGCCAAGACCGGCCTGAAGGTGCTCGGCATGCTCGATTCAGGTGGTTTCTTCGCGATTTCCAACAACAAGAAGCCGATTACCAGCGCGGCCGACATGTCCGGCTTGCGCATCCGCACGATGACATTGCCCACGCACGAGGCGATCGTGCGTTCGCTCGGTGGACAGCCGACCGCCCTTCCCTGGGCCGAGGTCTATACCGCGTTGCAGACCGGCGTCGCTGACGGCCAGATGAATCCGGTGCCGATCATCGCGTTCGCGAAATTCGACGAGGTGCAGAAATATCTGTCGATCACCAACCACGTGATCACGCCGTACTTCTGGTTCATCAACCTGAAGTTCTACAACGGCCTGACGCCCGAGGAACGCAAGATCGTCGACGATGCCGCCGAAGTCGCGGTCGAGGCCGGCCGGGGGATTTCGCGGATCATCGAGGCATCCACGGAAAAGGGCATCCCGAAGCTGGCGAAGAAGATGAAGGTCAACGCGGTTCCTGCCGCCGAGATGAAGAAGTTCGCCGCGTCCTCGCAACCCGCAGTGCGTAAGATCATCGAGGAGCAGCTCGGCCCCGAGGGTGTCGCAATGCTGAACGCGATGCTCGCCGACATCGAAAAGAACAACAAGTAGGCGAAAGGTGTCGCGGATGAATGTTCTGCAGGCGGATGGCATCCGCGTATTTCCGAACCCGCGCGCTGCAGCGCGCGGGGAATCCTATGGAGCCACGCGCAGCGCAATACTCAGCGCTGCGGGATTTGTCGCGGCGGAGCGCGAGATCTTGAGCTGGCCCGGCTATGTGCCCACGCCACTGCACCTGCTCAACGGATTGGCGGCCAAGCTCGGCATCGCCGATCTCGCCTACAAGGACGAGGGCCACCGTTTTGGTTTGAAGAGCTTCAAGGCGCTGGGCGGCGCCTATGCGGTGTTCAGGCTTCTGAAGGCACGGATCGAGACGCGCAATGGCGGCAAGCCGGTCAGTTCAGCGGAGGTGATCGCCGGGAAGTGGCGCGACATCGTCGCCGAAGTGACCGTCACCTGCGCAACCGACGGCAATCACGGTCGTTCGGTCGCCTGGGGAGCCCAGCTCTTCGGCTGCCGTTGCGTGATCTACATTCACCAGACAGTAAGCGAAGGCCGGCGCGCCGCCATCGCTCACTACGGCGCGGAGGTTCTGCGCGTACCGGGCAACTACGACGATTCGGTGCGCCACGCCGCCGCCGAAGCACAGCGCAACGGCTGGACCGTCGTATCGGACACGACCTACGAAGGCTATCGCGACATTCCGGTCGACGTGATGCACGGCTATGGCGTGATGTCGCACGAGATCATCAGACAGGTCGGGCTGCAGGCGCCGACGCATGTGTTCGTGCAGGCGGGCGTCGGCGCGCTGGCCGCGTCGGTGTGTGCCAGCTTCTGGCTTGAGTGGGGTCCGCGGCGTCCGGCGATAATCGTCGTCGAGCCTGCCCGTGCCGACTGTTTTTTCCAGAGCGCGCTGGTGGGCAAGCCGGTCGTCGTCGAAGGTGACCTCGACACGGTGATGGCGGGTCTTGCCTGCGGAGAGGTCTCTCCGCTGGCGTGGGAGATCGTTTCGGCAGGCGCCGATGCCTACGTCGTGGTCGACGATGGGTTTGCGCTCGAGGCCGTGCGTGCCTTTGCGATGCCGGTCGCCGGCGATCCGGCGGTCGTCTCCGGCGAAACCGGCGCGGCCGGCCTTGCGGCATTGCTGGCGGCGCGCGCTCACGCTGATCTGTGGCAGGCGCTGGGGCTCAACGCGAATTCGCGGGTGTTGCTGCTCGGAAGCGAGGGCGACACCGACCCGGAAATCTATCGCAGCATCGTTGGCAGGAACGCCGAGGAAGTGCTTGCATGAAAGCGCCGACGACCAGGGTCGACGCGCTGCGCATCGATGCCGACCGGCTGCTTGGGCGGCTCGATGCGCTTGCCAGGATCGGCGCGATCGACAATGGCGGCTGCTGCCGGCTGGCGTTGAGCGACGAGGACCGCATGGGCCGCGATCTGGTCGTGCGCTGGATGCGCGAGCTCGGGCTTGAGGTCAGCGTCGACCCGATCGGCAATGTGTTCGGGCTGCGTCGTGGAACCGAAGACGTCGCGCCGGTGATGACCGGCTCGCACATCGACACGGTTCGCACCGGAGGACGCTACGACGGCAACCTGGGCGTGATCGGCGGCCTGGAAGTCATCGAGACGCTGAATTGCGCCGGCATCACCACCCGCCGGCCGCTGGTGGTCGCCTTCTTCACCGACGAAGAGGGGGCGCGGTTCGCCCCCGACATGCTGGGGTCGCTGGTCTATGCCGGTGGGATGGATCTCGCGCAGGCGCTGGCGGTCGTGTCGATCGACGGCAAGGTGCTCGGCGACGAACTGAGCAGGATCGGCTACGCCGGCGACGCCAAGCTCGGCCTGCACCGGCCTCACGCCTTCGTCGAGCTGCACATCGAGCAGGGCCCGGTACTCGACGCCGAGGGCCTGACCATCGGCGCGGTCGAGGACCTGCAGGGCATTTCCTGGCAGGAAATCTCGATTACCGGGCAGTCGAATCATGCCGGCACGACGCCGATGCGGCTGCGCCACGACGCAGGCTACTGCGCCGCCGCGATTGCTGCCTTCCTGCGCGGGCTGGCGCGCGAGATGGGTGGAGCCCAGGTCTGCACGGTCGGCAAGATCGACCTGCATCCGAACCTGATCAACGTCATCGCGGCACGCGCGACGCTGACTGCCGACCTGCGCAATACCGACGAGGCGAAGCTGCAGCAGGCCGAAGCGGCACTCGCGGCCTTTCTCGAGCAACTGGCGCGCGATGAGGGCGTCGAGATCGGCACCCGTCGCCTGGCCCGTTTCGAGCCGGTCCGGTTCGACCAGGACATTGTTGGCGTAATCGAGGATGTGGCCGGGAGGTTGGACCATTCCTGCCGGCGTATGACCTCGGGGGCCGGACACGATGCGCAGATGCTCGCGCGGATCTGCCCGGCGGCGATGATCTTCGTTCCCAGCATCCGCGGGATCAGCCACAACCCCGCCGAAAATACCGCGCCGTCCGATCTTGCGACAGGCGCGAATGTACTGCTGCATACGCTGCTCGAGTTGGCTTCCCAGGAGAAATGACGCATGTCCCGTATTGTTACCGTCGCTGCTGCGCAGCTCGGTCCGATCGCCCGCGAGGAAACCCGCGAACAGGTGGTCGTTCGCCTGCTTGCATTGATGCGGGAGGCGAGCAGCCACGGCTGCGATCTGGTGGTGTTTCCCGAGCTCGCGCTGACGACCTTCTTCCCCCGCTGGTACTTCGAGCGAGAGGAGGATGTCAACGCGTTTTTCGAGCGCGAGATGCCGGGTCCGGCGACCCGGCCGTTGTTCGATCTGGCTCGAGAGCTCGGCATCGGTTTCTACCTGGGCTACGCGGAACTCGCCGATGAGCAGGGCCGCACCCGGCGATTCAACACGTCGATCATCGTCGACAAGACCGGGGCCATCGTCGGCAAGTACCGCAAGGTGCACCTGCCGGGTCATCGCGAGCACGAGCCCTGGCGAGAATTCCAGCATCTTGAGAAACGCTACTTTGAGACCGGCAACATGGGCTTCCCGGTATACCGCGCGTTCGGCGGCATCATGGGGATGTGCATCTGCAATGATCGCCGCTGGCCGGAGACTTACCGTGTCATGGGCTTGCAGGGCGTCGAGATGGTGCTCCTGGGCTACAACACGCCGGTGCACAATCCACCGGCCCCGGAGCACGACAACCTTTCACACTTTCACAACGAGCTGGTGATGCAGGCCGGCGCCTACCAGAACGGCAGCTGGGTCGTGGGTGTCGCCAAGGCGGGAACGGAAGAAGGCGTCGACCAGATCGGTAACTCGATTATCGTCGCCCCCTCGGGCGAGATCGTCGCGGCCTGCTCGACCGTCGGCGACGAACTGGCAATCGCCCGCTGCGACCTCGACCTGACCCTGTCGTACAAGAACACCACCTTCAATTTCGAGCGGCATCGCGAACCGCAGGCCTACGGCCTGATCGTCGAGCGCAAGGGCGCGATTCCGCCCCCCTGAGCGCGGCTGCCTGGGTGCTGTGGCAACTGCGCCGGCGGCATCCACCGGCCGGGACCGCTCGCACCAAACGCGCAATGACACAGGCAACGCCGTCCCGCTCCGCTAGAATGCGTGATCGGGCGCTCTGCGCCACTCTCAATCCCGCGTTCGACGATCCATGCAGGCCTACCTCGACTTCATGCGCCACGTGCGCGACCACGGCCGGCGCAAGAACGATCGCACCGGCACCGGCACGCTGTCGGTATTCGGCTACCAGATGCGTTTCGATCTCGCCGCCGGCTTTCCGCTGCTGACCACCAAGAAGGTGTTCACCAAGGCGATCGTCCACGAACTGCTGTGGTTTCTGAAGGGCGAGACCAATATCGGCTACCTCAAGGAGCACGGCGTCACCATCTGGGACGAGTGGGCCGACGCCAATGGCGATCTCGGACCCGTCTATGGTTACCAGTGGCGATCCTGGCCGGCCTCCGGGGGTGAGCACATCGACCAGATGGCCAATCTGGTGGCCGACATCAGGCGCAATCCCGACTCGCGCCGGCTGATCGTGTCGGCGTGGAACGTGGGCGACATTCCACGCATGAAGCTGGCGCCCTGCCATGCGTTCTTCCAGTTCTATGTCGCCGACGGCAGGCTATCCTGCCAGCTCTACCAGCGCAGTGCCGACATCTTTCTCGGCGTGCCCTTCAACATCGCAAGCTATGCGCTGCTGACGCACATGGTCGCGCAGCAGTGCGATCTGGCGATCGGCGACTTCATCTGGACCGGTGGCGATTGCCATCTCTACCTCAACCACCTCGAACAGGTCGACGTCCAGCTTGCCCGCGAGCCCCTGTCACCGCCGCGACTGGTCCTCGCCCGGCGGCCGCCGACGCTGTTCGACTATCGTTATGAGGACTTCGAGATCGCCGGCTACCACCATCATCCGGCGTTGAAGGCTCCCATAGCGGTTTGAGCCGACACGGGGCACGAGCCGTCCCGCAACACCGGACACCCCGATCCGACCGCGTCACGCAACGGGCAAAAAAAAGCCCGCCGGGAGGAGGTTAGCGGGCAAGGGGGTTCCGAAGAATGGAGGGAGATTGCCCCTCTCCGGGGGGCCGGGTGTACGCCGCCCGGGGGCGCCTGAAAATGGTTCCTAGACGACGCTGCGCGCCGCGTTGACCCGCTCGGCCAGTTCCTCGAGCGCCGCCTGTTGATTGCGCAGATCCTCGTCACGGGACTCGGCACGCACCTCTTCGTGCGCCGAAACGCCTGGCATCCAGTACTGGGAAAACTCCGGCGCAAACGTGGACATGACCGCCTCGTAGAGTGAATCCTGCATTCACCCTTTTACAAGCAAACGTCATGCCACTTGACAATTCTTTTGTTTTTCCCGAGCGCGCTGCCGTTGGTTCAGCCATGTGCCAGGATGCCTGTCGACCGGGCAATGGCAGGCATTCAGCACGGTCGCGGCGTGACTGTTTGTCGCGTACCGCCGACAGCAATCATGACAACAGCATTAAGTCGATGATTACAGGGAGTAATTGCTGTCGCTATTACCCGACAGCCGTTTTCCGCAACGCGGCTATTTGGTTTCCTTGAACATCGACGGCTCCAGCCGGTGCCGTTGCAATAGCTTGTAGAACTCGGTCCGGTTGCGCTTGGCCAGCAGCGCGGCCTGGGTGACGTTGCCGCCGGTGATCTTGAGCAGGCGCACCAGATAGTCACGCTCGAACGATTTGCGCGCCTCCTCGAAGGGCACCATCGCGGCAGCGTCCTCCTTGAGCGCGTTCTGCACCAGCGTCGCCGGAATCACCGTCGTAGTCGTCAAGGCCAGCGACTGCTCGAGCAGGTTGAGCAGCTGACGCACGTTGCCGGGCCACGGCGCCGCGACCAGCAACGCCATCGCATCGGGCGCCAGTTTCGGCGCCGGCTTGCGATAGCGCTCGGCCAGGCTGCGCAGGAAATGCGCCGCCAGCACCGGGATGTCCTCCGGTCGTTCGGCCAGCGCGGGCAATTTCAGCGAAACGACGTTCAGCCGGTAATACAGATCCTCGCGGAATTGCCCCGAGGCCTTTTGCGCATCGAGATCGCGATGCGTCGCGGAAACGACCCTGACATCGACCGGGATCGCCTGTGTGGACCCGACCGGCCGCACCTCCCCCTCCTGCAGCACGCGCAGCAGCTTGACCTGCAGCGGCAGCGGCATGTCACCGATTTCGTCCAGCAGGAGGGTGCCGCCATCAGCCGCCTGGAACAGTCCCTTGTGCGCCTGAACCGCGCCGGTGAATGCTCCGCGGGCGTGGCCGAAAAGCTCCGACTCGAGCAGGTCGCCCGGAATCGCCCCGCAGTTGACGGCCACGAACGACCGGTCGCGACGTGGACTGGCCCGGTGTATGGCGCGGGCAAGGAGCTCCTTGCCGGTGCCCGATTCGCCGTAGATCAGCACGCTGGCATCCGAGTCGGCTACCAGCTTGGCCTGCCGAAGCAGATCCTCCATCAGCGGACTGCGGGTGATGATGCCTTCCCGCCACTCGCCCGTCGCGGCGTCTCCGCGCCCGGCGTCGTCGCCCGACAGCTTCAACGCCGCCGCGACCTTCTGCAGCAAGGGCGGCGAGGGACAGCAACACCCAGTTCATGGCAAAATCACCTCCTCAATCGGCCTTGAGCGCCTCGGCCTTGTCGGTTTTCTTCCACGGCAGATCGAGGTCCTCGCGCCCGAAGTGGCCGTAAGCCGCCAGGCGCTGGAAATAGCCCTCGGTGTGCTTGGAGGGCAGATGCCGCAGCCGGAAGTGCTTCATGATGCCGGCCAGTCGAAATTCGAACTGCCGCTCGAGGATATCCCGAATTTTTTCGTCCGGCAGCTTCCCCGTGCCGAAGGTCTGGATCTCCAGGCTCACCGGCCTCGTGATCCCGATGGAGTAGCTCAGCATCACCTCGCACTCGGCCGCCAGCCCGGCGGCCACGATGTTCTTGGCGGCGTAACGCGCGGCGTAGGCGCCTACCCGATCGACCCGCATGGGGTCCTTGCCGCTCAGCGCATCCCCGCTGTGGCGGGCGTACTCGCCGTAGGTGTCGACGGCGCTCTTGCGGCCGGTGAGACCCGAGTGGTGGGTCGGGCCCCCCTGGTAGGGTCCGTCGGGGTTGACCAGAATGCGCGTCTCCTTGTCCGGCCGGATCGGCTCGTTCGCGAACACCGGTTCGATCACGGTCTCCATCAGGTCGGCGGTCAGCGTCTTTGCGTCCACCTGCTTCGGGTGCTCGAGGCTCGCCATGACCGTGACCCCATGGATGCGGGCCGGCCGGCGACGCTGGTAGGCCACCGCCACCTGGACCCTTCCATCCGGCAGAAGATAGGGGAGCCTTTTGGCGTGCCGCACTTCCCCCAGCCGCTTGGCGAGCCGGTTGGCCAGCCAGATCGGCAGGGGCATGGGCCGGGGTCTGGTCGCAGGCGAACCCGAAGAGGGTCACCTGGTTCTTGGCCGCCACCTTGTCGATCTCCTTGTCCGAAAGCTTGGTTTCGTCGAAGCGGTGGGCCATGTTGAGGGGCAGCTCCTGCGGCGCAGAGAGGATGCTGCAGATCTTGGCGTTGAAGTCCGGCTGATCGTAGCCGATGCGCTGGATCACCTTGCGTGCGAGGTAGGAGAAATCCACCTTGGCGTCGGAGGCGTAGCGCACCGCGATGAAGAGGATCGCGCTCGACACGGCGCACTCGGCGCGCACGCGGCGTACGGGTCCTGCTCAGGAAATGATCGACGATGGTGTCGCTGATCTGGTCGCAGAGCTTGTCCGGATGGCCTTCAGTGACGGATTCGGATGTGAAGATCACGTTGTCTCCTCTTGGCTGGAATGGGTGTCGAAGCCCTCGGCCGCCCCCGGAGGTGCCGTTCCACCGGGAAGCCGCTTCGGAGGCTGCGGCCGCCGCGTCGACCAGGGTTCGCTTGCGCGTCTCGTTGGCGACAAACGGCAGCAGGGCGCCGACCCCGATGACCGCGGCATCCGCAAGCCGCGGCGGCGCGAGGCCGGAGAGCCCTCAGGCCCGGGATGAACAGGGTGAGGGCCTGCAGTATCAGCGAGCCCCCCACCGCCAAGCTGAGGTAGGGGTTTTTTTGGGGGCCCCCGCGCTCGAAGACGCTGTGGCGTTCGGAGCGGCAGGTGAAGGCGTGCAGGAGCTGGCTGAAGACGAGGGTCTGAAAGGCGAGGGATCCGGCCTGCGGCCCCCGGCCGTAGCGGCTGATGCCGAACCCGTAGGCCGCCATGGCACCGGCGCTGATGATGCCGGCCTCCGCCGCCATAGCGCGGAAATCTTGGCCGGAGAAGAGCGGCGATCCGGTCGGCCGCGGCGGCTGCGCCATCACTTCCGGGTCGGGCGCTTCGCGCGAGAGCGCAAGTCCCGGGAAGATGTCCGAGATCAGGTTGATCCACAATAGTTGCATGGCGTTGAGCGGGCGATCCTAGCCCGACGGCCAGGGCGAGTGAACGTCACCATGATCTCGGTCAGGTTGGTGGCGAGAGAAAAAGCGCACCGACTTTCTGATGTTGCGGTAGGTAGTGCGGCCATCCCGAACGGCGCGGATCATGGCTGTCCAGCTTGTCGCCCTCCATGATACGTCCGCCACCTCGCGGGCGAGTCGGTACCTGTTCCGGCCCATCGCGATGCCCACGTCCGCCGCCTTGAGGGCCGGGCCGTCGTTTATGCCGTCACCGGTCATGGCCACGACTTCGCCCGGCCGCCTGCAGCGCCTGCACGATACGCAGCTTGTGGGCCGGGCTGACGCGGGAGTAGACCGTGGCACGCTCTTCGCGAGAGCCCGGAGGGCGCTCGGGGTCGATTTGCGTCAGGTGAGCTCGGCCGAGTCGAGAATCTTCCGAGCGAGCCCCTCGCCGCCCAGATTCAGCTCCGGGCCACGGCGTAGGCGGTAGTGCTCTGGTCGCCGGTGATCATCACCGTGTCGATCCCGCGCGATGGAAGGCCTCGATCAGCTCTGCCACCCCCGGCCGCACCGGGTCGACCATGCCGGCCAGCCC